>CALKKV010000008.1 GCA_937992195.1 uncultured Gammaproteobacteria bacterium | reverse complement strand
CTGCAATCTTCATACTGTTCTGATCGGGCCAGACGCCTGCGGATATACCCATACAGATTTTAGTCTCGGTATTTTTATGCTTGGGCCGCGCACATTCTATCGTGACCACTGCCACGATGCACCGGAGCTCTATCTAAATCTGTCTGACAAAACAGGCTGGCGATTCAAGTCTGGTGAATGGTGTGACTATCCAGGTGGGTCATTTATCTGGAATGCTGCCGGCGAGCGCCATGCTACACGGGTCTACGAGCAGCCATTCATCTCAGTATTTGTTTGGACTGAGAAGGTGCATTCACTATGTAATGTAATGCCTTTCAATGACTGGGCAAAGATTGAGCATGAACTCACACTGCAACCTACCGAAACAGATTGTCGTGTATCTCGAGAAGGTTAAACCATGTTGTTGAGAAAGAAATTCTCATCATAAGCGGCGAATACTGCATCGGCTCCGAGCGAACGTCTGTTGAACAAGATGCTGCAAAGACACACTGTTGCCGACATACGGAAAGCCGAGAGCCCGAGTGAAGAAATCGCCCAAGCAATTACCAGATCACCTAGGGAACGGGTTCACATTATATCCATGACGATACTATGCTGTCCCCTATCGCACTCCTAGTGCAAGAAGCGGGAGGCCGAATCGCGCCTCCCCACTTCTCTATCACGCTTTGTTTAGGCTGCGGCCTCGATTTGACGAATTGCTTCGTCAGTATCCCAGACAGCGTTTGCCATATATCGAAAATTGACGATCGCAGAAGCATAGCCATCTCCTTCTGGAATCTTTGCAGCTGCAGTCGCATCTCTGACCACTGCCACTTCAAAACCTTGCTCCTGTAATTCCCGAAAATGGCTTTCAACACAAAGGTTCGCTGACATACCGGCGAGGAGCACTTGATCAACCCCACGCTTGCGCAGTTGTAAAACCAGATCATTTGTTTCCGGGCCGTACACCTTATGCGGGGAAACCACGATGGTTTTACCATCATTAATATACGGCTTGTACTGAGGCATCCAGTCTGCACCAGAATTTTCGAAACCGTCAAGTTCCAATGGACCCTTTCGATCGAACATACCGATCTTGTGCATCAGCTTTTCCAGACCACCCTCAAACTTCCAGCCATGGTCTGTCGGATAGTAGTAGTGTGGTGAAACAGCAGTTGTGATTTCTTTTTGCTTGGCGATTTTAAACAGTCGCTCGATATTATCTACCGTACCGTGCTCTGTAACACTTTCACCAACTACACCCCATGTCACGCCGTCTGGGCTAAGAAAATCTATTTGCGGATCGATCACAACTAATGCGGTGCGATCAAGCGACAGAGCCATATCGCTTGGTGGCAAGGCTGGCTCTTTTGGATCGGCGTAGTCACTAGCCGCAGCTAGTGCCGGAGTGGTTGCTGCACCCGCAGCTACTGCAGCAACACCAGCTGCTGCTGTTGTACTTGCTTTCAAAAAACCGCGACGCGACGCGACTTCGTCCTTATCATGATTATGACTGTTACACATAATTGTTCTCCAAATAGGTAATGTTCGGAGATTCATTATCATTTCAAGACACAAACGAAACCGCCGAGATTGGTGTCCAAATGACGGGGCTTAAACCGAAAAAGATATATTTTTGGCCTGAACACTGCATAATTGAAGGATGAACATTGCCGATAACTTGCTCGATGCGCTCGAAGTACAGGTAGAACCCTTCGCGGTATGCGATGTGCGCTGCGGTGATTATTTGGATATAGAGGCGGATGACACGAATACTATTCATTATTCCCTGGCAGGAACCGGCAAACTGGTTACAGGCAGTGGTGAAATAATCCCGCTGGTCGCAGATCAAATGATTCTCATTCCGCCTGGAATAACACAGCGAATAGAGTCGGACCAGGAAACGCTGAAACCAAGCCCTAAAAAGTCCCTGTGCATTCATCCGACCGAAGATCTGCACTGGCTAAAATCCGGTGATGGTGATCCAGACATTGTTCTCGCATGCGGACGTATTCGTGTCACTTACGGTAAAGACGCAAATATTTTCGGGCTATTGCAAGAGCCACTAGTAGAATCTTTTGCGGATTCTGTTTTTATTCGAGGTGCTTTTGAAACCATGTTGCAGGAGTTTGGTAATCCGCAACTCGGTACCATGACATTGACCAGCACACTAATGAAACAATGTCTGATTCTGTTACTTCGGCGGCTTCATGAGCGTAATGATTGGCGTATTCCCTGGTTAGCAGTACTTGATAATCCAAGGATTGGCAAGGCGCTGAAAGCAATGATTACTGAGTCTGATAGAAACTATCGGGTGGAAGAACTGGCGGAGATCGCTCATATGAGTCGGTCAACTTTTACCGACCATTTCACTCGATTATTCGGCCAGCCACCTCATGACTTTTTAACTAACTACCGACTCCGTCGTGCAGCGCACTTGCTACAAACTTCAGATCTGGCCATTAACACGATCGCAAACCAGGTCGGCTATCAGAGCCGCAGTTCATTTTCTCGAGCATTCAAATCACTCTACGAACTAGACCCCGCCGGCTTTCGAAAAGCGGGCGCAAAAATCTAGAGTAGAGAAAAGTTCACTTGAGCAATGAAACAGGCGCTATACTTGTGCTGAAACCTATGAACCGAATATAGGGTGTCACGTAAAAATACATGTTCTCCATTCTTTGCCGCATAATTCGTTAAATGTTGACAAAGTGGAACTGCCGAGGGAAGGCGAAGCAGGTGCATGAAGTCGAACCTACGGCTTACCAATCCAACTGCAAGCAAATACCTGGCAGAATAGCTGGCAGTTGGATCGATAACCTGGGCATTTAGTCCAAGAGAAACATGAACAATCCGGGCCTGAAGATTGACCTGGCGCAAAAAGCTTTAATGATTACGCTGGTTCTCAATTGATGCTAACGAATTTATCGACGCTATCGTCCAATCCAATTCGCATTTTAAGATAATTTAATCAGCCATGACTTTTGAATACATCGGCAGTGCCGAAACCGTAGCAAAACAACTGATGCCATGGGGTATAGGCCTGCTGGCAGTGGGTATTGGTTTTTTGATTTTCAGTCAGATGAAAGACAAAGCCCTTGTTTATAACCTGGCATCTTTGGCTTTGATTGCAGTCGGTGCTTATATGCTTTTTCAAGCCAAAGTTCTCAATCAATCTGGTGGTGAGTGGCATATCACGGCAAACCACCAACAAATAGACTGGCGTTCACCCGATGAAAAAATTGACCAATCATTCTCAATTGGTCTTCAGGATATTGCCTATATCGACGAAGGCGCGGAACCGAGCGCTGCTGACAGTCGTCCCGTTTATCGACTGATCGGGTTGGATGAAAGTGTAATCAAACTAGACCGTGTTAGCGGCATAGATATGCATGCTTTTGTGCAATTTCTTGCGAGCCAAGGACTAGAAATCAAAGCCACGGAGAAATACCGTAAATCAGTCGAACAGCGTAATCGATAATAGTGTTTTTCGTTGCCTATTTCTCGACAAACAAAAACGAACGGTCTGTGTCCAGAAATCGAAGCAAGTATGTTTAGCCGTCTGTCAGAAAATCAGCACCTAGCCAAATACAGCCGACGCTCTCAAAAAGTGTACTATAATTCAATTTGCTGACGACAAGCATCGTCTGCAAACTTAACATTACAGCAACTTACAACTATCGAGAGAAACTTATTATGGAAGCATTAATGCCGATTATTATTAACTTAATCAGTGGTGCCGTAGGAGGAAACGCCGCGGGTGCCCTGCTCAAAAATCTGAGCCTTGGAACTGTCGGAAACAGCATTGCAGGTGTTTTGGGTGGCGGACTTGGCGGCCAGTTATTGAGCATGCTCGGTGGCGGTGGCCTTGATGGGATCGTAGGCAGTCTTGCCGGAGGTGGTCTTGGTGGCGGTGCTCTGATGGTGGTCGTTGGATTAATCAAAAAGATGATGAGCAAGTAGCTCCACCGCAATTTTAAGCGTCTATGTAAGGCGGAATGGTTAGTCAATAACCATTCCGCTTTTTTTAATTCATTCGTCGTCACCTTTAATCATTTTCCTAAATACATATAACTGTAAAGATTCTTAGATTTGATTACGCTGTTTCTCCGCACCTCCTAATAACCAAATTAGCAGCCCTGCTACGGAAAGCGTTAGAACGATTACAGCCCCCGAAGGAGAGTCAATCAATACGGAAAGAACCAAACCCGATATATAACCTATCCCTCCTACCAGATATGCAAAAAGTAGCGGTCTATTACTCCGATAAACAGCTAATGCTGGAATAATTAGGGTAGCAAATACCAGATAAACGCCAACTAGTTGTGTTGATAACGTGATCGCAATCGCCAGTGTGGGGTAGAAAACAAACTGGTTCTGCTTTCTTTGAAATAAATACAATCCACCTAGAACCAATGCCGTGACTAAAATAGCAACGGCGATGTCCTGCCAGCCGACCCACAAAATTTGTCCAACCAGAATATCCTTCAAATGTTCTCCGCCCTGGGGGTGCTCTGACAGAAGCAGAATACTCATACTGGAAGACAAGATAAAAATACTTCCAATCAGTCCTTCCTGTATTTTTGCAGGCGCTTTTCGAATAAAGTAGAGGGCGCTCGCGCACACTATCGCCGCACCGTATGAGGCTAAAAATATTAGTAGTGAACTAAAATATTCGTGGGAATCATGACTCTCTTTGTGGAATACCCAGGTTGCTACAATTGACCCCAATGCTGCTGTTTGGGCTAGCGCGAGATCAATAAAGACAATTCCACGACGTAAAACCTCGGCGCCTAAGGGTATGTGGGTGAGTACAACAAGCAGTCCTGCTATTAATGCGGGAAGTAGAATTGGGAGAAACTCCAATTTATTCGTTGCTCTTTGAAACTGCGTCTACGAGTCGTGCAATAATTGCATCGAACAATGAATTTAGATCTCTGGCATCTTCCGATCCACCAATAGTGAAAGGCAGTGAAATTATAGGAAGATCCGCTTTCCTGGACATCCATTTTGCACCGCGGGGATTTTGGTATGACGCTAGTAAAATTGCAGCAGGCTGGTCGCTACGAACAATATCCAGTAACGAGGTTAAATGGCGTGTAGTCGGTGGAGTTCCCGGAACAGGTTCTAATTCAGCAACTGTATCCCATTGAAGCCAGTCAAAAAGATAGCTCCAGGATCGATGGTGGACCATCACCTTCGTTCCTTTTAAAGCTGACGTTTGGCTTTCCCAGCCTGCAATCGCCTCCGACCATTGAGACCTAAATATCTGCCACCTTTGCTCATAGTTTTCGGCGCGTGATGGATCAAGTCGCTTGATCTGCCGCACTAAATGCTCTGCAATTTTCAATAGCCTGTAAGGATCAAGATGCACATGGGGGTTTCCGGAAGCATGGACGTCACCGTCTGCTCGATTAACAGAATCCGGAATCTCCAATCTAGAGACATAGTCAGATGCAAAAAAAACTGCATCTGATGTACCCTGAATCTTCGGATTTCCTGAACGTCTTTGGACAACGGGCAACCAACCGATCTCAAGCTCCCCACCAGTACAAACAACCATATCCGCGGACCGAGCTTTTGCAATCAAAGAAGGTCTTGCTTCAATATAGTGAGGATCCTGCATTCCAGTTGTCGCTGAATACACTTTCACGTCGTCTCCACCAATCGCTTTCACTAGCGCCTTCCATTCCGGCTCACATGCGAAAACAGAGAACGGTTCCGAAGCGGATGCAGAAATAGGTGAAAGTGCAATCAGCAATACTACAAACAGGATTGCATAATATTTTTGCATTATAGCTTCCTACTTTTTTGTCAAAACGTATGCGATCTGTGCGCACCTAAGCTCATAACATACTGAAGTACAAAAATATTCTCTTCTTCAGTTCCTTCATGTCCGTCAAGCTCTTCCCGAGTATAGGTCGCCCTCACTGTTGAAAAGTGTGACGAATGCCAGGCCAACGATATATCCAATTCAGAAATTGTTTCCTGATCAAATTCCCCTTCGATCACTCCCTCATCGAATTCTACCTCTCCCTCATAAATATCTACTTCGCCGTATCGCAATCCAAAGGTCCAGCTTGGGGCAAATTGATATGCAGCAGACAAATACCAACCGTCAACGTTGTCGGGTGCTCCTTCTACCGCTCCGACCGCACTGTCAAACAAATCGTCAAGACGAATATATTCTGCGCTTAAGGTTAGGTTTCTATCTTTCAGATTTCCGTTTGGCGCCCACTTCCACACAAAGTCCAAACCAAGCAGAGTATCTCCCGTAAGCGCTGCTCCGTGCCCGTGTCCATCTTCCTCCGCTTCCTCATTCTCCTCTTCGCCTTCTTCATGGGTCCCAAGACTTGATGTTGTCACCATCCCATTTTCGTTAAATAAACCACTTAATCCAACCTGCCAGCTGTTAGATGTACCTGAGTCGCCACCAAAATTAACGCTGCCTCCAACAACATTGACTGTATCTATCTCTGATTCCGGTGTATCGGGCGCGCTAAGCCCTTCCCCATCAAATACCTCTAACGTTACAGAGAAAAACTGGTCTGTCGGCGCTAAAAAGTCCACTGCAACACCATTATCAAAGTAATGGTCTCCTAGATAGGCCCGGTAAACAGCAGGTCTGTCCGCAAAGTCGTCTTCGTGCAAATGCACAGGATTTAAATATCCAAACTCAGAAAAGAAACGACCTGCACGAAGGTTTAGACCTGGTGCTAATCCAATCGCTTCGATAAAGGCTTCTTCAACATCAACCTCTGTTTCACCGCCTTCAAATTCCAATACCGGCGTTAGTACACCACGAAATTTGTCGTCAATATTTCCGAAAATTGTAAGCTCTGTCTCTCCTAAACCAAATCCCTCCTCAAACTCCGAAAGACTTCGCACTCCTTCCTGAAACCTTCCATCAAAGACCACACCAATATTAATTTGTGGATCATCTGTCGTTTCCGCAAAAGCAATCGGAAAGGTTGTAAATGAAATTGTGGCAGCCACCAGCAATTTGTTCAGTATCTTCATTAAAGCAATCTCAGGTAGTAATAATTTTAGTTATGTTATAACATAACATTAATCAATTCAACGACTGCTGTTTAATTTCATGTTGAATTCAAAACTTGGTTGCCCTGGGGAGTAGTGTTTTGTTTAAAAAGTAATCCAGGAGCTTTCCACAGATGCATTTATAAACAAGAGAGAATTTATGACTACAAATCAAAATTTGGTCGATAAAGCGTCAATTAGCTTATCTGCTTTGTGCGCGATCCACTGCCTTGTAGCACCGCTGACGGTGGCTTTATTACCTTCATTGGCAGGTTTATCGCTTCATGATGAAACTTTTCACATGTGGATGGTGATCGCTATTTTACCCATGAGCATTTATGCATTAACTCTTGGGTGCAAAAAACATCAACACAGTCGGGTTTTAGCACTCGGAGGACTGGGTTTATTGGTATTAGTTGCGACCGTGCTCCTTGGACATGACAGACTCGGTGAAAACTGGGAGAAGATTCTAACGGTAGTGGGCGCATCTCTTGTCGCGTTAGGTCACATATTAAATTTTCGCTACTGCCGATTGCAAGAGAACTACGTATTCCGAGGGCTCCGGCAAGAGTAAGACAGATGCCTCATACTCGAATTCAGATAGACTATCGCCCTCCTTAGATTGTTTCCGCTCGCTTGGTACCTGGCACCAAAATTTAGGTGTATGCTTTGACCATGCTATGCTCTGTATAGAGCCCTAGGCGTTCTCTATTTCCTGCCAAATTAATGGTGCCAGATCTACTACATCAAGTTCTAGTTGTTATTTGCACTTTCTTTAGACCGTTATTGAAAAAAGCAAAGAATATCCCGGTCAGGTTTACCACATTCGGCGGGTATCTGGTGGCGAGGGAAAAGCACACACATTGAACTATGGACTCGACGTTTTATGGAAGAACAGTTGGAGCGAGGCAGTACTGATAATGGACGCAGACGTACTCTATCGACAAGATGTATTACGTAAAATGGCTCGTCATCTGTCTGACCCAACTGTGGGGGCAGTAACTGCTTATATTAAAGAAGGCAGTCGTTCTCCCAACTACCGACAGGAATCGCTGGAGCTGAAAGAGTTAGCTGATATATTATGGAGCACGGCCTGAATATTAATGCCCAGACCGCGAATTCCACCGAACTACAGGAACGAACTTTCCAAGCGACTGTCCATTTAAAACGACATTCTGAAAAGTTGCATTAATTATGTAATCCATGAACCTAAAAATCTTAAGAAAATGAGACCCATACGCACTTTGTCACCACTAATCTGTATTTTAATTCTAACGGGATGTGCCGCAACAGGCCCAGCACTGGACGAATGGGATATTGAGGAAAGCGAAAGCAAGATTAACGTTGGTGCTTTATTAAACAAATCTGATACAGAAGAGCAGTCTATTGAGCAAAATGCGGCGCTCGAACAAAGGATCGAGAAACTGGAGAATCAGACAGAAGCCAAGCCTGAGCCTGAAACAGCAGCTGCCGGCGTTGAAGCAACTCCGTCCAGTGATAATGCGTCCTATCAAGAGTGGCTGCAACATAAATCAGACAACTCTGAAGAATATAAGGAGTTTCTCGAATACAAAAAATGGCAAGAGTTTCAGGCACAAAAGAAGACAACGGGTGCCACTGAATAACCTCTGGAAACAAGTATATGTTACGCACCGAATGAGCATGGTGGACCCCTTATTTCGCGTATTTATGACAAATATAAAATAATTGTAATAATTTGTGCTCAACAGCGGTCTTGTTATTAACGGTAATGTTTTTACCGATTTTTATGACAATGACAACTGAGGAGTAGCAAATGAATAAATTTATGTTGGGCACTGGTGTCGCGTGTGCTTCCCTGCTTGTTTCTTTACCAAGCCATTCTTTCGACTTTAATCTTTCCGGACAGGTTAACTCAGCCGCAGTGTTTGGCGGAGACGTCGAAGACCTGGAAGTAGTGGACAACAATACATCTGGCAGTCGATTCAGAATCCGAGGCAAGCAGGATTTTGGTGGCAACTACAATACCGGTTTCCGCCTGGAATTCCAGGATCAGGATAATGTTTCCAATACGTTAGAGGACAGAACCGACACTGAAGTCAGAGTTTCTGATGTCTTTGTCGGCGGACCTTTTGGAAAGATTGGAGTTGGTAAAGGTGATGGTGCTACGGACAGCACCTTCGAAGCTTATGGTCTACTTAACTACTTAGGAGGCGCTGAATCTTGGTTGCTGTTTGCAGGCGTCCTGGATCTTAACTATCGATCCATCGACGGTATAGGTAGACAGAACCGGATTCGCTACGATACGCCTAACTTCGGCGGTTTTCGTGCTGCACTATCTGCCAATAGTGGCGATACTAACGAGGTTTCTTTTTTCTACAAGGGCGATGTCGCTGGAGGAACATTAGACGCTCGCGCTGGTTTCGTCGATCGTGATTCCGGAGACGTTACTTCCTCATCAATTGCCTACAAACATGGCATCGGCTTTGGTTTATCATATTCATTCTCCGAAGACGACAACCCTCTGGCAGAGCGCGAGACAGACTGGTTGATGGCAAGTTACACCATTGGAATTACCACCGTGTCTATTGGTACCGGTGACTTTGACCAAAGCACTATTACTAACGATGAAGGCGTTACCACCGCATTAACCGGAACAGATGAAATGAGCATTCTTGGTATAAATATTAAGCCTACGCCAGGTTTGGAAATCTACGCGAACTATGTGGATTTTGAAAACCGAGATGGTGTTGACGGCGATGCTTTCGCTCTGGGTGCACGCATCAGATTCTAGGATTTACACTCTAAAGTACTTCATTGCCGACCCATTAATTTGGGTCGGCTTTTTTATGAATAAAATTGGGTGATCTAGCTTCAAGTTTCCAGCGATTTTTAAGGTGTGGAGTCAGACTATTACCCCTAATTGAGTTGTTTCCGCTCGCTTGGTACCTGGCACCAAAATTTAGGTGTATGCTTTGACCATGCGATGCTCTGTATAGAGCCTTAGGCGTTCTCTATTTCCTGCCAAATTAATGGTGCCAGATCTACTACATCAAGTTCTAGTTGTTATTTGCACTTTCTTTGTGTTTTTAGGTGTAACGCCTGTTTTGGCCGGTTTGTACCAGTATCTCTTGCTCCCTTTCTCGGCCTTTGCAACGCATCTGGAACGTACAAAAGATTATTTGCCGCGCGTCTCTATTTTGATTCCTGCATGGAATGAAGACGCCGTAATTGGAACCACCATCGACCGACTGATTCAACTGGATTATCCTCCAAACAGTTTACGCATATACGTCATTGACGATGCGTCTTCAGATTTAACTCCGCAGACCGTTATTGAAAAAAGCAAAGAATACCCCGGTCAGGTTTACCACATTCGACGGGTATCTGGTGGCGAGGGAAAAGCTCACACATTGAACTATGGACTCGACGTTTTATGGAAGAACAGTTGGAGCGAGGCAGTACTGATAATGGACGCAGACGTACTCTATCGACAAGATGCATTACGTAAAATGGCTCGTCATCTGTCTGACCCAACTGTGGGGGCAGTAACTGCTTATATTAAAGAAGGCAGTCGTTCTCCCAACTACGTACAAAGATACGTCACATTCGAATATATCACTGCGACCGGTGCAGCCCGCCGTGCACAAAATGTGTTGGGATTCTTGATTTGTCTTTCAGGTGGGGCGCAGTTACATACTCGGACTAACTTACAACAGATCGGCGGCAAGATATTTAGTGATACTTTGGCTGAAGACACATTTACCACTTTTCTCTCTCAACTCGCTGGACGGCGTGTCTTGTTTGAACCCAATGCAATAGTTATGGCAGAAGAGCCAGACAGCCTATTGGGCTTGTGGAAGCAACGCTTGCGCTGGTCACGCGGAAATGTGCAGATCTCTGGTGTGTTTGCAAAACTTTGGTTGAATCGGGATGAACATCAAGGTCTCGGTTCCTTCTCGATGTTTCTTATGTGGTTCTCTATATTTTTAATGCCAGTGTTTCAGCTCACGGCGTCAGCAGGACTCATCGCGCTTTACTTTTTGAACGAAACTTGGTCATGGACTGCTTTTCAGGGGCTCTGGATAATTTCCGGCGTTGTTTATTTGGTTGTGACGTTGTGTTCATTTGTGGTTGATAAGGAATCTGCCGATAAATGCTACTTCGAAGGCATACTGTTCCCTGGTGTTGTTTCACTTGGGGTCATCGCCTACTCCCTCTGGCCCCCCTTAGTTGAGGTGCCGGCCCGTTACTTAGGTATTGAGTTAACGGGATTACCACTCACTGTTTTTACGCTTTTTCTCTATTCTTGGCTTTCTGTATCAATGGCGGTGTCATTTATGGCGATCAAGTTTGAGCAATCTCAGTACTTTCGCTGGCTGGGGCCTGTTTTTCTTTATCTTGGGGGTTATGGAGCTTTTCTTTGTGCGGTAACTTTTGGCGCTTATGTGAAGGAAATACAAGGTGCGGAAATGAAATGGGATAAAACCGTGAAAACCGGAAAGGTCAATTAACATACAGTTTCCACCCACACGTTAAGTTTATATAGTTGTTAGCTGATACAATTTCGTGCCCGATAATGCAATTTTGCAGCGACATCTATTTAGCTGCACACCAATACTATTAACGACAGAATTTCAAATTCAAGCATTGAGTCATTCAGGAACGATCTGAGAAAAGAGTTAAGAAAAACTCGATGGCTGAAGCGTGTTGCGATCTTGTTGTTTGTCGTTTTTGGCGTATTAATTTTAGCTGTTAAGTTGAGATATTGAAGGATGGTTGAAAGGACGAATAGCCGCTTTCTGAAAATTGTTGCCGATGAAGGTCTGCTTCAAGCGCGTCATGAACTCGCTGAATGGTTATTGAATCACGCACCCGACCCTTGTCCAGACAATGCCGAGTTGATCCTAATGCTGCCAGATTGTCCGGGAGACATTCCAGCAAAAGGGGTGAGAGAACTAATCGAAGATCTCGTATCAGATGGAAGTTTTGATCGAATCCAGATTGGATCGCAGCGACACCTGACACGCCGTGTCCGCCCTGTCCTCGGCACTGACCATGACAAGGAGCGATTTCAGTTGGAAATAGCTATCGATCTTGAAAACGAAAAACAGCTGCTCTATCGCATAGTGATCGTACTGGAACTCATAGTAATCGGACTAATCTTGCGTCAGTGGATACTAGACCCAGGATTTTTCTTGTCATTCAGTTAGCTAGCCACAAGAAATTCGTTATGGAGATGTCGCCAGAGTATGCCCTGGAAACGGTACGGATAATGTCGGAACGGGGGTATACTCTCGAGACCGAAGAAATGGAGCGAATCGATGGCGATGTATCGCGGTTCAAGGGAGTTTACTATCGGCTCGGCTCAGCTCAACAGAGGCTGGTACTAGAGGTCCTGCACTATCCTGATACCAGGGTACGGTACTTTCTAGAGATTGCAGAATATTATGGTTTGTCTTCTTTTAGTTTCGAGCTCGATTCGTGGAAGCATCATGAGGAATACATCGAGTTTCGCTATTACACCAATCCGGAGACAGGTGGAGCACTCACTTTTAAACTGAGGTTTCCGAATTCTCCAAAAGTCGGCTAGAGTGGCCCTGTCGGTGAAATAAGCTAACTTTCGCAAATAATGCCTTGCTCCATCGCGGCAATCACTGCCTCTGTTCGATTCTTAACTTCAAGCTTTTTAAAGAGAGATCGCAAATGTAACTTAACGGTGGTTTCCTCTACCCCAAGGTTTTTTGCAATAACCTTGTTTGACAAACCTTTAACAAGCTCATTTAAAACATCCAGTTCCCGCGCTGAAAGATTTGCAGAGTCGGCGTTAACCTGTTTAGGTTCCGAGGGTGCATCTAACACAAGATCGGGTATATATCTGGCACCCGAAACTACGAGGTGTAGAACCGATAGCAAGGTTTTCCCATTCATCGTTTTAGGAATAAACCCCCGCGCACCCATCTCGAATCCGCGCTCGACATCGCCCTGACTGATTTGACCTGACATCAGTACGACAGGGATTTTAGGGTAGTTGTCTCGGATCGTGCGTACCGACACCATATTTGCCATTCCGGGCATAATTACGTCGAGCAGCAAGACATCAACATCAGGCTGTTGATCAAGTATCTCGCGAGCGCTATCGAAATCGCTTGCGCCGAAAACTTCAGAATTGGGATCATCTCTTTCAATCAGGGTAATGATAGCGTCCCTGACCAAATCGTGATCATCAGCGATGACTATTTTCAATAGCTAAGAAAAAGGGCTCCAGTCCAGATAGATACTACCACGCATTGTAACCTGCTCGAATCAGGCTGTCCCAAGCTGAAGAGCACCTGATTAAAGGTATTGTTTAACCTTATCCAGCAAGGTTTCTTTGTCAATAGGCTTTGGTATGACATCGATCTTTAACGCTCTGATCACCATTTCACTTTCGGTGTCTATTTTCCCAGAACAAATGACAAAGGGCAGATCTATTTGCCGATCTCTGAGCGCCAAATAGAGATCAGTACCCTTCAGGTCCGGCATTATCTGGTCGCTAACGATTAACTTCCACCGAAAAGGGTTTTCCGTAATGATGTCAGCAGCCCGTTTTGATGAGGAGAGATATTCCACCGATATCCCGGATCTTTCCAACATTTTCTTTACCATTTCACCAACGTTGATATCGTCATCGACTAGAAGAATATCAAACTGTTGATTTTTCGTGTTCGAGTTATCTTGCTTAAAAGGGTCAGACGCAAGGTTGAGCTTTTTAAGCAGTGGAAACACCACAGTAACAATCGTTCCAATATTCTCTTTTGAACTAACCTGTATCCCTCCTTCATATTCTGTTACTACTTCTGCCACACTGGACATGCCGACACCGCCATGAATCGCGTTCTCCCTGGTTGTAAAATACATTTCAAATATACGGTCGCATTCAATTTGCGTCATCCCGCAACCGGTATCGAGGATATTTACAACAACACAATTTCCGGAATAGCTCAAGTTGCCCAGCACGGTAATTGCCGAGTCGGAAGCTGGAGATATTTGCGAACCCGGAGGGTGGTAATCTTGAAACTCAAATCCTTCATGTACCTCTACAGCTATATAGATTGACCCAGATTTTTCCTTGATTGCACGAGCAGAGTTGGTTAGCAAATTAGTAAATAGCTGCCCAAGTCGACTTTCATTGCCTTCGACCCAGATTGGCTTCTCAGGTGCATCGATATCAATATGAACCTTGGATTCCAGAGTGGGCAATAACATATCGACGCAATCATCGATCACGGGTATCAGAGAGACCTGATGCACCGAAGCTTGCTGCTGGTTTCCATGCTCCAGTATTTGCTTGATTAAATCTTGGGCTCGAGAAGTGGCTGAAATGATTCGATGAACCATGTCATGCAAAGCCGGATCCTCTGGCAAGTCTTCCTGCAGAAATCCGGCGAATCCCTGAATAGCGGCAATAATGTTATTAAAGTCATGCGCGATCATTCCAGACATTCGCCCTATTGCCTCCATGCGTTGAGAACGCATCAAATCTACCAACAGCTCTCTTTTTTCGATTTCCGATTTCTTTAGCGCAGTAATATCGCGATGAGTTGAGGCGAGGTGTCCTTCGGGAGTTGAGGCCATACTGACGGAAACAATAGTTTCGTCGACATACTCAATCTCAAAATAGGCCTCTGGTCGGGACCCGGATTTCACTGCAACATACTCCGGATGTGAAACTAGCTCTTGGAACTCTTCTAAAATCGAGTGCCCCGTGTCAAAAATATGTCGTCTATTCGCGTATATTTTCCGAATTTGTTCATTGGAGAGAATGACTTCATCATTTGCATTCAACAGGAGAAAACCATCTGCCATGCTGGACATCGCACTTTGTAGCATGTCTTGGCTTTCCTTTGTTTCCAGTAGCGACTGATAAAGCTCCCCAGAAATCTTTTCCAATAGTCGTTCTGCTTCGATCCGCGCGGCTCGTTCGCGTTCGAATCGTTTCTGAAATTTATCGGGCCGGTCAGTCATCTCGTGTCAAATAAAACTCAGCGTGGGTGCCAACACCATTAGATAGGTCTTGCATTTCGATCGTTACATTATCATCGAAATGTTTTACACAACCATCTAGTAAGCCATAAGCCACATACATAAATGGCCGACTTGATTCGTATACTAAATGCAATTTGTTGCCCTGATCTAATATTTTCGCCCTCATGTTTGGCAACTCCGCATCTGGATAGAGCTTTAGCACGTTCTGGTGGATAGTTTGATCGACGTTGTATATGCAGTCAAACGCGTCTTTGAAATCCACCACTAAATGATTGTAGTTCTTGGTCAGATGTCCAAACGTATGACAACCAAAATCTTTCAGCAGTTGGTCTTTGTCAATAGCATGCATTTTAAGAACGTACCCAAGCATGGTGACCAACTCCTCGACAGGATAAGTGCCGACGTTAGTATAAGCCCCGTTTGTTTTCAGATTAGAAACGTCGATCATCTCTTCCAAGAAGTCGTCGCCCAGTCGCAGTTCGACGAAATCCAGAAAACTCGAAAAAATAATGCCTTTCATGAGAAACAAGCCTGTAAGTGATAGGACATCCTAACAGTGCCGCTTGTCTATTTCACCTGACCGTTCAGTCATCCAACCTGACCTAAAGGATAGGTTAAGAACACCTCTCACTTGATCGACTGTCCCGAAGTACATGACTGCAATCTTTTGCCCACCCAAACTCGTCTTTCGAAGTCTTGTTGGAGAAAGCCTGAAAAACAAAAATACCCCTATCAAATTACAGGGGACAAAATAGTGAACAACAAAATCTTAGTGGTCGATGATGATCGAGACATACTCTTGATTCTGCAACGTTGGTTGAAAGACGCGGGTTACACCAACATAAAAACGACGGACTCAGGGGGCGAAGCTATCGCACTTCTGAAGGAAAAATGGGACTTGGTGATCTCTGACATTTTCCTGCCCGATCTAGACGGCATAGATTATGCACAGCTAATCAAAGAAAAGTATCAGACATGCGGAGTACTGCTTATGACTGGGAGTCTGAGCACCGACGTCACATTGCGGGCACTAGACACCAATATTGATGGATTTCTGAGTAAGCCGGTTAACAAAGAAAAGCTGCTATCGAAAGTACGCGAGCAGCTACGAAAGGTGGTGAGTAGCAATGCTATATCTCCGAAGCAGAAAGTGTTGGCTATCGGCGCCCACCCTGATGATGTGGAAATCGGATGTGGCGGAATACTGATAAATCACAGAAACAATGGCGACGAGATCGCTATTCTCACTTTATCTAGCGGCAAATGTGGTGGAGAAACTGAACTAAGAATCAGAGAGTCAATGAAAGCCGCCGCAATATTACAAGCGAAACTGTTTATGGGTGATCTTGAGGACACCAATATTTCTGAGGGAGCAGAAACCATCGAAGTAATCTCTAGAGTGGTTCGCGAATTTGAGCCAGATATTGTTTATACCCACTCCAAAAATGATTCACACCAGGATCATCGTAACTGTTACCGCGCCACTATTGTATCGGCTCGGTCTGTGCAAGAGCTGCAGAGTTACCAAAGCCCTTCCTCAAATATTCATTTTATTCCATCTCGCTTCGTAGATATCAGCAAGACAATTAAAGAGAAGAAAGACCTTATCTCCTGCTATCGGACACAGACAACAAAGTGTCGATATCTCAAGGAGTCCCTCATTACCTCTACAGCTGAATACTGGGGTCGGTTCGCTGGGTTTGGACTCGTAGAGCCATTGGAAGTTATCCGAACAATTTAACAAATCAATCGAAAAAAGTTATGAATATTTTAATTACAGGCGCAGGTGGATCAGCAGCAATTGCTATTTTAAACGCGATCTCTCACATGAAAGGCGTCAACATTTTTATGGCAGACATGGACAAGCACTCTACAGGTCTCTATCTCGTGCCAGCAGAACGTCGATCTCTGGTACCGGCGGGTACTAACAGGGATTTTCCGAATTATATTTTGTCGCTGTGTTTAAAGAACAAAATCGATGCGGTAATTCCCACAGTAGATTGTGAGCTTGCGCCATTGGCATCACAAAGAAGTAAATTCGAAGAAGCTGGCATTAATTTGATCACTTCGCCGGCTTCGGTACTAAGAGATTGCTACGACAAATATCAGCTGATGCAAGTGCTCGAAGGTGTTGTACCACTGGCACCCTTTCAAATACTCGATAATTCCACAGACATCAGCTGCCTAAGTTTTCCTCTCATCGCTAAGCCAAGAAGCGGCAGCGGATCGAGAGACATCTCTTTGATAGAAAAACCAGCGGACCTGAAGACCATCCCTCGAGACGGTAGTTTTTTACTTCAAGATTATCTTCCAGGCAAAGAATTTTCAGTTGATGTTTTTGTAAACCAAAATGGAAATTTAATTGCAAATGTGATCAGGGAACGAATCAAAGTTGACTCAGGAATTGCTGTTATTAGTCAAACGCTTTTTGACAAGAGAATCAGCGATATGGCCACAAAAATTGCCACCCATGTTGGTATTCGTTATGTGGCAAATATTCAGTTCAAGATGGACGACCGAAATCAACCCAGACTTCTCGAGATAAATCCACGATTTCCTGGAACCATGCCGCTAACTGTCGCCTCCGGTATCAATATGCCCGAGCTTTGTATCCGTGAACTGCGTGGTGAAACTCTCCCCACCAAAATGGAATACCAAACTATCGCCATGGTTCGGAGTTGGAAGGAAACCTATTTACCTGCTTCCGAGTTTCATAACCATCTAGCAGTTCCTGCATTAGTTGCTTGATCCATCGAAAAACCATGAGAAATCTTATAGACATGTCTAAGACAACACTCTCGATAGCGATGACGACTGCATTCCTATTTTATGGAGAGACAGTCATGGCGCAATGTAAATCCCATGACGCGATGGAGAATTTTATCGACAAGCAGTTTACTGTTTCAGGTGAACAGTTTGCCGCATGTATTGACGCTGGAGAAAATATTGCGGAGAGCTATTTCTATCTCGGCCTGATTGCAAGAAGCAAAAAGGAGTTGGATAAAGCAGAGAATTTATTTGAGTCTGCAATCGCGAACGATCCAGAAAACGAAATCTATCAGCTGGACCTCGCCGTTACCTTCGAATGGCAGGGCCAACTGGATCGTGCACTAGCTATATATACATCTCTTTCCAGCAACGAATCTCTTACGCCAGCTTTTTTGGGTAGAGCAAGAATGCTGCATTGGATGGGCAAAATTCCACAATCTCTTAAAATTTATAGGGATCTGCTGAAAATTCAGCCCGAAAACAATGCAATCAAAGCCGGGCTGGGATTCGCCCTTATATCAAACTACGAATTGAGCGATGCAAAAAAATACTTCGAGGAAATTCTACAACAGGAAAGAAATAATATTTCTGCGTTGGATGGTTTAAAGATGCTAGGACAGGTCAAATCCAGGAAGCTAGAACTGAGCTACGGATCAGTTCAGTCACCCAATAAAGAATCTCTTGGATCGTTTCGAATCTCGTACTCCTCTGCAGAAAACTATCGATTTCGATGGGGAGCCGAGTACCGCAATTACGAACAACCTGTGATCACGCCAAACCTAAACAGCATCCCAAATAGCGAGACAGTTGAAAATACGTATGGACTATCAGGCTCCTACCGTATTACTGAAAAAGCTTCGCTTTTTTTCTCTGGTACGCAGCAACTTCTTACTGGTGATTCTAAAAAGGTCAAGCTACAACTTGAACTTTCCATTAAAGACAAGAAGAAAAACACCGTTCTCGCGGGCATTGTTCCTACTTTCTCCTCAAGTGATACAGAGAACATATTGGGTTATGCAGGATACGTTTTTAACACGCCCACTACCGTCACCCCGATGGCGCAACTCTTTTACAACGAGAATAAAAATGACGGCACCAGTACCGCCCTCTCTGTCTCGCTAACAAAGAGCTATGGGAAGAAGAACTATTTCCAAGTAGGCGGGAGCTCCAGTCAAACAGAGTCCAATACCGCAAGTTCTGTTTTCGCAAACGCTCACCACTATGTGACAAGCAATACAGCTGTCTCAGCAAAATACTTGAACAACTTTTTTACTAACGAAACAACATTTACATTAGGTATATCACATGAATTCTAAACAAATTATTAGCAATAACCCATCCAAGTTCAGCCTTAACATTCACACTTCAACGTTGCAACCTGCCAGCCCTAAGAAAGTACTATTTGTTTGCTATGGCAATATCTGTAGATCTCCAAGTGCACAAGGCATTTTTGACTTCCTGATTGCGATTAATAAGAAAAGCACAGAGTTTGAGTCTGATTCAGCAGGAACACACGATTTCCATATTGGTAAAGCACCGGACCCGAGGGCAATTCGTGCCCTGGGGGATGCAGGCCTAGATATTTCCAGATTGAGAGGAAGACAGTTAAGTGTGACAGACTTTATTGAGTTTGATCACATCATCGTAATGGATCAACGAAATCTCGATTATGTTTCCATTATTTGCCCTTCCGAATTCATGTACAAGGTGAACATGATCACTGAATTTTCTCAAGATCCTAAGCTCACCACTATTCCAGATCCATTTCATGGAATCGACGCAGATTTCGATGTAATGGTTGATCAGTTGTTTGTGGTTTGCAAGTCTTTGGTCGAAAGACTGACTGCAGATTCGCAGACTAGCGAGAACATTAGATACGGAGAATAGACATGTGTGGAATAGTCGGTGCAACAGCACATAATGAAGTAGTAAACTTAATTGTTGATGGATTGCGAACTCTAGAGTATCGTGGATACGATTCTTCTGGAATTGCGGCACAAAACACAACGGAAACTTTAATCCGAAAAGAAGCGGGCAACCTCTCTGCGCTACAGAATAGCCTTACGAAAAATCCTTTAAGTGGAACTTGTGCAATAGGACACACACGATGGGCAACTCACGGAAAGCCAAACAGAGAAAATGCGCATCCGCACATATCGGGTAACGCTGTTGCTGTTGTGCACAATGGCGTTATTGAAAATAGCAACGAACTCAGACAATTTCTAATCAATCGTGGTTATGTTTTTACATCGGAAACAGATTCTGAAACCATTCCACACATGGTGGATTTATACCTAAACTCCGGAGTCGGATTTTTCGACGCATGTCGAAAAGCAATTGGTCATTTAGAAGGGTCTTATGCCATTGCGATTACCTTTAACAGTGAACCAGGAAAAATAATCGCCGCAAGAAAAGGAAGTCCATTAATTATTGCCCAGGGAGAAAAAGGTTACATGGTTGCCTCGGATCCTATTGCCTTGCGAGAGAAAAATCAGATTGTATATTATCTGGAAGATGGTGATATCGCCGAAGTTACAGCTGAAACCTGCGATTTCTATGACTCTGAAGGCAAGCATGTTAGTCGAATTGGCACTCGCTTAGCGAATAGTAAATGCACGACATCTAAAAACAAGTTCGCTAGCTTCATGCAAAAGGAAATTTTCGAACAGCCAGATTCGGTACGCGCCACACTTTCTGGAAGACTAGTCAATAGCAGGACATCAAATCGATTGTTTGATAAGGGTAGCTGTACGATTCTAGATAAGGTAGATAACATTCATATTGTCGCTTGCGGTACTTCGTTAAATGCGGGTCAGGTAGCTAAGTATTGGCTAGAATCAATAGCGAAAATCCCTTGTCAGGTAGAAATTGCTAGCGAATATCGATATCGCGATCCGGTCGTACCACCGAATACACTTTTTCTCAGCATCTCTCAGTCCGGAGAGACCGCAGATACGCTCGCAGCTCTAAGGTTCGCCAACGAGTCGCCGTATCTAGGAACCCTAGGTATTTGCAATACTGACAATAGCTCTTTGTATCGAGAGAGTGAGGCGGTGATATTGACCAAGGCAGGTATCGAAGTGGGAGTTGCTTCTACAAAAGCGCTCACTACACAACTTACAGCTCTCGCACTCCTGGTTCTCAAGTTTGGTGAACTAAGAAATTCGTCACACGTGGTTCTTGATTCTTTTGCAGACGCACTATCCCACTTACCTGAGATGCTGGAAGACGCGTTAAAAACTGAAGAGCAAATAAAAGAAATTGCCCAACGTATATCACAACATAAGAGTGTGTTATTTCTCGGGCGTGGTCATCATTATCCGGTCGCGATTGAGGGCGCTCTAAAGCTAAAGGAGATCTCATATATTCATGCAGAAGCCTATGCAGCCGGCGAATTAAAGCATGGCCCCCTCGCCTTAGTCGACAGGAACATGCCCGTTGTAGTGTTATGCCCCAAAAACGATCTACTCGAAAAACTCAGCTCAAATATCGAAGAGGTAAAAGCGCGGCATGGACAGGTATATCTACTAGCGGATCACAAGATAGATGGTCAAAGTAATCACGAAATTAAAGACGTAGTGGAGTTCGAATGTGGTGATAACTTGATCTCTCCAATTACCTTCAATGTACCGTTGCAACTACTTGCTTATCACACTGCGGAGTATTTGGGAAAAAATATTGATCAGCCCAGAAATCTCGCAAAGTCAGTTACCGTAGAATAATTTAATTTTAACGCTTCGCCACTGGGTCTTTGTAGAAGGACTAGGTGGCGAGGGCGCCCTCTAAATATCAATAAGGAACCTAGCTAGTTAACCTGATTCCTAGTCTCTCTTTGAAAGTAACTGACTAGATTGTCTGTCGCAATAGAAAATAACCTGGATACCGCTTCAGGGGTGTTGTATCCAATATGTGGTGTCAGAACAACATTTTTCATATCGATCAATGGATGTTCTAAAGACGGCGGCTCGTCGTGAAACACATCAAGACCAGCAGCGCCTAGCTTACCGACTTGCAATGCCTGAATCAGTGCTTCTTCCTCTACGAGCTCGGCGCGAGCGGTATTGATCAATATGGTGCCAACGCCCATTGCTTCGAACGCACTCTGGTCAATAATGCCTTCTGTTTCAGGATTTGATGCAAGATGTAGAGAGATAATTTCGCAATGTTGGTAAATTTCTTCGAGCGCACAGAACTCCACACCATATTCATTCTGGAGCTTCGGATTCATGCTCCGAGTCCATACCAATACCCGCATACCAAACGCCTTACACAGCTGCGAAAAATGTTTGCCAATACCACCAAAACCCACAATTCCAATACACTTTCCGTGCAGCTCAATCGCGGAGTTATCTGACTCCCAGTTTCCATTACGTGTTGCACGATCATAGTTTGGAATACGACGACAAACCGATAACAACAGAGCCATGGTGTGTTCTGCAACCGTGATATCTGAATATCCCGGGCAGTTACAGACCACAATATTCTGAGACGCGGCTTGATTGAGATCTATAAACTTGTCGGCGCCAACACCGGTAAAACTAATCACTTCCAGATTATCCGTTTGTTGCATAACTTCAACAGGCAGATCCCAGCCCAGCAAAACACCTTGTGCCCTTGCTATACGCTCAATATATTCTTTATTCGATTTTGGTCGACCGGTGTAGACTCTCAGACTGGCAACTTCGCGTAAACGGGCAAACTGTTGTACATAAAGGGCTTCCTCGTCGCCATCTGCGTCGGGATACACAATCAAGGGTTTTTCAGTCATAGACAAAGCTTGCTGCAGAAACAGGTATCAGTCAAACGGATTGGTACTTTAACTCCGCTCATGCTGCTTAGGTTACATACCTCGGAAGACATAAATTGAATTCTATCAATAGCGAGGCATTAGGAAATTTGGTTCAGTCGCCTGAGTACTACCGATATATCTAGGAATGTAATTCGGAATGGAACTGTCCCCAGATATCCCTGCTGATCTATCGGTAACGACTATTTACTGTGGCCGGCAACCTGGTCACCGTCTCTGGTCAAGTAATACGCCAACAGGATCGGGACGAACGTAACAATGACAACGACCATGGCGACAACATTAGTAACAGGACGTTGTCTGGGTCGAACGAGTTCTTCTAACATCCAGATTGGTAATGTAGCTTGTTGCCCTGCGGTAAAAGTCGTCACAATCACTTCATCAAATGACAACGCAAAAGCCAACATTCCGCCCGCAAGGAGCGCAGTTGATATGTTAGGGAGGATGACATGACGAAACGTTTGGAAACTGTTGGCACCAAGATCCATAGAGGCTTCGATTAAGGATCCGCTTAGACGTCGGAATCGCGCCACAGCATTGTTATAAACAACTACGACACAAAACGTTGCATGGCCCAGAACAATCGTCCAAAACGAAAACGGAATGTCAGCAATATTAAATGCAGAACGCAGAGAAATTCCGGTAATAATACCCGGCAATGCAATTGGCAGAATAACTAAAAGGGAAACAACTTCGCGGCCAAAGAAACGGGTTCGAGACACTGCCGCAGCACAAAGCGTTCCTAATAACATTGCTATTAAAGTCGAGATAGACGCGACCTTGACGGAAAGCGTGAGCGCCTCCCATACATCCGGTCGATTCCAGGTCACTTCGAGCCATTTCAATGTATAGCCCGGTGGCGGCCATTGGTAGGTTTTATCTTCGGTTGTAAAGGCGTACACGAAGATCAGTAGAATCGGCAAATGCAAAAACAACAAGCCCGCCCCGGCAAGAATTTTTATCGATAACGGTGCGGGTTGATCAGAGCGCATCAAATGCCCCCTGCCGTTTCGCACCCCATAAATAAAACCCCATGATAATCACAGGGACAACCGAAAATGCAGCGGCAAGCGGAATGTTGCCAGCGGTGCCTTGATGAGCGTAAACAGCTTGACCAATAAAAAGGCGGGAAGAACCGATAATTTGCGGAATGATGTAATCGCCCAGCGTGAGAGAGAAGGTAAATATCGATCCAGCAATAATACCCGGCAGTGCCAGCGGCAGGATAATTGTTCTCAAGGTCTGCATCGGCCTGGCGCCTAAATCAGATGACGCTTCGAGATAATTACCCGGCACTCGTTCAAGCGCCGCTTGAATCGGTAAGATCATAAACGGCAACCAGACATACAAGAACACCAGGAATGTTCCGGTGTAACTGACAGACAAGGAGTTTCCTCCGATCACAGACAAACTCAACCAGGCATCAAGTAACCAGGATAAGTGCAAGGTCTCTAATCCCCAGTTAAGGATTCCTTCCTTCGCCAGAATCAATTTCCATGCATACACTTTAACTAGATAACTGGACCACAGTGGCAACATTACACCCAGGTAAAAAATGGCTTTCCAGCGTCCTTTCGCATACCGCGCAGCAAAGAAGGCAATTGGAAAAGCGATAGCTATTGCAGCTAGTGTAACGATTGCCGCCATACTGGCGGTTCGAACGATAATATCGAAATTTGCCGGTATGAATAATTCACCATAGGTCTTTAGGGTAAATTTGTAATTAATCAGGCCAGAAAATTCGTCAATAGAAAAGAAGCTCTGTATTAATAATGCAAACAACGAGCCCAGATAGACGATACCTAACCAGGCAATCGGAGGCAGTAACAGCAATACCAATAGCAACCGCGGACTGCGCCAAAGCTGATCAGAAAGTCGACCCAGCCATCCAGTTTTAGCAACACGTGTCGCTTCAGTTGGCTTAGCGATTGCCACTGTTTTGCTCCATTAAATGCAGATTCTCAGGCGCCCAACTTACCTTCACTTGATCGCCGATACGGGGCGCTTCCTGATCAACACCCAATAACACCCGCAATCGGCATTCTTCTAAGTCAACTGTGACGCGTCGCGCAGCGCCCATAAAATTGATATCAGCAACTGTTGCGCTATAACCGTCTCCGTAACCTATCTGGATGAATTCCGGACGCAAGCTGGCAGGACAGGCTTTGCCTGTCAATGCAGACACAAATTCAGCTGGCACGATATTCGATGCACCAACGAAATTTGCGACAAAGGTTGAGTTTGGATACTTGTATATCGATTCCGGTGTGTCGACCTGCATAACTCGCCCCTCGTTAAATACAGCGACACGATCTGCCATAGACAAAGCTTCACTCTGATCGTGAGTGACAAAAACAAACGTGAGTCCGAGACGTCGTTGCAGCAGTTTGAGTTCTTCCTGCATCTCCTCTCGCAGTTTTAAATCCAATGCGCCTAGTGGTTCATCTAGCAACAGAACTTTGGGTTTGTTAATTAACGCTCTCGCCAATGCCACGCGCTGACGTTGTCCACCGGATAATTGAGACGGTTTGCGATGACCAAAACCACCTAAACTGACTAGCTCGAGCATTTCGTCCGCGGCTTTACTACGAGTGCTTTTCTCCTCACCTGCGATCATCAATCCATAAGCGACGTTATCCAAGACACTTAAATGCGGGAACAATGCGTAGTCTTGAAACACGGTATTGACGTTGCGACGATACGGCGGTACCCCGTCGCTACGTTCACCGAAAATATGAACACTGCCGAATGTCGGTTTCTCAAACCCAGCAATCAAGCGCAAACAAGTGGTTTTTCCGGAACCTGACGGACCCAACATGGCAAAGAACTCGCCGGGCTGTATGTCAAGATTAACTTGATCTATCGCCATCACTTCTCCGAAGTGTTTGGAGGTATTTTCGAAGGAAACGGCTGCGGTCATAAGCTAACAGAAATAGATTCCGCCCTGCTTTACAGAGCGGATTTTAATTACAACAAATGTTAGATATTAACGGCCGCCAATAACGCCAATATAGTCGCTTACCCAGCGGTAGTAAGGCACACATTCGTTGTTCTGTGAGGCGCATTTACTTACGGGTGTCGTCCAGAAATTTATTTTTTCGAAATCATCCATTCCATTTTTTGTGCAACCTTCCGCCGTTTGCATACCACGGCCATCGGTACAAGCTGCTGGTACGCCAGGGTTTGCACCAAACCAAACGGACAAATCACTCATAAGGTTTGATGACAAGGTGTGCTCCATCCACATGTACGCACAATTAGGGTTTTCCGCATCAGCATGCATCATCGTGGTATCAGACCAACCGGTGGCACCTTCTTTTGGAATCGTTGAAGCGACTTTCGCACCTTTGGACTGCAATATGTTTACCTGAAAAGGCCATGAGCCAGACGCCACGACCCCTTCATTGGTAAAGTCATCCATCTGGATAAAAGCGTCATGCCAATAGCGTGAAACCAGCTTCCGTTGCTGACGCAACAGATCTAGTGCAGCTTTGTATTGGTCAGCATTTAGCTCGTACGGACTCTCAATACCAAGCTCCGGTTGAGTAGCCATGAGATAATTTGCTGCATCAGCGACGTGGATCGGTCCATCATACGCCTGAACCCGACCTTCATTCGACTTTCCATCTGGTAAAGTCATTGGTTCGAATACGACATTCCAACTTGTTGGCGCCTCTTTGAACACCTCCGTGCTATACATCAGTACATTCGGCCCCCACATATATGGCACACCATAATGTTTATCATTAACTGTATGCCACGGTGCATTTTTCAAACGATCGTCAACATCACTCCAACTCGGCACTAAATCAATATTCACCTCTTGCACCCGCTTACCCGCGATTAAGCGGAGGGATGCGTCACCCGAAGCGGTAACCAAGTCAAACCCACCCTCGTTCATTAACGCAACCATTTCATCAGAAGTGTTGGCTGTTTTTACCTGCACTTTACACCCGGTTTTATCTTCGAATCCGGTTACCCAATCAAAATTAGGATCAGTTTCACCGCGCTCAATATAACCCGGCCAGGCGACAATATTAACTTGTCCTTCGCCACTACCAAGCTCAGTGATTTTATTGGCAAAAGCCGTCTGCGAAATGAGAGCCGATGCGATTGCGGCACCGACAATATTGAGATGTTGTTTATGCATTATTCTTACCCTCTTGTTGAATTAGAGAAACAAGCTATCAAGGGCATAAGCCTAAAAGGCTTGCAACTAGAAATACTGCCGTACTATGGAGAATCCACCACCCGAAACATCAGAGCCAGAGAACCCGAATGACTAGAAGCTTACCTGAAAAGACGTGGTTTTGGCTATTCAGACTATCCGGAATACTATCGCAAGACACGGCTCTCTCACATTCGCTTTATGCTGTTCTTACTAACCCTAAAACCAGATTCATAAAGTATCGATAGTCATCTAAAATAGGAAAACTGTTTACTGCTGACGATTCTTCCACTCTTCATATCGTTTATTGGTAACTGTTCTGAGAAAAATTGTTGAATCACTATCTATTTAGATACATGACCCTCCAGCATTGAAAACTTTTGGAATCGAAAAGCGCCCTGTAGCTCCAGGAATATCGTCCTGATTGGGGCTAAATAGGTAGAACTGAGTGAATTTAAAACTAATACGAGCAGTTTCTTAAAATTAAAATGTTAGAGATCGCTAAATTGTCAAAGATTGCAAATTGATCTATCCCCTAACTTCTCCCATTTTTTTGCATAGATCTGAATCCTGAATCAGGCAAAACGGCTGAATAACTCATGTGCGCGACTGCTATCTTGATAAATGCCGCAATTGATCTTATGATACGTTTTCTCATATATTGATAATTTGTCTCATAATTCGGGAATTTTAAAATACCTAACTTAACGTGGCACAACACAAGCTTCAGGGTGAACGGACCAAACTCCCAAATAATCAGAGACAGAACATGAGCACATAGAGTGGGCGAAGTGATTAAGTTTTAGATAGTTTATTTGGAAATAATCGTGTTCGAATTTCCGGGTGTTTGCTCTCTAAGCTGTCTATTTTTTATCCCGCCGTCATTTTTAAACTGTCGAGGAAGTAGGAGTAAAGATAATGAATATAAGACCCGATCCAACGTTCCACGCATCTGCAAAGCTTGCCATGCAAGCGCCGTCAGAAAACTACGCTTTTACCGTCATGCTAAGCCCCGATGGAGAAATGTCTGACGGAATTGCCGTTGTTGACCTTAATCCAGATTCGAAAACGTATGGTGAAATAGTTCATCAGGTTATAGTCCCCAATAAAGGTGATGAATTTCATCACTTTGGTTGGAATGCTTGTTCCTCATCATTATCACCGCTTAGTGGTCATGCTTTTCTGGAAAGGCGATATCTGATAGTTCCGGGTATTCGATCCTCTCGTATTTATATCATCGATGTTAAAGATCCGTTAAAAGCAAAAATTCACAAAACGATTGAACCAGAAGAGCTGTTTGAAAAAACAGGCTATTCACGTCCGCACACTATCCACTGTGGACCAGAAGGTATTTATGTTTCCACCTTGGGTGGCGCTGGTTCTGATGGTACAGATGGCCCTCCAGGAATTTTTATTATGGACTGCGAAACGTTTGAAATTATCGGACGTTATGAGATGGATCGAGGCAAACAAGACAAGCACTATGACTTCTGGTGGAATTTGCCACAGGATTATATGGTGAGTTCTGAGTGGGGTTTACCGCCACAATTTGAGAACGGTATTGTGCCGGAGGATCTACTAGCTAATAAGTATGGTCACTCTATTCATTTTTGGGATTTACGCGCTCGCAAAAATATCCAGACAATGGACTTTGGTGAGAACTACCAGATGGCCCTTGAAGTACGCCCCGCACACGACCCAACAAAGTCATACGGCTTTTGTGGTGTTGTTGTGGATACCACTAATTTACAAGGCGCTATTTTTACCTGGTGGCGTGACGATGATGGTAAATGGCAATCCAAAAAAACCATTACTATCGATCCTGTGCCGGCTTCAGCCGATGAATTACCTGAGCTGTTAAAAGGTTTTGAAGCAGTACCGCCATTAGTGACTGATATTGATTTAAGTCTCGATGATAAATATCTGTACGTCGCCTGTTGGGGGCTGGGAGAAATGCATCAGTATGATGTCTCAGACCCATTGAACCCCAAGCTTGCTGGAAAAGTTGAGCTTGGTGGCATCATTGCACATCACAAACATCCTAACGGTAAAGGCTTTGCTTTTGGTCCTCAAATGGTAGAAATAAGCCGTGATGGAGAACGAGTGTACTGGACCAATTCACTGTACTCCACTTGGGACGATCAGTTCTATCCTAACGATGAAGGTGGTCAAATGGTGATGGCGCATGTTGGAAAAAACGGCGGATTAGAACTTGACAAAGATTTCTATATCGACTTTCCACAGGGTTTACGTGCGCATCAGATAAGACTTGAAGGTGGCGATTGTTCAACTGATAGTTTTTGTTACCCATCTGTTTAACTATTTGTTGCGTTTAATCATTAGTGGATATGACAACAGCAACGGCCCTTTGGGGGGCCGTTGTTTTTTCCGGCTTTTATCACGGCATTAATCCAGGCATGGGCTGGCCTTTGGCAGTGTCAGCCGCATTGATGGAAAAAAAGCACAGTGCCATGCCCAAGGCTATTGCTATGTTAGGCCTCGGGCATTTTCTGGCAATGATTGGCATACTGTTGCCATTTTCATTAATGACTATTTTAATCGAATGGGAAATACAGATTCGATTAGGTGCTGGACTACTAGTTATTGCAATGGGAATCTATTTGCTTATTAACCGACGCCACCCAAAAATATTGGCGAGAGTGCACCCTGCGCGCTTGGCGTTGTGGTCTTTTCTGGCAGCAATGGCACATGGCGCTGGACTAATGTTGGTTCCCATTTTTTTGGGCATTGCCGGGCATGATGATCATTCGGCAGGGCATCATGCTGCGCAACTATTGATGGACAACAACGTCATAACTGCATTCGTAGTTGCATTTATCCATACAATGGCGATGACAGCTGCGGGTGCTATTATCGCAACTATTATTTACTTCTGGCTGGGTCTGAAATTCCTCTCTAAAACTTGGTTTAATCTTGATCTTGTGTGGGCGATCAGTTTAATCCTGGTTGGCATTTTTGGTATCACTGCAGCGCTACATGGTCATTAACAATCAGATGTAGTATTTCAGTGAAACCTGTTTTCGTCTTACTTACAAGACATTTTTCAATATTAATTTAACCTCTAAAATAGGGAGAAACAATGAGTT
Source organism: uncultured Gammaproteobacteria bacterium (assembly GCA_937992195.1). Classification (GTDB taxonomy): domain Bacteria; phylum Pseudomonadota; class Gammaproteobacteria; order Arenicellales; family Poriferihabitantaceae; genus VYFG01. Next base: position 37,006 of record CALKKV010000008.1, on the reverse strand, counting down.
TACGAATTAACGCAACCGTACCCGACTTCACCGCTGAAACAGACCAGGGCCCGATTAATTTTCACGAGTGGATTGGCGATAGCTGGGCCATCCTGTTTTCACATCCAAAAGATTTCACTCCAGTTTGCACAACAGAGTTTGGCGCTGTATCGCAGTTGATGGATGAGTGGGAAAAACGGAATACCAAAGTGATTGGCGTGTCTGTAGACAACGCCGAAGACCACAAGAAATGGAAAAACGATATTGAAACGTTTTCAAAAGCAAAAGCGGGCTTTCCCATCATTGCCGATATCGGGCTAGAGGTGTCAAAACTCTTTGATATGCTACCTGCTGAAGCCTATATGCCTGACGGAAGAACACCTGCCGACAGTGCTACGGTTCGCTCGGTTTTCATTATTGGCCCCGATAAGCAGTTGAAACTCTCCATGACATACCCGATGACTGTCGGCCGTAATTTCGCGGAAATTGTGCGCGCTTTGGAAGCATTGCAAACCACAGCGGCGAAGGGTGTTGCCACACCGGCGAATTGGCAGTCTGGTGAGGATGTGATTATCCCACCGACTGTTAGTGACGAAGACGCCAAAGAAAAATTCGGTTCGTTCAATACCGTATTTCCGTACTTACGGTTTACCAAAGCCCCAGATTAGAAATAGCTTGCGGTTGATCCGCATCGGCTTTTAAAGCCGAGCGGATCGTTCGGCGCTCGTCGGTACGTGCACTAAATTTACCGGATATAGTTAGCTAACAGAAAGAGGAGAAAAGGTCTAATAGAGAATTCCAGTTACGAAATATTCCCAAAAACTAAGTGTTATACGTTTTAAACCAAAGTTCTCAAGTTACACATAAGAAAACATGACAGGATTCAACGTCAAAATATTGTCCTCTATAAAACTCTAAGAAATTTTGAGAAGAGTGTTTGGGGGTTGCTATACTCTTCGATAAGAGGAGCTCTATTTGGAAACCCTAAATGTATGATCTAAACGATATTCGCTACTTCCTCGCTGTTTCTGAAACAGGTAGTCTGTCCGGCGCCGCTCGAAAACTCGGCGTAACTCAACCGACTGTAGGACGACGTATTAAAGCCATGGAAGATGCATTAGATGCTAGATTGTTTGAACGGTTACCAAATGGTTTATTGTTAAGCTCAACTGGAGAAGAAATTTTGGATTCGGCAATTGCTATTGAGGAAAACGCATGGATCATAAGCAACCAGGTATCTGGTGAAGAGAAAAAACTGGAAGGCAAAGTTTCCCTTGCAACCAGCGAGGGACTAGCTAGCACCTGGGTACTCGAGAAGATTCCTTTGTTTCACGAGCAACACCCAGATATCACACTTGAAATCATCGGCGGTATATCCCAGGTAGATATGCTCAGGCGTGAATCAGATGTCGCACTTCGAATTGGGAGCCCAGGGGATGAAGAACTAGTTGGTCAGTGTTTGGGTAAGGTTGGATTCGGTCTTTACGCATCTACTGAATATTTGGCGCAATTCAATGAACCACGCAAGCTGTCTGATCTCGCCGACCACAAAATAATTGAAGCTGTTGGCGAGATCGCAAATTTCATCCAGGCACGTGAATTACGCTCTCTCACAGAACAATCCAATATAGGTTTGTTCACCAATAACCTTGCCATACAAACTCAAGCTGTCGTTAACGGACTCGGTATCACATCACTGCCAAACTATGTCGCTGAGAGATCGCCAAACCTAAAGCGCATCTTACTTGAAGAATTCGAGACAACGCTCGACATTTGGTTGCTAACCCACCGTGGTTTAAAGTTTACCGCACGAGTGAGCGCTGTTAGAGATTTCTTCAAAGATCAAATTAAAAATGATAAAACTCTTTTGGTTCAATGAATTGTTACTCAAGATTCCGACAAAAGAGCTGACTATCTTTTTTTAGTGAATCAGTCAAAAACTCCAAAACGTAACGTGACGTACTTGTTTCCATAGAGTGATGATGACAAAGCAACCACAGTTCATGTTTGATAGAAAACTCCGCGGGCAGCAAACGTTGCAGATTTAGCGAACCATCCACCAAGTAGTTTGGCAATACCGCGATACCAAGACCATCGGTTGCTGCCATATACTGAACCAATATACTATTCGTAGAAAACGCAATTTCACTCTTTTCCACAACGTTACGAAGAGCATCTGCCTGCGACTGGTTAGCCAACTCCCTGGAAGCTTGAATCACACGATGGTTTCTAAGTGAGCCAAAATTTTTGGGTTCTCCGAATTTGCGAAGATACTCGTCAGAAACGTAGAGACCAAACTCAACCCAACCGACTTTCCGCTTGCTCCACATCTCTGAGTTGGTTTCGCCCAGACACAGGGTAATATCTGCTTTCTTTTCCAGCAGTTCCACACCGTTGATTCCTGTCAATATTTCCAAATCGATTTTTGGATAGCGTTGCGATAGTAGCGGCAGTTTACTAACTAACCAGTACGAAGCCATACACTCGGTAATAGCAATACTTACTTTACCCTTAGCTTCTGATTCTCTTTTACCGGAAAACCGTTCTGTATCAAGCACAGTTTCTTCAATCTCTAAAGTTAAGAGAAATATTATTTTTCCTAACTCTGTTTTCGTAAACCTTTCACCAAAAAGGATAAACAATTTTGCATCCAAACTCTCCTCCAAACCCTCGATCTGCTCGACGATAGATATCTGACTTTTACCAATTTTTTGCGCAGCAGCTGACAGCCTTTCGGTTTCGGCGACCGCTAGAAAACACCTTAGATCATCCCATATTTTTAACATGGTGTAGGAATAGTAAAGATAAGAAAGTAGCGGCCCATAAACTGAATCAAGGAGGACATAAAAAAGAGCTTTAGCTCGACTAGACAAGATACGACCACTATATCTCACAGATAAATAAAGGGTATTGGCTATTTGTGCATACCCTTTATGCAGTTATGAAATAGCAAAAAAGTTCATTTTTCCGGCTGTTCAAATTTGTATAGGCTCTAGTCGGTTTTAGGGAATTCTCAAATGCTAGACAAGGGAATACGGTAGATGGTGTGGAAATTCAGTTACCACTTTGAATTTAACCCTTTATTTCTATTTACTAAATTTTTGACTACCTTTCATAGGAGAAAACAATGAAAAAGAATTTACTTTATGCACTTGTCGGTGCTTCACTCATCGCGACGGGTTCAGCCTATGCAGAATCTGTGCGGGTTACCGTAACCATCGAAAACCTAGCACCACAAAATGGTACGTTTCAAACACCTCATTGGGTAGGTTTCCATGACGGAACCTTTGACCTTTATAACGGCGGCACACCGGCCAGCAGTCTGCCAGTGCCAGGTAGTGTTGCGATTGAGCGACTGGCAGAGGATGGAAACAATGCTGATCTCGCAGCAGACTTCGTTTCACTCCAACCAGATGGAGTTGATGCCACTATCCCTGGGCCAAACGGTCCGATTGGTCCAGGAGAAATCGCCAGCCAAAGTTTTGTTCTGGATTCCACTAATATCGCTAACCGTTACTTTAGTTATGGTTCGATGGTATTACCAAGCAACGACTTTTGGTATGCCAATGGAAATCCGCTGGCTCACCCTGTTTTTGATGAACTAGGAAACTTTATAGCTCAAGACTTTTTTGTTACGCAACAAGATCTTCTCGATGCCGGCACCGAAGTGAACGATGAAATACCAGCGAACACTGCTTTTTTCGGTCAAGCTGCTGGCAATACCGGTGAAGACGAAAACGGAGTTATCCTGGATTTCGGGGACGCTTCTGGTCTGGTTCAATTTCGTCAACCAGAAGATGGTGGCAATATTCTTGCTGATCCGAGGTTTGCAATGGCTGATTTTGCAGTAGACGGATATCCGGTTGTCAAAATTAGTTTCAACGCTACTCCAGTGGTTGAGGGCCCGCTTGTTTTTTCAACTCGACTAAGCGGCAGTGAAGAAGTTCCACCTGTGGCTACTCGTGCGTTTGGTTTTGCCGCGTACTCACTAAATGAATTAGGCGACGAGCTGAGATTCAGAAATATCTTCCTCAGGCTTCGTAACATCACAATGGCACACTTACACCTTGGTGCAGTGGGTGAAAATGGTCCGGTGGTTGCGTCACTCCTACCAGCCGACTTCGACCCTAGTAATCTACGTCAGGTACGAAGATTATCTAGATTCATTTCCGGCACATTAACAGCTGCAGATTTGGTGGGTCCCTTCGCTGGTCAGCCACTGGATGTACTCAGTGCTGCAATTAAAGAAGGGAATATTTACATCAATATTCATACAGAAGCCAATCCGAGCGGAGAACTTCGGGGTCAGCTGTCTTTGTACTAAGCTCTATTTATGGGAATCAAAGCATGGCTCGGAACAGTTCTTTCTCCGGGCTATGTTTTCCACAACCCTGATATAGCCAAAGCTATCTCGGACTATCCGTGGAAGTCATTACGCATGCCCCCTTATCCCTTTATCCCCTCGGCCAAACTGAGCAAGCCGTTGGGGAAACATTGAACCGGGGAATTTATACACCAGACCTCAGTGGCATCTCTAAAACCACCGAGGTCATCACAGCCGTTTTACACGTACTAGAGTAGAAACTGAAATTAATCGCTAGCAAAGTCTTCAAAGTCATTTTCACCACATACATCCACACCACGCATCAAAAATAATGGGATATATTGTAGGCGAGTCAATATTTTCTCGCCCTTCCATAAATAAACCCTCTTTCAGATTTAGCGCTTTAACCTCATCAGAATTCTTCTTTGTTTTTTAACCTCGCAAGACAACAAGATTTTATGTTACAACCTTTCGAATGACTGTTTCAGTTAATCATTCCGAAAACCCGGCACCTCTACCCCTCGTACCACGTTCGGCTCGCATTAATCGCGCTGCGATCGGGTTTGATTCCCGCACACTATTGCGAATTTCTCGAATGGCTTTCGACCATCCCTGGCGGATGACTCTCGCTATTGTGGCAACGATTCTTGCTGCCATTGCACAAATCGTCATACCTCGTTTAATCGGTGATGCAGTGGATAATGCGCAAGGCATACTGGGGGATTTATCTTTGTCAGAAACCAGTGCAAGCAACGCTTTGGTGATTACTGCATGGTGGTTATTTGCGGTTTCGGTTTTTCGCGGTCTGGTAACCATGGTGCAAAACTATCAAGGGGAAGCAGTCGGGCATCTTATTGGCTACCGGTTGCGTCTGGATTACTACGCCAAACTTCAGCAGCTTAGCTTTCGTTATCACGACCAAACCCATACCGGCGATGTGATGACCCGAGGAATACTGGATATCGAAGGTATTCGACAATGGGTACATACCGGCATTCTCAGAATAATTTTGCTGGTTGTGCTGATATTTGGTGGTGGCGCCATGTTGGTTTCACTCGATTCGTCGTTAGCGCTGGTGGCGCTGGCATTTGTGCCTTTGGTAGCCGTAGGCGCTAGTTTAGCAAGACTCAAATTGCGCGCATTGTGGTATGCATTGCAAGAAGAATTGAGCGTGCTAACCCGGGTAATGGAAGAAAATCTTGGCGGCATCCGCGTGGTGCGGGCATTTGCTGCAGTTCGATTCGAGTTGGCGCGCTTTGACCAAATATCCAGCATTGCAAGACACATCACACAAAACCGTATTTGGGTTTTTGTCGCCAGCACCACCGCCATGACATTTTCGTTTTTTCTTTCGATGGGGCTGGTGCTTTGGATAGGTGGTGAACACGTGCTTAGTGGTCGAATCACGGTAGGAGAACTCGCCACGTTTCTCACCTTTATGACCATCTTACAGCAACCGGTTCGACAAATTGCCTGGATGGTAAATTCGATTGCCCGCACCTCCACCTGTGGCTCTAGAGTATTTGAAATTCTGGATATGGATTCCGATATACGGGAACACCAGGACGCAGTTACTATTCCTAAAGATGCGAAGGGCACCATACGCTTTGAAGGGGTGAGTTTTGATTACTACGATCACAATAAAGAAGCGCTCACGTTAACGGATATTAGTTTTGAAATAGAACCGGGAAAGGTTCTTGGCATTGTTGGGCCACCAGGCAGTGGGAAATCGACTATCGCCAATCTGATTCCCAGATTTTATGATGTCGACGAAGGTCGAATCACGATCGCCGGAATCAATGTCAAAAATTTTCGACTGCCAGAACTTAGACGCTTCGTCAGCGTTGTGCAACAGGATGCTTTTCTTTTTACCTCAGCGGTAGATACCAACATCGCGTATGGTGATCCTTGGGCAGATCGCAGCGCAATTCGGCAGGCAACTGAGACAGCGCAGCTTCATCAGTATATTAATCAGCTGCCCGACACATATAACACGCTGATTGGTGAACGAGGCGTTTCCTTGTCGGGAGGACAAAGGCAACGTCTAGCAATTGCCCGAAGCATTCTGCCGGAGTCTGGCGTTCTAGTTTTTGATGATGCTACTGCGGCGGTGGACGCGGGCACCGAACTACAGATTCGCCAATCCTTAAGCAAGCATATGGAGGCCCGTGCGACTATTATCGTCGCGCATCGTTTGTCTTCTCTGGCTCATGCAGACGAAATTTTGTTTCTGGATCAAGGGCGCATCATTGAACGTGGTTCTCACGAAGAGCTGGTTGCACTTGGTGGTCGTTACGCCAACTTGTTAGCGCTGCAAACTACTGGGACACAAGGACACATCTCCGAATCATGAATAACACTTCGTCTCAAGAGAAACAAAAGCAAGAACCATTAGCGGTAGTCGGTTCGCAGGACGCTTTCGAAGAAGAAATGTTTGGCGCGGCTTTTGATGGTGAAATTCTTCGTCGATTCTGGGCTTTTATCAAACCATATAAACGCACACTTTTCATCGCGATGATTGGAGTGCTGGTCTTTACCAGCACACAAATATCGATCCCTCTTCTCATTCGATTTGCAATTGATAACGCACTCTTTGGCGATCAGCCGGGTCTTGAACTACTGCATATTATTGTTATTGGTTTCTTTGTCGTCGTCGTTATCAACTACCTGGCGAATATGGTGCAGGAATTTTTAGTTGGCCGGGTGGCTGGCAATCTGCTTTTCGATTTACGCCGCGCTATGTATGCGCACCTGCAAGTGGTTTCATTATCTTTCATGGATAAAACCGAAGTCGGCCGATTGATGTCGAGGCTGCAAGGTGATGTCAATTCATTGCAGGAGTTTCTGGAAACCTCTATTTTTGCCCTCGGCGATTTGGTTCTGCTGATTGGCATTTGCACGGTCTTACTTTGGCTGGATCTTCGTCTAGGTCTACTCACACTTACCGTGGTGCCAGCATTACTCATAGTTCGAATTGTGTGGCTACCCTATGCAAGAAAGGCGTTTCTCACCGCACGGGAAACCAGCTCCACGGTGAATGGCGCGCTTGCTGAAAACGTGCACGGTATTCGCGCCATTCAATCAATGAGTCGAGAGCAGCTCAACTATCAGCTGTTTGGTGAAAAGGTGAAAGCGAACCTGACTGCGCATTTACGCGCGTCCCAGCTCTCGAATATGATGGTGCCCATTGTCGACACCTTAACCGGCTTAGCAATGGTAATCGTTGTATTAATTGGCGGAGACATGGTGCTGGATGGAAATCTTGAACTCGGAGTGATGGTGGCGTTTCTGTTCTACATCCAGCGTTTCTTCGATCCGATTCGCTCATTGACAATTCAGTACAGCATTATGCAGCGCGCCATGGCATCCGGTCAGCGAATTTTCGAAGTGCTCGATGTACCTTTGGCGGTGCAGGATAATCCGAATGCCATCACGCTCAATCAACATGATGGCTCCGTTGAATTCGATAACGTATCTTTCGCCTACGAAGCTGATCGCCCGGTATTAAAAGAAATCAGCTTTCGGGTAGATGCAGGTGAAGTCGTTGCTCTTGTCGGGCCAACGGGCTCTGGCAAAACCAGTGTGATATCGCTGTTGCATCGTTTTTATGATGTCGACAGCGGGTCGATCCGAATTGGCGGGCATAATGTGCGCGACATCGCTCTAGATTCAATTGGCGCGGAAGTGGGCATGGTTTTGCAAGAACCCTTTTTGTTCTCCGGCACGGTGCGCGACAACATTCGCTACCATACTCTTACAGCAACTCGTGAAGATATCGAGTCAGCGGCGAAAACCGTTGGCGCTCATGATTTCATATGCGCCCTGCCCCTCGGTTATGACACCGAACTGGATCAGCGAGGCAGCAATCTCTCACTTGGTCAACGCCAATTGATTTCGTTTGCCCGCGCGTTAGTGGCTGACACACGAATTCTGATTCTCGACGAAGCCACAGCAAATATAGACAGCTATACCGAAAGAGAAATTCAGCAGGCACTTGTTCAATTGTTAAGAGGCAGAACAGCAATTATTATTGCCCATCGACTGGCAACAATCCGTGGCGCAGACCGGATACTGGTGTTGCGAGACGGAGAAATTATCGAACAAGGCAATCATGATTCTTTAGTTGCCGACGAAGGGCTGTATGCCCGTCTGTATAAACTTAACCAGGGATCATTTGACGATTACACCTAGCGCGAGCGCTCAGGAGATTGATGGGGAAGAGTTTTTATCCCACTTGGTTTGATTCGATCAAGTTCTACTTAGAGACAAATCAACACAGGCGGACCAGTTTTCGCTTTAATCGGTATACAAAAAAGCCCATCATCCGTTTCAGCGATCTCAGTAACTATAGGATTGAAAAACTCGCATTGCTTGATTGCTCCTGAAATTGCATTGCCAAACCTGTCATCACTACAATCCACCGACCCAGATTGATCGTGCAGATAGTGATAAACCCCGTTGGCACCATAGCGTATCGTGGCGCCTTCCGGCACCTCACAAATCTCATTTTGCTCAGCGCATGTTTGCCATTCACTCTCGTCAGCGGGTAACGTAATCAAAGCGCCAAACTGACCGACAAAAGATGGAAGGCCAGTGAATATCGCTGAATCCGAGATAAAGTTCCCTTTGTCAATGGACAAAAGATACGTTACTAAATCCCCACGTTGCTGAGCGGACAATCCCGAAGTATGATTGATATGTGTTGTCCCATTGGAAAACACATCTGTTAATTGTGCAGCTCTGCCATCGTGCAAATAAGGTGCAGAATCAGCTAACTCAGTTAGCCGGGGTGTACGTATTTCTAAACCTGTTCCAACATCATGTAAATTCCCATCGGTAAAAGCGGGTGGAGCATGGCAGCTCGCACAATTTCGATCGTAAAAGAGTTGCTCTCCCCGTTGACGGGCTGCACCACCGCCACCTTTTACGACAGAACGGCGAACAGTATCCTTACCCAAACTTTCTATATAGGCAGCAAGTTGATCTATTTTACTTGATAAACCCGTTGTACTAACAAACAACGGGTCACGATTGGCATCAAAAGAATCTACATCGGCAGTTCCTTTGTTCAGATTAATAATTTGCAAAATAAAATCTTGCACCTCATCAAAATTGCTGGTCCAGTGCAAATTTCCAAAACGCGTACCTGACTGACCGTTCAAAGACAAAGTATTTCGCAAACCCTCACCAAAACTTGTCATATTCCACACTTGGCCATCATGACCTCCACCCATATGACAGCTTGCACAACTGATATAACCTTCCTCTCCGAACATAGGTTGTTCGGAATGATAAAAGAGCTTAAGACCCGCTAACTCATCTTCTTCGAGTGTATCGTCTTCCGCTTGTACAAGCGGTATGTTAACCACGCTCGGGTTCAATTCCCCATCATGCATCCATTCAGCAACATCGATCGCACTCACAGAACGATCTGTAAAATTCTTTACATACAAGGTTCGTAAAGTAGAACAAGATGCCTGCGGCGCAAAGCCAGTATTAAACACCGCTTGACTCCCCTGATCTGCATCAAACACTCTCACCGCATTGTTTCCTTGAAACACTACCGCCTGATCACCATTCACCAGGTAACTAAAAAACTGCGGATCAGCAGCATTGTCGTAATCAAGTGTCCCAACTGGTGTAGCGGGATTCTGGTTCAAATCCCGGTTGTTCACCAAATCAATAATTGCCGCCATCGGCCTAACGGTGTTGTCATCATCTAGCTCCGCGTTATCAACATTTTGCTTTACTGCGGCAACATATGCGCGTGTGCCATCAGGTGAAAAGGCAATAGAGTTCAAAAAATTGGGAACTCCTGATCCATGATCAAGATCATCTGGCACCGTGAGCTTATTAATTCGAATAGTTCGCGTGAGACTCAAGTTTGATGTGTTTATGTCATAGATCTCTGCGTGGGTATTTGGACTAATAAAACGCGTTACCAGTAACCTATTACCGCGCAATGCCATGCCTTTTGGTGTTGGACCTACCGCCAATCTTGACTCGATTTGATAGTCGCTAATCCGTATTTTCAGTATCTCGCCAAATTGACCGAGGCTTGTGTCACCCGTGCTACTGCGACCCACACCCTTCCGATATAAACTGACATAGAGATAGTTACTATCTGCTACCGAGCTAATGGGTTGCGTTCCATAGCCGGTCCTAATAACACGGTGAATCACACCAGTTGAGTTGTAAACAACAACCACATCACTGTCACGATAGGTAACGACATACCGCTGACCAACGCGGCTGATACTACTTGGATGCTCGTACTGATTGCTAATGTTGTTGCTCAATGAGGCACTTAATTCGAAATTTGGATCATGCTCGGTGTTAACAATCGAAACCAAATCATTATCTGGATTTACCGCCCATAAATTATTTGCCACACTCTCTGGCGAACACGCGAGCTGACTCGACTGGTTGGGATAGTATGGGACGCCTGTGAATGTGGGTGCCGGCTCGTCCCCTGGTGGCGGAGGAGTGACGATGACGGTATCACCAGTTGTAAAAGTAAAACTATAGGGAGACATAGTGTTACCCATAAAGTCTTGGATACCCGACACCTCAACACGATAGCTCGCATCCAGTGCCAGCTCCTGTATTGGAAATACAGCGATCGTGCCAGTGTGACTTAACTGATGCTCAATAGCGACTTCAACGTTGGTATCCAAACGGATTAACCTGATCGCATTTGCAACGGTTTCCGACCGCAGTGTTTCCGGTATATGTAGGTGGATCATCGTATTAACACCAACGTTTGTCTGGTCCGCCAATGGACGATGTCCGGACACATAGGGCGCTCTGGTATCGGGCTCATTGTCAGTTACAAAAAAGCACATCCCCTGGAAGTTTGCTTGTTCCGTACCTCGACTTATACTAACAATTTGATACTGGCTTCCCCCAGGCCCGCGCAGTGTATCTCCAACTTGCCAACTGGAATCACGATCAACCCCATAAACATTTGCAGCATGACTGGAGGATAAACTTGCCCCTTGATTCGTACGCTGGTTTACATACCAGGTGTAATAGCCGACATCGGTTTCTGGTACCGCCCGATCTAAAGTAACGAAATACTCTGGCCCCAAATCATACCCCCCAAAAATACCAACCTGTCCGAGCGGTCGGAAATACTGGCTGCTATCACAATAGTTATGTGTATCGGGGAACTTGAAGGTAAATGCGGTAATTTCACTCGATGAAAATATATGATTTGGATTGCCGGCTTTCGCTGCAGCATACGCCGTTTCGCAACCTTCAATATCGATTTTCATGTGATCAACATAGGCATACTGATCTTGAAAGTTCACATACTGCGGATTGGTATGAAAGTCACCGTCCTGCGTCGAGGTTTCATCTTGATCAAAATAAAGTTCGCAAGTTAATTCGGGATCACGTGGATCAGTGAAATCCACAATGTAGAAGGCTGGATAGTCTCGCGAGGAATTTCGGCGGTTTAAAAACGCTACTTTATTGCCACCATAAGGCTCAACCCAATACCCTCCAAGACCAACGTTCCTGCCGCCTGGTTCTGTCAACTCTGGCTTGAATATCGACAACAATTCAGGGGGATTATTACTGTCCATATTCGATAAATCATAAATCGCCATACCGGTGTTTAACTGATCTGATGCAAACACCATTAAGTTTCCTGAGAAAATCGGGAAGCCGGTGACTCCTGTTAATTGCACGTGATCCCAGACATCTGATTCATGGTTACCCAGCCATACGGGCAATTCATTCGCATAACCCAGAGCAGCTATCTTAGCTTGTTCGGCTGGTGTCATATTCGAGCCAAACGAAGTTAATAATTGCGGGTCATCTAATTGATCAGGGTTGTATGACCAGTAATCATTCGCTGTATAGCGGGATGTCAAAGCACCGTAGCCCAAGCCGCGACTGACCTGGTTTCCAATATTTTCACTCCTACGAATTTGTTGTGACAGGCTCGGTTGAGATGGATCATAAAATGCAAACCCACCTTCTTGATAGCGAAAGTTCCCCCTTAGATAACCTCTGCCGTTGACAAAACGGGTATAAACGCCATGCGCATGAATACCATGACCATTGGTACAGTTATTACCATTGTTGTCGCAGTTAAATGGACCAATTAATTGTGGGTTGGTTAAATCTTCAAGATTCCAGGCAGTATCAATGACACTAAGATCCACATTTTTTGCCGACGAGCCAGGTGACTCAGGGAGGTTTAATAAGATTGGGCCAATCGGCGCAAGAATGGCAGTTCTGCCGCGATCAACACCACGTTTTGCAATAAAATCACCTTGCTGTCCATAATCAATATTAGGCGGATACTCTGCTGCATAACTGTTTGGGTGAGTAAGCAGATATAAAATGACTGCAACAGTCAAACTTAATTTTTGAGCGGCTGTACTAGGAATCATTTAGGTCAATACAAATTTTAGGTCGAGCTACGATCTCGTTGCGAACTTAGTCAGTGAGATGAAAGCCTATCCTTATTTCATTAGCCCTGAGGCGTTTTGCAGTTTAGTATATATAAAATTCTAACCGCTAATAATTAAATTTCTGTATTCCAATCAGAAGATCGCTATCCCGCTTGTCAAACTTGGGTGAATGCACAAATAGCAAACGCCTGCGGTCATTACTTTTTAATCCACCGATTTCAAGAGATCGACGACAATCATATCTCCAGCAAAAAGGTGATCGTTGTCCACATCAACGGACTCAGTATGTCGGTGCAAATCATCGCATACGTTTTAACCAGACATAATCAGCTCTGGAAAAGCCAAAATATTTGCTGCCGGGTGCATGCGGGCATTCAATCCCTTCCACCGGAAACGGTTATCTGGCCTTCGCAGATCAAGCATTATAGATAAAACACTCCTCTAAACAGTTTCATTCAACTCTAAATTTAGTGTATTTTAGAAGACTTGGTAACGCGCTCCGCGCATCTAATGTAAGAACGGGTACGAATATAATTGAAAGCTTTTATCGAAAGAATTGTTCCGTACTTAACATGAATAAGGTAGTCACTAATATTCGAGAGAATCTAACCACAAGAAAATCATTGCCTTTCGAGAAAGTAAAGGTGATGCCTGCAAGTTATTACACCTCGGATGATTTTTTACAGCTTGAGTCGGATCACGTGTTTCGTCGCGACTGGGTATGTCTCGGCCGCGCTGATGAACTCAAGCAAGCCGGCGACTTCTACACCACTGAATTAGTAGGTGAACCGCTATTGGTCACGCGCGGAAAAGATGACCAGATTCGTGTGTTGTCGAACGTTTGCCGACATCGGGGAAACATCGTAGCAAGCGGCCACGGCAACCGCTCCCGTTTTACTTGTAATTATCACGCGTGGACTTATGATTTAGATGGCGAGCTTGTCGCCGCACCACTTATGTCGAAGGTCAAAGCGTTTGATCAATCCAGCTGCAAACTGCCCTCTTTCAAAACTGAAATTTGGCTCGGCTTTTTATTTGTCAATCTGGATGGAAATGCCGACCCGCTCGCTCCTCGATTAAGCAGCTTGATGCCCTACCTTGAAAACTATGACGTCGCAGATAGAGCGCATGGTTTCACAGAACAAACCAGTTGGGAAACCAACTGGAAATGTCTGGCTGAAAATTTTATGGAAGGCTACCATCTGGATGCAACACATCCAACCACGTTAAATCCGCTGACACCCAGCGGGTTATGCGAATACGTTCCGTCAGACGGACAATTTAATGCCTACTATTCTTACTATGACCCCAACTACCCGGAACGTGGACCATTTCCGCCCAACCTGACTGAAAAAGAAAAACGTTGCTCCTTTATGTTTGGTGTGTTTCCAAATCTGGTCGCTGCAGCAGCGCCAAACATTTTAATCTACCTGTGCCTTAGTCCGAAAACAAACAATGCCGTTAACGTTCGTTGGGGCATGTCTTCTTTACCGCAATCAGAAGGCATCACTAAAGATCAAAGAGACTTTATGAATCTGGTCAACGCGGAAGACAAAGTCAAACTCGAAGCAATGCAAAAAGGTCTGCAGTCGCATTACTTCGTCCCTGGCCCGTTTTCCAATGAACACCTCGAAGGCCCCATTGTTGATATGTATCGCTATATGGCGAGCCGACTTGGTAGCGATATAGATCTTGGATAGAACTAACTATGCGATATAGAGAAGGTGAGATTCCGGCTGAGATGCTAGCGAAAAACGCCAGCAACGATATGCTGCTGTTCACTGCAGTTATTGGCTTATTCATTGCTATCGCCTTGATTTGGTTTGGATGGCGAGGCAAACAATTGTGGATGTGGACCTGGGGGATAGGGTTAGTGATTTGTAGTATTTATATGTGGTTTGATATTCGGTTTGATTTCAGGTTAATTGGATAAATATCGCGCCCTCTTCACCCTTCCTCCGCCTCAAACTCTTGCCCCTTTAATCCCAATTTTTCGACTAGAAAATGTTAGGATTTGCTTAGAATACAGGATACTATGACGAATTGCCTTTACGGAGTTGGCGAATGTCTCAATCTCTTCAAGCACAAAATCTGGTAGATACCGAGCGATACCCGCTAGATCAGTTAACCTCGGAAGCGGGTCTGTTGTTTACCAAAGAATGTCGACAACAGTATCTTGACAAGGGCCTGTGTATCCTACCCGGGTTTATTCGAGCAGAAGCTTTGGATCAACTTGCAAAAGAAGTTAATCAATTTAGCCACCAGGCCTTCTTCTGCAAAAGTACCCACAATGCGTATCTGACCGACGATGATGATTCGTATCAGGAAGGCGGGGTCGAGCGTCAACAAGAGCATACTTTTGTCGGGTCAGTACCCTATGATCGAATCGGTGCTGATACGCGACTACGCTCTCTCTATCTCTGGGATCCTTTAAAAGAATTTATCAGGATAGTCCTTGGAAAACAGACGCTGCATCACTTCGCCGACCCTCTGGGCGCCTGTTCTGTCAATGTATTTGTCGAGGGTGGAGAACATGGTTGGCATTTTGACGAATCTGAATTCACCGTCACGCTAATGCTCCAGGCACCTGAAGAAGGCGGTGCATTTGAGTATGTTCCATTGATACGAGGATCCGCCGATGAGAAGCAAATTGTTCAGAACGTCTTAAACGGCGAGCGAGATGGCGTGCATGAACTTCCCTTCACCGTTGGCACTTTGTTGATCTTTGGCGGGCGGCAAACGATCCACCGTGTCACGCGCGTCTCCGGTCAGCAGCCAAGACTGGTACCTGTGCTTTGCTATAGTGAACAGCCGGAAATGAAAAACAGTGCGTCGGTTCGGAAATTGTTTTGGGGAAGAACCGGTGAAGAATCCGTCGGCACGTCGACCTCGTTATGAGCGATTCTCTCGTTTCATCGTCTCTCATTGAAGAGTTTGCAACAAAAGGCGCGGTTTGCCTGCGCGGTTTGTTTGAGCAATCGTGGCTGGATCGACTATCGGCAGGACTAGAAAAAAACTTTGCCGACCCGGGCCCAAGTCATTCATATTATACGTCCGAGGGAGAGCCGGGCGGATTTTACGATGACTACTGCAACTGGTCGCGAATTGATGAGTATCGGGATTTCGTTATGCAATCCCCTGCTGCAGAAATCGCCGCCAGACTTACACAATCAAAATCTGCCCGCCTCTATCACGAGCATGTGTTGGTAAAAGAGCCAGGAACTCGCGAAGTCACGCCCTGGCATCATGACCTGCCCTACTATGGCGTAGATGGTAATCAATTGTGTTCCATCTGGCTGCCATTGGATTCGGTGCCGCAATCGGCATGCCCTGAGTTTATTGCGGGATCTCATGCCACTGGAACACTTTACTACCCGCGGCTGTTTGTAGACCATAGCAACTACGCGGACGGTCACGATGGCTTTGAAACTATTCCTGATATTGATGCAAACCGTGAACACTATGAGGTTTTGTCCTGGGATTTACAGCCGGGTGACTGTATCGTTTTTCATATGCGCACGATTCATGGCGCCCCTGCAACAGTGGGATTAAAATCGAGACGTCGTGGGTTTTCCACCCGCTGGCTAGGTGACGATGCGCGTTTTGCCACACGACCCTGGAAGACTTCACCGCCATATGCAGAAGTCAATCTGATGCCAGGAGATGAAATGATTCACACATCATTTCCTCTGGTGTGGTCTTCATCCTGATTTTTTCACTGCAATTATGCTGAAACCCTCAAATAAGACAAACAGCTTTGCCAAGGACTGCCTGCAGGGAATCCGGAATCTAGTTGACGAATGTATGGGCGTAAGACCAGGTGATCGCGTGTTACTGGTGTTGGAGCCCGAGGGCCAGCTTTTTTATGATGCCGATGTTTCCAACGCGATTGAAGCTTACCTGACGAGACAGCAGGCGGTGGTCACGCAAATCCGACCAACCATCATTTCGCGTCCTGAGGATTTTCCAGAGGATTTGGCAAGAGCAATGGGAGGCGCCGACCACACCTTGTTTCTAAGTCGGGTAGGAGACTATCTGCGATTTACTCCCATGATGGGAGATGGCGTAGTGACGATTAATTATGCCCGCAAAATGACACTGCTCGATTCACCTTACGCCGCGCTTTCTTATACGCTGATGTCTCAATTGCATGGTCGTCTTGAACAGGAGTTGACTTCAGCCAAGCGCTGGAAAATTCAATGCCCGCTGGGGACGGATCTTTCAGGAGAGTTTGACTGGCCGAGTCTTCGGGGAGGGCGCGATGATGACTTCACGATGAAACTGTTCCCTGTTTCAACGTTCAAGCCAGTCCCAGGTCCCACCGCCAACGGCATCGTCGCATTGTCAAGATGGATGATGCCCAGTGCCGGAGTAAAGGTGGGACCTGAAGCGATTCGCTTTGACGATACCGTATTCGCAAAAGTGCACGAAGGCGTTTTGGCGTCGCTGGATGGCGATGAAAAATCGGTTAAGAAAATTGAGCGTTACGTTTCCGATGTTTCAACAGCATTGGGAGTAACCGAGACAAATATCCACTCGTGGCATGCTGGAATTAATCCTCTGACCTTTTTCTCCGAGGATGTAGATCAAAACTTAAAGGCCTGGGGGGCAATCAGTTTTGGCAGTCCCAGGTATTTACATTTCCACACCGCTGGCAAAACACCACCTGGAGAAATTACATGGTCAATATTTAATGCCTCTGTGTGGATAGACGATCAGTGCTTTTGGCGAGACGGCGAATTCTGTTGGTTACAACGATCCGACAATAAAGAATTGATTCGGCGCATTGATAGCGGGCATCTGTTGTTTGAGAAAAGCGCAGATATTGGCGTTTAGCGCATTTATACGTCGCGCGAAGTTGAATCAACTTTTCACTGGAGACAAGGCCATATGTTTCCCAACTATGAGCTAGACAGCGATCGACGATCTATTTCTGTAGTGAGTCTGGAAAGCGAGATGCAGAGATTTATTTGATCCATGGAATAATGAATACAAAGATACGATGCGAATGGTTTTTAATAAATATGCTGATGACCCTGATGTTGCTACTTAGTTTGTCGATACGTTGATGTGTTGAACTCACTGGCAGCTATGGGATTTGCTTCGGGAGAAATAGCCGATGGCGCATCAACCCTGGAAGCGCTGGAGATTCTTGAAAAGTCCATAGCGAGCTATCAATCCCATGACGATGACCACATCCAGGATTGCTGCATTTACGTATTCATGTGCATGAGATATCACCTAATTCCGAGCACGCGGAAGAAAAATCGGTTGCCCCGCGAACGCCTGTGCCTGATTCCAAACACCTGTGTCATATGCCTTCACATATCGACTTATCGGAACCCTGTTTTTGTCGAGCAGTACATTAAATAACGCCTGTTCTGCCAATTTTTTGAGATCAGCACGACACCGTGCTATGGTTTTACTCTAAAGATTTACACCACTTCACTAACGGGGCAACCTAGAAATAGGAAGCCCTGACAACAAAGGCTGATCCGCAGGAGGATTCATGAATACCTTACAACGACTGTTGTCTCTGTTTGAAAAAGGCCAAATCTCACGGCGCGAACTATTCCAACATGCTGGGCTAGTAGGGCTCTCCGCCGCCTTACCGGCGGCATTAACCAGTACCCAGGCAGTCGCCGCTTCACCAAAGACTGGTGGTCATCTTCGAGTTGCCACGGTTCAGGGCTCAACTACCGATTCACTGGACCCAATCCAAACGACCAGTGGCCACACCAACTTTCTGTTTTATTCTATTCACAGTCAGTTAACCGAGGTGGCTTCCGACGGATCGCTTCAACCAATGCTTGCTGAGTCATACGAGCATGGCACCGATTCATCAGAATGGGTTTTCAAGCTACGCAAAGGTGTTGAGTTCCATAACGGCAAGTCTGTAACTTCGGAAGATATTATCGCTTCACTGCTGCGTCACCAGGGTGAAGATTCAGCTTCTGCGATGAAATCGTTTATGGAGGAAGTGACCAGCATCACCGCAGACGGTGACTATATAGTCAAACTAAAGCTGAAATCACCCAGTGTAGATTTTCCCGTAATTTTGAGTGCAAGCTCGCTTTCAATTTTGCCTTCCAAAGACGGTAAGGTAACCGAGTATGATGTTGGATGTGGTTCCTATGCGCTCGATTCGTTTGAGGCGGGTCAACTTTCTAAATTGAAGAAGAATGGCAATTTCTACCTCAACGATCGCGCCTTTGTGGATACTGCTGAAATACTGACCATCGCGGATTCCACCGCCAGACAAAACGCTCTGGTTACGGGCGCTGTGGATGTTATCGGTGACGTTGATCCAAACACCGCCAAGCTGCTAGGACGTAACGGTGATATCACGGTACTGGATGTCACCGGAACCCAGCATTACACCTTCCCAATGCGCACAGATCTTGCGCCATTTGATAACAATGATGTGCGCATGGCGCTAAAGCTATCAATGGATCGAAATGAAATTCTGGAAAAAGTCTTGGGCGGTCATGGAATCGTTGGTAACGATCACCCGATCTCCCCGGCAAACCGCTTCTTCAATGCTGAACTGGAACAGCGGCAGTACGATCCAGAGAAAGCCAAATGGCATTTGAAGCAAGCCGGTTTAAGTACTCTCAAAGTAAAACTCAGTGCATCTGATGGTTTGTATCCGGGTGCAGTAGATGCTGCTGTCTTGTTCAGTGAGCATGCGAAGAGCTCTGGAATTGAAATCACTCCGAACCGAGTACCCGACGATGGTTACTGGTCAGATGTCTGGTTGAAGCATCCCTGGAGTGCAAGTTATTGGAGTGGTCGACCAACCGAAGACTGGATGTTCACCCAGGGGTATTCTGCGGAATCGAACTGGAATGAAACCTACTGGCAGAATGAAAAATTCAACAAGTTGCTAGTCGCAGCAAGAGCGGAGCTGGACGACAGCAAACGACGCGACATGTACTACGAAATGCAGGCTATCTGCCGGGATGATTGTGGTTCCGTAGTACATAGTTTTGCAAACCATATTTCAGCGCATAACGGAAACGTCGGTGCGCCTGAACAAGTTGCTGGCAACTGGGAGTTTGACGGTTACAAACTGCTTGAACGCTGGTGGATGAATAGTTAACAAGATTTGTGCAACCTGAAGATACCCACCTCGGCAGGCTGAATTCTGCCGGGGATTGTTGTCTAGTCGATGCCACAACGAAAACCACACCAGTCTAGGCGCAAGTCAGTTAGAGCTGCACGTAAAGAAGATGCAGTCAGACAAGGCGACAAGCGAGCACAACGCGTTTCACTGGAGCTTGTAGAACAAAATAACGCGCGTAAAATTCATGAAACCGTTACCACGATTCTTTGGAAAGTGGGGGCGCAAATCGAACTTAAGGAAGCGCGGGACCTGTTAGTCAAACATCACGGCTGCCATCAAACCGACGATGGCTTCGTACACTTCCCTCCTGATCTGGTAGAACGAGCAATCTCCACTGTGCCTGATCGTATTGTTCTTTACGACCAAAGCGGCAATGTTCGCGTCGATACCTCGAGTAAGACTTCGAGCTTTTGCCCTGGGCACAACTGCGTCCGTATTCTCGACTTTCGTACCGATGAGTTGCGCCCTTGTAGTCTTGCGGATATCAAGGAAACCGCCAAGGTTTGTCAACAGCTACCCAACCTCGATATGGTGTGCTCGCTCGGCTATCCAAGCGAAGTCGATCCTGAACATGAGGTGATCGAAACAGTCAAAACGATGTTTGAGAACTGCGAGAAACCTGCTGCGCTTCTAGCCCATGACGACGTGATTCAAGTACGTATGATGCAGCAGATTGCCGACATAACAGGTGGCTGGAATCGTCTGGCAGAAAAACCGATTTCCATTGAGCTGCTTGGTCCAGTTTCACCACTTCGACTTCCCGATGAACTTTGTGCACGCTTAATCAATTGCGCTCGCTGGCGAACCCCGGTGGTGTGTTATCCGGCAACGTTTCCCGGTATGTCGAGCCCGATCTCAATCGCTGGAGCCATCGCGCAGTCTTCTGCAGAAGCCATCGCTGGCATCGTCATTCATCAACTCACCGAACCCGGTGCGCCAGTATTAAGTGGTTCGGCAATACTGCCGATGGACCTGCGGCAAGCTAATCTCGCCTATGGTTCGCCGGAATATATGATGGCTGGGTTGGGAGCAAGTGACTATTTTCGCTCGGTTGGCATTCCCTCATGGGTTGGCGCCGGCTGTTCTGATTCGCATCAGTTTGACGCCCAGGCAGCGGCGGAAACCGGTGCGAATCTTGCTATCGCGGCAATGGCAAAAACTCCGTTTGTGCATAACCTCGGATTTTTATCTGGAGGCAGAACAGGGTCACTGGAGCTACTTGTACTGTGTGATGAGATGGTGGGTTGGGTGACTCAAATGGCGAATGGGATAGAAGTGAGTTCAGAAACACTGGCTCTTGAGGTGATGGAAAGAGCAATCCCCAGCAATGCTTTTTTAACTGATGCTCACACGCAAGATCGCTATCTAACGGAAAGCTGGTATCCAAAGCTTTCCGAACGATCCGATGCAGAAGCATGGATGGAAACCGGCGGAAAGGATATGCAAGCTAGAGTAAAAGAACGCCTGCACAGCTTGTTAGGTTGAGTCAGTGTTTTCTCCTGTACTGCGGTTTCCCTGTTGGTCAAACAGGCCCACCGATTCATTTCCTAGTTGAATCCCCAAGGCGTTGATAAAACGTACCCAATAGGCAAAGCAAGCGGTGGCCTGAACCGACTCCAAAATTTCAGTGTCGCTCGCGCCGGCATTGCGCAACTTATCGATATCGTCAGATGTCATGTTTTCTGGAGTTCGGCATAGTTTGGCGCCAAATTTCAATATCGCCGACTGTTTTTGCGTAAACAATTGAGGCTGATCAAAATTATCCGCTTCTACCGCTTGCATCATCTTTTCTGCTTTAGATTTATCTCCCAATAGTGTTGCAAAGTTAGCGCCATGATTAGCTAATGCGTAGTCGCATTCTGCAATCACTGCTGCTTGAGATGCCAACAGCTCCAATAGCCAGGGTGGAGAATGATTTTCACTGTTATGCAAAACATCCCGATAGTGCCGGTCGGCAGCGATCAGTGGTTTGGGTTGCAGTGAGAATGCCTTATAGAGATTATGGATTTTTCCATGAGCAGCACCGACCTGTTCGTACATTTTATAAAGTGGATCCGACGGCTCAGGTTGCTGCCTAGTCTTGATCCAGCAAATATCTGTAGAAGCTATATCTGTAAAATTAGACATTAAATAACGGCCTTCAATGTGAAAGATATTCAATTATGCCGTGATAATCTCGTTATTTCTTGATTCAGCTTGCAACGCTAGGCGTGAATTTTCAATGACCTATATATCGGTTATTCTTCGTAAACTCTATTCGCGTATATGAGGAATTCACCAAATGGCGGCCTGGATAAAAATGATTGACGATGAGAATGCCAGTAAGGAACTGCTTGACGTACTAAAACTAGCGCGCACACCCCACGGCACTGTCGATAATGTTATGCGTGTGCACTCGCTGCGGCCAAATACCATGCGCGGTCATGTGGTGCTATACCGGGCAGCATTACATGATGATGCAAACACCATCCCTATGTGGTTTCAGGAAACTATCAGCTCCTATGTCTCAATGCTAAATGACTGCCCTTATTCTCTGGCGAATCACTGGTCGAACGCCAAACACCTGATGGGAGATGATGTTAAAGCGAATAAAGTTGAGGCAGCTTTAAGGGCGCGCACGCCAGAAGTTATATTTGATGGTGCGGAACTTGCGCTGTTGCGCTATACCGAAAAGCTGACGCTGCGACCTGGAGAGATGGTGCAAGCCGATGTCGAAGAATTGAAATCGGCGGGGATAGATGATGGCGAGATTCTTGAAGCCAATCAAATTATCGGATATTTTAATTATGTAAACCGTTGTTTGAACGGTTTGGGTGTGACGACTGACGGCGATATTGTGGGTTACTATAGCTCGGATGATAAAGTTTAAAAACACAAGCCATGGTCTACGCTGAGGCCAAACAATTTGACCCGACAGCCATTCCAGTCGTAGACATCAGTCCGCTGCGCAATGGTAGCGCTCCACACCAGGTTGCCCAAGCATTACACGCTGCCAGTCAAAATCTCGGCTTCATCTATGTCAACGGCCATGGTATTCCAGATTCGGTTATCAACGCTGCGCGCAATGTCGCGATGGAATTTTTCCGCGCAGACAGCGAGCAGAAAGCGAAAGTTTCGATATCAGAACAACATCGCGGCTGGCTGGGACTGGGCGGTGCAAAGATGCAAGATGATGCGCGCACTGATCTCAAAGAAAGTTTTATCTGGGGTTATCAAAACGCAGCAGGCAAAACGCCGCAAGATCATCCGTTGCGCGGAAGCAATCAATGGCCTGAGCAACCTGACGGTATGGAAGCGGCAGCGATGGCTTATTTTACCCATGCCCAAACCGTTGCACATTATCTGATGCGAGGCTTAGCGCTCGGGTTGTCGCTGGAAGAAGATTTTTTTCTACGTTTCTGTGATCAACCGTTGAGCCGGGCTTCCTTTGTGTACTATCCCACTCAGGATGAAACCCTCGGTGCGGAGCAGTTTGGTGTCGGACCACACACCGACTTTGGCGTATTGACCGTATTATACCAGGACGAGATCGGTGGTTTACAGGTACAGACTGTCGATGGAGAATGGATCCACGCACCACCAATTGCGGGTACGCTTCTAGTGAATGTAGGGGATTTGCTACATCGTTGGACAGATGGCGCTTATAAATCGACGCCACACCGAGTGGTGAATCGTTCTGGGCGTGAGCGATTGTCGCTGGTGCTGGCGTTCGATCCTGAACCAGAAACACCCGTTGATGCGCGCGATATCTATGGAGCTGATTACATCGCACAACAGCCTGCGATTAGCTGTGGCGACTATTTGATTTGGCGCTTTGGCAAGGCGTTTGCTTATAGGAAGTAGATAGTTCGCAATCTGAAGAACATGGAGATGCGCATTTTGTGGCCAGAGTGAACTGATTGTTTCTGAGAAAATAATACTAAGAAAATCAATCGACCATGTTTACACTATTTGCGTTTTTACATGTATTAGTTTGACAATACGCCTATATTTACTATCAATTTTTGGACGCTATCCCGGGGGTATCAGTACTTCTTAAACTGTCCCCAGATACGCATAATATTCGAGTATCCAGCTACAATCATCGCGTCTGTAAACTTGTTTGAGAACTCGCAAATTGGTTAAGTTAGAGTCAATTGATGTCATTGGTGGGGGGCCGTCAGGTTTATACGCGGCTCAGCTTCTTAAACGCGATCGCCCTCATTCTAAGGTACGTGTGCTAGAGCAAAACCCCCGCGGTGCAACATTTGGCTTTGGTGTTGTGTTCTCCTCTCAAGCGATGGATTTTCTAAAAAAAGATGATCCTGAAACCTACGCAATAATTACTCCCCACATGGAGCGCTGGCAAGACATGACCCTTGTCCATCGAGGAGAAGAGATTATTATTGACGGTATTGGTTTCGCTTCTATTGGCAGATTACAACTAATCGACCTGTTAACCGAGCGTGCTGAGGCGCAAGGCGTTGAAGTTATTTTCGATATGACTGTTGACGATGTAGCAACGCTAAGTGCCGATCTAATTGTCGGTGCTGATGGAATCAACTCGGCGGTGCGGCAATCAAACACAGCATCATTTGCGCCTCAAATGTCTATGTTCAGTAACCACTTTGCTTGGTTCGGGACAAACAAGCCGTTTGAGACACTGACCCAAACATTTCTTAAGACCAAATACGGTGCAGTAAACGCCCATCATTATCGATATCAAGCTGCGATGAGCACTTTTATTGTGGAATGCGATCCAACGAGCTTCCAGGCCCACGGCTTTGAAGGCATGAACGAAAAAGACTCAGCGAAACTCTGCGAGGAAATTTTCTCAGAGACATTGGACGGCGCTGCATTGATAACAAACAAATCTCAGTGGCGGTGTTTCCCAAGGATGTGGTGTGAAAATTGGATCGACCAGAATCGTGTGCTGATCGGTGATAGTGCTCATACAGCACATTTTTCAGTTGGATCGGGCACGCGCCTTGCTATGGAAGACGCAATAGCACTGGCCAAATCGCTTCGCAAAGGAAAGAATATTTCAGACGCCCTGAAAGATTATCAAGAAACGCGCAAGCCGATCGCTGGCAAGATTGTGACCGCTGCAAACACATCTGCAGAATGGTATGAAACGTTTGCCAGTAAAATGGGCCTCGCTCCTCTCGACTTTTGTTTTGACTACATTACAAGATCTGGTCGTATGGACTTAGATCGACTTCGCAGGCTTTCCCCAGGCTTTATGCGCGCTTATGATCAGAAAGGCTTGCGAGCATGAAAATCGTAGACCCCGTCAAGACGATGCATACCGACACTACTATCGGCTTTGATAAATCTGCTCATTCCAACTGCTCCAATATCCTGTTTGATAATCTTGAACGCAATCCAGACGCATTAGCTGTTACTGGCCCCAGTGGTACGCTTACATATCGCGAGCTGTGTGCGAGCGCGTCCGCCTGGGGACTCGCGTTTAAGGCAGCGGGACTCGAGCAATCTGATCGCATCGCAATATTCCTTGATGACACCCCAGCATTTCCCGCTGCATTCTTTGGAGCTGTTCGTGCCGGATATGTGCCAGTACTTCTCAATACACAAACGACGAAAGACCTTCTCGATTTCTTTATCGCCGACTCGGGAGCCCGCATTGCCGTTTGCGAGTCAACCCTAGCCCAAATGTTTGAGAAAGATCAGGTTGAAACCTTGGTTATTGTCAATGGAGAGGCGCCGGTATCGGCAGTAACGGCAGTAACGGCAGTAACGGCTTCAGATTTTCTGTGTGAACAGAGCGGCGATTTGCCAGCAGCAGATACAAACCCTGACAGCATGGCATTCTGGATGTACTCCTCGGGCTCCACCGGCAACCCGAAGGGCATTGTACATCTTCATCATGATATGGCTTTTACCGTTGCGTCCTACTCAAATCATATTTTGAAAGTAAAACCTAAAGATCGATTATTCTCAGTTCCCAAACTCTTTTTTGCCTACGGATTTGGTAACGGAATAACATTTCCATTTGCCGCAGGTGCCTGCGCTGTTCTCATGCCAGGCCAACCGCGTGCTAAAAACGTGTTTAGTATGATCGAACAATATAAACCATCAATGCTATTTGGTTTACCGACACTATATACATCGCTCTGCCGTTATGAAGAAGCACGTCAGTATGATCTATCAAGCTTGCGTTGCTGCTTATCTGCTGCTGAAATTCTGTCTGAAGATGTATTCAACGCCTGGCGCAATCTTTGTGGGTTAGAAGCGATTGAAGGACTTGGGTCAACAGAAATGCTGCATATCTATCTGTCTAATAGTGAACAGGATAAGCGAGTTAGTTCTGCAGGCAAAGTTGTGCCTGGTTATGAAGTGAAATTGGTCGATCCCGACGGGCAAAAAGTCGAAGCCGGTGTTGAGGGGGCAATGATGGTTCGCGGTCATTCGTCTACGCCCTGCTACTGGAATCAACAGGAAAAAACATCAAACACGATACGTGGCGACTGGATCTATACGGGTGACTTATTCATTGAACGTGATGAGGCGTTTTACTTTCAGGGTCGTGCCGACGATCTGATCAAAGTATCAGGTCAATGGGTTTGGCCATTAGAGGTGGAGCGGTGTCTGGCCGAGCACCCCTTCGTACATGAGTGCGTCGTGCTTGCTCATGCCCTTGAGGATCAGCGCATGGTACTTCGGGCTATCGTCAAGTTACGGAACGCCAACATTGCTACAGAAGAGACCACAAAGGTACTCCAGGAATTCGTCAAAGAGAAACTCATTGCATACAAATATCCACGAATCATCGACTATGTCGAAGCGATACCGCATACCGGCACCGGAAAGATAGATCGACTGGCGCTGCAGCACGCTAACTCAAGGAAACTAAAATGATCCAAGATAAGCCGAAGCAGACCGTGCGTAAGCTGCCCCCGAGTATCCTACTAGATATCCATATTATTTAGCCGGCATCGTGGGCAACTGGAAACGCTTTTTTCCAGTGCTTGTACTGATAATCGGCATAGCGTATTTCTTTCTCCTCCGAGCTTCCTTCCCCTACTAACGGTCTAATTAGCTCAGCTTGATTCGGATTAACAAATAGTGGAATCGAATAACGATCATTCTTGCTCCGATTAATCACCCGATGCTTAGTGGCCGGAAATCTGCCGCCACTCCAAAGTTGCATCACCTTACCAAGATTCACAACAAACGTGTTTTCGATTGGCGGTGCGCCAACCCACTCCTCATTCTTGTTTTGGATTTCTAACCCACCATGGTCATCCTGCCACAGGATGGTAAAGGCCCCTGAATCGGCATGTGGCAAAACACCAATATGATATTGATCAACAGGATTTTCCTGGGGTGGGTAATGGTTAAGTTTTAACCGGGTAGTTGGTCGTTGGAACAACCGAGTTATAATTTCTACGTCAATTTGCAATGCATGGGCAAATAATTGCATAAGAGATTGTGCCAGTATTTCGGTTTCGACAAAGTAAGCTTCCATTGCCTGACGCAATGCGGGCATTTGCCCAGGCCAGCGATTCGGACCATCCAGCGGACGATCTGTCGACAATGATGTTTCGTGTCCAATCCAAAATCCTTCCTGGCGACTTACTGATTCCCGATCTTCACCCTTATAACTTTGATAGTTAAGTGGTAAATAGCCCCGCATCTGATAATCAACCAGCAACGCATTTTTTATTTCTATTGGGAGCGCAAAAAATAGTTTAGCCTGCTGATGCAACTCAGCTACGACTGCTGCAGAAACAGAATGATTTTCGATGTAGAAAAATCCAACTCTTTCACAAGCGTCAGCAACCTCTTCGATTAACGTGATATCAAAACCAGTTACACTTCGTTGCGAAAGGTCGATAACTGGAATTTCAGAGAAATCCAGTTGCCGGGCAATGGGTAAACTCATGCGTTGCCAGCTCCTGTAAGTTGATTTAATACCCAATTATCCAGGGCATGAACACAATGCTCTGTGCTGGCAAATCTACCTTGTGTATGTACCCCAGCCTCGTGGCCACGCTGCTGGTTCTCTGCAATCGCATTGTCTTCTTCGGTTGCGGTTTTCCATCGGTAGTAATATGCAGCTGCGCCGCTCTCAAATGAATCCAGCGCAACTGTCTCTGCCGGAAAACAACCCCCAATAGTCAACCGGGTTTGGTTAACCGATATCGGCTTAAAATCCAGCCACCAGACACAATCCTGAGAAAACACAATCTGCGTACAGGGGTAGATTACCGTAAACCATGTTCCATTCTTCGATTTTCCTTTCAAGGTCGGGATAAAAGGAAAAGTCTGGGTCTCTCCTGGCAGTGTCGCAATACTTTTGTGATCGTCATTTAAAACATAAAGCGCATTCCATTGACCTTTTGCTTCAATCGATTCCGAACGCTGCGCCCCTAGTGTTTCCTGATGCACAGTTCCGGTGTGGTAAGCCTCTAAGGCATTTTCAATCAGAAACTTCCAGTTCGCTTTAATAGAAAACTCCAGCCGTTTTGTGCACACAAGTGTTTCAGGATTATGGCCTCTCATCACTGTAGGCAAATCACCAAGCCATTCTTCCAATTTCGGAGCTGCAGCATCGAAGTTAATGAAAATAAATCCGCCCCAGCATTCCAGGCGCACCGAATGTAAGGCAAAATCTTCTTTGTTGAAATTACTGGCATCCATTCCCGGAGCCGCAACCAATTGACCCTCGTGCGAATAACTCCACGCGTGATACGGACATACAAAGGTTACGCAGCGCCCATTCAGATCTTTTAACCGAGTGCCACGATGGCGACAACTATTGATAAACCCGTGCACTCTATTGCCAGAATCACGACAAACGATAGCAGAACCTGCGACAGTATCTACAATCAAAAACTCCCCTGCTTTAGATATTTCGTCAACACGCCCGACAAAATGCCAGCAGCGGGAAAATATATGTTGCTTTTCTTTTTTAAAAAACTCTCCTGAAACATAACAATGCCCCGGCAGTGTGGAAGCTTCCAGCAAGGGTTTTCTAACGGCGCTGTATATCGGTAGATCGCTCACACTTATCTCTATACCAGAATTATTATCGAATCATATGGGAGAAAACTATATTTCGACAATGGGTAATACAGCCCGGTTACGTATCTTTTAACTAAAAAATAAGGAAAGACCCAACTGGAACCTCTTGCCCCTTCGATCAATTCCTATAACAGATTCGCACTTTGTATTATTTTATCTATTGAGTAAACTGTCCTCGGATTTTCCAGAGACGAAACCAATGACCTCAAAAACTGAATGGCTAAATCAGGACCCCGGTCTGGCTAAAACCTTGCCATCAAAATATTTTTATGATGAAGCAATTTATGAAGTTGAAAAGCAGAAAATATTCCTGTACGGATGGCAGTTAGTTGGACATAAGAGTGAATTAAGCAAGCCTGGTCAGTATATGGTTACCGAGCTTTTTGACCAAAGTGTGATCACTGCTTGCGCAAAAGACGGAACGGTCCATGCTTTTCACAATGTCTGTCAACATCGAGGCAATCGCCTTGTTAGTGAACGTAGAGGCCAAAACAATGGTTTGTTTGTTTGTAGATATCATCGCTGGTGCTATGAATCTACCGGTCAGCTTCGAGCTGCACCTCGAAGTGAGCGAATTAGAAAATTCAATCCCCGAGAAATCCAATGCCCTTCGGTCAGAGTGGAGGAATATTTCGGGTTCTACTTTATAAACCTAGACCATAATGCAGTTCCAATGGCGGAAATGTATCCGGGGGCTGATGAAACGATTCGGGGCACTTATCCAGACCTTGACAGTTTGAAATTGATAGACGAACAAGATGTTATTGTCCCGGCAAACTGGAAAGTGATCATGGATAATTCTATCGAAGGCTATCATTTCAGCTTGTCCGGTCCCTGCCACGTTGAACTAGGCCGCTTGATTGATTTCGATGGGTACAAGTTAACGGCCAGAGACAAATGGTGGACCTATATCGCACCTTCTAATCTTAAAGTCCGTGACCCTTATGGAGTTGAACTTTCAGATGAGCCAGATCCACATGATAAGTTTTTCAATATCGGCCTTTGGCCAAACAACACCTTTTACCATTTCCCGTTTTCAAAATTTTTCGCAACTTTTGTGATGATCCCAACCGGGCCCGAAGAATCCATATTGCGATTTGGCTATTACTGCTCCCAAAATCCACCATCGCATGTAACGCAAGCCAGTATGCGCTGGATGAATGAATCTCTGGGGCCAGAAGACATTGAATTAAATATCAGCACCCAAAAAGGATTGCGTTCCATGGGATACGATCAAGGGCGTTACATGATCGACGACGACAGAAGTAACGAAAGCGAACATTTGGTGCATCATTTTCATAAACTGGTCTATCAGTCTATCCACGGTGAATAGCGCTGCTTAAAGACTGAGAGATTTGATAATAGCCCCTACTCTTTCTGCTTGATTCACGCCAGGGTCAGCATTAACTGGATATTTGGTATTCAGTTAACTGTAACCGGATATACGTTACTGCTAGGAAACTACTTTTCTTTCGACCCAAATATTTGTGTGGCAAGTAATAATGTTGTGGAAATCAAAATCATGAGGGTAGATATAGAAGCAATCGTTGGATCAATATAGTCACGCAGTGCGGCGAACATATGTTTGGTCAACGTAGCATTGCTTCCACCTGAAACAAAAATCGCTACAATAACTTCATCAAACGATGTCAGGAAAGACAGCAGTGCTGATGTGACAACGGAAAACTTGATTTGTGGCAACGTAATAACAAAAAATGCCTTTGTTCTAGTGGCGCCAAGACTACGTGCGACCCGTTCTTGATTGAGGTCATAGGTTCGTAAGGCCGCGGTAATGACAATCATAACGAGGGGAATCGCCAACACTGTATGAGCCAATACTAGCCCAGGGATAGTGTTATTTAGTCCGGCTTTTCCGTAGGCGTAGAATATTCCTATCGCAATCAAAATAACTGGAACGATCATCGGAGTGATCAGAAAAGTGAAAACAACTCGAGCCAGCTTGTGCCCGGAAACAAACAGCGCATATGCCGCCATAGTTCCTAACGGTGTTGCCAGTATCATGGTTAAAAATCCGACCTGAAAGGAAGTAGCGGTTGCTCGCATCCAGCGGGCGGATTCAAAGTACTCGTAATACCAGCGCATGGACCAGTTGCTCGGAGGAAACTCCAAATACTGTGAGTCCGAAAAAGACATTGGAATAACGATCAATGTTGGAATGACCAGCAATAGCATTATGATGGCAGCGCTGGCATACAACCATAACCGTCGACCATGGGTAATCTGGGTATCAGACGCTGATTTTTTTAGCCAACTCATATTAATCTTTACCAAATAACACTGAGTTAATCTTAAATAGTTTTGATGCCACATACAGGATAACGAGTGTTGCCACCAACAGAACAACTCCTAATGCACTCGCTGCTCCCCAGTTGAATTGATTTTCCAGGATAGCGGTTATTTGCGTTGCCACCATGATGACTCTGCCGCCACCCAGCACAGCGGGCGTGACGTAAAAGCCAAGACAAAGTATAAAAACAATGAGCGAACCGGCGACCATACCCGATAAAGTAAGGGGAAAGTAAACTTGCCAGAATGCCTTTATAGGCGAAGCGCCCAAGTTAGCGGCCGCATGCATAAGGTCGCGCTGAATCTTTTTCATTGAACCGTATAACGGCAAAATTAGAAACGGCAGCATGATATGTGCCATGCCGATCAACGTTCCGGTTAAATTATGAGCAAGTTTTAGAGGCGAGTCCCACACCCCCATGCTGATTGCCATATCATTGATAATCCCTTTTTTCTGAAGCAACACTAACCATGCATAAGTGCGCACCAATAATGAAGTCCAAAAAGGCAACAGCACCGTCAGCATAAATAGACCAGCGAGCCTTGGTGGCAAGACCGATAGAAAGTAGGCCAGTGGATAACCAATGGCTATGCAGATCAGGGTTGTTAGGATACTGACTTCAAATGTCGTAATAAATGTCCGAGCATAGGATTTGTACTCGATCATTTTTTGATAATGTTCAAGCGTAAATTCTCCGTTGCTATCAACAAACGAAAGATAAGTTAACCAACCAACCGGCACTATAATAATTGCAAATATGAGCAATACAGCAGGCCCTGCTAAGCCGAGCAACATCCACTGTTCCTTTACTTCCTGGGCTTTAAGAGATTGCTCGTTCACAACATTGTCCGTGATCGTTTTATATCTTGTTACACTTCTATCGATTAACTTTGATCTATTTGTTCCAACGGAATCACGGTGGTATCGTGACGATTCAAACCGAGGGTGATTTCATCACCGGTTTGCATCATGTGCTCAGTAGACGATGCATCAGTGCCAAAACGAAAAGCTAATTCGTAAGACTGATTGATGGTTGCAACTGCATATGCGGTTTCTCCCTGATAAACAAAGTCTCTCACTATGCCATTGAAGATAAGATGCTCATCGATGGAGAGGCTGTTTTTATCTGCAACAAATAAGCGTTCTGGCCTGACCAGTAAACCCCACTGGCGTGCTGAGTTTAAATTTACATCTGTCCGGATATTTTGTCCCGAAAATGATAATTTATTGTCGGCCTCTAGCGTCAGCGGCAAAATACTTGATTCACCGATAAAGTCCGCAACAAATTGATTACTTGGCTGGTTATAGATGGCGTGTGGTGTATCTATCTGGGCGATTTTTCCGTCGTTGATAACCGCAATCCGATCAGACATTGTCAGAGCTTCACGTTGGTCATGGGTAACGTAAACTGTGGTAACGCCAAGTTGCTCATGTATTCGTTTGAGTTCTATCTGCATATGTTCACGAAGCTTCTTATCCAGAGCAGATAAGGGTTCATCCATCAATAGAATCTGTGGCTTAAAGACGAAGGCACGTGCAAGCGCAACTCGCTGTCGCTGACCCCCGGATAATTGATCTATATTGCGATTGCCAAGGTCTGAGAGTTGAACCGTATCCAAGGCTTCCTGAACTCGTTGCTTCTTCTCCTTCGTCTCAACGTTTCGCAGCTTCAAAGGAAATGCAATATTTTCCGAAACCGTCATATGCGGAAACAACGCGTAGCTTTGAAACACCATACCAACATCACGCTTATGCGGTGGTGTGAGAATCATTTCCGTATCTGCAAAACGGATGCTGCCGGCATCGGGTCGATTAAAACCTGCTATGGCCATGAGCAAAGTCGTTTTCCCAGAACCCGACGGGCCCAGTAAGGTTAGGAACTCACCGCTTTTAACCTCCAGATCTACCGTATCCAGTGCGTACATTTGGCCATATTTTTTCGTTAGACCTGTAATATGGATAGGAAGTGCGGAATTCGGTTTTTCGAGGGACACGAGTTTTTTAATGGCGAGAGAAAAATAAAAACAACCGGGCAGAAATGTGCCCGGTTATCTGCATACAAACGAACAGATTTACTCGCTTAATAGTTCCATATAAAGCTCTAGTGCTTGCGTTCTGTTTTTTGCATACCAGTCTAGACTAACGGGCACCATAAGCGGCACATTGTTTGGATGTGATGGCAGTGACTCAAGGAGTTCCTGGGAAGCCGTGGTGACATCGTAGGCTTTCTTATTGGTTGGCCCATAAGTAATGTGGAAAGGCAGGTTAGCCTGATATTCTGCCTTAGAAATTTCAGCAAGAAACTTCATCGCAGTATCTTTATTTGGCGCCCCTTTGGGCATCGCAAAGCAATCGTAATCCAACAACGCCTGGTTAAATGTGTATCCGACAGTTGCGCCATCTTTCTTCGCATTGTCAAATCGACCATTCCAACCGGTGGTCATGTCGACTTCACCGTCTTTCATAAGCTGTGCTTGTTGTGCACCCGAATCCCAAAATACTTCGATATGAGGTTTCAACTCACGAATCTTATTGATCGCCCGCATCATACCTTCTTTGGTAGAAAGCACTTCATAGACTTGATCTGCTGGCACACCATCTGCCATTAGCGCTGGCTCAAGTGCACCGTCCACGTTATTTGCACGGTATGCGCGAGTTCCGGGAAATTTTTCTACATCCCAAAAATCCGTCCAAGAGTTGGGTGCGCCAGCTGATCCAGGCTCACCATATTTGTCGGTATTCCAAGAAAATACCGTTGCGAACACATCTGAACCAACACAATAGTCGGTATACAGATTCGGGTAGAAATTGGAAACATCGACGACACTATAGTCGATCTTTTCCAAACAACCTTTCTCGGCAGCAGAAGCTGCACCACCGGAACCGGTAACAACCAAATCCCATGTCACCGAACCGGACTCAACCTGTAGACACGCTTTCGACATGCTTGCTCCGGATTCCCGGATAATTTCAATGCCCGAGTTTTTTGATGCATCGTTAAATAATGCGGCGTCTTGAGCATCACCATAAGTGCCGCCCCAGGAAACCACTGTGATAGGTTCGGCGTGCGAGCTGACGGTGAATAATGCGGTGGCAAGTGTTGCAGAAAAAATCAGTGACCGCATGGACTGCGGCGAAGCTTTAGTATGAATCATGAAAATCTCCAGTATAGTGGGTGAATCTTTAGTTATAACGCTCCAATAAACGACTTTTGGTCTGGTCATTATGTCCTATTTTTACTATGTGTGCATTGCTATACGCCTTACTTAACCAGTCAGCGAAGCACGAAGAAGACCTTCTATCACAACATATTGCTCGTTAGTTATGCCTAACAATTACGGCAGATTGACTTCTCTGGGAGGCTGTAATCACAGAATATCTGACAAGGAGTGGGATCAACCGCCAAATCCCCAGACGTGAATTAAACTGTCCCCGGATATGCCGCGGGAGATTAGTAACTGCTTGTTTGCCGAAATCTACAAAATAAATCTGTATTTTATTGCTGTTCGTCAGTATTCTTCGTATTGCGCCCAAACGTTGTGATAACTCTTATGACACCAGAAGAAATCCTTTCTCATCCCGCCAAAGTTTTAACCGAGGAACAGCGCGTTTCCTATTTCGAAACGGGCTATTTGCTGGTGGAAAAACTGATTAGCGATACCTGGATAGATGCTCTTAATCGACAAACCGCAGAATTGGTAGAAGCCAGTAAACACAGCGAGAATGAGAAAGGGTTTTACGACTTCGCGCCAGATCATTGTCCGGAGACGCCGAGAATTCGCCGCTTTAGCGCGCCGGATACTATTGATCTCTATTGGCGGTTCGCTAATGACGTGATTGCGGACGTTTCCGCCGATTTACTTGGCCCCAACGTGACATTCCATCATTCCAAGTTAAATTTTAAGTGGCCAACGACCAAGGATAGCAATGCGGTGGGATGGCATCAGGACATTCCTTTTTATCCCCATACCAACTATAACGTATTGGCGATCGGTACCTACCTAACTGATACCACGGAAGCGGAAGGCCCTTTGATGGTGATTCCTGGTAGCCATGAGGACAGACTGTATGAACAGTACGATGAAAATGATGTGTGGACAGGAGAGCTAAAACCCCAGGATAAAGCAACGCTCAACACAGATTCCGCAGTAAGTTTACCTGGACCCAAAGGTTCTATTACAGTTCATCATTCCCGTGCAGTGCACGCCTCCCGGCCAAGCAGCAGCCAAAATGTTCGCCCTCTATTGATCAACGCCTACGCGTCAGCAGATGCATTTCCCTATACCGATGGAGGTGCCGTAGAGAGAAATTATAGAAAGATCGTCCGCGGGCAACCCGCAAAATGGGCCCATCATGACCCTAGACCTTGCCCACTACCACCAGATTGGAGCGCGGGGTATACCTCTATTTACGCACAGCAGGAATCGCTGCGTGACAGCGATACTGCCGACCTCTAGACCATAGAGCTTAAGTTACTGCACAGCTGCTGAATCAATATTTTCAGCGCCTTGGTGCTACCCACATTAGAATTTAAATATGACGCCTATATAACAACGGTACGGGTCCAGGGTGTCCTGGCCTCGGAATTATTTGATCACTCAACACCGGAAGTTCAATGGCGAGACTACAGGCACCCCTTCAATAAGTTGCAAATACCTTCGAAATATTCGTGTCACCGTGCTGTCCGGCGTAAATCGCACGAAAATGGAGGATCCGGTAGGATCTAAGCGGGGCCGCCCTGGCCTCGGCAACTGCTCCTGCGTTGCCCTAATAAGCTACATCCGTGTAGCGATACGACCAATGGATTATGAGTACAAAGTCGTCAAATTTGATTACTATTTTTCAACCGCTTAGAGAGGCGTCCGTTGCTTGCTCTGCATAACGATGCATAACTGTGCTGCACGCATCTCCGCTAAACCCCTACAAGAAGGAAGAATATATTCACGATTGAAAATAAGATTTAAGAAACTTTGTCCTACCTGAACATTAATGCTCCGACACCGATACCCCTGAACATTAATGCTCCGACACCGATACCCCAACGAACTCACCAAGGCAAAATGTGCTGCGGGAGGACGCCGATGGAAACACTCATCGACGGTAAAGCAATCTGGATGGAAAAGTTTGTGAACTAAACTCAACCTGACAGTCGGTTACTGAAAAACGGGTAACTGTCAGATCAAGTCTGAATTTCTACAAATAATCAGTTAGGCAAGTTTGCTCACTGCGCAATGTAACCCGCCGCGCATCATCATCATTTCATTCGCGCCCGCAGTTCCCGCTGGATTTATCGCGGTGCAACGTAAGCCACAAGACTGATAGATCTGTTCTGCCGCTTCATCCAGCGCTGCAATACCATAACTGGCATAGAGGCAAGATGGCCCTGTTTTTTCCGAACGCCAGATCAGAATATTGAGGTAATTAAAGTTCAAATTGATTCGACCCAGATAATTCAACGTCGGTAATAGTCGAAAGTCGGGCACTTTGACAACGCGATAACCCAACCCCTCCAGTGTTTCTTGATATTGCGCGAGAAAAGGTGCGCGGCGACGCATCGTCTCTCCCAAATTTGCAAGATAAATTTTCTGCATTTCATTCGCTGGCAGAAAATGCTGATCAAATAAGCTATCCTTTGCAAGCACCGCGTCCAGCAGAGTGAAGTCAATTTCCGAATCAGCCAATAGGGCGATCGGGGCAGCATCTGGTTGTATCTTGCCGAGCAAGCAGACATCGAGATCAATGTGAAAATCTGCCTGTCCTTCATTATCTACTTTCTCCTCTCCCTTATCCCTCTCTTCGCGGCCGCGCAATGCGAC
>CALKKV010000007.1 GCA_937992195.1 uncultured Gammaproteobacteria bacterium | reverse complement strand
TCTCTCGATCAGCTAGAAACAGAATTGGCACAAAAACAAGTCGAATTTAATGAAATATATACGGTGGGGCGTACGCATTTAATGGACGCTTTGCCGTTGACGGTTGGCGCTATTTTATCGGCCTTTCGTGTTCAGCTTGTTGAAGTGAAAACAGCCATCATGGATAGTGTTAAAAATCTTTATCTTTTGGCTATAGGTGGTACAGCAGTAGGCAGCGGCAGTAACGCTCCCCAAGGGTTTGGGCAAACAGTGTGTGCTTCGTTGAAAAGACAATATGGGCTACCGTTTAAGTCGCATACTAATCTCTATGCGGCAGTTTCCGGTGAAAATGCCTTGCTACGATATAGCGCGTCGCTGAAACAACTGGCCAGCGTGCTTTTTAAAATAGCAAATGATTTTCGTTTGCTGGGAAGTGGCCCTCGTTGTGGTTTTAATGAGTGGCAACTGCCCGCTAATGAGCTGGGCAGTTCAATCATGCCAGGTAAAGTGAACCCGACCCAATGTGAGGCGCTGAGTATGGTATGCCTCCAGGTATTTGGGAATGATTTAACCGTATCGCTGGCAGCTTCTCATGGTCAGCTTCAATTGAATACATATCGCCCTGTCATCATTCACAATGTCATGGAAAGTATCGAGTTATTGTCAGATGCGATGGTGTCTTTTGCTGATCATTGTGTGCGTGGACTGACACTTAATGAGAATCAAATCGCTGCGAATATGGCGACTAATCTGTCCGCAATAACCGTTTTGGCGCCTAAACTGGGATACGAGCTTGCAGCACAGATTGTGCATGAAGCACATAACAAAAATGTCTCTATGGGCGAGGCGGCTGAGACTTTGGGTTGCTATAGCCAGACCGAATTTGAGCAGCTATTGCACGACCAGTTGCACAAACAACACAATGAACCATAAGCCGACTGGTTTTGGGCGCGGCCATCCTACTCAGCTGCCTAAGGCATATATCGACTGGTTGATTCAACCCGTTTCGCGCTTTCTCAAAATTGAAGCCGCAGCGGGTGCCGTATTATTGATGACTGCACTGGCAGCTCTATACCTGGCAAATTCACCCTATAGTGAATGGTTTAATCACTTATGGCATATCTCCATCGGCGTTAATATAGGCTCCGTTGAGTTTGAGCGGTCTTTACACGCATGGATTAATGATGCTGTGATGACGCTTTTTTTCTTTTTAATTGCGCTGGAACTCAAGCGTGAGATGGTACTGGGGGAATTGCGCAGCCCCCGATTAGCGATGCTATCGATATCAGCGGCCATTGGAGGTATGCTGCTCCCCGCATCTATTTACCTCTATTTCCAGTTTGGTGAGCCCGGTCAGCAAGGTTGGGGGACGGTCATGGCGACAGACACAGCCTTCGTGATCGGTTGCCTGGCTTTGTTGGGAACACGAATTCCTAAAAGCTTGCGTGTCTTTATGTTGTCGTTGGCTATCGTGGATGATATTGGCGCCATTATTGTCGTGGCCGTTGGATATAACGATCATATCCATTGGATTGCGATTGGGGCGGCCCTGCTTGGGTTTGTTGTCGTTAAAGCCATGGCGTTGATCGGTTTTCGTAGCATCACCCTGTTTTTTATCTTTGGTAGCTTGATTTGGTTGGCTGTAGATGCATCGGGTATTCACCCCACAGTCACCGGAATCATTCTTGGATTGATGACCCCAACCCATAAATGGGTCAACGATGATCGCTTACACACCATTATGGACTGCGTTGTAGCCTATCCCCCTGGTGATCATTGGAGTGGTGATACGCTGGAACGCCAAGTATTGAAAACAGCTGAAGCGGCAGCGCGTGAAGCGCTTTCCCCGGTCGAACGCCTGGAGATAATGCTTCACCCTTGGGTGGGCTTTGTTGTCATGCCGTTGTTTGCCTTCGCCAATGCGGGTATTCCTCTGACGGGGACGGATTTCACAGCTCCTGTAACACTGGCCGTATTTCTCGGTTTTGTATTAGGTAAACCTGCTGGCGTGGTTTTATTCAGTTGGGTAGCCGTTCAACTGCGTGTCGCAACGTTACCAAAGGATTTAACTTGGCGAACGATTCTTGCCGGCGGGATGTTGGCGGGTATTGGGTTTACCATGGCCTTGTTTATTGCCAATTTAGCCTATAGCCCAGAACAAGTTGATGCCGCGAAACTGGGTATTTTATGTGCGTCAGCCTTCTCTGCTCTGATGGGGTTAACCTTATTAAGGTTTTTTACGCAGGCTAAAAATTCCCAAATTGCCTAGTTAGGCCAAATATGGAAATGAGTCTCCTGCCGTCGTTCGATTTTGCGCCTGTAATTGGCTAGTTCCCCAAAATCCTTAGCGGTTTAGCCTCGGCTTATTTTCCATCATTTGGCCGAAGCCTTAGAGCAACTTTTCGCCCTCTACCGTAAGTGACCCCAGAATGACAGAATTCAATTTGTATCAATGGGCGAGATGTAAGGCAAAGGTGATAGAGATCGGTGAATAGATGAAAGGTTCATCAGCGTTATGATTGATTAGCAAAACGATTAATATAACATTAATAATCAATGGTTTATAATCATTATTTAATAAATCACATTAAATAAAACTTAAGCCCTTTCTCTTCGGAGCATTCAATACTCATCCTCTTCTAAAGTTTGCACCGTCACTTCATCTTGGAATCGAGTAACCCGCATCGTGATTGGACGACAGCAGACCTGACAGTCTTCAATATACTCTTCACTGGGATCAGACGGATCAATCAATATATCTATTGATTCGTTGCAGTAAGGACATTGAACAGTCGCTTCGGTTGTCTCCAGCATAATTTAGTGCACTACCGCTTGCGTAACGGCGATAGCACAGAAGCTTAAAACCTTAGCCTTGACGGTTCTCGACTAAATCATCCACAACCGCTGGATCCGCAAGGGTGCTGGTATCGCCAAGGGAATCAAGTTCATTTTCTGCAATCTTTCGCAGAATACGCCGCATGATTTTACCTGAGCGTGTTTTGGGAAGTCCTGGGGCCCACTGAATCACGTCGGGTTTTGCGATTGGTCCGATCTCTGTTCTGACCAGATCAAACAATTCTTTACGCAGACTCTCGGTCGGATCTACACCAACCATCAACGTGACATAGGCATAAATGCCCTGCCCTTTGATGTCATGGGGATATCCAACCACTGCTGCTTCGGCAACACTCTCATGCAGCACTAGCGCGCTCTCTACCTCGGCAGTACCCATTCGGTGACCAGACACGTTGATAACATCGTCGACCCGACCTGTTATCCAGTAGTAGCCATCCTCATCTCTTCGGGCGCCATCACCGGTGGTGTAATACCCTTTATAGGCAGAAAAGTAGGTATCGAAAAAGCGTTGATGATCGCCATAAACGGTTCGCATTTGTCCCGGCCAAGATTGCTTGATCACTAAATTTCCGGAAGTGGCTCCCTCTAGCTCATTGCCATCCGGATCGAGTAAAGCCGGTTGAATTCCAAAAAACGGTCGCGTCGCTGACCCAGGCTTCAATGCAGTAGCGCCTGGGAGTGCAGTGATGGCAATGCCGCCAGTCTCTGTTTGCCACCAGGTATCAACGATAGGACAACGGCCGTCACCAACAATATGGTAATACCATTCCCATGCTTCTGGATTAATCGGTTCACCCACGGTTCCGAGTAAGCGTAGACTTTTTCTGCTTGTGCGCTCGACCATCTCATTGCCTTGCGCCATTAACGCTCTTAATGCCGTTGGTGCGGTATAGAAAATATTTACTTGATGCTTGTCGACCACATCCCAAAAACGTCCGGCATCAGGATAAGTTGGCACCCCTTCAAACATCATCGTTGTTGCGCCGTTGGCTAACGGCCCATAAACAATATAGGTGTGTCCGGTGACCCAGCCAACGTCGGCGGTACACCAATAAATATCACCGTCATGGTAATCGAAGACATATTTGTGAGTGATGGCAGCATAGAGTTGATATCCTCCAGTAGTGTGCAACACCCCCTTGGGTTTTCCAGTAGATCCAGATGTGTAAAGAATAAACAGCGGGTCTTCTGCATCCATATGCTCTGGCGGACAATCCGCAGACGCCGACGCCATTGCTTCGTCATACCATA
Source organism: uncultured Gammaproteobacteria bacterium (assembly GCA_937992195.1). Taxonomy (GTDB): domain Bacteria; phylum Pseudomonadota; class Gammaproteobacteria; order Arenicellales; family Poriferihabitantaceae; genus VYFG01. The sequence goes on along the minus strand of CALKKV010000007.1, from coordinate 193,809 downwards.
CATCGCGATCAGCATTGCCAGGCACATCATTGCCTGTACGCTTGACCACAACGGTGGTATGTACGTTTGGGCAACCTTCCAATGCTTTTTCAACATTTATCTTTAGCGGGACATTTTTACCGCCTCTCGGGCCTTCGTCCGCCGTGATCACCACTTTACAGTCAGAATCTAGGATTCGATCTTTCAGCGCTTCTGGAGAGAATCCGCCAAAAACGATGGAGTGCACTGCGCCAATCCTGGCACAAGCCAACATCGCCACAGCCGCTTCAGGAACCATCGGCATATAAATGGAAACGCAATCCCCTTTCTTCACGCCACGGTCTTTTAGTACATTTCCTAACTTCGAAACCTGCTCGAAGAGTTCATTATATGTTATTGATTTATCTACACTAGGATCGTCTCCTTCCCAAATAATAGCCACTTGGTCACCACGGTTCTCAAGATGACGATCGACACAGTTGTAGCAAACATTGAGGCTAGCACCCTCAAACCATTTGATATTCGCCTTGTGATAATCGACGTTCATCACGGTGTCCCACGGCTTGAACCAGGTCACCAATTCATTCGCTTGCTCCGCCCAGAAATTCTCTGGATCCTCAATCGAACGCTGATACATCGCGAGATAGGTATCGTTATCAGCGTGGGCACGCGCAGCGGCATCGGCTGGAACTGGATAAGTTTTAACTTCAGACATGGTTCTTCCTCGGTGAATTCGGTACTAGCTTTTATGTCAGGAAGGCGGCAAGGGCCGACTTCCAATATTCGGTTTGTAAGGGTTTGTTGATCGCGTTCAGAAAATTGTAAATGTGGTGGCTATCATGGTGCAACGAGACTAAAGTGGGAGCGTACTGTCATCGATCAACTCAATCCAGTGTTTTACGGGTATATCTGTGGCACTTTCAAGATGTAAATGGCAGCCAATATTGGCGGTAGCAATCACATCGGGTTTGCCCTGTTCGAGATTCTGAATCTTTCGTTGCTGCAGCTGCGACGATAGCTCTTTTTGCAAAACAGAATAGGTGCCTGCTGAGCCACAGCAAAAGTGCGGCTCAGCGACTGAAGTAAGTTCGAAACCCAGGCGTTGTAATATCTTCTCCACCCTACCCGCAAGCTTAAGCCCATGCTGCAGAGTACAAGGTGACTGAAACGCCACTTTAGGGCGGTCTGGCAGAGGCAATGTTTCTAGCGCTTCTTGTTCCAGAATTTCACAGGGATCCCTAACCAGCGCGCTCACTTTCTTGGCTTTATCGGCATATGCGGAATCATCTTCCAGTGAATGTGCATAGTCCTGAATCATGACCCCACATCCGCTGGCGGTATTTACGATGGCTTCCGCTCCAGCTTCAATATGTGGCCACCAGGCATCAATATTCGCGCGCATTAATTGTTTGGCTTCTTCAACTGCATCGAGATGTAAACTCACTGCACCGCAACATCGCTCTGCATCGGTCGTTATCGTTTGGATTTCCAGGCGATTCAAGACCCGGGAAAATGCCGCATTAGTCGCTGGTTTATATGTAGGCTGGACGCAGCCTTGAGCAAGAATGATTTTTCGCGTTTGAGTAGCTACGGGAGTTTTTGGTGCAATTTGCGCAGGTGGAATTTTCTTTTTCAGCGTTTCAGGCAATGCAGGTCTCACCATTCTGCCGAGAAAAATTGCAGGACTAAATAATCCGGGGGTAATCATTAATTTACGTAAGCCCCACCTCATCAACTGCTGTGATTTCGTTCTTTCCACCTGATCGTTGACTACAGAACGGCCAATATCCAGCAGCCGGCTGTAATGCACGCCGCTAGGGCAGGTTGTCTCGCAACTTCGACAGGTCAAACAGCGGTCTAGGTGCTGCTGCGTTGATTCAGTAGCTGGGTTTCCTTCAAGCACCTGTTTAATTTGATAAATACGCCCCCTTGGCCCATCCAGCTCATCTCCAAGAAGATTATAGGTAGGACAGGTCGCCGTACAAAAACCGCAGTGCACACAGGCGCGCAATATGCTATCGGCTTCCCTGCCTTGAGGTGTATCTTTAATGAAATCTGCGAGGCGGGTTTCCATATATTTATATTAAAAAAATTGTAGAGATGATGAATTAGAATCGGACCGGGTTACGATGGATATTGCGCACCAGGATTGAGAATTCTTTTAGGATCAAAAGAAAGTCGAACATTTTCATGTAGTTGCATCATCGTATCGGAAAGCGGGTGAAATACTTCGCCGCTTCGATCTCCGCCCTTGAACAAGGTCGCATGACCTCCGGCTTTCGCTGCCGCAAACTGAATTTCTTTTATCGGCGCATCACTTCGCAGCCACCACTGTTGCCCACCCCAATCGATTAACGTCTCCCCAGATAAATCCGGGCATGCCTGCGTCGGCAGACTAAGGCGCCAAATCGGCAGCTCTGTATCGAAAAAAGCGTGAGAGAACTCGCGCAAAGATATCCAAACAGCTTCGCCATCCGACATAGTCTCACCACCCAAGGTTTTGCTTGCCGAGGCAACACCGACCTCACTTCCGGAAAGTCGAACGTAAACTCTACCGTTATCAAAGCACGCTCCTGAGACTGGTATCGGGCTATCTCCTAGCTCACGCATCATCGAAAGCGCGTCACCCTGTGCAAGTTCAAAACATAGAGTTGCTTCTTTTTGCGGCTTTGGTAATACTTTTAACGAAACTTGCATAATGACACCCAGGGTTCCCATTGCCCCGGCCATTAAACGCGCAATATCATAACCGGCTACATTTTTCATCACTTCACCACCAAAGCGAAGATAGTCGCCATTGCCATTAACAATGTGTGTCCCTAATACATGATCACGAATTGAACCCAGATAAGGGCGGCAAGGACCGGAAAATCCCGAGGCCAAGGTACCGCCAATAGTTGCCAGACCGCCAAGTACTGGCGGATCGAACGCAAGGTGTTGGTTTTTTTCTCCCAGTGTTTCCGATAATTCTTGAATGGTCGTCCCTGCACGTGCCGTCAAAACAAGTTCAGTGGGCTCATAGTTCACTACGCCGGTATGTCCACTAACATCAACTAGGTCGAGCGAGCCGTCTAATGCTCGACTGTAAAATGCTTTGGAGTTTCCTCCTTGAATGCGGACCGCAGAATTCTGGTCGGCAGCCTGTTGAATTTGTGCCGAGATTTGCTTTGATAAATCGGACATCAAAATCTTTCCAGCTCTGGAAAAGGAAGCTCACCGTTGTGCACATGCATTGCACCATGTTCGGCACAGCGCTGCAGCGTTGGAATGGCTTTTCCCGGATTTAACAAAGTATTCGGATCAAAGGCTGCTTTCAACGCGTGAAATTGGTCGATTTCGGTGGTGCTAAATTGATTACACATCTGATTAATCTTTTCGATTCCAACGCCATGCTCTCCGGTGATAGTGCCGCCAACCTCAATACAGAGATCTAATATCTTGCCAGCAAACTCTTCAGTGCGCTCAAGCTCTCCGGGGATATTTGCATCGAATAAAATCAAAGGGTGCAAGTTGCCATCTCCAGCATGAAAAACGTTGGCAACGCGTAAATCAAATTCCTTTGACCACTCTTCCATTTTATTGAGCACATGGGGGAGCTGACTTCTCGGGATAGTGCCATCAATACAGTAATAGTCAGCGGAGATTCTGCCCATAGCCGGAAACGCCATTTTTCTACCTTTCCAAAATAGCAGTCGCTCCGCTTCATCAGCGGCAATTCTGACTTCGGTTGCCCGAAAATGCTTCATCACCGCTGTCACCTGATCTACCTGTGCAAGCGCTTCATCTTCGGTGCCGTCAACCTCACATAGTAAAATAGCCTCAGCGTCGATGGGATAACCGCATTGGGCAAAATCTTCGGTTGCACGGATAGCAAAATTATCCATCATCTCTAATCCGGCTGGGATAATTCCTGCGGAGATCACGCCCCCCACTGCATGTCCGGCTGCTTCAACACTATCAAATGCCGCGAGCACTAAACTGGTATGGGTTGGTTTCGGCAAGAGTTTCACCACAACTTCAACTACGATTCCAAGCATGCCTTCTGAACCTGTCATCAGCGCGAGCAAATCAAACCCGGGAGAGTCCAGCGCTTTGGACCCGATCGTGACTAGCTCACCCGTCACCGTCACCACTTTAAGTTGTAGGATGTTGTGTACGGTCAAACCGTACTTCAGGCAATGCACGCCGCCAGAGTTTTCAGCAACATTGCCACCGATGGAGCAGGCAATTTGTGAGCTTGGATCAGGTGCATAATAGAGACCATATTGATCAACCGCCTCAGAAATGGCGAGATTTCTGACGCCGGGTTGTACCGTGGCGGTACGCCCTTTCTGGTCAATACTTAGAATTTGATTAAACTTGGCCAGGACCAAAAGCACGCCATTCGAAAGCGGCAAAGCACCGCCTGACAGCCCGGTTCCTGCTCCCCGCGCCACAATAGGCACTTTGTGCCTATGGCAGGTCTTCACCACCGCGATCAGCTGATCAATATCCTCAGGTAATGCGACCAGCATCGGCCGCTGTCGATAGGCGCTCAATCCATCACATTCATAGGGAGTCACCTCTTCCGACTCAGACAATAGGTTTGGCCTGTCCAAAATACCCGCTAAATCGATATGAAGCTGACGAAAAACTGCGGGATCCAGGCTTTCGGAGACGAGTGGAGAATTCAAGGGAAAAGTCAGGAATTAAAGGAACAAATTGTAACAAACTGAAGCTTAGGTGGTCGTTAAGTAGACTCTCATAGCCACACAATATGCACAACAGGGTAATTTAACGTTAATTTCATTTACAGCAGTTTTTATTTCTTATTTAATAGGGCTACAATAAACTCAGTAATGTAGGGGTTATTTCTGCTAACGAGAAAGAAGCCCTTTTGCTTGGTTTAGTAATGATCAAAACAATCGTAATACTCAATACAGCTCAATTTATATCGGGCAGACTACAATAAGAGATTTATCTATCACCTACTTGGAGACAATACCTCAAATGAATAAAACTGAAAAAGCAAACTCATCTCGCCGTAAGTTTTTAAAAGGCAGTGCAGTTGGTGCGACGGCTGCGGTTGCTGCTGTTCCTTATCTTGCAAATGCGCAGGTTACATTAAAAGTCCAAGCGGCTTGGGGCGGCGGTATCTTCCTTGAGTTCGCTCAAGATTACGTAGACAAAGTCAATAAGATGTCTGCCGGTTCTCTCAAAATTGATCTGTTGTCGGTTAACTCTGTGGTTAAGACCGCGGAAATGCAGACTGCAGTGCACAAAGGCGTACTCGATGGCGCACATCTCGTGCCAGCTTATTGGTATTCGAAGAGTGCAGCAGCGTCACTTTTCGGAACCGGCCCATGTTGGGGTTGGAATGCAAACCAGCTGTTGGGTTGGATCAAGTATGGCGGCGGCAACGAGTTGTACTATGAGCTAATGGATGCGCTGAAGCTCGATATTGTAGGTTTCTTCAATAGCCCAATGCCGGCCCAACCGCTTGGCTGGTTTAAAGAAGAGATTAAAGAGTCCAGCCAAATGAAAGGTCTTAAGTATCGAACTGTGGGTCTGGCTGCTGACGTACTGCAAGAAATGGGTATGTCGGTGGTGCAATTGCCAGGTGGTGAGATTCAGCCTGCGATGAAGAGCGGACTCATTGATGCGGCTGAATTCAACAATCCAACTTCGGATAAAGACTTTGGTATGCAAGACGTTTCAAAAGACTACCACCTTGCAAGTTTCCACCAGAGTCAGGAAGCATTTGAAATCATCTTCAACAAGAGTTTGTTCAATAAACTCGCTCCAGAGCAGCAATCTATTCTTGAGTTTGCTTCTGAAGCTTCATCTGCTGACTTTACCTGGAAATCCCAGCATCGTTATTCAAATGATTTGATTGCGTTAGAAGGACTTGGTGTAAATGTACACCGTACTCCTGATTCCGTAATGGCTGACCAGCTGAAGGCATGGGATACAGTGACTGCGCGTTTATCTTCAGAAGATCCTTTCTTTGCGAAAGTCGTTGAGTCTCAAAAAGAGTGGGCCAAGCGAGTAGTTCGTTATGAGCTACTGAACGCACCTGATTACTCAGGCGCTTACAGTCATCACTTTGGTGACTTGACTTAAAAACAGATTGTTTCGATACCGGGCTGATTTCAGCCCGGTATACTCTGTTTTTAACTTCGAGATATTCCGAAATCGCTCTTGAGTCTCAAGAGCGATTTTTCTTAGCGTGTTTTTATTTTCTGGCGCCCTTCATCGCGTCTAGCATAATCAATCAAGTTTATGGATCGTTTCTTACATTTCGCTGACAGTCTCAGCGTATGGGTCGGAAAATGTTTCGCTTGGTGCATCGTAGTTCTCACATTTGCAACTTGCTATGAAGTATTTGTTCGATATGTCTTAAATGCCCCAACGGTATGGGCATTTGATATGAGTGTACAAATGTATGGCGCATTATTTGTGATGTCTGGTGCCTATGCGCTTGCTCAAGATGCCCATGTTCGCGGTGACGTGTTATATCGATTGATGTCGCAACGCACTCAGGCGAGCATAGATTTAACACTTTATATCTTGTTCCTCCTGCCGGCAGTTTTTGCGCTAACTTGGTACGGATACGGATTTGCAAAAGACTCCTGGTTTTATAAAGAAGTAAGCTGGAGCAGTCCAGCGCGTATTCAAATTTACTTTTTCAAAACACTTATTCCGGTTGCGGGAGCCTTGATCTTTCTTCAAGGCGTCGCAGAATCGATTCGTTGCGTGATGTGTATTCGCGACGGATACTGGCCAAAACGAATGCATGACGTTCAGGAAACTGAAGAAGTAATGCTGCAGAACAACGAAACGACCGAATCATGACAGATCCTCAAATTGCCATTTTCATGCTGGCACTATTTATTTTTATGGTGCTGCTGGGTTTCCCAATAGCCTTTACGTTGCTTGCGATGGGTTTGGCGTTCGGTTACTACGCTTACTACGATGCATTTCGCATGGATAATATATTCGACAATCGAATATTTGACCTTACGGTGCAGAATACCTTCTCGGTGATGTCGAATGACGTCCTCGTGGCGATACCGCTGTTTCTCTTTATGGGATATGTTGTCGAGAGAGCGAATATTGTCAATCGTCTGTTTTTTTCGTTGCAGCTGGCTGCGCGGCATTTGCCTGGCTCAATGGCTGTTGCAGCGTTGATGACTTGTGCAATCTTTGCGACGGCGACCGGTATAATTGGCGCGGTTGTTACTCTGATGGGTATGCTTGCCTTGCCTGCGATGTTGAAAGCGGGATACAACCACAGCTTTGCTTCAGGAGTAATCTGTGCAGGTGGTTGTCTTGGAATTTTGATTCCGCCAAGCATCATGTTGATTGTGTATGCCGCTATTGGTGAGCTATCGCCACTGCGACTGTATGCTGCCGCAATGTTTCCCGGCTTGATCCTTGCCGGTTGTTATATGCTGTACGTCATTGTTCGTGCAATGCTCAATCCAAGCCTTGCGCCTAAACCAAAAGAAGAAGATGTACCTTCTGCACGTAAAATTCTGTTGCAGGTAGTCACTTCAGTCGTTCCATTGGCGATTCTGATTTTCTCTGTACTCGGTTGTATCCTGTTTGGTCTGGCAACGCCGGCTGAAGCTGCCGGTGTTGGCGCGCTTGGCGGTTTGGTGCTCGCTTTGGCATATCGCTCATTGACCTGGGAACGTTTTAAGGAATCGGTTTATCTCACAGCTAAAACGTCCGCTATGGTGTGTTGGTTATTTGTGGGTTCCTGGACATTCGCATCGGTATTTTCTTACCTTGGCGGACACGCACTAATTGAGGAATGGATACTGGCGCTGAGTCTTGGCACTGTTGGTTTCTTGATTCTTGCACAGGTAATTATTTTCCTTCTCGGATGGCCCCTGGAGTGGACAGAAATTCTGATTATTTTTGTACCAATTTTCTTGCCGATGCTGGACACCTTTGGGGTGAATCCATACATGTTTGCAATGCTCATTGCGTTGAATCTGCAAACGTCGTTCTTAACGCCGCCTATGGCGATGTCCGCCTATTATCTGAAGGGCGTTGCACCGCCATATATTCAGCTGGTGGATATATTTAAGGGAATCATGCCTTACCTGGGGATCGTCATATTTGTGATGGTATTAATTTACATTTTCCCTGGGATCGCGCTTTGGTTACCTGATTACTTCTTTGGCGAACTGCCTCCTTCCTAGCAAATGATTTGATTCTGAGATTGGAGTTTTCATGGCGTTAGAGTCGTTAGGTATTTGTGAAGCCGTTGATTTATTAGCTAGTGGAAGTGTATCTGCCCTCGAACTGGTCAATGACTGTCTCAACCGGATTGATGAGCATGATGAGACGATCCAGGCCTGGGCCTGGATCGATCATGAGTATGCGCGTTCTCAAGCAAAGAAGCTGGATGCCGTGCGTGCCAGCGGTAAACCGGTGGGCCGATTGCACGGTATTCCGATCGCGATAAAAGATATTATAGACACTGCGCTGATTCCAACGGAATATGGCTCGACAATATTTGAAGGAAGAAAAACTAAAAACAATGCAGCGCTGGTAGATCGACTTCTACAAGAAGGCGCAATTATGATGGGCAAAAGTGTCACTACTTCTCTTGCCACATTCGTTCCAGGTAAAACTACAAATCCACACAATGCAGATCATACTCCCGGCGGTTCTTCCAGCGGTAGTGCTGCTGCGGTAGCTTCTTATATGACGCCTGGTGCAATCGGCACGCAAACGAATGGGTCCGTCATTCGTCCAGCGGCTTTTTGCGGCACTGTTGGATATAAACCAAGCTATGGACTCATTCCCAGAACTGGGGTACTGCAGCAGTCTCCGTTTTTAGATCAAGTTGGTGTATTTGCGAGAACTGTCGAAGATGCGGCATTGCTGGCCGAGGTCATGATGGGAGCCGACGGTATAGACAAACATTGTTGTCCACAAGTCGCCCCACAGTCATTACAAAAGATATCTCAAAGCGAGCCGCCTCTTCCCCCGAAGTTTGCATTTATAAAAACTGCAGCCTGGGAACGGGCGGACGGTGATACCCAGGAAGGGCTGGCGGAAGTTGTTGAGTTTCTCGGTGATCAGGTAACCGAGCTGACTTTAAGCAGGAGCTTTTCCGCCGTTTGGGACGATATCAAGCTGATCAATGAAGCCGAAATCGCCTTTTGCTATGGTGCGATGTATCGAAACGCCAAGGAAAAACTGCACCCTGTGAATGTTGCGCAAATAGAGTCAGGCATGAAGGTAGAAGCTTATCGCTATATTGAAGCGATGGATAAGCGCAGCCATTTGAACTCCATATTGGACGAAATATTTGATGAATTTGACGCAATTATTTGTCCAAGTGCGACGGGAGAAGCGCCACACGGTATTGAAGCTACGGGAGATCCAGTTTTTTGTTCACCCTGGACTTTTTGTGGTGTGCCGGCTTTAACCTTACCGCTTCTACAAGGCAGCAAAGGTTTACCTATTGGTGTACAGCTGATTGGCGCTGCTATGGATGACGGAAGGCTGCTTAGAACCGCACGATGGCTGCAAAATGCCCTCAAAGATGAAACAGAGTAGATGTTTTTGAAAATATCTATAAATTTCGACAAACTACATTTATATTACGCAATATGAAAATCGAAACAATCGCCGGATTTATTGGCATTGTGTTTATTACAATGTTCTTAATCGGCTTATCTGCCTCAATTAGTCAGCCTCCGTTCTGGGTAATCTCAGTCCTGGTATTGATTTGTGCTTGGACTGCATGGATCCAGGATACTATTTTAAATCCTGACGCAGAATAAAATTCGTTGTACAGGATAAATAAGCTGAGTGGGATTAACTGAAGACTCACTTATCGCGTTATACACTCGCTATGCAACTCTGTCCCCAGGCGCCTCGCCCCTAAAAAAAGCATCGAGATTATCTAACGCCCGAAAACCCATCGCATCACGGGTTTGTTCGGTAGCGCTTCCTAGATGCGGAAGAACAAACACATTATCTAACTCCCGATACGCTGGATGAATTTCAGAAGGTTCGTTATTAAAAACATCGAGACCAGCCGCGCCGACCTTACCATTCTTTAGAGCCGCAATCAGCGCTTCATCATCGACTACGGTGCCCCGAGCGGTATTCACCACAATCGCGCCATCTGGCAGATGAGAAATTCGCTCTGCATTGAGCAATCCAACAGAATCAGGGTTGTTCGGGCAGTGTATCGATAGCACGTCACTTGACGCAATTAGACTCTCTAAAGAATCGTGATAAATAGCTCCGTGTTCGAGAGACGGATCTAAACGATTGCGGTTGTGATAATGAATCTCCATATCAAAGCCTCTGGCACGTTTCGCGGTAACCTGCCCCACTCTACCCATCCCAATAATTCCAAAGCGCTTGCCGGTTATCTGCTTTCCCAACATAAAGGTTGGGCTCCAATCATGCCATTGATCATTGCGAACCAGATTGGATCCTTCGGTGGCTCTTCTCGCAGCACCGAGCATACATAATATCGCTATTTCTGCGGTGGAGTCCGAGAGAACATCAGGTGTGTTGGTCACGACAATACCCTTATTCGCAGCTGCTTCTAAATTACAGTGATCCACCCCAACGGAAAAATTGGCGATGATTTTTATCTCTTCGGGCAGTCGTGCCATCGTGTCTGCATCAAGTTGCTCTGTATGACAGCAAAGTATCGCCTCATTATCGACAGAGCGATCGACCAATTCATCCTGTGTGTACAGCCGATCAGTGGTATTAAAGTCACACTGGTAGTTTTTAGCCAGTCGCCTTTCCACCGCAAGGGGAAGCTTTCGCGTTACAAATATTTTCGGTTGCTGAGACATCTAGTGGCGCTATGAGTTATGTGTTTTCATTATCGCAGACAATTCGCGATGATGCTCCTTTGCCTTCCGACCAAATGGCGCTTCCAGTTGTCGGATCACGCTTCGTCGATCGTTCTCGCTGCGATTTTGACTTAGCTTAAACTTTCCATGCAACTCCGTTACTTGCATACGAAATCCAACAATAGCGTCGAGCATAGCATCCGGGTAGTGGGGAATCCATGGATCGGGATTTGGCGTTTCGTGCAACTCGCTTAAGCTCTCGACGATATCGCGCGTCGCTTCCCTCTCAGGCAGCGCTTCTACTTTCCCTCGCATATGCACAACACAATAGTTCCAGGTGGGTACGCCCTGCTCTTCGTACCAGGTCGGTGAAACATAGCCGTGAGGACCCTCAAAAATCACCAACGCTGTTTGCTCATCAAAATGCTTCCAATGCAGGTTCGCCTTGGCAACATGACCATAAAGCCAGAGCTGGTCACCACTGCTGTCAATTTGAAATGGCAGATGGCTTGCGAACGGTTGATTCTCGACTACGCTGATCAGCGTGCCGAAGTTATTGTCTCTGGCTATTTCTAATAGAACAGCGTGATTCTTGATCGCAAAATGCTCGGGGATATACATGATTGAAATGGTATAGTGCGGTACTTTATTGATACTGGATTTAGGTTTGTTTTTACTACTTTACATTGCTAAAACAAAGCAGCGCTAGAACCAGTGATGCGAATCGTTTCGTGCCAATTGATCGGCTACAATTGCGACTCTGTCATCAAATTTTAACGATCCTGCATTAAGAATCTACTGAATGAAACATGCTTCAATTCACACTGGAACGCAAAACGAAAAGCCGAATTGCAGCTCTGCTGAATGGGATTTGCGGGTAGAGTTGGCTGCATGCTATCGCGCATTTGTTCATTATGGCTGGACAGACTTACTGTTCACCCATCTGAGCGCCAGAGTCCCAGACGCCGCCAATCAATATTTGATTAATCCCTACGGACTGCTGTTTCAAGAAATCACTGCGAGCAATCTGCTCAAAGTTGATTTTGATGGCAATGTGATTGAGGGCGACTATCCATTTAATGAAGCGGGGCATGCTATTCATACTGCTATTTTACGTGCCCGCCCGGATATTAATATCGCTCTACATAGTCATACTCGGGCCGGTATGGCTGTCTCCTGTATGTCCGAAGGATTACTGCCGCTAACGCAACAGGCGAATGAGGTAGGAGACCTGGTCTGTTACCATGATTACGCTATTGCAACGGACAACGAAGAAGAATGCGAGATGCTGGGCAAAGACCTGGATGACAAATGGCTAATGATTATGCGAAATCATGGCTTGTTATCTGTTGGTCGAACTGTTGGAGAAGCTTTCTATTACCTATACACACTTGAGAACGCTTGTAAGGTACAAGTGGATGTAATGCAGTCGGGAAGCAAACCCGTGCTGCCATCGCAAAAGGCAATCAACGATCTTAGACACGAAGGTCTGCCGCCAAAAGATAAGCCGAGCTCAACAACGGATATGGCTTGGTATGCGGTTAAACGAATTCTTGACCAAAAAGATTCCTCCTACAGAAACTAATATTTATCAGCGCTTTTTAAAGATTATTATGGCCAAGCCGACTAAAACCCGTTTTGACACACTTGCGTTGCATGCTGGACAAGTGCCCGATCCCGTTTCTGGTGCGCGTGCGGTTCCAATTTATCAAACTGCAAGCTATGTTTTCAAAGATAGTGAACAGGCAGCTTCGTTATTTAATATGGAGCGTCCGGGACACGCCTACTCGCGATTGTCTAATCCAACTACCGCCGTGTTAGAAGAGCGCATTGCGGCGCTAGAAGAAGGCGTCGGTGGTATCGCTACTGCTAGCGGCCAGGCAGCAATGCATTTAGCCATTGCGACGCTGATGAATGCCGGATCCCATATTGTTGCGTCCAGCGCGATCTACGGTGGCTCACATAATCTGCTGCAATACACTATGCCGCGATTCGGCATTGAGACTACCTTCGTATCTCCAAGAGATATAGATGGGATTAAAGCAGCGATTCGACCAGAAACAAAGCTCATTTTTGGAGAGGTGGTTGGCAATCCAGGTAATGATGTGATGAATCTGCCGAAAGTTGCTGAAATTGCGCACGAACACAGCTTGCCGTTGATGATCGATTCCACCTTTACAACGCCTTATCTAATACAACCCTTCGACCATGGCGCAGATATCGTAATGCATTCTGCGACCAAATTTTTATGTGGTCATGGCACGGTTATCGGCGGACTATTAGTCGATCGTGGCCGCTTCAACTGGCAGGAAAGCGGTCGCTTCGATACGTTGAGCGAGCCCTATTCCGGTTTCCATAATATGTCTTTTGATGAAGAATCATCGACCGGCGCATTCTTATTACGCGCTCGCCGAGAAGGCCTAAGAGATTTTGGCGCTTGCATGAGTCCAACGACGGCCTTCTATATTCTGCAAGGAATGGAAACCTTGTCGATTCGAATGGATAGACATGTTTCCAACACTCGAAAAATCGTTTCGTTCTTGTTGGAGTCAGATGTTGTCGAAAGCGTAAGTTACCCTGAACTGGAATCCCATCCCGATTACAATTTGTGTAAAGAGTTGTTGCCTAAAGGTGCTGGTGCGGTATTTAGCTTTTCTTTGAAAGGCGGACGAGAAGCTGGTCGTGCATTGGTGGAATCGCTAGAAGTGTTTTCTCATCTTGCTAATGTTGGAGATGCCAAGTCACTAGTAATCCACCCCGCCAGCACAACGCACTATCGAATGACGGAACAGGACTTGTTATCTGCCGGTATAACCTCTGGCACGATACGACTGTCTGTTGGTCTGGAAGACATTGACGACCTTCTGGAAGATTTAAATCGTGGACTACGTCGCGCGAAGAAAGTGACGGTGGGATAACGCGTATGTATATTGAAATAGAAAATACGCAGTATTACGCTTATACCGCAAGCCGCACGCTTGATCCTGCCAAAGAGACTGTGGTGTTTGTCCATGGTACGGCTATGGATCATTCTGTTTGGGCGCTTCAAAGCCGCTACTTTGCCTACCATAACTATAATATTCTTGCTCTCAATTTGCCTGGCCATGGCCAAAGTGATGGCGAACCTATAGAGACAATTGAAGGGTATGCCAGTTGGCTGGTGAAAATACTAAAGCAGACAAAATCCCCCTGCTTTCACTTGGTTGGACACAGTATGGGGGCACTAATTGTTTTAGAAGCCGCCGGACAGTATGGGGATGCAACGCCAAGCATTGCTTCGCTTTCACTGGTTGGTTTTTCTTACCCTATGGCGGTTTCTCCTGCACTGCTAGATGCTGCGGAGAACCGACCCTCCGAAGCCTATGAGATGATGACTCAGTGGAGTCATACTTCTTCCCTTGGTGGCGAACCGAATCCTGGGTTCTGGTCCGCTGGCGGACAAATGAGCATGATGGAAAATAGCAGACCTGGTGCGGTTTACACCGACTTAGTTGCCTGCAACACCTATCAAAATGCTTCAGTAGCATTTGAGAGTTTCTCGTCACCTATTCTATTCATCAGCGGCGTGCTTGATAAAATGGCCCCTGCAAAATTAGCGATGGTGGTAGCTGAGAAAAATCAAAGTGCTGAGATCGTTATGTTGCCAAGATGTGGACATAGCATAATGTCGGAGAATCCTGACGGTGTCAGGGATGCATTAAATGACTTTATCCATCGACATCAGGCTGATTAATCTATTCGGAGTTATTCATGATTCCATATAAAGATGAGAACCCAACGCATCATCTCCCCATTATTACCTTTGCCATTATTGGATTAAACGTTTTTTCTTGGCTAATTATTCAGGGGCTGGGTGAACCGGTAGCATTGGCGGAATCGGTATGCCAATATGGTGCAATACCTGGTGCATTGTTGGGATCGGCGAGCTTTAATAGCGCCACGGATCTAGTCTGTCCCAGCGTCCAGCAGTCCTGGATTACGGTGTTTACTTCGATGTTTATGCACGGCGGCTGGTTTCACCTGATCGGCAATATGTGGTTTCTTTGGATCTTTGCAGACAATATAGAGGATGCTCTAAGACCGGTAAAGTTTGTTATTTTCTATCTCTTAGGCGGCATCGCTGCAGTCGGCGCGCAAATGATTTCGAATCCGGATAGTGTGGTTCCAATGGTCGGCGCATCGGGTGCAATTGGCGGCATCATGGGCGCATATGCCCGGCTCTTTCCTAAAGTAAAAGTTCATATCGCCATCATCCTTGGTTTCTTTATTATGCGCCGCACTATCCCCGCTATATGGATGTTGGGGTTATGGCTTGGACTACAAGGCGTAAGCGCTTTTATGGCGATGCAGAGTGGCACTCAAGGAGGTGTCGCATTCTGGGCGCATATCGGCGGTTTTGTCGCCGGTTTTGTTTTAATACCGCTTTTTCGCGGTAGTGGTGATAATTCAGTGCGCCAAATTTAACTAATATTTTTATGCAATCAGTTGAACAAATTCTTCTACCAGAATGGATGATCCCTGTTAGTGAAAAACCTTCTTCATTGGAAAATCAGGTATTCAAGGATCAGGCGGTCGTAATAGATAATGGTGTTATCACTGCGCTAGGCAGTCGTCGAGAGATTCTTGCTCAATTTCAATCTGACTCGGTTGTTGAATTACCTGAGCATGTCCTGACTCCAGGGCTAATCAACGCCCATACCCATAGCGCGATGACGCTCTTGCGGGGATATGCAGATGACTTGCCTTTGATGGAATGGTTGTCAGCGCATATATGGCCTGCTGAATCGAAATGGGTGAACGAAGCATTTATTTCTGCTGGCACCAACCTTGCGATCGCAGAAATGCTGCGAGGCGGGACAACGTGTTTTAACGACATGTACTTTTTTCCGGATGTCACTGCACGCTGTGCAGAACAAGCTGGAATTCGTGCGACCGTTGGAATGATCGTGATCGATTTTCCAACGGTGTGGGCAAAAGATGCAGACGAATACATCAGCAAAGGATTAGCGACCCGTGATGCACTACGACACTCTTCTTTAGTGAATGCTGCATTCGCACCACATGCTCCCTATACAGTGTCAGATCAACCTTTGGAGAGAATCGCAACGCTCGCAGATGAACTTGACTGCCCAATTCATATGCATGTGCATGAGACTGCCCATGAGGTTGAAGAGTCTACCGCAAGATACGGTATGCGACCGCTAGAGCGATTAGAGCGCCTCGGGATCTTAAATCGTCGACTGTGCGCCGTGCATATGACGCAATTGCTGCCTGCAGAAATCGAAACGATTGCAGAACGTGGTGTCAATGTATTGCATTGCCCGCAATCCAATCTCAAGCTTGCCAGCGGTATGTGTCCGGTGGATGCGATGTTACAAGCAGGCGTGAATGTAGCCATTGGCACCGACGGTGCTTCAAGCAATAATGATTTAGATATGCTTGGAGAAATGCAGCAGGCTTCTCTTCTTGCGAAAGGCGTATCAGATAATCCGTCAGCAATGTCTGCATACCAATCTTTATATGCGGCCACGATGGGCGGAGCAAAAAGCTTGGGGTTAGAAAATACTACGGGTTCTATCGAAGTCGGAAAAGCGGCTGATTTAATGGCTGTTGATCTTTCCGATCCCTCAACCCAGCCTGTTTTCAATCCCGTAAGCCTGCTGGTCTATAGTGCTTCCAGATCTCAAGTCAATCATGTTTGGGTAGCAGGAAAACAGGTCTTACAGAACAGAACGCTCACCACCATAGATTTGGAAGAAACCGTGTTGGAAGCCAAAGGCTGGGGTTTGAAAATCGCTGACGGGCGCGCATCTTAATAGCCATGGTGTTAGGTTAAAAAAATGAATACAGAAAATATTGCTGGTTCCAACGTTGACGATGAGGAAATCCAAAAATTTAGCGATCTGGCAAGTCGCTGGTGGGATCCGGAAAGCGAATTTCGCCCGTTGCATCAAATCAATCCATTGCGACTGGGGTTTATTGATGAAAGGACCCCTGTTAAAGGGAGAAAGATCCTGGATGTCGGTTGTGGCGGTGGAATTCTCAGTGAATCCATGGCTGAATTGGGCGCCGACGTCACTGGAATTGATATGGGTGAAGCACCACTTTCGGTTGCAAAACTGCATGCGCTAGAGTCAGGTGTGACGTTAGATTATCGAAAGATCACCGCTGAAGACTTAGCGGAGGAACAGCCCGGGCACTATGATATCGTGACTTGCCTAGAAATGCTTGAACATGTTCCAGATCCGTCCAGTGTAGTTGCCGCTTGTTCCGCTCTGGCGAAACCTGGTGGATCGGTATATTTTTCGACGTTAAATCGCAACCCAAAGTCATTCTTGTTTGCCATCATTGGTGCCGAATATGTTTTAAATCTGTTACCTAAAGGTACGCATCAGTATGAGAAGTTTATCCAACCCGCCGAACTGGCGGAATGGTCAGAACAAGCCGGGTTGACACTCGATGAATCGACCGGAATGCACTACAACCCATTTTTTAAAACATACCGGCTGGGTCCCGGGCTCGATGTGAATTATTTATGCAAAACGTCCAAATAGCGTAAGGCATTGATGAATAAAGATGTGCGAGCGGTGCTTTTGGATCTTGATGGCACCTTGTTAGATACTGCGGGAGATCTGGTTGGAATTGTAAACAGACTGCTATTGAATCACCATCGTTCTCCTGCACCGTTGAAAGACCTTCGACCATACGTCTCTCAAGGTGCGATCTGTCTTATTTCTCATGCGTTCAAAATTGATGAAGAAAGTGAACTTGCTCTTTCTTTGAGAGAGAAGTTCCTTGATTTATACCGCGATAATTTAAGCATTCACGCTAGCCTTTTTTACGGTATGGAAGAATTTCTGGAGTATCTGGAGCGACAAAATATTTTGTGGGGAATCGTAACGAATAAACCTGAATGGTTAACCATTCCCTTGATCTCAGAAATTGGATTAGATAAGCGCGCCTCGTGTATTGTTGGCGGGGATACCCTGAAAGAGAGCAAGCCATCCCCTGCTCCGGTTAGCCATGCATGTAATTTATTGAATATCAATCCGGCGAATACATTAATGATAGGCGACGATAAACGCGATATTGACTCTGGAAATGCGGCTGGCACAATGACCGCTGCCGCTGGTTGGGGTTACATCCAACCCGGCGATTGCCTGTCATCCTGGAAGGCAGACCATCGTTTTGATTCGGTGAAACAGCTGCATGAATGGTTTAACTGAGCGATTCGAAAGTTATCTGCAATCCCCAGATAACTTCGTTCTGGTAATCGCAGCGATCTGTTTCGTTGCTGGTCTACTCATAGGCTGGCTGTGGAATAGAGTTCGGTCGATCCACCGAATTGCCACCCTCGAAGCCATGCTGGAGATGGAAATTCAATCCGGTGAAGAACGTATTGCGTCCATGCACCAAGCATTTGCAGGAATTTCTTCCGAGGCACTAAAAAATAATAATGCGCAGTTTATGGATCTTGCACGACAAACCTTTTCACGTTTTGTTGGGGACGCCGACAATAGCTTAAGAATGCGTCAACAAGCTGTGGATCAACTGGTTTCTCCGCTAAAAGATGCGCTGCTAAGAACTGAACAGAAAATCACCGAGTTTGACCTTGGACAAAAAGAAAATCAGGGGCAGCTTAAACAACAGATCGAAGGTTTATCTACCCAGCATATAAAACTAGAGCAGGAAACAAGGCGGTTGGTAAACGCACTCCGCCGACCGGAAGTGCGCGGAAAATGGGGGGAGCTTAGCCTGCGTCGCCTGGTTGAGTTATCTGGAATGGTTCCAAATTGCGATTTTTCTGAGCAGATCTCGGTGAACGATGGCAACGATCGGCCTGATATGGTGATACATCTTCCCGAAAATAGACAAATTATCGTCGACGCGAAAGCGCCAATTGACGCCTATCTCTCTGCCCTTGACGCTGATCAATCTAAAGATAAAGAACGATTCCTGGATTTACATGCAGCACAAGTAAAAAAGAGAGTGTCTGCTCTATCGACTAAAAGTTACTGGGCCAGCTTCGAACTATCTCCGGAGTTTGTGATTTTATATATACCGGGAGATCAGTTCCTCAATGCGGCATTGGATCGAAACCCTGCTCTGCTTGAAAACGCCCTAGAAAACAAAATTATTCTAGCGACACCCACCAGCCTGGTTGCGCTGCTCAGAACCATTGCACACGGCTGGTCTCAACAAAAACTAAATCATCATGCTCTGCAAATTCGTCATGCTGCCGAGGAATACCATCAGCGTCTTGCAACGTTCAGCGAACACTTTGATGGTATCGGCAAGCATCTCTCTCGACTGATAGATGCCTACGGTCAATCCGTTGGGTCATTTGAACGAAAGCTTATGCCCATAGCCCGCCAGTTTTCTACCCTTGGTTTGCGTAAAGGCAAGACAGTCACTTCTCCGCGGCACGTTGACGAAATGCATATTACCTCCCCTCAAAGAGACCAATAAATATGGAGTTTCTGAATTCTCCATCGAAAGCTCACGATAAGTGTACTGAGGTAAGAAAAAACAGGATGACGATAGGTTATGTTCCCACCATGGGAGCACTGCACGATGGACATCTTTCTTTGGTAGAACGATCAGTGGATGAAAATGATTTCACTGTGGTTAGCATTTTTGTAAACCCGCTTCAATTTAATCGACCTGAAGACCTTGAAACTTATCCTGTTTCAATAAACAGCGATAAAAAGCTGCTTGAAGCAGCAGGTTGTGATATGGCTTACAGTGGTGAGTTTGCAGACTTTTTTCCAGGACTTGCAATGGAAGACGCGATAAAAACTGAGCTCCCTTGCAAAGCAATTTTGGGATTAGAGGCAGCGCATCGTCCTGGCCATTTGGAAGGCGTTCAAGCGATTGTTCAGAAACTATTTGAAGTTGTTGGCGATTGTCGCGCTTATTTTGGCGAGAAAGACTTTCAACAGACATTGGTAGTGAAAGAGCTGGCGGCACGCATAGGCGGAGTAGACGTCATTGTTTGCCCGACAATTCGTGAAAAAGACGGACTGGCAATGTCATCACGAAACACCCGGTTAAACACTGGGCAAAGAGATACCGCGACAACGCTTTATCGTGCACTATTTGCTGCGAACCAATTGTGGACAACTGGTGTCAGAGATGCCAAGACCCTGGAACTGATTATGCGGAACGAAATAATGAAAGAAGCCGATCTTCAGTTGGAATACGCTGCAATTCGTGATCCGTTCAACTGGACGGCAGAAACACCAACATCTCCAGTTGATCAGGCGCAAGCGTTGATAGCCGCCAATTTAGGGACAGTTAGATTAATTGATAACTGCCGTCTAGGTACATTAACAAGTTAAGCCCGAAAATGAACACTTCACCTCCGTCGTTTTTTTCTCTCCGCATGCTCAAATCGTTGATACTGGCCTTCGTAATGGTAGCAAGCACTCCAACGCTCGCAACAGAGGTTTCGCTCGACCCCGCTGACTGGCATTTATTGTCGTACCGCGGCATCCCTTCTCATCGTATCTTTTCGAAAGAACAAGGTATGAAAATCGAAGTGAAAAGATCCGCAAGTCCGTTGGTTGCCTTACTCCCGAAGCCGACAGTAGCTAATGAATTGATAATCCGCGCCGCTATCGATGGAGGTTTGAATCTTAGGGACAGACCGCAAGGTACTAAAGGCGCTGATGATTTTAGACTTCGCATTGGCTTGATCTATGCAGGAGATCAGGCGCTTGACTCATTTCAGCTTGCCTTAGCGCCATCATGGCTGAAACGCCTTGCGAAGCTGCTTCCCGATGGCACTGGCGTCAGCCATGTGCAGTTTCTGAATACCTATAGCGACCCAGTATTGCAAAACCTCGAACGGGCTCACCCTACAACACAGCTATGGCAAGAGCGGTTTATCTTGGACGTCAATCAGATGGGAAAAATCGATCAAAGTATCTCGGTTGTTGATTCGGCCAAGGTAATTGGCATCTGGATCAGTACTGACGGTGATGACACCGATTCCTGTTTTGATGTATTTATTGAACAAATCTCAGTGAGCTAAACACTAGAGAATTCCGCGACTACTCAAAGTCTTTAACTGATCCATCAATCTGCTATCTTTATGGCGCTCTGGCGACAGAGCAGGCGCATATTCTGGTTTCTCTAGCCCTATAACCCAGCGGGCGCACAGTTCGCCACCGGCACATGCGGCCATCGAGCCAAACCCCGACATCGCACCGACGACGTAAGCACCGCTTACCTCCATTTCACCTATCAGTGGCCAGTTTTCTTCAGTCAAAGTATAGTAGCCGCCGTAGTGGTGCATATTACGCGGTAATCGGCCATAGTAGGTTTTCAACCCCGGATTCAGTCTAGCTGCACCACGTAATACTATCTCAGGATAAGTATCTGTCAGGGCTGGCTGCATCTCAGGTTTAACCGAAGTTTCATTAAACGCCCAGCCCAGTTTGACCCAGCTGCCGTTGTCACCACCATCAGGACGACAATGAATTGCTCCAGACATTTGCTGAGTTAGCCAAACAAGATCCTGATCTTCATTCAATAACGCTTTCTCTTCTTCAGTCCAGTCGATAAACTGTTCATCTAGATCAATTGAAAACGGCATATTACGAGGAATCATCGCGTTAGAATCTTCGAATGCGATTTTCTGTTGTAGCGTGTTTTTGATCGGTAACTCTTTGCTCAACATGTTGGCAATTTTATTTATAAACGGGCCAGCTGCGTTAACGATGCTTTCCGCCTGAATCACTCTATCATAACCACCGAGATAGACGCGAAAACCGTCGTCCTGCTCTATGGAAGCTACGTTACCTTTCAGCTGCTTCCCTCCAGCAGCGTTGAATTTTGTGAGCATATGTTGTCCAAGCTGTTGGCCGCTCAAAGAACCAGCTCTGCGAATATGGACTATCGATCGAATATCCTTGTCATAGTTCGGAAATATACTGCGAATCAATTTTGGGTTTCTGAGAACATCGACCCCCGATGGCGCTGCTTCCCAGTCTCCACTTAGTGGGGATTGATAAGAATTGCTGGAAAGAGATTCGTGCAATCTAATTTCACTAACAGGACTTTCTGCATAGCCCGCAGCCAGTTCATCCAAAAGACTATCAATATCGTCAGAGCGCGTTGCGAGCACATAGCCTCTTCGATTCAGATTAATCAGATTGTCTGTCTCTATGGCAATCTCTTCCATCAGATCAATACTGCGATCAGTAAACGCTGTCATAACAGGATGCGGCCACCAATTGCGGTAATTCTCACCGGATTGCGCTGAAGTAAAAGCCATTGGCTCCCCAGAATCAACCAAAATCACGTTGTTCGCAGGGTTTAGCTTTTTAATATAGTAGGCCGATGAAATACCCACAATGCCAGCCCCGATGACCAGAACATCACAAGAAATATTAATCAATCTCCTACCTATTTATAGACAATTCTATTGTCATTACTTTCCTAAGAAATACCCAACAAATAACACTATACATACAGTAAGCGATCGAATAAAAAATCGAAGCGTATTTTTAATCCTGCCCTTTCGATACTGCACCCTGGAACCCATGGACATAGCCATCATTAATTTAACCTCACTAAGCGACCAATCAAGGGGGAATCCAAATTCATGTGAATTACAGTAAGAAATCGCTGGTGTGTCCAGTTTTCTTCCCGACCATGCAGAAAAGAAATTATCCTATTAATCTTTTTGCCAAAAATCTGGTTTCCGAGATACCCTTCCTAACACCCATTCATAGATTTCCATTGTTTTCGTAGCCTTCCATGACCAACTGTAAAAGTTCTGCGTAAACTCACGAGCTGCTAGCCCCAGTTTTTTTATAGTTTCAGGACTCTCCACCAATGCCTCTAATTCTTTGGTAAACGAATCAATGATTTGACCAACATCTCCAAGAGGAACTTTAATTCCACATCCTTCCGGAACACGGGTTGCAGGACCACCATAATCTACAACAACACTAGGTGTGCTGGACATCGATGCCATCGTAATCACGCCGCCACCTTGCTCACGGATAGACGGGAATGCAAAGATGTCAGATTCGTACATCATTTCTCTAACACGTGTAATAGACACAGAACCTGTCAACTCGATTGAAGAAGATAAATTTAATTCTTCCACAAGCTCTCGCAGGCGAACCAACTCCGGGCCATCACCTACCAAGATTAAATGGTGTTTCCTCAGTGTTTCACTTTTTTCAAAACAACGAATCAGCACTTCCGGTTGTTTAAACGGCACCATTCTGCCCACAAATAAAATGGTACGTTTATCGCTACTTTTAAACTTTTTTTCAGGAAAGTCTTCAGGGTGTATGCCACCTTCAGAGAATTCTATAACTCGCTTATGGTCCTTTTTCGGAATATCACCAACAGTATGTTTATAACCTGCAAGGATGGCAGAAGCACGACGGTAAGTGGAACGATAGTAAGGCATCAGAACATGTGCTTTACGCAGATAATTCATCCACTCACCCTCCCGTCTCATTTCGTTTCGAAATACCTTTGGCCAAGGTAAGCCCCCGAGGACAGGTCCTATAACAAACGGAATAGGGCTCCAACTCGCCATAGGACTTGGAATAGTTGGCGACATCGGACTAGCCCGATGAACAATATCGTATTTACCAGATTGTAAAGCGGACTTATACCGTCTCCATACGCAAAACTCAAAATAGATATTACTCGGATACGATAAAGCTACTTGCAGAGTCATTGCTTTATTCGGGTCACGCGCCAAAAATTGTGCTAATCTAAAAAATGGCCGTGCTATAAGTTCGGTATCAAGATAGATGATATTATCCTGCTCAGTTTTAACTGCATCGATATGTTCTTTATTTCGGATGTGAGTTACCAAGGTAATATCAGCATGTGGTTTTAAAGCACAGTAGTATTCATAGATAAGCGCAGGCAAAGAGTGCCAAGCAGGATTGCAGTCGCTCGCTAAAAAGAGCACTTTGAGCCGCTTCGACATCGATTTTCTACAATTTAAAGGAGAATTACTGAGAAGTTTCTAAAGGTAGCTATTCATGACAACGGACAATGATGCTTTCCAAAGCTTCGCTAATGTCATTGTCAGATACCGTTGCTAAATCCGAGTGGCAAGGTATGTTGATTATTCGACTGTAAATTTCACGGGCTTTGGGCGTATTGCCCAATGGATGATAATAACGTCCGGAAGGCAATAAAGGATGCTTAAAATTCGCAAACGGCCTTGGACCTAAAAATGGTACATTTGCCGGCGTGCCAGGATGTTCATCTTTATCTGCGAGAATAGAGAAACCCACTTTTTTTCCGATCGTGGAAATTCGCTGATACTGGCTCAGGTATTCCGCTGATTTTGTTTCCATCTCCTGTAGTCGCACAAGACTAAAAGCACTAGCAATATCAGAAATTTTTCCATTGTTTGCGAATCGGTTTATAGGCTCACCTGGTTGATGGCCAAAACTTATTATGCTGCGAAACAAACTCTCGTGCTCCTTCGAGATTATTGCACAACCACCCTCTCCGAAACCCCATGGCTTGGTATGATGAAAACTGATACATTCGTTCGCACCGTGGGTATGCGAAGTTAAAGCAGTCGCAGCATCTACACAAATAACCTTTCCGTGTTTTTCCGCATAGCTAGTGTATTTAGTCAGATCAGCTTCCTGGCCAAATACATTGGTCACGATAAACCCATCAAACGTATTCGGATCTAGCTGATCAATATCAAGCATTGCGTTATTATCAACATCAGCGATAGAAGCCTCACTTAATGGTCCTTGTACCGTTGTGTAAAAACTGAAAGAGCTTGTTACCCAACGTAATCTGCGCTCTGCTAAAGTTTCTTGCAAACTAATAATACTGTGCATGGCGGCGGTACCGCTTGCGCACATAACAACACTTAGGTGATCTGCAAGTTTAAGAATTCGTGCAATTTCATTCTCTAAACGATAAGAAACAGGACCAAAATTTGTCCAGTGATTCGACTCTTCGCTGAGTTCAAGCAGTTCCGTTACTGCATCCATATTCGGCCGCTTTTTTTCTACGTAACGAATTGATGCTCCGCCGATTTTAAGATTCTCTTCCAACTGGTCTACGGCCCTATTTTTAGCCATAAATAAAGCTCCACTTTTATTCTCACTCGCCCGAAGCGCAATTACAAAGTTCAACCACCAATTTTCAAAAGCCTATTTATTTGTTAGCACTGTCTCATACTAGTTGGCTCTCTAGTTTTCTATCACCAAATTTTAAATCATTCCCAGCACTCTAAATTCGCCGTACACGAATTCTAATTATAAAGCTAATTATCATGGATTTCACAAAATTTTCACATTAACTCCATTTCTCTATCCTCCGTACTTTCTATTTCATGAAGGACATTGGTCCTGTAAAAAACAATTGCTCTACCACATATACTTTCTCGCATATATGTGTACAACAGATCGCCGCACTCTTTTGCAAACCAATTTTTTACACATTGTTCTTGACCCTTGTTCAAATCCATAGCACTTGATCACGAGTGCGCGCAAACATTCTAGAAGCCGGGGAGGCTGAATGGTAGAAAAATCCCCTTAGAGTCTAGAAACCTAGGACTAGTGCTGCTACCTTGGTATATACCACCTGACACGATTTGGATTTATAGGCATAGGGATGAATCAGATAAATCATCGCTATAAATCACTAGAAGGTCGCTCGAGTCCCAGCGTATATTCGAGTTTCACCTTCATTGCCCAGACCGTGGGCGAGATCAACGCGAAGATCCGTTCGTACAAAACTCCGAATCTTCCATCTGAGCCCCACCCCAATACCAAACTTGGGGTTGCCCAAAGTGAAGTCAGAAACACTTTCAAACGCATCACCAAAATCAATAAAAGCAGCGGCACGAAGGGTTTCTTTGTTCGGCACGCCGCGGAGGAATTCAATGTTTGCATAGTAAAAAGTATTTCCCTCAATACTGTCACGTGCGTATCCTCGAACGGTACTACCGCTGGTAATACTGAATGTGGGGTCTCCAAATACTGACTCTGTAATCGTTCCAAACTGAATTTGAAGATTAAGATTTGTTCTTGTTTTTGGGTCAAGCGGTTTGTATTGACGGTAGAAGAGATTGTGGGATGTGTGTGTAATATCGGACCCAATCACTTCATTCGCAAACTCAGTTTTAAGACCGTAATGTCGTCCACTTCGATACAGCCCTCTATCTTCAACATCAATATCTTCTAGTCCGAATACGATAGAGTTTACCGTTACGTCTGAAAACAGGTTCGGATCACCACGCAGGAATGTATGGTCGAAATCTTCTACCCGTAACCCCAACGAGGCCCTTAAACCCTTGCTTGGTCCCGTTGTAGTAATCCATTTTGACAAACTAAAACCCCAGGATACTTTTTCTCGAAGATAGTCTCCCTGCAGGTTAATTCTTTCTTCCTCAATATCGGCCTCGTCATATTCTAAATTTACATTGAAGTCATATTGAGAACCGAAGATACGAGGGTAGCGGTAGGCAATTTCCAAAGATTCCTGCGTTTGAATATCAGTATCTTGGAGGTCCTTTCTCTTTGCTCGAACAGTTAATTCATTGTTCTTACCAAACAAGTTATCCATCTGCAGCCTGGCGCCCCAAGTGATGTCTCCATCACTTCCTCGACTAAAAACAGGTACTACATACCAAAACCGTTTTTCGTCGACAATAAAGGTAACTTCCACACCTTCTGGAGTCATTTCACTTCGCGCTTTGACCGAGTGAAATAATCCAAGATCCATTATGTTCTGTCGCGATGTTTCTATTTGTATAGCATCGTATTCATCCCCCGCGCCGATCACTAACTCGCGTTTAATAACATCCTGACTTGTTTTCGCATTTCCTTCGATTTCGATTTGATCTATGCCCTCCCCTTGCGCAATGACGAGCTCAGATGACAGAACAGGATATACAGGTATAAAAATTGCGAAGGCAAAGAGCGCCCAGACACAATTTAACAAAGACCGCGAAGAGTGGAACACTGGTTTCAAATTAAAAGCTCGCACCTACCCTGATCAAGGGCGCGTTACTTAATCTATCCAGCATCAGAATTGAATTAAAGAACGGGGACAAATCTAGATTAATCGTGTATTTATTGTTTTGCTTTCAGCCCTGCCATCAATACAACAATGACATTGACCGATCTCCTTCCAGATGTCCGAATAAAACTCCTCACGTTCTATCTCACGACTCCTCTCCAGGTATTTTCTACCCGGATGCGCGTCTTAGTCCTCTCATTAATTATTGTACTAATTTCAACACGTTATAGATCCCTGGAAACTTCCAAAAAAACGGCTGAAATCGTCAGGATCACAAGGATTTTATAGTGATACTGAGCGGCGACACAACTGCTTTGTTGTGACAAAACCGTAACATTTTTAACTATTTAGCAGCAAAGAGCATGGGAGTCAGACCACCTTCTTAACCGCAACTTTAGCCGCGCTCTTTATTCTTTAGGGAGGGATTTTCCTCTACGAATCTTATTTTTACCATATCGACGTCTAATTTCGTCTGACAAGGCATCCAGTTGAGTGTCTTTGCTTGCCACCGGCTCACTGGATATGTCTGGTTTAAGTCGATGAAACAGGTCCTCCTGGCCTTGGATCTGGTTTTCATTACCGTCGTCAAAATTGGAGACTCCCGCTCCTATCAGCCTAACTGCAAACTGCTTCCTCCCAAGGGTTTCACCGATCAACGCTTTCGCTGTACGCCAGATTATCTGGGTACTATCGGTAGAAAAATCCAGTGTTCGCGATCGAGTTACCGTGGAAAAATCGTGATAACGAACTTTTAAGTTAACCGTTTTTGCTTTGAGTTCCGATTCTCTCAAGCGGAAGCAAACGGTTTCGAGCAATGAAAGCGTGACTGATTCGACCATGTCTAGGTTCTCGGTGTCTTGGTCAAAGGTGGTTTCATGGGAAATCGACTTGGCTTCGGAATCCGTCACAACCACTCTGTTGTCCTTCCCCTGACAAAGCGCCCACAATTTTCTACCAGTTTGTCCAAATGCGGACTCAAGCTGAGATTCCGACTGCCTTCGTAAATCAGAAACCGTCAATATGCCCAATTGATTCAGCTTTTCTTGGGCAACTTTGCCCACTCCCCATATTCTCTGTACTGGCAAGGGGTCAAGAAACCCTTGAACTTCTTCTGGTTGAACCACCGTAAATCCATCAGGTTTATCTTGATCGCTGGCCAGTTTTGCCAGAAATTTATTTGGAGCCACACCCACCGATGCCACCAAATTGAGTTCCTGCCGAATTTCATGCTTGATGCGCAACCCGATCTGTTCTGAAGTGCCATAGAGCTTTTCGGAGCCACTGACATCGAGAAACGCCTCATCCAACGACAATGGTTCGATTATCGGGGTGTAGCGCTGGAAAATAGCCCTGATGTCTCGAGACACCTTTTGATACAGGGCACCACGGGTTGGAATGACGAGCAAATCCGGACATAACCTAAGCGCTCTGGCTGTTGGCATTGCGCTTCGAACGCCAAAGACCCTTGCCGCATAATTTGCGGCGGAAACCACGCCTCTAGC
Source organism: uncultured Gammaproteobacteria bacterium (assembly GCA_937992195.1). Classification (GTDB taxonomy): domain Bacteria; phylum Pseudomonadota; class Gammaproteobacteria; order Arenicellales; family Poriferihabitantaceae; genus VYFG01. The sequence continues at coordinate 165,464 of CALKKV010000007.1, read as the reverse complement.
GGACGCAGCACCCCCTACGACTAACGGTCGCCCCTTCAGGCTTGGATCTTCACGCTCTTCAACAGATGCGTAGAATGCGTCCATGTCGATATGCAATATCATGACGCTAACTTTACCTTGTGCGGCGTAATTTAGTCTGAATTCTGATTTGTATTTCGATCATGCCTCGGGTCAAGCTTTCATTCTATAAAACCTTGTTAGTCGCCGCGCGAATACCTAAACTCGAACACTCCCTGATTTTTTGATTCATTTTGGCTTCTGCACCTTCAATTTTTCCTGACACCACACTCAGTGGCTCTGGTCTTGCATGCGAACGCGGGTACCATATCTTATTTGAGGGTCTAGATTTTGCTGTAGTGAGCGGTCAAGCGATGCAGATCGCTGGCGCCAATGGTGTTGGTAAAACCTCCTTGCTACGAATCATTGCAACGCTGGGACAATCAATATCTGGCAGTATTCAATGGAATAATGAGCCAATCGATTCAGACTTGTCCGCCTATCGCGCCGCGATCAGCTATCTGGGCCATAAACAAGGCTTAAAAGCTGATCTTTCACCCATAGAGAACCTATTATTTGCCGCGCAAATCGCGGGACATAGCGATGTTTCAAGGCAGACAGTTTCTTCTCTTCTTAACGAATTTGGCATCAGTATTTCCGAGGAACGTCCACTACGACAGCTATCCGCGGGGCAGCAGCAACGGGTTGCGATTTCGCGACTTCTATTGTCAAAAGCCCAAATTTGGCTTATGGATGAACCCGCCACCTCCCTGGATCAAGAAATGACGGAGCAGCTAACAGCGAAAATGAATGAACACATTGAGAGCAACGGTATTATCATTTTCACCAGCCACCAGACTTTCGCGCTCGCCCGAGACCGGACCTTGATCCTCACTTTGAGGCAAACAGATGCAGCCTAGTCAAGGCACAGGTTTAGGCCAGGCAATGATTGCAATTGCGCGCAGAGATCTGCTCATCAGTTTACGCAGCCGTGGAGAGATCCTTTTGCCAGTGTTGTTTTTTATTATCGTTGTCAGCCTGTTTCCACTCTCTATCACCCCTGATCCCACATTATTGGGAAAATTTGGTCCTGGAATTATTTGGGTTGCTGCATTACTCGCGACGCTTCTCGCTCTAGACGGTGTTTTCCGTCCTGATTATGAGGATGGGACTCTGGAGCAGCTAGCTTTAGGCCCGCATCCTCTTTCGATGATGGTTCTGGCTAAGTCAGTTGCCCATTGGTTGGTGACAGGGCTCCCTCTGCTGATAATTTCTCCTCTACTTGGCATTTTGATGCAATTATCGGCTCTTGGAATCAAGGTGATGATGCTCAGTTTGTTGATCGGCACGCCAGCGCTCAGTTTACTAGGCGCTGTAGGGGTCGGATTGACAGTTGGAATAAGAAAATCAGGTAGTTTATTGAGTTTATTGGTTCTACCCTTATATGTACCGATACTAATTTTTGGAACCGGGGCGGTTCACGCAGCCGCACTTGGACTTCCTTATAGCGCGCATCTAATGCTACTAGCGGCATTCTCCCTATTTTCTCTAGCGGTTTGCCCAATTGCCAGTGCGAGTGCCGTGAGGGTAAGCGTTTCTTAAAGTTTGGCTAAATTTCGTTGAATTTGAACTGGTTACGGTTATTCGGGTCTCTTGAATATCGAGTAAAATATGACCACCGTCTGTCCATAGATTGAGCATCTCATTAAACGTCCATGAATCAAGTGATAACCCCACCTGCACCTAAAAACTCTGCGAGCAAAGGCAGAAAATGGCGTTGGTTTCATCGATTTGGATCTCCTGCATGGGTCTACAGATTTGCCAGCAATTGGGCGCCGAGATTTGGCGTTGTGGCCGGGGTTTTGTTTTTAATTGGGCTATATCAAGGACTGGTTGTTGCACCACCTGACTATCAAATGGGCGATAGCTACCGGATCATCTTTGTTCATGTTCCTTCAGCCTGGCTTTCCATGTTCAGCTATTTTGTGATGGCCGTGGCTGCTGCGATTGGGTTGGTTTGGCGTATGAAAGTAGCGAACATCACGGCACGATCGATCGCCCCGCTTGGCGCGTTATTTACTTTTTGCGCATTGGTCACCGGATCACTTTGGGGCAAACCGACCTGGGGGACCTATTGGGTCTGGGATGCCCGACTGACTTCCGAACTGATTTTGCTATTTTTGTTTATTGGTTTTATCGCATTGCATGATGCATTTGAGGATCGCCGAACAGCAGCTCGCGCGTCTGCAATTCTTGCCATTGTTGGCGTTGTCAACTTACCCATTATTCATTTCTCTGTGGAGTGGTGGAACACGCTTCATCAGGGATCTACAGTTACTCGCCTGGATGGTCCGACTATCGACAGCCGTATGCTGAGTCCATTGCTAATTATGTTTCTAGCGTTCAACTTTTATTTCGCGGCTGCGGTGCTAAACAGACTGCGGGTGAGCCTGTTAGATTTAGAGAGAAAAACCAACTGGGTAAAGGAGCTGGTCCATGGCTGAATTTTTTCATATGGGCGGACACGCGTATTTTATTTGGATGAGCTACGCGATCGTATGTATTACTTTCGTTTATGCTTTTTTTTCACCTATCTATCGCCATCGTAAGCTATTGAGAGATCTTTCAAAGACAAATCATGGGGGCAAGACAAAGAAAGTTATTGCGACCTTGAAGTCAGCTGATGACGAATTCTCCCAGAGCAGTTGACGCATAGAACATTCGGTTAAGATTAGCTACTGTCTTTTGTGACAGAAGATCACAACAAAGAAAGAATTCACGAACACATAAATTTATGACCCCAAAACGTAAACAAAGATTGATGCTGGTTGGTCTGCTTGTGCTAGGAGTAAGTGCTGCTGCGGCGTTAACACTGACTGCCTTGCAGGACAATATCAATTTATTCTTTTCTCCAACGGAGGTTGCTCAAGGTGAGGCACCTTCAGGTGCAACCTTTCGGCTTGGAGGTATGGTGGTTGACGGTAGTGTGAAACGCAGCCAAACAGATCTTAATGTTTCATTTGATCTTACCGATACCGCTGAGGTTGTTACCGTACAATATGCAGGCATTCTCCCCGACTTGTTTCGCGAAGGTCAAGGAATTGTCACCACCGGGAGCATAGAAAATGGCGTATTTGTCGCCCGTGAAGTTCTGGCAAAGCATGACGAAAATTATATGCCACCAGAAGTCAGCGACGCGTTAAAGAAGGCAAATGCTAAGCAGTACCAAACTTCTACAGGTCAATAATTATGATTCCTGAGCTAGGTCATTTTGCCTTAATCCTCTCTCTGGTACTGGCTTTGTTGCTAAGCATCCTGCCGCTATACGGCAGTTTAAGAGGCGTTAGCACCTGGGTAGCGATGGCGAAACCGCTATCGCTGAATATGTTGCTAATGGTTAGCGTTTCATACGCTTGTTTGACCTGGTCATTTTTATACAGTGACTTTTCTGTGTCCTATGTCGCCGGTCACTCCAATACCCAGCTACCTCTGATATATAGAATCTCCGGTGTTTGGGGTGGGCATGAAGGATCCTTACTATTGTGGATGCTTATTCTTGCGGTATGGACAGGTGCAGTTGCGTTGTACACTAAACAACTGCCTGAAATTATGACGGCAAGAGTATTGTCAATAATGGGAATGGTGAGCGTCGGCATCCTACTCTTTTTATTGTTAACCTCAAATCCTTTTGCAAGAGTATTTCCTGCTCCCCTAGAAGGGCGTGACCTGAATCCACTGCTGCAAGACATTGGCCTGGCAATTCATCCACCAATGCTATACATCGGTTACGTAGGGTTCTCTGTTGCCTTTGCTTTCGCTATCGCGGCAATGATTGGCGGCCGCCTCGATGCTGCCTGGGCGCGCTGGTCTCGCCCCTGGACAAATATCGCCTGGATGTTTTTGACTATCGGTATCGCCCTGGGTTCATGGTGGGCTTACTATGAGCTTGGCTGGGGCGGCTGGTGGTTTTGGGATCCGGTTGAAAATGCGTCTTTTATGCCTTGGTTAGTCGGAACCGCATTAATTCACTCTCTAGCCGCAACCGAAAAACGCGGTGTGTTTAAAGCCTGGAGTATTCTCCTTGCAGTGTTGGCATTCTCGCTTTCGTTACTTGGCACATTTCTGGTTCGCTCCGGCGTTCTTACTTCGGTTCATGCATTTGCTACTGATCCGGAAAGAGGCTTATTTATTCTAATCTTTCTGTGTATCGTTGTCGGCGGGTCTCTCATGTTATACGCGTGGAGAGCGCCAAAGATTCGTAGCTTTGTTCATTTTGAACTTGTATCGAGAGAAACAGCGATTCTAATTAACAATATCTTTATGGGTGTTTTGTGTTTTGTTGTCCTGGTTGGAACACTCTACCCTCTTGTATTAGATGCAATAGCGGGCAAAAAAATATCCGTAGGCCCTCCCTATTTCGACACTGTCTTTTTTCTGATTGGCGTCCCTTTAATGATATTAATGGCTATCGCTACAACATTCAGATGGAAAAAAGACAACGTCACTAGAACCATTAAACCTCAGGCTATCCTCTTTGTTATCTCGGTCTGTGTCGCACTGCTGATGCAGTTTCCAATGCCCTCTGTTGGTGTAATGTCGACACTCGGTATCACTCTTGGTCTTTGGGTTATCGCAAGTTCGATCATGGGGATTTGGGACCGAACGCGGAGTGGAAAAAGGCTATCAAGCCTGCAGTCCACCCCGAGATCGATATACGGCATGGCGCTTGGCCATATTGGTGTCGGTGTATTTATTGTCGGTGTCAGTATGGTGAATACTTTCAGCATCGAAAAGGATTTACGCATGGCTCCAGGAGAACGATTTGAATTGGGTGAATATAGTTTTCAATTCCGCGGTGTCAGGGATCACGAAGGACCAAATTACGTTTCACGTTTGGGAGAGTTTGATCTCTGGAAAGGTGACGACAAGTTGGGGCTGCTCACCCCTGAGAAACGCACTTATCTGGTAGATCGAAATCCGATGACCGAAGCAGCTATCGACCCTAGTCTGACTCGGGATTTATACGTCGCCCTCGGGGAACCACTGGATAACCAAGGCGCTTGGGCAGTAAGGATTTATTTGAAACCTTATATACGCTGGATTTGGCTCGGCTGCATATTGATGGGAATTGGCGGTGGGTTGGCGGCGACAGACAAACGATATCGTCGGCGTAAACAAGCAACGGCAGCCGATGTTGTGGCGCAATCCGCTTAATCGGTAGTCTGATGAATCGTTTTATATGGCCTCTGGTAATTTTTGTTGCGGTTTCTGTTTTACTTTGGAAAGGATTGGCTTTAAATCCGCGAGAAATACCCTCTGCATTGATTGATAAACCTGCTCCAAAATTTTCACTTGCTACCCTGCATCAACCAGATATCGAAGTCACCCGAGATTCCCTCTCCGGCAGAGTGTGGGTTCTCAATGTATGGGCGTCATGGTGTGTTGCTTGCTTGCACGAACACCCGATTATCAGTCAGCTTGCTGGAGAAGTTTATTTGGTCGGATTGAATTACAAAGATGGGCGAGAAGATGCACTGAACTGGTTAGGACGCAATGGAAACCCTTACGACACGAGTGGATTTGATCAGTTGGGAGACGTCGGTATCGACTATGGTGTCTACGGTGTACCCGAAACCTTTGTTATTGATCAAAATGGAAATATTCGATACAAACATATCGGCCCGGTTACGCAGTCTGATCTGGATGAAAAGTTAAAGCCAATCATCGCTGCTCTGCAAGCGACCGCGAAAACGGGTTAAAAACATGGAAAAGCGGTACACCACGGAAATTTCTGCGAAAATGATCCTGATCGTCTCAGTCGTTTTGATGTGTACCCTAATCAACGTTGCATATTCTAAAGTTGAGATTGTGCAGTTTGAAAACGCTGATCAACAAACCCTATATAAGAGACTGATCAATGAACTGCGATGTCTGGTTTGTCAAAACCAGAATCTCGCTGACTCCAACGCCGATCTTGCAATTGATCTTCGCAAAAAAGTCAGAGTCTTGATTAACGATGGAAAGACCTACGATGATGTCGTCGAGTTTATGGTTTCGCGATACGGTGAGTTCGTAATGTATCGACCACCTTTCAATAGAAGTACGATTTTCCTATGGTTGTCTCCTGCAGTTTTGTTGATATCTGTATTTTCTATCGTAGTCTGGCGAAAAAGATCTTCTTCTCGAACCTCGACTTCTAATAGCGCTGAGTTTGATAGGGAGCGCCATGAAAAGGTGCGTGCACTGTTGCAAGCTCACGATGACTGAAACTCATATATCAATCGTTAATTCCCTCTCCGTATACAACTCCCTATAACCTGACCAAGATGGTATTTTTATTCGCCTTGTCCGCCCTATTAACTGGGGTGTGTTTGCTGATTTTAGCGCCCTCTTTGTTCAACAAAAGACAATTAAGTGCGGTTGATTTACAGAAGGAAAACGTATCAATTGCCAAACAACGACTGGCTGAAATCTCCCCAGATAACCAATCTTCTGAAGAGGCTAGGCTGGAACTAGAGGCTGCTCTGATTGATGATTTAAAGGGCACAGACTATGCCATTCATAACGACAAGCCCGCCGGTCGCGGAGCCGCTATTATTATCTTGCTTTTAATCCCTGTAGCTAGCGCTCTACTCTATTTGCAGCTGGGAAATCATGACTGGAACAAGCAAGCTGCTTTACCAACAGTAGAAGACATTGAACAAGATCCAAGTCGTAGCATCGAAATTCTTATAACGCGGCTCGAACAGGTTTTAGAAGAGCAACCGGACGACCCAGCCGGCTGGCACTTAGCAGCAAGGACCTATATGGGCACTCAACAGTTTGCAAAGGCTGAGCGTGCTTACTCAAAAGTGCATGAGCTATCTGGAGATCATCCAGATACTCTTACCGCGTGGGCCGATGCCAGTTTGATGGTAAATAATAATCACTACACGGAAGAGATTGCATCTCGAATAAGTCGCGCCTTAGAGCTCGATTCCAACCACGTTAGCGCGCTTTGGCTGGCGGCAATGGGAGCGCAAACCAATGGCAGCATCGATATCGCTTTAGGGTATTTACAACGTCTACTTCCCCTTGTCGAAAACAACCCAGAGGCGACCAGAGAAACCAAAGAAGCCATTACCCGCATGGGAGGGGAAATCCAGGCCGCAGAAGCAACAGTTCAGTCCAAAATACCAGATGGCCGGCAGGTTTCTGTGAACCTGTCTCTTTCCTCCGAGGTAGCGTCAAAAGCAAGTGCCGATGACACCGTCTTTGTCTTTGCTACGGAGAAAGACGGTCCGCCCGCCCCCCTCGCGGTAGTGAGAGTGCAAGTCAAAGAGTTACCTCTCACAATTCTGCTTGATCACACGCGAGCAATGCTTCCTGGCAGAACAATTGATATTCCGGCAGTCATTGAGATCGGTGCAAGAGTTGCGCTAAGCGGCGAACCGACACGCAGCCCGGGAGACCTGGAAAGCGCAAAAGTTGAAATCAGCGACCGGGGTGCATCGGATATAGATCTATCGATCGATATGGAAATCGAGTAAACCTAAAATAATAAATTACATTAAGAATCAGACCTAACTAGCTGATTTTTGAATATTTTAAATCTTTATGTTCGATGCATAAAACTAAAAGACCGACACCGTGTTTTCTAATTTACGGGTTTGAAAGCCCCGCTAGTGCAGGGCAACTTTCATCAATTAGGACTTAAGTCCCTTTGCAGCTTTATCGTCCAACATCGGTTCTTTCGCGATGGAAGAGGAGTTTGAAGAAACACCTGAAGAACCATTAACGGAAGATGTTTCACTACTAAAATCCAACACTTTTGGAGACTCGCCCTGCTTTCTTCGAAGACTCTCACCCTGAAAGGAACTGTTCGAATCAATCATCAGTCCTGCCGAGATTAATTTTCCTTCAGCTTCACCACCGGAAACCAACTCGATCTGGTCACAATCTGCTGTGCCAACAAACCGACCTGTTACGATTAGTTTCTGTGCTTTTAAATTGCTTTTCAGCAGGCCTGATTTGCCAACTTTTACAATACTTTTAGAGTTAACTTCGCCCTCGAACTCTCCATCAATATGCAAATTGCACTCGATGTCTATTTTTCCGACGATGTTTGTTCCAGCTGCGATAGTTGTAACGTTTGATGCGTAATCTGTTTGTTTATCAGACTTATCAAAGATGGCCATTTTATACCTCTCACGTTGGTGAATATTTCGTGGGAGCCAAACTCCCACTTTAAAAACTGATCAGGATCTATCGATTTTCCAAGATATCTGATCTCATAATGCAAATGCGGTGCGTCGGTTAGTCCGGTGTTACCGGTTTTACCAAGCGCATCCCCTTTATGGACGATATCTCCTGGCTCAACATCCATCGAGTCGAGATGAGAATATCGTGTCTCAAAACCAAAATTATGCTGCACGATAATTCGATTGCCGCTCAATTTCGAATAATCAGCAGCTCTGACAATACCGTCGGCAGTGGAATAGAATGGCATCGGTGTTTTTGCTCTGAGATCAACACCTTTGTGATAGCTCTTTAACTTGGTTACCGGATGAATACGATCTCCAAATTTACTTGTTATTACCTTTGAATCTATAGGATAGCCGTTTGGAATACTGTCGTGGAGGATTTTTTCATGGCTTGCGGTCAAGCTTGCGAGCTCGACTCGAGCCATTAAGTCTCCAGAATCTTTTTCCTCTTCATCTAACCCGATCAAACCTTCAATTTGCTGGACTCGACTACCAATCTCAGAAAATTCAGCGTCTTTTCCAGAATAGTACTCGGCTAGAAGCCGAATTCTTTCTTCAAGTTCCAACGCCTTATCTGCAGTTTCAACGCCACTATTTTTTTCAATCTGCACAAGCTCATTACTTATCCTTTGTATCGTCTCATTTTTGGCGCTTATGGTTTGACTAAGACTGGAATTGGCGCTGTCGAACTCTACAATTTCCGTTTCTAGCGCGTCATTTCTCTCACTCAAAGCCTGCTGTTTTTTAAGCTGCCACACATTACTCAAAAGTGACGCTGCAATGATTGCAAACACTCCTAATACAACATAGAACAGGTTTTTTTTAACTGATCGATTGGTTCGGTAGAATTTCGAACCATAATTATCTGATATGGTGATAGTGACTTGATCGTCGATCAATTTATCGCTCATGTTGTCTCACTCTAACTGTAAAGAACTAATATTAGGCTCGGGAATTCAGATCACTGCAATCCCATCATATTGTGCAGTAGTTAACTTCAATTCAAAGGCCAGCTAGGCTTCTTCTAATCACTGAAAGAAAATTCTATCTATCAGTATCTTTGTAATGCACACAAAAATTGTATACAAACTAGCTTGAGTTTTGCTCTGACTGCTTCCGAGACTTTACGATAGATTTTGAAACACTCTGTTGTATGAACCGGCGCTCTCTTCCGGGCCACTGTATGCGCTCTTTTCAGCGAGCTAACTTGAGTAGGTTTCGTCTTCACTACGAAAATTTCGGAGAGTGAGATTATCTTAATTTGGCATAAAATAGAATCCCCTACCAAAGCACGATCTCAACGATAAGGCCTCCTTAAATAACAATAGATTAGGTTATTCTTCTGCGATTTAATCTATAATTCGATCCCTATGGAAAAGAGATATTCCTGAGGCATTGGCGCAACAGCTAATGATTTTCTATATTAATAAGGTGGAATACACTACTTGGGGGAAAATTAGCGTTTAAGTAGCTTTTTTTAATGGAAAAACTGTATTCTCGCTGGAACCTATTGATTTTTAATGTTTAACTAAGCGACATCCGCTTTCTTTCTGATATAAAACCAATCAACAATGACACAAGCAGCTGAAATAATTAATCAAGTCTGGGAATCAAGGTCTGAATTGACACCATCGACAGTGAACGCTGAAACAAGGGAATCCATAGAATTTGCATTGGCCCAACTCGATAGTGGAGACGCCCGCGTAGCTGAGCCCTCTGGGGAATCCGACAATCATGGCTGGCATGTTAACGAGTGGTTAAAAAAAGCAGTGTTATTGTCGTTTCGAATAGAGAACAACAAAATGATATCTGCAGGTGATGCAGTTTATTATGACAAAGTGCCGCAGAAGTTTAGTCATTACACTGATCAACAATTTCAGGATGGCGGATTTAGAGTAGTCCCCCCTGCTGCAGTCCGGCGCGGTTGCTACATTGCACCTGATGTGGTGTTGATGCCTAGCTATGTAAATATTGGCGCGAGAGTAGATGCCGGTACCATGGTAGATACTTGGGCAACCGTAGGATCTTGTGCACAGATAGGGAAAAATGTGCATCTCTCTGGTGGCGTCGGAATTGGCGGTGTACTTGAACCGCTACAAGCGTCACCAACTATTATTGAAGACAACTGTTTTATCGGTGCCCGAAGCGAAATTGTTGAGGGTGTTGTCGTCGGTACTGGTGCAGTTGTTTCCATGGGCGTTTATATTGGGCAAAGCACAAGAATTTTGGATCGCGAGACAGGCGAGATTTCATATGGTTACATTCCTCCTGGCTCGGTGGTTGTATCCGGATCTATTCCTTCAGCGGATGGCAGCCACAGTCTTTACTGTGCCGTTATCGTCAAAAAGGTAGATGAAAAAACCCGTTCAAAGGTGGGCATTAATGAACTGCTTCGCAGTATCTAGTCCTTCTAATATTCACCGGATCAACTGCTATCAATTATTTGTAATCGGTTTTATAACTGTTCTACCTAGAACGAAAATGAGCTGACTACTAATTAAGAAATTTTAAGAGTAATAAAGATTTGAGTATTAACTTCAAAATGATCGCCGCAACTGACGTTGGGCAGGTTAGAGAGCATAATGAAGACAGCGTGCGCATTGTTCCGGATTTTAATATCGCGGTTGTGGCCGACGGTATGGGTGGACACAAGGCGGGTGAGATCGCCAGCAAAATGGCGGTCACAACATTTTGCAAATATTATGAAGAGCAGTTTCTTGTTAGTGATGATCCATCGCAGGCACACAACGATGAGATTATGATGGAGGCTATAAAGACCGCTAATAGCGAGGTCTATGGCAACGGTCGAAATTTAGCTCACATGGAAGGCATGGGGACGACGCTCGTTGCGGCAAGTTTTGCAGATAGTGGAATAAAAATTGGGCATATTGGTGACTCCCGAGTCTATCGATTTTCCAGCGGAGAACTCACTCAATTAACAACAGACCACACTCTCGCAAACGATCTTTTGCAGGAACATCCAGATGGTCATGTTCCGAGCTATAGTCATCACGTGCTAAAGAAAGCATTAGGAATCGAAGCAAATTGCGAGCCAGACGTATTTACTTCTGCAGTCGATAAAGGTGATATTTTTCTACTATGTTCGGATGGCCTTACTGGTGTAGTAGAAGATAGTGATATCGCAACTGTTTTAACATTGCGGGCACACGAACCTGAGTTATGCATAGACACACTAATACGAGCATGCTTAATGGGTGGGGCACCCGACAATGTCACCGTGGTATTGGTGTTCGCAGACTAACAAACACTCATCGAGCTTGATCGACTGAATTTCAGAAAAACCACAGCGCTTTGTGCTTTTAGTTTGGCAACTAGCTAACGGCGCTATGCAAAATGATCTCAATTTTTGCGCCACCTAACTCGCTTTTACTGATGTCCATAGTCCCATCATAGCGTTCAACAATTTCAATACAAACAGCAAGTCCAATTCCCTGCCCCTCAGTTCGCTGATCTGCGCGAACGCCCCTTTGCAGTACCTCTGATTTAAGTTCCGCATCAATACCCGAACCATCATCCTCCACAGAGATACGAATTCCACCCGCATACTTTTCAGAAGCAGCGAGTTTTGCCCCACAAACTTTGACTTTCGAGTTCGACCATTTATAAGCGTTATCCATTACATTTCCCAGAATTTCATAGATATCAGATTGATCGCCATAAAACTGAATATCCTCTAACTCATCTGAAGAACAAACGACCCCCTTATCCGCATAGACCTTATCAAGCGAATCCCGAATACCGGTAAATATTGGTTTAAGAGTCACCTTGGTGCCAATCACCGATGTACGAGAAGCTGCGGCTCGTTGCAGCTGGTAATCTACGATATCGCTCATTCTGCCAACATAGTGACCAAGTTCGCCACTATCAACCGCTTTACCATCTTCACCCATTCCACGCAGTACCGCCAATGGTGTTTTCAAACTATGAGCTAGATCACCAAGAGTATTGCGATAGCGTGCCATGTTTTTACGCTCTGTTCCAATAAACTGATTAATTCGTTGGCTAAGCTGCTCTATTTCTTGCGGGTATCTACCCTCAATTCGATCTTGTTTTGCAGACTCAATTAAATCTAACTCATTGGCAACCCTGCTCAGAGGAGACAAACTCCAAACTAACGCGACCATTTGCAATAGCAAAATAAAAGTACCAACCATGCCAAGCCATAGAATAATCTTTGCTCTGTGTTCGTCAACAAATGCCGCAAAGTGTTCGCTAGCCTCGATCAAAACAAGAGTAAATTCAAATTCCTTGCTATCCTCCGTTTCCCACGATATTGAAAAGCTGTAGCGAAAAGGACTGTTTAAAGAATCTCCCTCCTGAAAAAATGACTCCGAGCCCTGAGTTTGTTTCTCCATGTTCTCGAGCTCCATACCAATTGATGACGGCGACTGCCAACTGGTTTCATTTTTATTATCCACAATTACAGCGTACAGACCTGAATTAGGTACTAGTAGCCTGGCTTCGGGTAATTGAGCGGGGAGTATAATCTCACCGTTCGCATCCACTTCAAGTACTGATAGAAGAGCGAATGTCTGTGTTCTTAGCTGGTTTTTTAAAGAGACTTCGGCGCTACTGATAAAAGCGCGATCTAGGGCAAATCCAGCCAAGCCAAGAAAGGTGACAAGAACTAGAGCGGCTACAAGGAGCAGCCGTTTCCGTAACGAAAGTGTGTTCAAGCAGAGGCCGAAAACCGGTAGCCGCGACCGCGCAGAGTCTCAATTGGATTGAGCGTGCCATCTGGATCAAGCTTCTTTCGTAGTCGACCTACGAAGACTTCTATTACATTGCTATCACGATCAGCATCTTCGTCATAGAGATGCTCTGTAAGCTCCATTTTAGAAACTACTTTGCCTTGATTAAGCATTAAATAATGCAGCAATTTATACTCAAATGCAGTGAGATCAAGCTGACTCCCCTCAACCGCTACTTCTTGCGAACGTGTATCCATCCAGATTTTTCCAACTTCAATAATCGGACTGGACTGTCCAGCAGACCTCCGAATCAATGCTGAGACGCGTGCATGCAATTCCTCAAAATGAAAAGGTTTTGCTAGGTAATCATCTGCGCCAGCGTCTAAGCCTTCAACCTTATCCTGCCATCGAGATCGAGCAGTCAAAATTAGAATAGGATATTCAATACCGTCCTCTCTCAACCGCCGTATTACTTCAATACCAGAAAGTTTCGGCAAGCCGATATCTACAACCGCAACATCAAGTGGATATTCCTTAGCAAAAAACAATGCTTCTTCGCCATCTTTGGCTTCGTCAACCGCAAAACCTTTTTGACGGAACTTGGTGACCAGCTGCGTTCGCAGGGTATTTTCATCTTCTACAATCAGTATTCGCATGCATTCTTCAAACGCAATATCATTGCGCTTTTTTCCGGTTAGTTATTGTTCAAGTTTTCTAAGGTTAGGTCTTAGCGGATCGACATTGATGATCTTAACCTTGCCGGTACTATTTATCAGCTTAAACCTGTACCGCATCACTTCTCCTTTTTTCTTCGGTACCGCTTCAAGAATTTGCCAGCGACTGCTTTTACGAATCATTTTAGCAACATCATCCATGCTGTTACCCTTATTTGCCGATGATCCATTTACATCCAGAGCATCAGCGGCATTAGTCATACTCATTGAAATAAGCATTCCAATAAGGGCATAACCAATTAGTGAACGAAGTTTGGACATAGGAGATCTAGGAGGTCTTTGAATAGCGACTTTATCTGAAATATTGATACGGATGTTCGCAGAAAGCCCCAACAGAAAACTCTGCATATCTTGTATTCTACCTGAAACCAAAACCAAAGGGAGATGAAGCACCTTGCTCATCTCCCATAATAATATCAGCTTGATATATCTCGGTTACTCTACAGGAACAACATTTACACTAACACGAATAGTTGAGCCCGGATCGTGTTTTGTAAAAGTTGAACCGACCTGGCCATTATAACGGTAAGTAACATCATAACCATCTAATCGCTCTTCGGTATGATAGCTGTCAACAACTTCACATCGTTTCTGGTAGGTGTAACCACCTTGATGATGCTTGCTGCGATGATTCGCCTGAGCGTCACGCCCGATCGAACCACCGAGTACGGCACCCGCAGCCGTTGCCAAATCTCTACCTCGGCCTGAACCAAACTCATTACCGACTGCAGCACCAATGATGGCACCAAGGATCTTTGGTGTGTGAGATTTGTACCCAGAGCGCGCAGGTGTAGCGACCTTTTCGTCCCAGCACTGCTCTGTTGGCTGGTTTATTCGAACTGTTCGGTACACCGGATCTGCACTCAGAACTGTGGCTTCATCAATCGTTCCCTGGCTGTATTCAGCACTTGCAATAGAAGACACCGCAAGAAGCGTAACAGGCAACAAAACGCGAGATATTTTATTGAAATTGGTCATTTCTGGGAACCTCAGATCATTAAACATGGGGGAAGCATAGCTTGTCTACCTGAAGCGGCGATGAATTCAACCTGAACACCCGAGCCATGGAAGGTGAATATGCACAAAAAAGCCCCTAAGCTCGCGCTTAAAGGCTAATTTGAACCTCAGATATGCCTACTTTACTTCAAGCAGTTCTATATCAAATATCAGGGTTTCATTTGGACCGATTTGTGGTCCAGCGCCTCGAGGGCCATAGGCGAGCTCAGGCGGAATTACCACGGACCACTTATCCCCAGCTCGCATCAATTGCAGCACCTCCGACCAACCGGGGATAATACCGCTTAGTGAAAAAGTAGCAGGCTCTCCACGATTATAAGAGCTATCGAATTCTGTACCATCAATAAGAGTTCCTCTGTAATTCACGACCACGGTTGAATCTGCCGCTGGCAGATCACCAGATGCATCACCACTCGAGACAACGAGATACTGTAATCCACTATCGGTTTGCACCACGCCCTCTTTTTTGCCATTTTCCTCTCGATAGGCATCGCCCCGTGCTGCAGCTTCATTTGATTTTTCGAGTGCTTCAGCAAGTCTTTCCTGTTGCTTTGCTTCAATGGCGGCGATCGCTTCTTCGTCGGTCATTTGTGGAGTCTTGCCAGTGATCGCGTCAGTAATCCCGGCAGCAAGTGCTTCCATATTAATACCACCTTCTTCTCCACCAAATTGCTCGCTTAATTGTTGAGCAAGGCGGGTGCCCACTGCATAGCTATATTTCTTTTCGCTTGAGTCCAGCGCCAAATCTTGAGCGGAAACGACACCGGTATGAACGAAGGATGTCATTACCATAGCAGTGACGACGGACTTTTTTAGAAAACTCATATTTTGTACCAGATATAGTTAGTAAATTGATCATACATCAAATATTGAAAGCGCGTCTTCAATCCGGCGAGCGGGAATCAGTTCTATCTGACTCAGCGCTGATCGAGACGACTCATCCGGCATATTTGATGCCGGAACAAGCGCACGTTCAAACCCGAGCTTTTGCGCTTCCTTCAGCCTATCAAGACCTCGCTGCACGGGTCTTAGTTCACCTGAAAGACCAACTTCTCCAAAAACGACCAAATCACTACCAGCCGGTCGATTTCTCACGCTTGAAATTATGGCCATCAGCAATGCCAAATCAGAACCGGTTTCACTAATTCGAACACCACCCACAACGTTGGCAAAAACGTCATAACCATTTAATGAAACACCGGCGTGGCGATGAACAATTGCCAGTAACATCGCCAGTCTGTTTTGTTCTAAACCAACGCAAAGCCTTCGGGGATTCGATAGAACGCTATCATCAACTAAGGCCTGAACTTCTACTAGCAATGGCCGTGTTCCTTCCTGTGTGGCCAATACTACGCTTCCTGGACGGGACGCCCCATGGCGACTAACCAGCATTGCAGATGGGTTAGTGACATCCTTAAGCCCCATCTCGGTCATAGCAAACACACCGATTTCATTGACCGCACCAAATCGGTTTTTTATCGCACGGATCAACCTGAAACTACTAGAGCTGTCACCCTCAAAGTACAAAACACTATCAACCATATGCTCCAGGATACGTGGGCCTGCGAGCGCACCTTCTTTCGTAACATGGCCAACCAAAATGACGGTTGTGCCACTTTGCTTGGCAAACCTTACGAGCCTTGCAGCGCACTCTCGCACCTGTGAAACGCTGCCTGGTGCTGCAGTCAGTTCATCGCTATAGAAGGTTTGAATAGAGTCGGCAACCAGAACTGCCGGTTGCTGTTGTACTGCAGCATCCAATGCTGACTCGAGCCTATTTTCGGCCATTACCACTAAATTATCTCCAGGCAATTCCAGCCGCCGTGCACGCACAGCGATTTGCTCGGCAGACTCTTCCCCACTCACGTAAAGAACCGCATGATGCTCACTTATTTGAGAGAGATACTGCAGTAGTAAAGTTGATTTTCCTATTCCGGGGTCACCGCCGATTAATACAATTGAACCTGGAACCAGGCCGCCTCCCAGCACACGATCGAACTCATCGCTCCCGCTCGAGGTGCGTTTAACCTCGGAGATATCAATCTCACTGAGCTTTGCCACCTTTGAAGATGGTGCAAATCCAGCGAAACGATTAACACCAGAATTTGCCTGAACAACGTGCTCCGTTAACGTATTCCATTCTTCACACTCGGGACATTGTCCAGCCCACTTCAGACTCTCGCTACCACACTCTTTACAAAAGAATTTTGTTTTCGCTTTGGTTGTTGGCTTTGCCATTGTTGAATGAGTAAATATTATTCGTTAGAGAAACTGCTTCGACTTTCTTACGCCACGGCTATTCTCGGCACGCGAGCGCCAACCTTACAAAACAGCTCATACGGAATGGTTTCTGACCACTCTGCAACTGAACCTATTGAAATATGCTTGCCCCACAACTCGACGATATCGCCACGCGCCACGGCGTGGTGATTGCTCAAATCTACGACCATCGTGTCCATAGAAACCCGGCCCAAAACACGGGCGATCTTTGTATTGACGAAAACCTGACCACGATTGCTGGCAAGTCTTGGATAACCATCGGCATAGCCGCATGCAACAACACCAATCTTACCGGCTTTACTCGCAGTCCAGGTCCCACCGTACCCAACCGTGTCTCCAGGCTTAACGTTCTTTATATCGATCAATCGACTTTGAAGTGTCATCACAGGGGTAAAGTGTTTTTGATACTTCGCAATGGGAGAAGCTCCATAGAGCAAGATTCCTGGCCTGACTAAAGATTTTTCAAGGCAATCCAGTGTTAATACGCCGGCTGAATTGCTTAATGACATCAACGGAAATGGGAAACGCTGTAGTTGCGAAAATAGCTCAAACTGCGATCGTGTTTGATCGTGCCCAGGCTCATCAGCACTAGCAAGGTGAGACATAATTCCGCAATGCTCGATGCACTCAAGGTTTCTATAACGCCGAATGAAACTATCCGCTGATTCCACCGAAAAACCAAGCCTGTTCATTCCAGTATCAAACTTTATCCAGGCCGCAAGTCGGGAATCATTATTCGCTATTTTATATGACTCAAGCCAGTCTAATTGTTCAACATGGTGAATAACTATCTGCAGACAATGTTGCTGGTACAATGGAATTTGATTTCGGTGATTGAATTCTGACAACACCATGATTGGTGTCGTATCTGAAATCATCTGACGAAGTTCGGTGCCTTCTTCAATGGTGGCTACTGCAAACCCATCGACTATCGAATCACACTCTGCAAGTTGAGCAACTCCGTGACCGTAAGCATTTGCTTTCACCACCGCATACAATTTGGCTGACTTTGAGAAGCGCCGAATTGCGGTGATATTTTGCGCCAGTGCAGAACGACTGATCAAGGCTCTCGTCCGCCAAACACTGTTCGTCATGTCTACCATGCTATAACAGAAAATCTGGCCTTAGAAATTTGGCGCAAACTCCGCTGAAGTAAAATTTTCAAATCTTGTGAATTCTCCGCGAAACGTCAATCTCGTTGTTCCGATCGGACCATTTCTCTGCTTACCAATGATAATCTCGGCAACCCCTTTCTGATCGGTGTCTTCGTTATAAACTTCATCACGGTAGACAAATAAAATAACATCAGCGTCCTGCTCAATTGCTCCTGACTCTCGTAAATCAGACATGATTGGACGTTTATTTGGACGTTGTTCAAGGCTACGATTAAGCTGAGATAAAATCACCACTGGAACGTTAAGCTCCTTGGCGAGCATCTTTAAAGATCGGGTCATCATCGATATTTCAGTGGCTCTGTTTTCCGAGCTATCCGAAGCTTGCATCAACTGTAGATAGTCAATAACAATAAGCCCCAATTCGTTATGCTCTTTCACTAGCCTGCGCGCACGGGAACGAAGATCAAGAGGATTCAGCCCCGCGGAATCATCGATAAACATTGGCGCTTTATCAAGCAACCCAACGGCAGAATTCAAACGAGGCCAATCGTCATCTCCCAACCTGCCCGTTCGAATTTTATTCGAATTAATGCGACCAATAGAAGAAAGCATACGCATTGATAGTGCTTCTCCCGGCATCTCCATACTGAACACAGCAACCGGAAGTTTTCTCTCCAAAGCAACGTATTCGGCGATATTCATTGCGAAGGAAGTTTTCCCCATCGAAGGACGGCCAGCGACAACAACTAAATCCCCGCGTTGTAGTCCTGAAGTCATTTCATCAAGATCAGTAAAACCCGTTGGAATACCGGTTACCGATTCCTTCGATTCAAACAGCTCTTCTATCCGATCGATTGCCAGCGTTAACAGGTCTTGAATAGAGGTAAACCCCTGTCTGCTTCTGCCATCACGTTCTGAGATATCGAATACCAGCTTTTCAGCGTGGTCAAGAACTTCGCGTGGAGTCCGACCTTCAGGCGTATAAGCAGCGTCGGAAATATCATTCGCCGCCGAAATCAATGAGCGCAGAATTGCGCGTTCGCGAACAATCTTGGCATAGGTCAGAATATTTGCAGTGCTTGGGGTGTTATTTGCCAAAGTCCCAACGTATGCAAGACCACCAGCGGTATCTAATTGACCACTTTGCTCTAACCACTCAGACACGGTGACAACATCTGCGGGATCATTGGCTACTTGCAAACCACGGATCGCTTCGAATATAAGGCGATGATTTTGACTGTAGAAATCAGTAACACCAACTTGCTCGGTAACTAAATCCCAGTGTCGATTGTCGAGCAATAGTCCACCCAGCAGTGACTGCTCGGCCTCCATCGCCTGAGGCGGTAATTTGGCTGAACCTGATACCAGCTCGGCAACTTCACTAACCATTTATAAAAACCATCATTAAGATTCTAGATTCAACTGCAAAGTCAGATTATACCGATGATTGGCTCAGCAAAGTTCAGCGGTGAATGATGAAATACTACACCCTAGCTCGGTAGAAAATTAAATCTCATCCAAAAACTAAAAAAGCGCCAGAAGGCGCTTTTTAGATTTCAACAACTTACAATCGAACCTTAAGAGGTAGATTCCTCTGTTTCAGGTTCTTCAGCATCTTCTGCTGGCACGTTGTCGTCTGCATCCACTGGAGCAGGAACCGGCTCAGCAGGTGTATCATCGATGTACCCTTCGGGTGCTTCACCTTCTTCACCCGCCACATGCACCTTTACTGCGAAACGCACCTCAGGATGCAAAATAACATCGGCTTCAAAGTCTCCTGTATTTTTGATCGGACCTTCGGGTAGAAAAACTTCCGATTTTTCAATATTAGAACCACCTTCTGTCATGGTCTCAGCGATATCCGCCGGGGTAACAGAGCCGTATAACTTACCTTCAGCACTGCAAAGTCTGCTGACAGAAATTTCTTTCACAGCGAGATCAGCGCGCGCCTTGGCGGCTTCAACACGTTTACTCTCTTCTTCAGCAAGCTGACGGCGTTTATCTTCCACCAACGCTTTAGCGTCTTCGGTTGCACGTACAGCCTTCTTTTGCGGAATGAGGTAATTGCGAGCGTAGCCATTTTTCACATTGACCAGCTCTCCCAGATCACCAAGATTCTGGATCTTTTCAAGTAGTATGATTTCCATAGTAACTCCTAGTTATCGTGCTGGTCGGTGTAAGGAATCAGGGCAAGGAATCGAGCACGCTTGATAGCTGTCGCTAATTGACGCTGAAAATGAGCCTTTGTGCCAGTTGTCCGGCGCGGAAGGATCTTGCCCGTCTCACTAATATTGGATTTCAAAATTTCCAGATCTTTGTAATCAATTGATTCGATACCCTCTGCAGTGAACTTACAAAAACGAGGACGACGCTGGAATGACCGACGTGGAGCGCTACCTTTTTTCTTTTTGAACGCCATTATGATTTCTCCTCTTCTAAATTAGCAGATACAGTTTCTTCGCCGTTACTAGCAACTTCAGCGACTTCAACCTCACCGTTACTTTCCTCTTCATCATCTTTGGCATTAGATGAACGAGCTTCAGCTGACTTTCGCTTCTCTTCATCAAGACGATCTTCTTCCGCTTTCGCTTTGGCAAACGGAGACTCTTCAGTCTGGGCGGATTTTTGCTTGATCACCAAATGACGCAAAATTGAGTCATTAAACTTGAAGTTACGCTCGATTTCTCGGAGCACTTCCAGGGAACATTCAATGTTGATCATGACGTAATGTGCTTTATGCACATCATTGATCGAGTAGGCGAGGCGCCTGCGGCCCCAATCTTCAGTGCGGTGCACCTGGCCTTCGCCGGTGGCAACCATTTCTTTATACCGATTAATCATTGCCGGTACTTGTTCGCTCTGATCGGGATGGACCAGAAAAACAATCTCATAGTGTCGCATAGGATCTCCTTAAGGGTTAATTCTTCCCCGAGAAAGCACATAACACGCACAATCGGGTGAAGAGAGGAGTTGGTAGGATAAAACGAGCGCGGAGTGTAGCCAAAAGAGCCGCTTTTTACAACTATTCCCGAGGCCAAGGATAAGCCTCTATATCGCAGATATCCGAATCCAAGGTCGCTGCAATTCCCCGGATTAAAACAGCTAGCTGGTATAATGAGACGCAACAAAAATAATCCTATCAATTCTATAGTTAAAAAATCTATGAAAGAGCCTCGTCTTGATTCTGACCCTGGAGAAACCCAGGAATGGCTCGAAGCATTGACCGCTGTGATCCAGCGTGAAGGCGGAGAGCGCGCTCATTTTCTCATCGAATCATTAATTGATAATGCTCGTCGAAACGGCGTGCATATCCCTTATCAGGCGAACACGGCCTATGTGAACACAATCCCGCCCCATATGGAGCAACGCAGCCCTGGCGATCATGCCTTGGAGCGGCGTATTCGCGCTCTTATTCGCTGGAATGCAATGGCGATGGTTGTCAAAGCGAATCGCATCTCCTCTGAGCTTGGCGGCCATATTGCAAGTTTTGCCTCGGCGGCTACTTTATATGATGTTGGTTTTAATCATTTTTGGCGAGCCTCGTCTGAAAAGCAGCTTGGCGATATGCTGTTTATTCAAGGCCACTCTGCGCCAGGAATCTATGCAAGAGCCTATCTGGAAGGCAGGATGGGCGCAGATAAACTGCGGCTGTTCCGTCAAGAAGTGGATGGTAAAGGACTGTCGTCCTATCCTCACCCTTGGCTGATGCAAGAATTTTGGCAGTTTCCAACGGTATCAATGGGACTTGGCCCAATCATGGCGATTTATCAGGCACGCTATATGAAGTACCTCCATAACCGCGGGTTGATTGATGCAGGAGATAGAAAAATATGGGCTTTCCTTGGTGATGGTGAGATGGACGAACCAGAGTCAGTTGGTGCATTGTCTGTTGCCGGCCGAGAAAATCTGGATAATCTCGTCTTTGTAGTGAACTGTAATTTGCAGCGGCTGGATGGACCGGTTCGAGGAAATGGAAAAATAATCCAGGAATTGGAAAGTGACTTCCGGGGCGCTGGATGGAATGTGATCAAAGTCATTTGGGGCTCATATTGGGATCCACTACTTGCTAGAGATGACGAAGGCTTGCTGCAGCACCGAATGGAAGATGCTGTAGATGGCGAATATCAGGCTTTCAAAGCGAATGACGGCGCCTACGTTCGTGAAAAATTCTTCGGCAAACACCCGAAGCTTTTGGAGATGGTTTCCAATATGTCGGACGAAGATATCTGGCGTTTAAATCGAGGCGGACACGACCCACATAAACTTTATGCTGCCTACGCCTCTGCTACGCAGCACAAGGGGCAGCCCACGGTAATTCTTGCGAAAACGGTGAAAGGCTATGGAATGGGTGAAGCCGGCGAAGGACAAAACACTACTCACCAGCAAAAGAAAATGGGTGAGGAAGCGATGCTGGCATTTCGAGATCGTTTTAACATTCCTTTATCTGATAAAGAAGTTGCCGAAGCCCCGTTCTATCGCCCACCAGATGACTCACCAGAGATTGAGTATATGCTGGCGCGTCGAGAAGCCTTAGGTGGTTTTTTACCGGCCAGATCAATGGGCTCGAAGCCGCGTTTTAAAGTTCCCGATTTGAGTTTGTTCGATTCTCAACTTGAGGGGACAGGAGAACGGGAAATATCTACCACCATGGCATTTGTCCGTATTTTGTCTGCGCTTGTACGAGACGAAGACATCAAAAAACATATCGTGCCGATTATTCCAGATGAGTCCCGCACTTTTGGTATGGAGGGCATGTTTAGGCAGTTGGGCATTTACTCTCCAAAAGGACAACTTTACGAACCTGTTGATTCAGATCAGCTCATGTTTTATCGAGAGGATAAAGGTGGACAGGTGCTACAGGAAGGTATTAACGAAGCAGGAGCAATGAGTTCATGGATTGCGGCTGGAACATCGTATAGCAATCACGATCTGCATACGATTCCATTTTTTATTCTCTACTCAATGTTTGGTTTCCAACGAGTAGGTGATCTATGTTGGGCTGCGGGCGACAGCAGAGCCAAAGGTTTCATTTTAGGCGGCACTTCCGGGCGCACTACCCTTGCTGGCGAGGGTTTACAACATCAGGACGGACACAGCCTCATTCTTTCCGGGACCGTACCAAACTGTATTTCTTACGATCCTACCTATAGCTACGAGCTAGCGATTATTATTCGAGACGGCATGCGCCGAATGTATGGTGAACAGGAAAGCATTTATTACTACATCACAGTAATGAACGAAAACTACGTACATCCACCAATGCCCAAAGGCGTTGAAGAAGGCGTATTGCGTGGAATGTATTTACTAAAGTCCACTTCGAAGAAAGGCAACAAACTTAAAGTTCAGCTGATGGGTAGTGGAACGATCTTACGTGAGGTCGAGACAGCAGCGGATTTACTGACCGAGGAATATGGTGTCGATACAGATATCTGGAGCGTGACCAGCTTTAACGAACTTGCGCGAGATGGTCAAGATGTTGATCGCTATAACCGACTGCACCCTGAGTCTGAACCAAAGAAAAGTTATGTCGAAATGTGTCTCGAGAATACCGAAGGCCCAACTATTGCGACAACAGACTATATGAAGTTATACGCCGATCAGATTCGTGCTTGGGTTCCGAGCCAATACCATGTCCTCGGCACAGACGGCTATGGACGAAGCGACACCAGAGAAAAATTGCGACAATTTTTTGAGGTCGACCGCTATCATGTCTTAACCACTGCTTTGCAATCTCTGGTGGAGCAGGAGAAGCTTCCTGCAAAAGTAGTGAGTGAAGCATTGCAGAAATATAACGTTGATATTGACAAGATCAATCCGCTGAAAGCCTGATCCCATGACTGAAAAAATAGAAATCAAAATTCCTGATATCGGTGACTTCGCGGAAGTCGAGGTTATTGAGGTACTGGTTGCAGAGGGTGATGTCGTTAAAGCCGAAGACGGCCTGCTGACCCTTGAAAGCGACAAGGCAACCATGGAAATACCCTCCCCCATAGCCGGAAAAGTACTCTCAGTTTCCGTTAATGTGGGCGACATGATCGCCGAGGGAAGCGTTGTTGCTATGGTAGAGCCGAGTGCCGTAGATCATTCCATCTCGGCGCAGCAAGCTCCCGAAGATAAGCCTGAAGCCACGGCTGAAATTTCCGCAGAGCAAGTGGCGTCTGAGTCGAATGAGGGTGAACAAGATGAAGCTGATTCACAATTCTCACCACCCCGATCGCTACCTGAGAAAGTCCAGCAAACCAGCGACATACCCCACGCAAGCCCCGCCATAAGAAGATTTGCGCGCGAACTAGGTGCCGACTTAACCCAAATAGCTGGCAGCGGCGCCAAGGGCCGCATTAAAAAGGAAGACGTCCAAAAATGGGTCAAAAAGACGCTATCCGCTCCTGCTGAATCGAAAGGAGCGGGTATCCCAC
Source organism: uncultured Gammaproteobacteria bacterium (assembly GCA_937992195.1). Classification (GTDB taxonomy): domain Bacteria; phylum Pseudomonadota; class Gammaproteobacteria; order Arenicellales; family Poriferihabitantaceae; genus VYFG01. The sequence continues at coordinate 140,950 of CALKKV010000007.1, read as the reverse complement.
CTATTCCAGAAGTCGACTTTTCTCGATTTGGTGAAGTGGAGAATATTCCGCTATCACGTATCAAGAAGCTGTCAGGACCACATCTGCAACGTGCCTGGTTAAACATACCGCATGTTACGCAACATGAAGAAGCCGATATTACGGAATTAGAAGCGTTCAGAAAATCCTTAAAGGAAGAAGCGGAAAAAGAAGGCATCAAAGTCACACTGTTGGCATTTGTGTTAAAGATTATGGTTGGTGCGCTGAAAAAGTTTCCTGAATTCAACGCTTCACTAGCTGCAGATGGCGAAAGTTTAATATTAAAAAAATATTTCAATATCGGTATTGCTGTAGATACGCCGCAAGGGTTGGTTGTTCCGGTAATCAAAGAAGTAGATCGAAAAACTATTTTTGAGTTAGCGAAGGAGATGGGGGAAATGAGTGAGCGTGCGCGCGAAGCGAAGCTTTCCCCAGCAGAGTTACAGGGAGGTTGTATGAGCATTTCAAGCTTAGGCGGTATTGGCGGCACGGGATTCACACCGATAGTGAACGCACCTGAAGTGGCTATTTTAGGTATCGCAAGAGCAAAAATGCAGCCGGTTTGGAATGGAGAGGAGTTTGAGCCGCGCCTGATGCTACCCTTGAGTCTGTCATACGACCATCGAGCGATTGATGGTGCAGACGGCGCAAGGTTTTGCGCTTATCTTGCAAAAGCATTTGCGGACATGCGCCGCCTGGCACTTTAGGCCTATTCGGAGAAATAAATTGATAGAAATTAGAGTACCCGATATCGGTGACTTCGATAAAGTGCCAGTGATCGAGGTGTTTGTTGCAGTAGGAGATACTGTTGCCCAGGAAGATCCTCTTATTGCCGTTGAAAGCGATAAAGCAACAATGGAGATACCGGCAAGTCAAGCTGGTGTCATAAAGGAGATCTCATTAAAAGTTGGAGATGAAATATCCCAAGGTGATTTGATCCTTTTGTTGGAAGCGAATCAAACTGCCGCAAAAAGTGAATCAGAAAATGAGACTACTCCCAGCAAAAGTACAACCTCCCCCGAGCAAAACCAGGCAGATTCTAACGAAACCCACTATGACTTGGTCGTACTTGGCTCGGGTCCCGGAGGCTATACCGCAGCATTTCGCGCTGCGGATTTAGGACTCAACGTTGCGCTTGTAGAGAGATATCCTGTAATTGGCGGCGTATGCCTAAACGTCGGCTGCATCCCTTCGAAAGCACTTTTGCACGCCGCAAAGGTGATTGATGATGCGCGAGAGTCCAGTAATATCGGTTTAAGTTTTTCTGAACCTGCGATCGACATTGAGGCACTTGGCGACTGGAAAAACCGGGTGGTATCCAAACTTACCGGTGGATTAACAAGCCTTTCGAAACAGCGCAAGGTGACGGTGATTCATGGTTTGGGGAAATTCTGTGGTCCACAGCAAATTGAAGTTCATAGTGCGGAAAAAACCACTACGCTGAACTTTGATAAAGCAGTTATTGCTGTGGGTTCTACTTCAGTAAAAATCCCGGGCTTTCCCCATGATGATCCCCGGGTAATTGATTCAACTGGCGCGTTGGAACTAAACGATATTCCCAAAAAGCTGCTCATTATAGGCGGCGGAATTATTGGTCTTGAAATGGCAACTGTATACCGCGCGCTTGGTAGTGAAGTAAGTGTTGTAGAGATGATGGATCAAGTAATGGCGGGAGCAGATGCGGACGTGGTTCGACCGCTACTGAAAATAATCAAAAAGCAGTACAAGAATATTTGGACATCCACCAAGGTGGAATCAATGACCGCTGAAGATCAAGGTATTCGAGTAAGCATGTCTGGTGACAAAGCACCTGAGACTGCTGTATTCGATAAAGTTCTTGTTGCGGTCGGGCGCAATCCAAACGGATCAATGATTGCCGCGGATGTCGCCGGAGTACAGGTAGATAATCGTGGGTTTATTGATGTCGACAATCAAATGCGGACAAATATCTCACATATATTTGCAATTGGCGATGTCGTAGGGCAACCAATGCTGGCACACAAAGCGGTTCATGAAGGAAAGGTCGCCGCTGAAGTAGCGGCTGGCCTTAAAAGTGGCTTTGAAGCCCGTGTTATCCCGTCCGTAGCATACACCGATCCTGAAATTGCCTGGGTAGGAATGACTGAAACAGAGGCCAAAGAAAAGGAAATCGAATATGAAAAGGCTGTTTTCCCATGGGCAGCCAGCGGGCGCGCCCTTTCGCAGGACAGAAGTGAGGGGATAACAAAGTTACTGTTCGACCCGAAAACAGATCGCATTATTGGCGCAGCGATAACCGGTATAAATGCAGGGGATTTGATCGCTGAGGCTGCACTGGCAATCGAAATGAACGCCGATGCCAGTGATCTAGCTCTGACAATTCATGCACATCCCACCGTAGCTGAAACTATCGGTTTTGCTGCTGAAGTTTTTGAGGGTACGATCACCGACCTTTATATGCCTAAGAAAAAATATACACGCGAGTAATTTATCTCAAGACTGCTTACATACCTTGAGCCGTCATTATCGATTGGTATTTGCGAATTCACGCAGGTTCATCATTACACGTCGAGTGCGAAGAGACTTATTTCCAAGCAATTCTTGAATAAGGGTTCGTGTAAGATTTCTCGCTTGCGTTCTCTCAAGAGGTGTTTCGATGCGCTCCGCTTTTAGTGCGTTTAGAGTTCTGCCTGACACTCTGACACTACCTTCTGACGAGATATTCGCGGCAATGGGCCCACGGTTCGTAAAATACTGATATTCAATATCCTTTTGGATAGCCTCACCGGTTTCACAATCGTGATCCAGGATAAGCGCAAACCCTATTTCTTGAAGCAATCTTTTTTCGAATATTCTCAACAGTTCAGCTGGATCTTTACTTTCAGAGACTAGTTGATACAACGCGGACTCATAGTATTCGTATAGCTCCGGATGTGGATCAAATCTATGCAATAACTTAAGGATCAATTCGTTTAGGTAATAGCAAGACTGTAAGCATTCTCCGGTTGGCAGCGGCGTATATCCAAGAACCTCCGCACTGGTGAGTATCCCAAGTTGACCTTTTGCTGACCAACTCACAAGCAAAGGTTGGAATGGCACCAGAACTCCTCTCAAGGCAGATTTTTGTCGTCGCGCGCCTTTTGATATCAGCATAAACCGACCGTGATCTCGGGTAAATACATCAATGAGCAAGCTACTTTCGGTATATGGCCGCGTATGTAAAACCATTGCAGCTTGTTGAAAATACTTCATCTGTAGATCGATCTTAGTCTTCTACATACCCTAAAGAGCGCAACATATTGGTATTGTCCGCCCATCCCTTCCGTTCTTTCACCCATAGATTCAACCTAACGCGAACGCCAAACTGCTTTTCAATTGCGATTCGAGCTCTTTGTCCGATCAACTTTAGCTGCTGCCCCCCCTTCCCTATTACTATAGACTTTTGACTTGCTTTCTCGACCCAGATAATCATATCGAGCGTCCAAAATTCGGGATCACTACGATTGAATTGCGTTACTTCTACCGCTGATTCGTAGGGCAATTCATTTCCTAGCAGAAGGAAAGTCTGTTCTCTTACTAATTCAGATACTAAAAAACGATCACTGCGATCGCTAATTTGCTCTGCTGGAAATCCAGGGGGGCCCTCGGGAATATATTTGAGGAGTACGTCAATAAACTCATCAACCTCCGCCATCTTCAAAGCGGAGATTGGAACAATATCGACAAATTGATGTAGTTCACTACTTCTCTGGATTAATGGAAGAAGCCGCGATTTGTCTTTAAGGCTATCAATCTTGTTGATAGCAAGAAGTATAGGAACGTTGCGCTCACTTACTTTCCTCAAAACCTTTTCGAGCGGATTGTTCCATCCTTTGTAATCGATCATAAAAACAACCAGATCGACATCTGACAGACTGTTAATCGCCGTTCGATTAATCATTCTATTCAGATTTTTTTTCCCATCATCATGTATTCCCGGCGTATCAACAAACACTAGCTGGGAGTTTTCAGCGGTTCTAATTCCTAGAATACGATGTCGGGTAGTTTGCGGTCTTCGCGAAATGATAGAAACCTTCTGACCAATCAATCTATTTAGCAGAGTAGACTTCCCCGCGTTTGGCGGACCTGCAATGGTAATGAATCCAAAGCGATGGCTTGAGTCGGTCAAGTGTGATTATCCAATATAAAGATCAAAGAGGAGTAGTTTAGTCTTCAGAAGCTGATGTCATCAATGTTTCGAATGCTTTTCCAGCTGCTTCCTGCTCAGCATTCCTGCGGCTTGTTCCACTCGCAATAAATGGACTGCTATCATGTTCAATCTTACAGCTGACTTCAAACTTCAAATTATGTGGTTTGCCGGATTGACTGATCACCTCATATATAGGCAATTCCTTCTCTACCTTCTGAAGATATTCCTGCAATCGGGTTTTATTGTCCTTAAGGTTTTCAGGTTTTATATCGCGCAACTGATTCGCATACAAATTCAGCACTGCTGTTCTCGCGGCGCGAAAACCACCATCTAGATATATCGCACCAAATACCGCCTCAAGTGCGTCAGCGAGAATACTGTCTCTATCGAAGCCACCGCTCTTCTTCTCGCCTTCTCCAAGTAATAAAAAGTCGCTGATATTTAATTCGCGCGACAAGAGTGCGAGGGTGGAACCTCTAACCAGTCGCGCGCGCATTTTTGTAAGATCACCTTCGGCTGCTCGGGGAAACTGATGAAACAAAGTCTCGGCAATCACAAACCCCAGGATACTATCTCCGAGAAACTCTAATCGTTCATTGTTTGATTTTCGGTAACTACGATGGGTTAACGCGCGGTTTAACAGCTCTTGATCCGAGAATTGATAACCAAGAACGGATTCAAGAGATGCGAGATTGTTCAAAGCATTTTCCGGGCTAAACTATATCGCACCACTCCCCCTGCTTAGAGTTAATTAGGTACCCCACCTGTACCTGCTTTAGTAACTACTTGGCGATTCTTAAAGTCAAACAGTAGTGACGCATTGTGTACTAGTGGGATGACTACTTCGTAATCAACTGAAAGTTCACGACCACCATTTCTGGCTTTTTTGACCTTAAAAGCTTTATTGAAGTTAACTGCTGTCACTGCAAAGTCGATATTTAGGCGTCTTTTAAGTTTATTAAGCAGTGTATTTCGAGAAGCAGTCAATATATCGCGTTCTTCCGTTAGCCTTTCCAAAGCTGTCGCTATTTTTTGATTGGTTAAATACACTGGTATTGATTTAGTAGCCAGAATAGCAACAAGGATAAAAAATGCGGCACCCCACACTAACCCCCAAAAACCAATACCTCTCTGCTTACCGCCAATTTTTCTTGAAGCCATCATGTTTTTTTTACTCATCATTAAGGAACCTCCCCTTCTAAACAATAGAAATAATTTAAATTAACTGTCCCTTGAAGTCGCGTTTGAATTAACGACTTAAGGGCAAGGTCAATTACTGGATTGACTCACCAATCCTACCCCAGTTCACCCCACCTCCGGTTGCACTCTTCCAACTGAACCAGATGAAGAATGCTTTTCCAACAATATTTTCTTCAGGAACAAATCGCCAGTAACGACTATCGTTGCTGTGATCCCGATTATCTCCCATCACAAAGTATTTTCCTTCTGGAACAGTCACTTCCATATCAATTGCTGGATTCGCATCATCAATCAAGATCGAGTGCTCTTCCTCTCCAAACAATTCTTTCAACTGTCTCGCGGTTTTACCCCGGTTATCTATTTGCTGGAACGCATACTCTCCATCCTCTTCCAGTTTTGCCTCGTTTCCATTAATGAAAAGCTTCTTATTTTTATAAGTCAGCGTATCCCCTGGTACCCCGATTACCCGTTTGATGTAGTTAAGTTTTGGATCACGAGGAAACCTAAAAACCATGACATCTCCTCTTTCAGGGTCTCCCAAATCAACCACTTTCTTGTGCAGTACCGGCAAGCGGATACCGTAACTAAATTTGTTGACTAAAATAAAATCACCAATGTGCAGGCTTGGTAGCATCGAACCTGAAGGAATACGAAACGGTTCAACAATAAAGGATCTTAGGACAAACACAATAAGGATCACTGGAAACAATGCGCGGGCGTATTCAACCAGAATCGGTTGACTTGTCTGTCCCGCGTTACTCACAGCCCCAGGGGACGCTAATCCAGCTGGTTCAGGCAATGCTGCTGCACGATTTTCAAAAAACAATCGGTAAATCAGGGAAATTACACCTGTCACCATCAGGCAAATAAACAATATAAAAGAAAAATCCACTAGCTGCTTTCCAGAGTAATTCTGTATGTAAAAGAGATTATATGACGACGGGGATCATACCGATCCATTCTCAAGATGCCCAGCGCTTGTACAGGATTTCTAGGAAATTAAAATAGATTAAAAATCCAGCATAACCCACTGATATATATATTATATCACCAGAAACACTGGCAGTCCTAGTGTTATTCCCGCTCTACTTTAAGGACCGATAAAAAGGCTTCTTGAGGTATTTCCACCGATCCAATTTGTTTCATTCGCTTCTTCCCTGCCTTTTGCTTCTCCAAAAGCTTGCGTTTTCGGGTGATATCTCCGCCATAGCACTTGGCAGTGACGTTTTTTCTAAGCGCTTTCACGGTCTCACGTGAAATAATTTTGGCTCCGATCGCTGCCTGAATGGCAACATCGAACATCTGACGCGGAATAAGAGCCCGCATTCGTTTTACTAAAGCTCTCGCCCGAAACAGGCTTTGATCACGATGTACCAATACCGCTAGTGGATCAACCTTCTCGCCGTTAATCATCACATCTACCTTAACCATATCCGCCGCCCTATTTTCAATAAACTCATAATCTAGTGAAGCATAGCCGCGGGTATCGGATTTCAACTGATCATAAAAGTCCATAACCACCTCATTTAGCGGCATTTCAAATTCAACCATAACCTGCCTGCCGTGATAATGAAGATTCTTTTGAATGCCTCTTTTTTCGACACACAGGGTTAAAACAGCGCCTACATGCTCATGGGGCACCAGGATTCTTGCAATGATATTAGGCTCTAGTATTTCCTCAATCGAAGATGGGTCCGGAAGTTCCGCCGGGTTATCAATATAAGAAATAGTCCCGTTCTTCTGGTGAATCTCGTAAACCACTGTTGGCGCTGTAGTAATTAGATCAAGATTATATTCACGCTCCAATCGTTCCTGTACGATTTCCATATGCAGCATACCCAAGAATCCACAGCGAAAGCCAAATCCCAGTGCCTGGGATGACTCGGGCTGATAAGACAGCGCAGAATCATTCAGGCTCAGCTTGTCCAACGCGACACGGAACGCCTCAAAATCTGCACTATTTATTGGATAAAGCCCCGCAAATACCGTGGGCTTGACCTCTTTAAAGCCATCCAAGGCATGTTCCGCCATCCTATTCGTCAGGGTGACAGTATCGCCGACGCGCGCCGCTTTGATGTCTTTTAAACCTGCGATCATAAATCCGACCGTGCCAGTAGACAGTTCTGGAACATTCAGCGCTTTGGGCTCAAATATCCCTACTTTCTCCACAACATGATCGAGGCCGGTAGACATCATGCGAATGCGGGTCTTGGCGGCGGTCAGGTTGCCGTCCAATATCCGAATCAACGAGACGACTCCTAAGTAGTTATCAAACCATGAATCTAGAACCAATGCTCGCAACGCCGCATCCGGGTTACCGGCTGGTGGTGGCATCATCGCGACTATCTGCTCCAGTACCGCTTTAACCCCTAGGCCGGTCTTTGCGCTCACAGAGAGAGCGTCGGTACTATCAATGCCAATGACTTCCTCTATTTCTTCCAACACTCGGTCCGGCTCAGCCGCTGGTAAATCAATTTTATTTAAGACCGGAAGAACAGTGAGACCAAGATCGATCGCGGTATAACAATTGGCAACAGTCTGTGCCTCGACACCCTGCGCAGCATCGACAACCAGCAACGCGCCCTCACAGGCTGTTAATGAACGCGAAACCTCATAGGAAAAATCAACGTGTCCCGGCGTATCTATCAGGTTGAGTTGATACACTTCACCGTCCTCCGCGGTAAAACTCAAGGACACGCTTTGCGCTTTGATCGTAATACCCCGCTCCCTCTCAATTTCCATCGAATCCAGCACCTGTTCTTTCATTTCACGGGCTTCCAAACCTCCACACATTTGTATAAATCGATCTGCAAGGGTCGATTTCCCGTGGTCAACATGGGCAATAATGGCGAAATTCCGGATTCTGGATTGTGGAATACGAGTCATCGAGATTGGCTGGACTAGAGTAGCGCGCGTCGCATTGGATCAGAGCGACATTGGTTTAGAGAAATATAAGGTTTGATTGGAGAAACGCGTATGGGTATGACCCATCTATGACTCGCAATTGTACCTGTTTTTATCTTTCTATACGTGAGTTTAGGCTTAGATTAATTTTCGTATGCCAAAGTCAAAATCTTGAAAATCCGCGTGTTGTTGTAATTATCCCGCCAGAGTATTTTGATACATGCCCGAGCATGGACCTCGGTTAGAATAGCCCCTTCTTAATCCTTCAGAACGCTGGAGAGTCTAAAAACGAATGAGCAAGGCAAAGGACATCAATCGCCTGGAGCAGTTTTACGCCCTCGATAATAAGGATCAATCTTTACGCAATGATGTAAGATTGCTCGGCAATTTACTGGGAGAAACAATTCGCTATCAACATGGAGAAGCAATATTTAATCTGATTGAAGAAATTCGGCATTTAGCCAAAGAAAGGCGGCAAGGTGGAAGTTCTGAGACATCCGATCTTATGGCGCGTTTGTCAAAGTTGGAAACCAAAGAAATGGTTATTCTTGCCCGGGCATTTGCACTTTTCCTGAATTTGGCAAACATTGCCGAGCAACATCATCAAGTTAGACAACGGCGGTTGTTGGCAGCGTCACCTGTCATCTGCGAACCCGAAGGCTCAGAGGAAACAAATACAGACTGCGGCAGCTTTTTAGAAGCCGAATTCGACAAACTGATTGCCAGCGGAATCTCTGCCGAAACTCTGCTGGAGCATGTCAACAATCTGTCTATTGAGCTAGTGCTTACAGCGCACCCGACCGAAATTGTAAGGCGCAGTGTCTCCTCAAAATTTCTGAGAATTAGCAACCTACTCGCTCAATTGGATAAAGCGGATATTTCTCGAGTAGAACGTTCCCAGATTGAGCTCGCTCTTCACCGGGCGATTGCTGAAGTTTGGGCGACCGATGAAATACGACGTAAACGTCCTACCCCAGTTGATGAAGCTAAGAATGGCTTAATTGCTGTCGAGCAAACACTTTGGGATGCTGTACCTTTAGCCCTACGTCAATTTGACCAGGCGCTGAAACATTCTATTGGCCAACGACTACCTCTCGAGGCAAAACCGATTAAATTTGGGTCATGGATGGGTGGTGATCGAGACGGCAATCCGAACACTACACCAGTTGTTACTCAGAAAGTGTGCTTAATGTCGCGTCTTCGGGCAGCCAAACTGTTTTATCAAGAGATTGATTTATTACGTCAGGATCTCTCTATGAAGACTTGTGGGCCTTCACTGCAAAACTGGTTAGCTGAAGAGACCGCTGAACCTTACCGAATTTTACTTCGTGGAGTAAAGAAGACCTTACGAAACACCATCAAAATGTATAGCCGTGCAAGCGAACAGCTCGAAGCCGGCAAAACACCAGCAAGGTATAGTGACAGTAAAAATGTTTATGTCCATTCCGATGAACTTCGGGCCCCCTTGATGCTGTGTTATCAGTCTCTGGTTGAAACCGGAAATCAAATGATTGCTGACGGTCGATTAACCGATATACTGCGTCGCCTCGATTGCTTTGGTTTGATTCTATTGAAACTTGATATTCGGCAGGAAGCAGATCGACATGCTGAAACGGTGGATGCGATTACTCAACACCTTGGGATCGGTAGCTATCTCGAGTGGACTGAAGAAGAAAAGCAAAATTTTTTGATCAAGGAGTTACAGAGTAAGCGACCGTTAATCTCTTCCACCTTCCCTGGCAATGGAGAAACCTCTAGTGCGGTAAAAGAAATAATTGAAACCTATCGAATGCTGGCCAGAGAGAATCCTGAATCATTGGGAACATATGTAATTTCGATGGCAGGAGACCCGTCAGATATTTTGGAAGTCGCGCTACTCCAGAAAGAGTGTCGGGTTCTTAACCCTATGCCTATCGCGCCGTTGTTTGAGAGGCTGGAAGATTTAGACAATGCACCGGATTGTATGGAGCGTTTGTTCAATATTTCCTGGTACAAGAAATACGTGAACGGTCGGCAAGAGGTCATGATCGGATATTCTGACTCGGCAAAAGACGCTGGCAAACTCGCAGCTTCATGGGGTCTCTACCGTGCTCAGGAAGCACTGGTTGAGGTTTTTAGCAAGCATGACATACATCTCACATTATTCCACGGCCGCGGAGGAACGGTTGCTCGAGGCGGTGGCCCCGCCTATGAAGCAATTCGGGCGCAACCACCAGGTTCAGTTAATTGCTCAATGCGCGTCACTGAGCAAGGCGAAGTCATCCAGGCTAAATTTGGATTACCGGGAATGGCGCTGGAAACATTGGAGGTTTACATAGGTTCTGTTTTAGAGTCGACCATGGTGCCTCCGCCAAAACCTCGGGACAACTGGCGCATATGTGTCGACCAACTAGCGAAGGATTCTGTGGATGAGTTTAGACATTTCGTGCGTGATCATCCTCAGTTTGTGCCGTATTTTCGTATGGCAACGCCTGAGCAAGAATTAGGAAATCTAAAGATCGGTAGCCGGCCTGCCCATCGAAAACCGGGAGGCGGTATTGAGACACTGCGCGCCATACCTTGGATATTTGCCTGGACACAAACACGCCTGATGCTTCCTGCATGGCTCGGTGTTGGCGCAGCTTTAAATTCCGCATTTGATCGTAACCAACAATCATTGCTCGACGAAATGCAGTCTGAGTGGCCGTTCTTTAGCGCCACCATGGATTCGATTGAAATGGTTTTCTCAAAAGCGGATCCGCAGATTTCTACTCTCTACGATGATCGCCTTGTATCCGATGAGCTTAAAGAATTGGGCAACGATCTGCGGGAGCGCTTTCAGCAGACGAAAGATCTGACCCTAAAGGTGACCAAGCATGAAATACCCTTACAAACGCAACCGGTTGTAAGACGATCAGTAACGGTTAGAAATACCTATGTGGATCCACTAAATTTATTGCAGATTGAGCTATTGTCGCGGGTTAGACAATCTGACGACAACAGTGATGCATTGGATGCTTTATTGGTCGCTATTAACGGTATCGCTGCAGGCATGCGAAACACTGGATAACGACATATGACGAACTTGGAGATTAGTGCAGTGATTCTTGCTGGTGGCAAAGCAACGCGAATGGGCGGCAACGATAAAGGCCTAGTTGAGATTAAAGGACAGCCTTTGGTCAAGGTAATTTCCTCACAGATACAGAACCAGGTATCTGAATTACTGGTCAATGCAAATCGCAATCTAGCGATCTATAGGCAATTAGGTTTCGATGTTGTCGAGGATGGGCTATCTGATTATCAGGGTCCACTCGCCGGCATGTTGGCGGCACTCAAGGTAATTTCGACGGACTGGCTAATAACACTTCCCTGTGATGGCCCCTATGTCGACACAAACTATGTTCAAAAAATGAAAACCGCAGTCGAGAGTGACATCCCCAGCATCGCCGTTGCCTCCGACGGAGATCGGCTGCAGCCCGTGTATGCACTCATTCATAAAAACCTGACGCCTTCCCTAGAAGCATATCTTCACTCCGGCGAAAGAAAAATTGATCGATGGTATGCAAATGTTGGTTTCAGCGAAGTTGTGTTCTCTAAACCATCGAATATGTTCACTAATCTGAATACGCCCGAAGAATTAGCGAATATCGACAATCAAAGTTCTGAGTAGCGAAGATAAATAAAAAAATGAGGTGAATAAAACCGCACTACAAGCTATATGTTTGATGCTCGTGTCCATGTCGCTAATTCCAATTGGCGATAGTGCTGGTAAATTACTATCCAATGTTTATGGTATATCTGTTTGGTTTATTGCCTGGACTCGATTTCTATTTGGTCTAATTGCCGTCATTATTTTTGTCTCGTTAAAACCTTCTGCAAATAGTTTACGTTACAAAACAACTTTTCTGGATTATCGGGTTTGGCTTCGAGGGATTTTTATTGTCTGTGGAATTTCCGCCATATTGACATCGCTACAAACGGAGCCCATTGCCAATGTCTTTGCTGCATTCTTTATCGGACCCATCGTCTCCTATCTGGGCGCGGCAGTGGTCCTTAAAGAAAAACTCACCTATACGCGATCTACTCTTCTCGGAATTGGGTTTTTCGGCGTTTTACTGGTTGTTAAACCAGGTCTAGGAGAATCGACAGGGATCTATTACGCGTTACTGGCAGGAATATTCTACGGATGCTTCCTGGTCATGAATCGATTACTTGCCACAACTTCAGCGCCGAGCACGCTGCTGGTTAGTCAGTTAGCGATTGGCAGCCTGATACTGCTGCCACTTGGAATCCAAAACTATCCTGACATCTTTGTCGATGAAGCCCTCTTAGTCTGCACGCTGGTTTTGATAAGTGCACTTGGCTCTGCAATGGGGAATTTATTATTGCTTTTTGCAACTCAGCTTACCTCGGCCTCAGCATTGGCACCGCTTATCTACTTTCAACTTATTGCAGCAACTGTATTGGGGTTAACGATTTTTGGGGAGCAGCCTGATGGATATACGTGGATAGGAATCTTGATTGTGCTTATTTCGGGTGTCGCGTCAGTAGTTTTACCGTCAACATTGGAAAAACCAAAACAGTAGCACGCGTTTACGACTTCCAGGGCATTGCTTTTTTATCAAAGAATGCAGTGATTCCACCCTGCGCCTCTTCCCCCTCCCAGCAATCAGCAAGCAATTCTGCGGTATAACTTCGCACTTTTTCTTTATCGTTTTGACTTACAAACTGGATTAGTTTTTTAGTCATAGCAACTGCTTCGGGGGCGCAATCAAGTGCTTCTTTAACTTCGATTTCAACCGCCTCATCAAGGTCCATTGTGTCCACCACCTTGTCCAGCAACCCAATATTGAGCGCCTCTTCTCCTTCGAAAAAATGTGCATTTAAGAACGTCCGACGAGCATTCTTAACGCCGATACAGTCGATCAGAAAAGGAGAAATATTTGCTGGGGTCAATCCTAATCGCACTTCCGTTACTGAAAACCGTGCTTTTTTTACCCCGATTGCGATGTCGCATACCGAGATTAAACCTACGCCGCCCGCATAAGCCTGCCCGTGAACCCGTCCAATCAAAGGTTTACCTAGCCGGTTTAGTGCTCCTAACATAATTGCCAATTTCTCACTCTCTGCAATTCGTTCTTCACGGCTTCGGTGGAAGTTATCTTGCATCCAACCAAGATCGGCGCCTGCGCAGAAACTTTTGCCTTCACCCGCAAGTATGACAGCTCTAACCGTATGATCCTTATCTAAATTCTCCGCGGCTTGCGTTATCTCCGCCATCATATTCGAGCTCATCGCATTGTGTTTCTCGGGGCGATTCAACCAAAGCGTGGCAACGCCTCGCGAGTCGAGATCAATTCGTATTGTTTCGTATGACATAGCTATATTTTTTAAAATTGATTCCAATCAGGTAGTTCGCCTTCGGCAAGCTCTAGTAATTCAGAATCAGATTTCATAGTGTTTCCGTTAAATTTACCTGGAAAGGCCTGAAAAGAATGATTAAACATCCCTCGTGAAACAGTTTGCGGATGCTGATACACAGAATTTTCAAGGGGCACGGGTTCGAAGCAACAGTCTATTGGATCAAGTAGAGATATCCAATACGTCAATGGTTCAGACAGAAACAGTTTTCTCAAATCATCAATTAATCTAACTTGTGGCATCGATTCACATTGTCTTTGTATCCATTCAAATTGTTGAACGGCGTTACAGAAATTGCGCCAAAACTTTGACTCCAGAGCGCCAAGCGTGACAACTCTCTGATCTTTCGTTTGATATAGGTTGTAACATGCCGCACCACCTGTCAGCACTCCCATGGAAGGTCGCTGTTGCTTTGAGATCGATTGATTAAAATACTGCCAACTCAACATCGCTTCATATAAGGATAAATCGAGATAGCAGCCGACTTGACTTCGATTTCTTGCAATGACTGCTGAAAGAATTGCATTTACGGCGTTCATCGACCCCGTGTGATCCGCAATCAATGGGAATATGGGCTGTGATGGTTTAACCGTGCTTAACAGTCCCGCAGCTGCGGCATAGTTAATATCGTGACCTGCTTTTAGTTGGTACGGGCCGTCTTGCCCATAGCCTGAAAGCGAGGCATAAACTAATCCGGGATTGTTCTTCTTACACGCGATATAAGAAACACCAAGCTTTTCAACAACACCTGGGCGATAGGATTCAACCAGAATATCTGCCTTTTCAATTTGTCTTAACACCAGAGCAAGCAATGCCGGATTTTTAAGATCAATTCTGCTGACAATCTTCCCCTGATTGAGTGCTGTATATACCGGCGATAACTTTTCTTCCTTGGAGAGAAACATTCGCCGCAAGGGATCGCCATCGGGAGGTTCAATTTTAAGGACAGTTGCACCTAGATCGCTTAGCAACTTCGTTGTATATGGACCAGGCGCATATTGGCTTAAATCAACTACCCTGATCCCAGCGAGTGGACTCTCCATTAGTCACACACGTCGTAGCTTTTTTTGAATCAAGCCAGCCCTTGTCTTACACAATTTAATTGTATTTCCGAATATCTTCGATTACGACGCCATCTTTAGGCAGAGAGTTCGCGTCAACTAACTCTACCCCGCCCCGAACTTTAAACAGTTCACGAATAGATTCTTCAATAGCGTTTGAAAGAGCCTCTGACCCGGAATCCGACTCGTATCTTAGTGTCATCATATCTGTTTCATTTTGCCAATCGATCACTAATCTCGCGCGCTCAATTTCAGGATGCCGTGTCACTAATTGCGCCATCTGTTCTGGTCTTACAAACATTCCTTTCACTTTTGCTGTTTGGTCAGCGCGCCCCATCCATCCTTTAATACGTGCATTAGTTCGTCCACACGGACTTATTCCTTCCATCATTGCAGACATATCGCCAGTGGCAAATCGTATAAGAGGATAGTCAGGATTCAGCGTTGTCACCAAGACCTCTCCAACTTCACCAAAAGGTAATCGCTCTCCTGTTCCTGGTTTTACAATCTCAACAAATACATCTTCATCCAGAATCAAACCAGATTCAGCAGAAGATTCGTAGGCTATCACTCCTAAATCCGCTGTGGCATAAGACTGCACTGCATTTACCCCGCGATCAGACAGGCTTTGACGAACACTCGGGGGAAAAGCTTCGCCAGAGACCAGCGCATTCTTAATAGAAGAGAAATCTGCGTTCATTTCATCAGCTTTCTCAAATAGAATCTTTAAAAAAGAAGGCGTCCCGGCATAACCACTGGGTTTAAGAGCGGTGATAGACGCCACCTGTTGTTCTGTTTGACCAACACCTCCAGGAATAACGCTCGCTCCAAGCGCATGGCAACCTGAAGTAAGCATCGCTCCCGCCGGAGTCAGATGAAAAGAAAACGAGTTATGCACTGTATCTCCCTCGCGTATTCCGGCCGCAAAAAGAGCACGCCCAAGACGCCAATAGTCAGGTCGGTGCGTTTGCGGTTCATAAATAGGACCTGGAGACACAAATGTATACGCAAGTTCGCTCTTTTCAAATGCGGTAAACCCGCCAAACGGGGGGGCAAGTTTTTGTAGCTCTACAAGCGCAGACTTCCTGGTGACTGGTAACGCCTCTAGATCTTCGAGAGAGGTTAGTTCAGCCAAGTTAGTGTTTTCTAGAATCTTGCCATACGCCGGAGCGTTAGCCTTTGCATGGTTAAGCTGTGCAATAACCGCACTAGTTAAAGAAGCTTGGCGCTCATCCAAAGACCGCGTCTCTCTAGCGTCATAAAACTCAGTCATACACTTAGATCCCTAAGCTAACCAGCGTTTTCTTCGGCGATAGTGCTTTACGTCACGAAAGCTCTTGCGATCACCACCGCTCATTCCCAGATAAAATTCTTTTACGTCTTCATTATCAGCCAAAGTACTGGCATCACCATCCATAACAACTCGGCCGTTTTCTAAAATGTAACCGTACTTTGCGTAACGCAGCGCCACGGTGGTGTTCTGTTCCGCCAATAAAAAAGTCACACCCTGTTGTTCGTTCAAAGCTTTGACAATTTGAAAAATCTCTTCAACCAACTGTGGTGCCAATCCCATTGAGGGTTCATCAAGTAAAATTACGCTGGGATTCGCCATCAACGCGCGACCTACCGCAATCATTTGTTGCTCTCCACCAGATGTATATCCAGCCAAGCTTTTGCGTCGTTCCTTCAGTCTGGGGAAATAGCTATACACCAGCTCCAATGAATCGTTGATTTCTTTTCGACCACCTTTACGCGTGTACGCGCCAGTCAACAAGTTTTCTTCCACGGTAAGATGTTCAAAACAATGGCGCCCTTCCATGACTTGAATTACTCCGCGTTTAACCAGCTCATTTGGGGAAAGGCTGTCAACGCGTTCTCCCATAAATTCAATAGTGCCTTTGGTTACGTCTCCGCGTTCAGTGCCTAAAATATTTGAAATAGACTTAATGGTTGTGGTCTTACCCGCGCCATTAGCGCCTAACAACGCAACGATACTTCCTCTGGGCACATCTAGCGATACACCCTTCAATACCAAGATGACGTGGTTATAAATCACCTCGATATTTTTTACGCTTAAAACAATTTCTTCGTTGCTCATTCCAATTTCAGGTCTTTGGACTTATCAGATTAAAATGAAAATGATGGCTCTTTTCAGAGCCATCATTTAAGTTTTGGTCGGAGCGAGAAATACCTCCACGCCCCAAACCTACAGCAATTTAACAGCTTCGCGGAGTAATGCTGTTCTCAGCAGCAAATGCGGCAGAGTCTTCTGCAATGAGCGCGTCGATAACATCGCGATCAGCGCCTGCAAAGTCAGTGATTAATTTCCAGGTCTTACTTTCCGCGTCCCACTGCTGGATCGCAGCCTGGCCCGGACCACCATGACTTTCGCATGTAACATTGATCTCAGGACCAAAATCCGCCAGACCAAGTTCGGCCATACGCGTCTGATCTATCTTCAAAGCTTCCATTCCATCCCGCATTTGACTGGCATTGATTTCTGCGACGCCATGAATCTCTTGCGCTGTACGGGCTGCTTCAGCCGCTAATACCGCAGCATACATGCCCCTGTTGTAAAGCACAGTTCCCAAGTTACTGCCATCTCCAGCCGCCTTACCGGTGTCGACTACATACTTGCGTAGGTCATCGTAAACACCGAAGTCATCGCCAACACCATGGAAGTTGATGGCTTTATAACCGTTTGCACCAGAACCAGACGGAATCACATCGTTCTCAGAGGAAGACCACCAGACACCGATAAATTTGTCCATCGGATACCGAATATTAGCTGCTTCTTGAATTGCGACCTGATTCATTACACCCCAGCCCCACATCAACACATAGTCAGGGCGTTCTCGCCGAATTTGTAGCCACTGTGATTTTTGTTCCTGACCAGGATGGTCTACAGCAAGCAAGGTAAGCTTATACCCGTGTTTCTTCGCTAGCTCCTCAAGGGTACGAATTGGTTCTTTACCATAAGCAGAATTGTGATAAACCAACGCGATATTTTTATCTTTTATATCACCACCTTCTTCGTCAAGAATATGCTTAATAATGATGGAGGCCGCATCCCAATAGTTACCAGGATAGTTAAAAATATGGCTAAAAACTTTTCCATTTGCTGCGGACGTACGTCCATAGCCCATGGAGTGAACGGGAATACCGTCAGCGGTCGCCTTGGGGATTAGCTGATAAGTGATACCAGTTGACAATGGTTGATAGAGCAATGCACCCTCTCCTTTTGTCGACTCATAGCACTCCACTCCTTTCTCGGTGTTATACCCTGTTTCACATTCGATAAAATTAATCTTAGCGCCACCGATGCCGCCATCGCGCTCGTTTAACATCGTAAAGTAATCGGCATACCCATCCGCAAATGGTATGCCGTTCGGCGCGTAAGCACCGGTACGATAGCTTAATGATGGAAAGGTAAGGTCAGCCGAGACAACCCCACTACCCAATGCCAGTGTAGTGGCTATTGCAGCTGCAGTTAATGATCTGAGTTTCATTGTAATTCTCCAAGATGATGTGATTAATAGTTATACAACTTTGGTCCTTTGCGTTTAAGTTAACGTCTTCTATTTACTTGCTACTCATGTCCACAAAGCACGATTAATGCGGAAATGGCCAGAGTCGCAGTTTTTCTTTGGTCACACGCCATAATTGCGCTAACCCATGTGGCTCTACAATCAGGAAAAACATGATTAAAGCGCCCACCAGCATAAAAATAAGATGCTGAACCATATCGGTTGGCCAACCAAAACCGCCAACCATAATATTTTTAAACAGTACTGGTAACAGAAACATAAAGGCAGCGCCAATAAAGGAGCCGAAGATCGACCCTAGCCCACCAATAATTATCATGAATAATACGAGAAATGATTTATCGATTCCAAATGCTTCGGTCGGCTCGGCAGCGCCGAGATAAACTGAAAAGAACAGCGCTCCCGAAAGTCCGATGTAAAAAGAGCTGATGGCAAAAGCAGACAGTTTCGCAGACAATGGTGCAACGCCAATAATCTCCGCAGCAATATCCATATCGCGAATCGCCATCCACGATCGGCCTAAGCGGCCTCGGGTGAGATTTCGCGCGATGACCGCAAACACCACAACAAATATAAGACAAAACAGGTAAGTGGCCCATGGCGGAGAATTCGACCCGGTAACAGCAATTCCAAAAATCGTGCGTTCAGGGACAGTAATCATTCCCGAAGCAGAGGAGTTATAAAACCATGGCACTTTATTAAATAGCCAAATCAGAAAAAACTGCGCGGCCAGAGTTGCTACCGCAAGGTAGAAACCCTTAATACGTAAACTAGGAAGACCAAACAGTATTCCTACAAGTGCTGTGATTCCTCCCGAAAACAGAATCACCAGAAACATATTAAGCTCAGGAAAGCTGGTGGTAAGCTTATAGGAAGCATAAGCCCCGACGGCCATAAAACCACCAGTACCGAGACTCACGAGTCCGCAGTATCCGGTCAAAATATTGAGCCCAAGCGCAGCGAGTGACCATACCAGCACTGGAACGATGATGGATTTCTCCCAATAATCGTTAATAATGAAAGGAACAATAAAAAACGCAAAGACAAGGAAAATAGCAACACCAATTCGATCGAACTTGATAGGAAATGTTTGTTGATCAGCTGCGTAGTTGGATTTAAAGTCGCCAGACTCACGGTAAAACATCTACACCCTCTCTATAATTTTATCGCCAAACAATCCTTGCGGTCGAAACATCAGAAACAATAATGCCAAAACGTAGGCAAACCAGTTTTCTGTAGCACCGCCGATTAATGGTCCGATACCAAATTCAAATAATTTTTCTCCAACCCCAATTACCAGTCCCCCTATGATCGCTCCGGGAATCGAGGTAAAACCGCCCAAAATTAGAACGGGTAACGCTTTAAGCGCAATCAGCGACAGGGAAAACTGTATCCCCGACTTCGATCCCCACATAATGCCCGCCACCAGAGCAACAAAGCCAGCAATAGACCAAACAACAACCCAAATGGTACGGAGAGATATACCGACAGTAAGCGCTGCCTGGTGGTCATCGGCAACAGCACGCAACGCCCTCCCTGTCTTTGTGTATTGAGAAAAAATTGTCAGCGCAATCACCAACACAACGGCAATACCTGCAGCCCAAACATCGAGCACGTCAATATACATACCGTAATATTCGGACCCTTCAGAGGCCCACTCCCGGGTCACATCTTCCAGCCAAAACGAACCACCCGACGGTAATCCAACGTCGAGTACTTTGATGTTTGCGCCCCACATCAAATCACCTAGACCCTCCATAAAAAAGGCGAGGCCAATAGTCGCCATAAACAAAATAATCTGCTCTTGATTGACTAAATGTCGCAACACAACTCTTTCAACAAGCCAGGCCAAAGCAATCATGACCAACATGGTTAATACAATGGCAAGAAAGGTGTTTATACCGTTAGACCAGTTGTGATAATTGGTTCCAAAGATAACGTTAATCAGGTGAGAGAATGGTACTTGACCAGTTTGAAATCCAACCAAAGTCAAAGCTGCAAATAAAGCCATTACGCCTTGGGCATAGTTGAATATCCCGGAAGCTTTGAAAATTAAAACAAAGCCCAGAGCAACCAGTGAATACATTACCCCGGTCATTAAACCATTCAGAATTACCTCAATGGTATTTAGAATCACTGGACTCATAAACCGGCCTCTTCAGTCAAAAACGGATGGCGAAATTTATCTACTGACTTAGTCATGTGACACCCCCAGATAAGCATCAATTACATTTTGATCGGCTCGAATCTCATCTGGAAAGCCATCGCCAATCTTCCTACCGTAGTCAAGCACCACGACTCTATCCGCAATATCCATCACTACACCCATATCATGCTCTATCAAGGCAATTGTTGTACCAAACTCTTCATGCACATCCAGCACAAAACGACACATGTCTTCCTTTTCTTCTACATTCATGCCAGCCATTGGTTCATCGAGTAGTAATAGCTTGGATTCAGCGGCCAATGCCCTGCCGAGTTCAACCCGTTTTTGAAGTCCGTAGGGTAAACGTCCGACCGGTGTTTTTCGAATAGCCTGAATCTCGAGAAAATCAATAATATGTTCAACCTTCTCCCGGTGCTCCAGCTCCTCTCTTTCCGCTTTGCCTTTCCAAATAGCTTGCCAAAAAATATTAGCGTGCATCTTTGTTATGCGACCGGTCATAAGATTATCCAGCGTCGACATACCTTTAAATAATGCAATATTCTGAAAGGTTCGAGCGATTCCTTGGCGCGCAATTTCATGAGGCTTAAGCGAACCTCGTAAATTGCCATTGAACCAAACCTCCCCTTCCTGCGGATGATAAAAGCCATTAATGACATTTAACATGGAGCTTTTACCAGCTCCATTCGGCCCAATAATTGCGCGTATCTCTCCCTTCTTAATATCGAAACTAATATCTGTCAGAGCTTTAACCCCGCCAAACGAAAGGGAAATGTTTTTTAGTGATAGCAGCGCTTCACTCGTATTCTCTGCGGTATTCATTTACTTACTTTTTGATATTGATCAATCCGAAAGTCACGCGGATTTGCTAACGGCAGAGAAAGTTTTTGCCTCCATGATAGAAACATCTGCTTCTATCGTACCGGTTCGACCGTCTTCAAAAGTTACTTCTGTTTTTATATGGGCGGATTCAGAACCATCATATAATGCATTGATTAGCACATCATACCGATCAAATATCACGGAACGTCGCACTTTTCTGGTTCGCGTCATCTCGCCATCATCGGGGTCAAGTTCTTTATGCAAAATCAGAAATCGATGAATTTGGGAGCCGCTCATTTTACTGTCGGTCGCCAAATCAGCATTGGTCTGTTCGATATTCTCAGCCATCATTTTATAGACTTCCGGATGACCCGCTAATTCAAGATAGCTAGCATAGGCAATGTTGTTTCTTTCCGCCCAGTTACCCACTGCGTCCAAATCAATGTTGATAAAAGCAGTCACGAATTCCCGCTGATCGCCAAAAGTAACAACTTCTTTTATCTGAGAGAAAAACTTAAGTTTATTCTCCAGATACTTCGGCGCAAACATACTTCCATCATTTAATCGACCAACGTCTTTCGCCCTGTCGATGATCTTTAAATGTCCATTTTCATCGAAGTACCCGGCGTCACCAGTCATCACCCAACCTTCAGCATTCTTTGTTTCACGGGTTGCCTCTTCGTTTTTATAATAGCTTAGAAAAACTCCGGGGCTTCTGTAAATCACCTCACCTTCGTCAGTGATGTTTATTTCAACATCTGGCGCGGGAACGCCAACAGTGTCGGCATAGACCTGACCATTCGGTTGCATAGTAATAAAAACCGAAGCTTCAGTTTGTCCATACAGCTGTTTTATATTTATTCCTAGAGAGCGAAAGAAATCGAAGATTTCGGGGCCAATTGCTTCTCCAGCTGTATACGCAAGCTTAATACGACTAAACCCCATGGTGTTTTTCAAAGGTGCATAAATCAGTAAATTACCCAACCAATATTTGAGACGATCGCCGGCAGATACTGATTTACCATCGAGAATATCTACACCTACTTTTCTTGCGACTTTCATAAAGTAGTTAAAGATCTTTTGTTTCGACTTGCTCGCATCCTCCATCCGGATCATGACATGGGTCAGGATTCCCTCAAATACTCTGGGTGGGGCGAAATAATAGGTCGGCCCGATTTCGCGAAGATCCGTAGATACCGTTTCTTCGCTCTCGGGACAATTGATACAAAAACCAGCAACATAAGCCTGTCCATGGGAAAAAATGTGATCGCCAACCCATGCTAGTGGTAGGTAGCTCAGCACTTCTTCGTCTGCCGTGAGCTGATCAATTTTCACGCTGTTTCGAGAGGTAACAATTATATTGTCGTTACTCAGTACGACCCCTTTTGGTTTACCGGTAGTGCCAGAAGTGTAAAGAAATATACCGACATCACTGCCCTTTCCCGCAGCAATTTGCGCGTCAAGCATGGTTGGGTTTTGCGCTAAGGCATCTCTGCCTAATTTTTGCACATCGGTAAAATCATGCAGCTTAGTTCTATCGTAGTCGCGCACACCGCGCACATCGTCGTAAATGATTTGATCTAACTTCGGCAGGCGATCCGCTACTTCTAGTACTTTATCAACCTGCTCTTGATCTTCAGCTAATACGAAACGTACTTCTGCATGATCCAAGACATACTCCATTTCTTCGGCAACAGAATCGGCATACACCGGTACCGGGATACCGCCCAGACACTGCGCAGCGGTTATCGTCCAATACAGGCGAGGTCGATTGCGTCCCACAATTGCAATTTTGTCGCCTGGAGAAAATCCTAGCGTATGCAGTCCGGCTGCAAATTCAAAAATATTGATTTTGACTTCGCTCCAGCTCCAGCTCTGCCAGATGCCATACTCTTTTTCTCTTACAGCTGGTTTATTGCCAATTCGGAGAGCATTATCAATTAATAGCTTTGGAAAAGTATCAAGCACATTATGCGCTGAGTTATTCATATTCTAGAGAGATCGGTCGGTTTTAAAAGTGCTTTGTCTTCGATCAATGCGAAGAGGTTTATATTGTTTATCTATTCAGACAGGTTATCGACTGCCCAAGTATGGCTCTAGTTCCGAGCATCTTCATAGTACCTCAATTTAATTGTTGAATGTAATTTCGAGCATGATATCCAGATCATATTTTGGTCACATATTTCTGCGATATTGCCCTCCAACCTGATACAAAGCATCGGAGATTTGTCCTAGAGAACAGTAGCGCACTGCGCCAACTAGGGCGGCAAATATGTTGTTATCAAAGATCACAGCATTCTTAATCTCTTCAAGTGCACCTTCAGCTTGATTCTTGTTCTCCTCTTGAAAATGACGCAAACGACGAATCTGACTTTGCTTTTCTTCATCGCTGGATCTTGCGAGAGCGATATCCGGACGCTGTTGATCCCCTTCTTTCAGAAAAGTATTTACGCCCACAATTGGCAAACTGCCGCTGTGTTTACGATGCTCATATTCCATAGATTCTTCCTGGATTTTACTTCTTTGATAACCAGTTTCCATCGCGCCCAAAACACCACCACGTTCCGAAATGCGCTCAAACTCCAATAGAACGGCTTCCTCCACTAAATCAGTCAACTCTTCAATAATGAAACTTCCCTGGTTCGGGTTTTCGTTCATCGCCAAGCCCCACTCCTGATTAATAATCAGCTGAATTGCCAATGCGCGTCGCACTGACTCTTCAGTTGGCGTGGTAATGGCTTCATCAAAAGCGTTTGTATGAAGACTATTGCAATTATCATAGATCGCAATCAATGCTTGCAGAGTTGTCCGAATATCGTTGAAATCCATTTCTTGTGCATGCAGTGAACGCCCAGAAGTTTGAATATGATATTTCAATTTTTGTGAGCGCGAATTTGCACCATAGCGGTCACGCATTGCTACAGACCAGATACGTCTTGCTACCCTGCCCATCACAGAATACTCGGGATCCATTCCATTGCTAAAAAAGAACGACAGATTTGCCGCAAAGTCGTCGACATCCATTCCCCGTGCAAGATAGCTTTCAACAAAGGTAAAGCCATTGGATAATGTGAATGCGAGTTGTGAAATTGGATTCGCCCCGGCTTCGGCGATGTGATAACCGGAAATCGAAACCGAATAGAAATTTCGCACTTCATGTTTGACAAAATATTCTTGAATGTCACCCATCAATTTCAAGGCGAATTCAGTAGAGAAAATACAGGTGTTCTGCCCCTGATCTTCTTTCAAAATATCCGCTTGTACGGTACCCCGTACAGCCTTCAACGCCCGCGCTGTTATTTCTTCTGACTCTTTTTTATCAGGCTGGCGCAAATTTTCTTCACTAAAAACAGCGATTTGCTGATCGATAGCCGTGTTTAAAAACATCGCCAAAATAATAGGCGCTGGGCCGTTAATGGTCATCGATACCGATGTCATCGGATGACATAAATCAAACCCTGAATAGAGTTCTTTCATATCATCAAGCGTTGCGATGGATACGCCGGAATTACCGACCTTGCCATAAATATCGGGACGCTCGTCTGGATCGCAGCCATACAGCGTAACCGAGTCAAACGCGGTTGATAAACGTTTTGCATCGCAGTGTTTTGAGAGCTGTTTAAACCGGGTGTTAGTTCGGAACGCATCGCCTTCACCGGCGAACATTCTGGTCGGATCTTCATTCTCCCTTTTCAAAGGAAATACTCCAGAGGTGAAGGGAAAGTATCCGGGCAAGTTGTCTGAACGAAGCCATTTCAACAATTCCCCATGGTCTTCATAGCGAGGTACTGAAATACGTGGAATACGATTTCCGGATAAGCTTGTTTTAAACAGAGAAGTCGATACAGTCCCGACTTTCGTCGTGCTTTCAATACTGTCAGATAGAAAGATACTTTTTATCTCAGGCCATTTTTCTAAGAGAAGCTGGTTTTCTTTTTCGAGCAGCGCCTCTTTTTGATCATGCAAGTCCTGTAAGGCAGTGACGTTACTCCCAGAACACGCCGATAACAGCATATCCATGGAAGCGCTTAACTGCTGCCGCTCTCTGGCAATCACAGATTGCTCCTCGGTCTGACGTTTATACCCCCTGATCGTTTCCACTATTTCACTTAAGTAGCGCACACGCTTCGCCGGAATCAGCTGCAGTTGACTGCTTGATGTTCTGCTGTCCTGAACAGGCAATAAATCATTTTGTGTGTTTAAACCTTGCTGCCTAAGAAGATCGATCAAGTGCTGATATAACGCGGTTAGACCGTCATCGTTAAATCGCGACGCCATGGTGCCAAACACCGGCATTTCATCAGGAGATGTATCAAACGCTTGACGATTGCGCTGTACTTGTTTGCAAACGTCTCGATAAGCATCTTGAGATCCTTTTCGGTCAAATTTATTGATTGCGACCACATCGGCAAAATCAAGCATATCAATTTTTTCCAGCTGACTCTGCGCACCAAACTCCGGCGTCATCACATACAAAGAAGTATCCACTAGTTCGCTAATCACTGTACTTCCCTGACCAATCCCTGGTGTTTCCACAATGACCAAATCAAAACCGGAAACCTGGCACGCGGCAATCATGTCACCAATACATTGTGGCAGATCGTTACTTGATTCTCTCGTTGCCACAGAACGCATGAAGATCTTTGGATGATTGATCGCATTCATGCGGATTCTGTCACCCAGCAAGGCGCCACCGGTTTTTCTTCTGGAAGGATCTACTGCAATAATTGCAATACGCAGCGATTCATTCTGACCAAGCCGGAATCTCAGAATTAGTTCATCGGTTAACGATGACTTCCCCGCTCCTCCGGTACCGGTGATTCCGAGAACAGGCGGTGGCGAATCCATATCACTCACTTTGGCTCGAATCTGATTTTGCAAATCCTTATTAATCGAATAATTTTCAATGGTGGTTAGAGTTCTTGACAGTTCTCGGCGGTCTCCCGACAGTAAGGAGGTAATCTCACTAGCGGCGTCTTCACCAGGGTCAAAACAAGACAGTTTTATCGTCTCCTGAATCATTCCCTCGAGCCCCATTGCTTGACCGTCTTCAGGTGAATAAATTTTTGTCACGCCATATTCATGGAGGGCGAGAATTTCTTCGGGAGTGATAACGCCTCCGCCGCCAGCGAACACGCGAATTTTTTCACCCCCGCGTTCGCGCAACATATCGACCATATATTTTAGATATTCAGTATGCCCTCCTTGATAAGAACTAATGGCGATACCGTTTACATCTTCCTGTAACGCGGCTTCTACAATTTCTTCGACCGATCTGTTGTGCCCTAGATGGATGACCTCTGCACCATTAGATTGCAAAATCCGGCGCATGATATTAATCGCCGCATCATGACCGTCAAACAGGCTCGCTGCAGTAATAAAACGCAGTTTTTGCCCTTGCTCTTCCGAGAAAGTCTTTTGCTTGGAGGTTTTATTGCGATCGAGCATGGTCTTTCGGTTACTAAAAACCACAGTCTGCATTACGTTTACGTAAACGTCAAGATGATTTACACTGAGAAGTATGAACCAGACTTATTCAATTTCAGAGCTGTCAGAACAGTTTGATGTGACATCTCGCACCATTCGATTTTACGAAGATCAGGGTTTATTGACCCCGGAGAGAGATGGCACACGTCGTATTTATCATGAACGGGATCGAGTACGACTCAGACTGATTATGCGCGCCAAACGTCTTGGGTTCTCTATTTCAGAGATCAGGGAAACATTTGGACTGTATGACTCAGCGTCCGGTGAAATCGGCCAAATGCAGTATGTTCTTGAGGTCATTGCGAAGCGGCGCGACACACTAGTTCAACAACAACAAGATATTTTGCATGTGCTGCAAGATATGCAGAATGTGGAAGATCGGATTCTGGAAAAAATACAGACGCTGGATGTAAACTCCTCTACAGTGCAATCCGGTTAACTATAGTTAAAAGCGAGAAACATAATGGGATGTCAATATTTTGCGCCATGCAGCCATGGTGCAGAGAGCTTTACCGTAATGATGCCAAAGCTTACCTTTGGCAGAGGTTGCTTAAGTGAAATTGGAGCCCGGGTTGCCGTCGACGGACACAAGCGTGTCGCCGTATTCACCGACCCCTATTTAAGAGACAGTCGCTATCTTTCCGATGTTTTGGCGTCGTTGAAGCAAAGTAAAATTGACTTATCAGTTTTTAGCGAAGTCCATATAGAACCCAATGAAAAAAGCATCTTAAACGCGGAGGAGTTTTTAAAAAACGGAAAGTTTGATGCTATGGTTTCAGTGGGTGGTGGGTCAGTTATCGATACTGCAAAAGCGGCAACAGTATATGCTACTTACCCTGCGGACTTCACCGATTACTTCGGCCCTCCGGTAGGCCTGGGAAAACCAGTACCCGGACCGGTACTGCCACACTACGCCTGTCCTACCACTTCCGGTACAGGTTCGGAATGCACTTCAGTTACTGTGTTGAGAATAGACTCGCTTAACACCAAATTTGTTATTGGCTCCCCACATCTATTGCCGAAAGTAGCACTGGTAGATCCTTCATGTACTGACACCCTTCCTGCTAATACGATCGCATCAACCGGTTTTGATCTGATATGTCATGCATTGGAGTGTTATACCGCTAAAGCTTATACACAATGGGACAAGGTGGAAAATCCGAATCAGCGCACATTGCTTCAAGGTGCGAATCCATGGAGTGATATGTCTGCGCAAAAAGCAATGGAAATTGCCGGCCAGTACTTGAGCCGCGGAGTGAATGACAGCTCAGATAACGAAGCGAGAGACCAGCTTATGTGGGGGGCGACATTGGCAGGTATGGCATTTGGGAATAGCGGCACGCATCTGCCCCATGCAATGTCATACGGCATTACTCATTTAATGAGAGATATCGTAACCGAAGGGTATCCCGTCGAGTCGCCTTTCATACCCCATGGGATTAGCGTCATTTTGAGCGCACCATCGATTTTTCAATATCTGTCTGAAGGAGCGCCTGACCGGCATTTGGAAGCTGCCTCTTTTCTCGGTGCAGATTGTAAAGATGCCATGCCGGCTGAATCCGGAGAGATCGTTTCAAAAAGACTGATTGAGATGATGCAGCAAACCCATATACCGAACGGTTTGTCCGGGGTTGGCTTTGGAGCAGCCGATGTGAAAGCTCTGGCCGCCTCCTCAATTCGTCAATCCAGGGCAATCGCCAACGCACCGCGCGAGTCGAACGTGACGGATATGGAAAATATTTATTTAAATTCAATTAGTTACTGGTAGTTTCTAAATCGCCTGGTAACTAATAGCTATGTCTTTGATGAGGCAGTTTGATCATTCTATTTTGTTTCGTACGATACAAATATGAAAATAAACCCCACTCAAGAGTTCTATAACCTGTTAAACCACGCGTTTCAGCACTTTAACCATCGACTATTCGATAATAAGTTACCTTGGTGCATGTTAACGTTGCAACGTAGCAGCAATACGATGGGATACTTCTCTGCCGAGCGATGGATCGACGGAGAAGGAATGAAAGCCCATGAGCTTGCATTAAATCCTGCCTATTTCGCACGCAACCGTGTAATAGACGTTTTCCAGACCCTAGTTCATGAACAATGTCATCTATGGCAACACGTATTCGGAAAACATAAGAGCCGTAGCGGATATCACAACAAAGAATGGGCGGATAAGATGGAATCAATTGGTCTGATGCCCAGCAGCACAGGAGAAGTCGGCGGCGCCAAGACCGGGCAATCTATGTCTGACTATCCGCTCCAGGGAGGTTTATTTCTTCGCGCAAGTTACGATCTTTGCCAGGGCGAATATCGATTCAAGTGGATTGATACAGAGCCAGCTTGGCAGCCTTCATCGCAACCAAGGGAAATCGACCAGCCTGAACCTGTATTTGAGAGTCTGATGGAAGAAATTGCGTCGATTGCACCTGCCCTACTCTCCCCGATACCGACAACGGAAGCCTACGCAGCCATTGACTGGACGCCACCACCGCAAGCAAAAAGTCTAAGTAAGAGTAAATATACTTGTCCAAATTGCCAAACCAACATTTGGGGGAAACCCGGGTTAAATGTCATCTGCGGAGATTGCCATCAGACTTTTATGTTAATTGACCGAATAAAGATTGCCGCAAGATCTCGTAGACGGTAATAAGGAATCGCGTTTCAACAAGGAAATACAGCCCGGTCACTTATCTGCAGGTGGAATTGAGTAAGTACCTGTCACATGGGCAACCAATTCTTCACCAATTCTATCTTCGTCCTCATGCAAATAATAAATACTTGCCTCGCAAACGGCTAGGCGTTTTCCTAGCTTTAATATTTTCGCTCTGCAATACAAGTCTCCAGGTCGTGGCTTACGCAAAAAGTTAATGGATAAATTGGTCGTCACAGCCAGCTTGACCATCCCTATATTCGCGATGACCACCGCATACAGCGCAGCATCCGCGAGCCCCATCATTACTGGTCCGGCAATCGTACCACCAGGACGAAGCCCATCAGCAGTATGACTTGCACAGAGCACCACAGCTTCGGGCTGCATTTCAACTGCTGCAATATTAAATATCCTTGCAAACGGTAAATCACGCTCAATAAATTGATTAAATTCTTCCGCAGTAATCTCGCTCTGTTTTGCCATCCTTGATTGGATATTAAATATTTGAATAAAAGTGTAACAAACAAAACAAGGAAATGAACACTACCTTAGGAAAAAACTATCTATGAGGAATCTTAGGTCTTCGAAAAGCATTCCGCTTCTTTAGCCTAAGCTCTCTTAGCAATATGTACATATTACTCCCCACCAGGAGAACGATTCCGATAACAGTTGTTACGCTAGGAATCTCTTGCCAAATCAAGAAACCAAACATCGCTCCCCAAATAATATATAAATATTCAAACGGTGCTACTGCACTAAACTCAGCAACCATATAAGCCTTCACTAACAGGTAAAAACCTACAGACGCAACAAATCCAAGAAACACCATCAACCATTGAACAATTTGGCTTGGGTGATGCCACTCTCTGGTTAAAAATGCAATGGAAGGACGCGCTTCTTGGCCCATTCCAAAAAATAAATGCACCAGTAAAGAACACACAACACTCCAGATTAAAAATGCAGCCATTGCATAGAATGCGGTGGTAAGTGCAGAATCTCTCGGGTCAATATATCTTGTAGAAACGGTAGAAATCGCATAAGTAAACGCTGCACCCAATGCAAAAACCACTTCAATATTTCCAAAGTGACCCTTGGGGCCTACGACAAACATCATTGCAATAAACCCAAAAAGCACAGCGCACCATCGTCTCCAGCCTACTGCTTCCCTAAATAAAAGCGCTGATATCGCGGTCACCAAGATTGGCGCTATAAAAGTAATAGTGGCTGCGTCCGCTAGTGGCAAACCAGTTAAAGCCATGTAGTACAAAAGATAGGAAAGGAAACCAAGGGAACCTTTTACTAAAATTGGCCAAAGTCTGTGTACTTTTAAAGCTTGCGTGTTGCGATAAAACAGAATTATTGTAAGCAGTATCAACAAAGCAGTTACGCTGCGAGTAAACACAATCTGAAGGACAGAATGGGTCTCACTTAAATAACGAATAATGACATCCTGCACAGCAAAAACAAACAACCCCGCAGTGACGCAAAAGATCCCTTTTACTGAATCAGTTCTATCCACGCCTTGGACAACAGGAGTATTTGCTGACATGGGAATCTATCGCCTGTCGTCAGGGAAAACGCATCAGCCAGAATCCAGGCAAAACAATATCAACAGCACATTTCGCTTTTGATTGCATATACTCCCCTCTTAATTCTCTGTTACCAGCAAGGTTACGCCCTGATAATCTTCGGGCACAAGCAAAATTTGCGACAGAGCTGACGCTTTCAGATCAGGAAGCTAAGTAAATTGAACAGTATGGATGGTGGTATAAGGTGCCGGTTTTTCTTCAATCGCGTATCCTTAAGACCCACTTTGATTATTACGAGAATATTTTGGAAGAACACGGCTTACTCGGAATTCTGGTCGCATATTTAACTGCTGCGGTAATCGCCGTGCCTATCTTCGCTCGATTGGGGCTAGGATCAGTCCTCGGATATCTGTTTGCCGGGATATTTATCGGCCCTTGGGGCCTTGGACTCATCAGTAACGTAGAAGATATTCTTCACTTTTCCGAATTTGGGGTGGTTTTACTGCTGTTCCTTATTGGCCTGGAGCTGGAGCCCAGAAAGTTATGGAGCTTACGCAAACCAATTCTAGGTGCCGGTGGGGGGCAAGTATGTGTTAGCGCAGCAATCATATTTGCTGTGGCGCTATTATTCGGCGCTAGATGGCAAACTGCTTTGGTTGCCGGGCTCGGTTTGGCGCTCTCCTCTACTGCGATTGCACTACAAATTTTGGGAGAAAAGAGTCTGCTAAATACTCCAGCGGGGAAAACGGGATTCTCAGTACTTTTGTTTCAAGACATCGCCGTTATTCCGATCATTGCTTTGATACCACTACTCGGTTTTGAGTTAATCGATGGTGGTGGCGGTAGCGACGTTTCGACTTTTACTATTATTGCCGTCGTTGCAAGTATTTTCTTGGTTGGCCATTTTTTACTTAAGCATGTTCTGAACTTCGTCGCATCGGTGCACCTAAGAGAAGTGTTTACCGCCCTGTCGTTGTTGCTGGTTGTCGGCATTGCCATGATCATGGATATGATTGGCGTCTCCATGGCATTGGGTGCTTTTGTAGCGGGTGTCCTGATGGCGGACTCGCCGTACAGACACGCACTGGAATCAGATATCGAACCGTTCAAAGGCCTTCTTCTCGGTTTATTTTTTGTCTCGGTCGGCATGTCAATGGATTTCGGACTGCTATGGGAGAAGCCATTGCAGATTATTGCTATTACTTTATTGCTACTTACGATTAAGGGCTCTGTGTTGTATGTAATAGGTAAAATAGTCAAACTACCGGCAAATCAGTCCCTTTTCTTCCCTATCCTATTGGCCCAAGGCGGAGAATTTGCCTTTGTCTTATTCGGCTTCGCCTCAGCCGCTGGCGCAATGGAGACCGAGATTATTCAACTACTCACTCTGGTGGTTGCACTCTCGATGGCGCTGACACCACTTCTCGTAGTGGTACATACACACTTTATTGAACCCAGGTTTGTTTTAAAGAGCGAACACGAACCAGATGAGATCAGCAATGATGAGAACGATGTCATTATCATTGGATTTGGTCGATTTGGACAGGTAATCGCGCGCCTTTTACTTGCTAACCGCATTACTCCCACACTCATTGATCACAACCCAGATCAAATCGAAAGAACTAACAGATACGGTTATAAATCATATTATGGTGACGCGTTAAGACTAGATGTATTGCATTCAGCAGGTGCCGCCGACGCAAAAATAATTATCCTTTCGATAGATGATCGGGACACCGTCAACCAAGCGGTAAAACTAATCAGGAGTGAATTCCCTCAAGTAAAAATAATGGTTCGGGCTTATGATCGGGGACATGCCATGGAGCTAATCGAAGAGAACATCGATGAATTTGCGCGGGAGACATTCTACTCTGCATTATATTTAGGTGAACAAGCATTAATCACTCTTGGTTTTAGTCCCGAAGCTGCAGCGCATCGAGCTAACACCCTTCGGGAAATGGATATAGACACTATGATCAAACAAGCTTCAGTTCGACATGATTTTGACCAGGTCATATCGATCGGAAAAAGCGCAAGGCAAAACCTCGAAGAGACATTGGCCGCAGATAACGATGAATTGTTAGGCGTCCGCAAGAAAACCTAAGGAACCTCAATTTTCCGCACCTCGCCGGCCGCACCTCGCCGGCCGCACCTCGCCGGCCGCACCCAGACTTTTGCAGAGGCTCTCTAAATCCAATACATAAATTAAACTTGACAAGCGCTTTTTGCAGGATAATCTTTAAACAACTACCAAACCAGCGAACTACTATGTCGGATCCACATCAACGTTATAGAAAATTTAACACCAAAGAAACCTACCCTAATCAAAAACTGGACAATGACTTGTGTCAGGTGGTTAAAGCCCGTGGCACCATGGTGTTTGTTCGAGGTCAGGTTGGACAGGACGTCGATAATTTTGAAAGCATTGAATCACTGAATGCCTATGATCAAGCCGACAGAGCCATGCAAAATGTCAAACAGCTTCTCGAAGAGGCTGGTTCTGAACTAGCGCATATCTGCCGAATTCAGGTTTATCTCACCGATCCTCGCTATCGAGATGACGTCTATCAGGCGATCGGAAAGTGGCTAAAAGGCGTTTATCCAGTATCCACAGGTTTGATTGTTGACGGCTTGGCCAGACCTGAATGGGTGATGGAAATTGAAGCTACCGCGGTCATACCAGATTAAACATTCACTTAAATCGAAAATACATCAGCTATGACTTTTTCAATTGTAGGACATTGCCAGCGAACCGGGATGTTTGGCGTGGCTATCACCACTTCAAGTATTTGTGTGGGCGCACGTTGTCCGCATGTTCGAGCCGGTGTGGGGGCTGTTGCTACCCAAAACATCACGGACCCATCTCTGGGACCCGCCTTACTAGACGCAATGGAGTCTGGATTGGATGCTGCATCTGCCCTTAAGACGGTGACGGACAGTCGCTCGTTCCTAGACTATCGTCAATTGACACTTGTAGATAATAAAGGCTCTACCGCAAGTTTCACCGGTGGGAATATTTTGGGAACCAACGCAGTATCTGAAGGCATCGGCTGTTTTGCTGCGGGAAATCTTTTATCCACAACACAAGTTCCCGTGGCGATGACAGCTAGCTTTGATCAAAATCAGGATCAACACATTGCTGAGAGACTGTTGCGTGCGTTGGAGGCGGGCATCAAAGCAGGTGGTGAAGAAGGAGATGTTCATTCAGCTGCTCTATTAGTTGCGGACACCCAGCCCTTTCCTTTGGTCGACCTCAGGGTCGACTGGGCTGAAACAGATACTGAGCGGAGATTAAGGGAACTATGGCAAGACTATGAACCGCAAATGCTAGACTACCTGACAAGAGCAATTGATCCCGCTGCTGCGCCATCTTACGGTGTACCAGGTGATGAATAGTCTTTCTGACTGACATTTGAAGAACGCAGACTCTCATCGCGAAAACGACGCATCCTCTATTTTAAAAAGCGGAAGTCATAACCTGCGCTTTACCCTAAAGCAACTCAGCTATTTTGTTGCAGCTGGTAACGCCGGTAGTATTTTAAAAGCTTCAGAAAATATCCATGTATCCCAACCTTCAATCTCTAATGCGATATCGCATCTCGAAGAAACATTCGGATTACAGCTGTTTCTTCGACACCATGCGCAGGGCATTTCGCTAACTAATCCTGGAAGAGAGTTTCTACGGGAAGCTAAAGCACTGCTAGCCCAAGCGGGCCAACTGCACAATCTGGCTGGCATGTTATCCGATCAGGTAGTTGGAACCATTGAGGTTGGCTGTTTCAATCCATTAGCACCGATAATCATCCCGGGGCTCTGCCACGGATTTATGGATTCACATCCTGGGTCTGATATCCGCGTGCGTGAAGGACATCAAGAAAAGCTATTGCAGCAGTTACGCTATGGAGATATTGATCTTGCGCTGACCTATGACTTGGAACTCCAAAGCGATATTGAATTTATACCGCTGGCGGAATTACCGCCCTACGTCATGTTATCTGATGCACATCCCCTTGCCGATCGAAAAAATCTGTCACTCAAAGAAGTCGTTGCGTTGCCAATGATTCTCCTCGATCTACCCTTGAGCGGAGATTATTTTATGGGATTGTTTCGACAACAAGGATTGAAACCTGTCATCAAAGCGCGCACCGCGCTGTCGGATGTTCAGAGAGGTCTCGTTGCCAGCGGTTACGGTTACAGCCTGGCAAATGTTCGACCCAATAATATGGCTGCATTGGATGGAAATATCCTTAAATATGTTTCACTTTTGGCACCAGATTCGCAAACAACACCCTCACTAAATCTTGGTATAGCGATGGTACGAGATACCAATCGAAATCAGGCGCAAAAGACCTTTATTGACTACTGTAAAACGCGAATTTCCACGAATAATATTCCAGGTATGCATTTTTCGTAATAATGCCCTTCTGATATTTGCTTCCACCCACAACGCTCGGTACTATCCCACACACAAACTTTAAGTTGGAGAAGCAGGCGAGCAAAAATTTGATATTTCTCGCCAGTGTTGTATGAACGATATCAACGCAATATCCGTTAAAAACGTAGAAAAAATCTACGGTGGCGGCAAGCAAGCCGTTACCGCGCTCAAAGATATTCATCTAGAAATACGCGATCGGGAATTTTTTACGCTTCTAGGCCCCTCTGGCTGTGGCAAAACCACCTTACTAAGACTGATCGCCGGGTTTGAACAACCAAATCAGGGCGAAATATTGCTCTTTGGCGACCATCTGGAAGGGTTAGAGCCTTATCAACGGCCGGTTAACACCGTATTCCAAAGCTACTCTCTCTTTCCCCATATGACGATCGCCGAAAATATCAGCTTCGGACTAAAAATGCAGGGTAAGATGCAGAAAGAAATATCCAGCACCGTTGCTGAAATGCTCGAACTGGTAAAAATGGCGGAATACGGCGAACGAATGCCTAATCAATTATCTGGTGGCCAGCAACAACGGATTGCGCTGGCTAGAGCATTGGCTCCAAGACCAAAAGTATTGCTATTAGACGAACCACTCTCGGCGCTTGATCTCAAGCTTAGGCAGGCGATGCGACATGAGCTGAAACGCTTGCAAAGAGATACCGGGATCACATTTGTATTTGTTACCCATGACCAAGAAGAGGCCATGAGTATGAGTGATCGCATCGCTGTGATGTCCCAAGGAAGTATTCAACAACTCGATGCACCGGAAACGATCTATGAACGCCCGTGCAATGAATTCGTCGCCAACTTTATTGGCGATGTAAATTTAATAGATGCCAGTGTCAGTGAGTTTCAACCAGGCAAGCTGGTCTGCCAATGGGCTGGAAGTCAGGTTGTAGCGGCCAATACGGCAACGACCGCCGATTTAAGCTCTGAAAATAGGGTTCGATTGGCGGTACGTCCCGAAAAGCTGCGTTTGGTTACCAAAGATCAAGGCCAAACGAATGCTCAGGTGACGGAATCGATGTATATGGGAACAGACCGTTATATAACCGTTACTTGTGATCATGGAGAGAATCTTGAAGTGCGTGTACAAAACAGTGACGTTTCTGGTGAAGTAATTCAAGAAGGTGATACCGTGGGTGTTTTTATACCTGAGCTTTCTGCAGTCGCACTTACCGATCAACAGAGTGGGCTAAGCTAATGGCTATTAATCTGCCATCGAATCCATTGGCACGGAGATGGATGGGACTAGGTCCCGCTATTCTGACTATCTTTGCATTTATGGTAATCCCCATATTTATATTAGGGGTGTTTTCTTTTATGCCTGCCGATCCATATGGCGGCGTAGACAAGGGCTTTAGTTATGAAGCCTGGGTACAGTTATTTTTTGAGAGGGATCTGGACGACTCGTTAATCTTTGATCCTGTCTACCTACAAATTATTTTCCGCTCAATCGTACTAGCCGTTCTTGCCACCATTACAACACTCGCCGTTGGTTTTCCGGTCGCGTGGTATATCGTTCAACAGCCGGCAAAGAAACGAGAGCTGTTGTTATTTTTGGTTACTATTCCATTCTGGACCAACCTATTAATTCGTGCCTATGCCTGGATATTGATATTGGGGAAAAATGGCATGATCGAGAAACCGCTCTATGGACTCGGCATTATTGATGAGTCACTGGAGCTAATGTATGGCAACCTAGCAATTGGTCTTGGCCTTGTTTATAGCTATATTCCTTTGATGATTCTGCCAATCTATGCCAGTCTGGAGAAGCTTGATTTTGGTTTAATCGAAGCAGCACACGACCTATACGCTAAACGCTATTCAGTCATTCGAAAGATAGTGATTCCTTTGTGCTTACCAGGAATTATTGC
Source organism: uncultured Gammaproteobacteria bacterium (assembly GCA_937992195.1). Lineage (GTDB taxonomy): Bacteria > Pseudomonadota > Gammaproteobacteria > Arenicellales > Poriferihabitantaceae > VYFG01. Next base: position 103,687 of record CALKKV010000007.1, on the reverse strand, counting down.
CGGGTGCATTTTGGTGTTTGTGTTAAGTCTCGGTGATTTTATATCGCCGTCAATTCTTGGCGGTGGTAAGAAGATGATGCTCAGTAATCTGATTCAGTTTCAGTTTTCTTCGGCGAGAAACTGGCCATTCGGAGGCGCGTTGACAATGCTATTGCTCATTATGGTGGGCATCGGGTCCTTCTTCTATATTCGGGTTCTGGGAAAACGCGAGGAGATTAAATGAAGAATTTGAGCAGTAAACGAAAATCGATTAACTGGCTTAAGATCTTTAGCAATACTTTTTTTGTCTATCTTTATGCGCCCATTGCAGTTCTGATTATTTATTCGTTCAATGACAATAGAATAGCGCAGGTTTGGACCGCCTTCTCAACGAAATGGTATTTAAAGGCTTTTAATAATGAAGACATCCAAAGAGCAATTATCAACAGTCTCAAAGTAGCAGGTGTCGCCACGATCGTCGCCACCCTGTTTGCAACAATGGCAGCACTAGTGCTTTCGAGCAAAAGATTCCGCGGCCACGGTATTAGCAATGCCATAATCAGCCTGCCATTGTTAGTTCCTGAAATTGCAACTGCTGTTGCAACGTTAAGCTTCTTTGCAGCAATCGAATTCCCGCTCGGTCTGACCTCGATCATCATTGCCCATATCGTGTTCTGCATTCCCTTCGCTTTTATGCCCATTCGTGCACGGCTTTCGGGAATGGATCAAACATTACAAGAAGCAGGTCGGGACCTGTACGCAAATGAATGGCAGGTATTTTGGCACGTCACGTTTCCACTTTTGAAACCCGGAATTCTTGCGGGCGCAATTCTTTCATTTATAATATCAATTGATGATTTTATAATATCGCTGATGGTCGCAGGCGCTGGTGCAACAACCCTGCCGCTCTATATATACAGCATGATCCGTTTAGGTGTTTCGCCTGAAATTAATGCAGTATCCACTGTGTTATTCTGTATCTCAGTAACCGCCATAATTGCATATTGGCTGGTATCAAAACAAAACGAGGAAAAAGTACATGTCCATTAAACGCCATATGAGAAAAGCTGCTACTTTGGCAGTTGCCGCTTTATTTAGCGGCAGTGTGTTCGCCGAAGGTGAACTATTTTTTTACAATTGGGTTGATTACACACCACCTGAGTTAATCAAAAAATTTGAAGAAGAAACCGGAGTCAAGGTTACGGTTGATACATACGATTCAAACGAAACTTTACTTGCCAAACTGAAGTCTGGCGCTACAGGTTATGATGTTGTTGTGCCGAGTCAAAACTTTGTAACTATCATGATCTCGGAAGGTATGCTGGAAAAGATTGACGTTAAAGGAATGTCGAACTATGGCAATGTCGATGATCGATGGAAAAACCCTGCATGGGATCCAACTCAGGATTACAGCGCGCCATGGCAGATGGGCAGCACATCCTTCTCCATTAATATGGATGGCTATGACGGCCCAGGAAATTCACTGAAGGAATTCTTTGAGCCCTCTGATGCGCTTAAAGGCAAAGTACAGGTTTTCAAAACTCCTGATGAAGTAATTCCTCTGGCGCTGATGTATCTCGGACTTCCACAGTGCAATGAGAGCCCTGAGGATATGAAAAAAGTACAGGAGCTACTGCTAAAGCAAAAAGAATCAGTGAAAACTTATAACTCTGAAACCATGGTAGCTAATCTCACCAATGGCGAAGTTTTAATGAGCAGCCACTGGGACGGATATTCTATGAAAAACCGTCTCGACAGCAAGATGGACTCATTGAAATACGTTCATCCAAAAGAAGGCATTATCGGCTGGTTTGATAGTCTGGTTGTACCAAAGGGTGCTCCAAACAAAGAAAATGCCGAAAAGTTCATCAATTTTATGATGGACGCTAAGAATGGTGCTGAGCTTTCAAACTTCAATCGCTATGCCTCACCTTTAAAAGCGGCAGCGGTTGGCGATCATCTTGACCCTACCCTCGGTACCGCACCCGAGATCAATATTGATCCAAACATTCCAGTGCACTTCAGTGAAACCTGTAGCGCAAAAGCAACCAAACTATACGATCGAGTTTGGACCAAACTACTTCAGTAGTATTACTTGAAAAAGTGAAATAGAAAAGAGCGGCAATGCCGCTCTTTTCTTATGTTGGCTTGACCACTTCGCGTTTAAACGGTAAGGCATCTCCAATGTCAGCTTGCCCGAGTTCACGACCATATCTGTGTCCAGCAAACGTCGCCCAGGCAATTGGCGCTGGAGAGAGGGCATCACCTATCACCTGCATTGATTGAATCGCTCTTTCCTGAACTTGATTTTCAACACCCTGTAATGCTTTCCATAACCCATCCTGAGGAGCTTGTGTGGTGACAAGGACGACATTATCTGCGCTAATCGACGCTTCGGTTCCTGTGTATGTGCACGCGGTGGTAACGCCATTTGAATCAATACGCTCTACACTGCGATTGAGTACAAGGTTCACACCCAAACCAGCAAGTTTCTGATGAATAGTTGCTTGCTCTAGCGTGTTTATCGTCCACTCTGAAACAAACGGAGAGGGAGTTACGAGGGTTACGTGAGTATCAGAATTGCAGAGAAGCTCTGCAATGACTCCCGCCATATAGTAGTGGTCGTCATCATAGATAACAATTTCACCGGTTGGCCTGTGGCCGCTCATAATGTCGTCAGGTGTAAAGATGCCGATATCCCCTGAAATTTCCATTGGGAATAGGTGATGCCGAGCAACACCATCTTTTCGCCAGACAGAGCCAGTAGCAATGGCTACGTGATCCGCACCAAACTCGAGCACCTGTTCGACATCAAGCTTACTTTTTTTATAAATCTCAACGTTGGACATTTGACTCAATTGATAAGTACGATAGTCAGCCACCCTGCCCCAGGCAGACAACCCGGGCAAATGCCGCTCTTTGGAAACTCGACCACCCAACTCATCAGAGGCTTCAGCTAACACCACTTGATAACCGCGCTCCCCAAGTACTCTTGCCGCTTCAAGCCCTGCAGGACCGGCGCCGACAATTAACACACTCTGAGTATCTTTCGTTTTCGTGTATTTTTCGGGATGCCAACCTCGGCGCCACTCTTCCATAAAACTAGGGTTTTGTGTACAACGCGAAATGGACATTGTCATATCACCGGTAATACAAATATTACAGCCAATACATTCTCGAATATCTTCGACATTACCGCTATCTATTTTATTTGGCAGAAAGGGTTCTGCAATTGATGGACGTGCGCAACCAATAAGATCCAGATGACCGGATCTAATTTGCTTTACCATCAAGTCTGGTGAGGTGAAGCGCCCTACCCCAACAATCGGCTTGCTCGTCAGGTCACGAATTCCATCGACCAGTGAATGTTGTGCATCTTCTTCTTTAAAACGCGAGGGCCCAGAGCAGTCTTCCCATGCACCATGAGCCAGGTCCCAAAGATCTGGCAGTTCAGAATGCATACCAATCACATCGCGCACTTCGCTATTGCTGAAACCAAGCCCGTTCACCATCTCGTCCAGAGACAGGCGTACAGTGATAGCACAAGTATCTCCCACTGCGTCTTTACACTCAGATAGCAGCTCTGCCATTAACCGTGATCTATTCTCTAGACTGCCGCCATATTCATCGGTCCTATGATTGGTAGCGGTGGACAGAAAATGTTGAATTACCCCAAATCCATGAGCACCATACAGACAAATCAGGTCGTACCCGGCATCTCTGGCGCGAATACAGCCATTGCGATGCCATCGCCGCAAATTCTTGATGTCCTTCTTATCCATTTGCCTGGCATGAACAGGGTCTTTGAAGAATGTTCTTACCGGCATAGCCGAAGCGGACATCGGAACTTCCCGCGTATACAGATTAGGCCCATTTACCCCCGAATAGGTAAGCTCGATGCCTGCCAAGGCATCATACTCATGAATGCTGTCCGCCATTTTAGACAGCGCCGGCATATCGTCATCGTCCCAGATACGAAGTTCGATATAGGGCGTTATTTCCGATGTATGATGTAACTCGACCTGTTCGGTAAATACCACTCCCCAGCCTCCTTCGGCTTTGACTCTGCGCATTTCGGCGACAGCCGAAGGATCTCTGTAGCCGCCGCCATTACAATGCGGAACCTGATAAAAACGATTCTTTGTAGTGACCGGCCCAATCGCCAGTGGTTCAAACAAGGAATCGTATCTTTTATCTCTGCTCACAATTCGTTAGATAGGCAATTACGAACCATCGATGTTATCGGAGAGTCCAGCGGCATGTTTTACAAAGTCCAATGGGCCATCCCAACCGAAATTACGATACACTGCCGCTAAATGAGCAAACGGTGGAGACTGAGCAAACAAATGAAAAGTAAGCCTGTGTCCAGCATATCCACTGTTCAGCAAGTCCCGCGCAAAAGAGAGTAATTTGCGACGATCATCCGCCTGCCAACGTTCGTTGATTGTGTAGTACTTATTCAGCCATTTACCTGTTTCTTCACCCTCAAACGAACTCAAATCAGGGGTCACGCAGATCTGACCACCGCATAGTTCGCGCGCAATATGCATCATTGCAGGCAGGTTGGAACAAGCGTGTACTCGCCCGGTCATCAACATAGATTGATTGGGCATGAGAAATCCTGCCGGACTCTTCTCGCCCATAGCGATGGCGGCAGTTAAATGTGCATTGATCCCTTCACGGTACACGGCAAGTTGCGCTAGCTTCTCCTGTACCGCAGGCTGTTTCTCTAAACCAGTCTGTTTGACGTTCCACAAAGCGGCACCAATCATCATGTCGGCGTATGTAATCAGACGTTGCACAAACGGTAGCGCAGAATAGCGATGCAAAGTAGTACGGATAAATGCCGCTGCTTTGGTGTGTTGATAGAATAGAACATCTTCCCAAGGCACCAACACATCATCAAGGATCATAATGGTATCGACTTCATCAAACTTATTTGACAGGGGATAATCCCCCTCTGTGCCTTCTCGTTGAAAGCCGCCGCGGCAGATATGTTTCACACCTGGCGCATTCATTTTTACTATACAACCCAGCGCATAATCTGAAATAGAAGCGTCACCCCAATTGGCAATGGTGGGTTTTAAGAATGCCTGATTGGAATATGCTGCAGCAGTTTCATATTTAGCGCCGCGAATAATGATGCCTTCATCGGTCTCCTTCACCACGTGGGTTAACATATCCGGGTCTTGATCTTGCGGCTTAACTGATCGATCGCCCTTCGGGTCGGTATTCGCCGACACATGAAATGGATCATTCTCGACCGCTAAGCGAATATGGTTATTGATATTCGTGCTAAATCTTGGATCTATTTCATTCAATATATCTGCACCATCGGCGAGGGACCACATCTCACCAACGGTTTCATCCCCTACTCTGGTCACCACGCCCCCAATATCCTTTAACAGGGTATCCACAGCGCGCCGCTTAGCATGCCAGTGCGGCTGCTCTAACGGAATCTGATTTCCAATAGGAAAGAGTTCTCCATTCTCTTCAAAGGTCATCATTTCCTGGGTTTCTTTTTGATGCTGGAGATCGTAGATCCGGGCACGAACATCAATCAACGGTTTAAACTTCGGATGTACGGTGATGTCCTCTACCCGCTGACCATCCATAAATACTATCCTACCGTCTCGTAAAGACTCGCGATATTGCTCTCCAGTTCGTATCATGACACTTCTCTTTAAATTGCTTACTTGAAGTGTGTTTAACCGGGCTGTTGCTGTAAACTAATTTTTTTGAATCAACTGCATCATATTTTTTAAATCAGCGCATGGTTTCTCATATCCATCAGGCAACTCTTTTTGAACAATCTGAAGTGGAACGCTTGCCAAAACCAGAAATACATTATTTGGCGAACTGGTTCACAGATCACAAAGACTTGTTTATAGAATTGAAGGAGGAATTAAGCTGGAATAAGCAGTATCGATCACGCTTCACCGTCAGTTTTGGTCTTTCTTATACAAAGGACTCCAAACTTCGTCATAAAATCCCTTTTCCCGATTCCTTCCTGAAAATCACTCAGAAGATCGAGCAAGATCTAGGTTATTCACCCAATAATTGCCTGGCGAACTATTATCCTACCGGAGACCATTACATTAGCTTTCATTCTGATCAGGACATGGAAATGCAGGCACATAGCGGTGTATCGATCGTGTCTCTGGGTACAACACGTCTTATGCAATTAAGAAAAATAAACGATCACAGGATTAGTTATGCATACCCCCTAGCCCCCGGATCTTTATTCTATATGACAGACCAGCTTCAGAAAGAATGGCAGCACGGCATCCCGAAACAATATAATTGTGGAGAGAGAATTAGCTTATCTTTTCGCGCTCTAAAGGAATCCCAAGATCCGATTGAATCTGATTAATCAATGATTCGACGTCACTTTTCACTAAAAGATTTTTGCCCAATAGCTCTTTTTCTCCGTTAATCATTTTCACCGATAGTCGATACAACCTGGTCTGACCGCTACGAACATTACTAGATATGTCAAACTGATGGATATCAGATGAAGCACATGTCAACACGTGTTTCATGCCCAGCATTCCTTTACGGACGTGCAAGTTGCCATCGACAATTCGAATCTCACTCCGGAATAATAGGCTATAAATACCATAAATGATAAATAGCAAACCGACTGCTCCGAATATCAAAACAAGCAAAAATGAAGCTTCGGAAAGGAACAATCCTATCGTTACAACCGTGAACACAACGCCGAAAAGCGGGATGGGAATTAAGAACTTGAAATTTCTAGACGGGGGGAAGTAGTAATGAATTCCTCCGTTTTGTCTACTCTGAATGACTCCTAAATGCCTCCAGTCACCGGTCGTCTTAACATATGAATCCGCCTTTAAATTCAGCGTATCTTCATTCCAGGTGGCATGACTAGCCTTGGTTGGTTCAGCAGTGAAGTCCAAATCATCTGTTACAAACGCTGGCACTTCAAATTCCAGCTTAAGACCCGTATCGCTACCCCATTGACATGACATTTGCCACTCTACACTTCGATTGTTCTCACGTTCCCTAGATTCGGGAAGCCCTTTCGGGATCGAAAATTCGTATTCTAGGTTGGCGACATTGTCTGAGCCAGGAGCTGACTGAACACGTCTATCACCCTGCCATAAGATTTTAGTGTCCGTTCTGGTTCTCTTGCCGCTTCTTTTTCGCGTCTTTTGCAGACAGCTTAGTGTTAAGACAAACTCTTCGCCGAAACCTACCCTGGGTATTGTGATCTTGCCAGAACTATCCCCACCAATGCGAAAGGGAATGGACTTCATACGTAAAGTAGCTGCACCATATTTTTTCCATATTCGATAAGCTTTGATTGCGATATATGTCAGAAACAATCCTATTAACGGGAAAAGCAAAATAATTAACTTCATCCCTAGTGGATGACTTTTTTCGCCAAAAAACACGATGGCCGCAGACGGAATGCTGATCAGATTCCAAAGTACTGCGAAAAATATCAGCCCTTTAAATCGCAATCCGGCATTCGGGTTAACAACATTTGACCGCCATTCTGGTCGCCATTTCCAGGGCTCTTTAGGATAGGTTTCTGCCAATCTTTCAGTCTCTAGGGCTCGTTTATTAGCATGTCGACTTAAGAGCATGATCCCCCCGCCCACAGTCGCAAAAACCAGACCAAAAATTAACATAAATGCAAACATACCACCGCGTAACGTTCTATCGAGATAGGCGCTGCGGGGTGAATCAGGATCAACCCAGGCTGTAACAGTCTCACCTTTTGACTGCGCAGTTTTTAGTCTCCGAAATAACTGTTCCTGATAACTGCCAAGGTTATCTTTTCCACTGTAAAAACCTAACCTGCTCGACTGAAATGTAATACCATCATATTCATATCGATAGCTGCCCCTTACACCGAACGTAGTGGATCCGTCGTTTCTTGATTCGATTTGCTCAACTGCAATAATATCGGCATCCACTTGACGCCAATTTTGTGAGGTAACATATTTAAAACCAGGTACAAAACTGAGATAAATCAATATCAGACCTGGAATTAGAAATAAGCAGGCAAAAATGACTACCACCACCTTGCCTGACTGTCGATTCGGCACGTCTTTGACCCTCCTAAACTCTTTTTTGGTTTTATGGTTTGGAGATTTTACTGAGCAGTTTCTCAAGAAAATGATCGCATCGCGCAAGTTCCGAACGATGAATATACTCATCAGGTTTATGCCCCTGATCCATTGACCCCGGACCACATATGACCGTGGGAATATTAAGTTTCTCTTGGAAAAGCCCGCCCTCAGTGCCAAACGCAAGTTTGATGAATTCGTCTGTCTCCATTAGATCCTGAACTAGGATCACAACCTTTTCTTCTGCAGACGTATCCAGCGCTGGATACTGGTTAAATACTTCTATATCAACATCAGCATTTGGAAAATCTTTTTTATAATCTTCGGTGACTTTTCTTGCCGCTTGCACTACCTTGTCAAGAATAGACTGCGGGTCGTCAATACTGGTATTGCGAATTTCAAACTTAAAATGACAATCTTTTGGAACAATATTTAGCGCCGTCCCACCTTCAATAGTACCAACATGCAACGTGCTGTATGGGACGCTATACTGAAAATCATGCTCACTTTGCTGTTTTACCTCCTCCTGTATTTCACGTATTGCTTCAATCATTTCTGTCGCGAGGTAAATAGCGTTTAGACCTTTATCCGCTAACGCCGAATGTGCCTCTACCCCATGACAGCGACAAATAGCACCAACCTTACCCTTATGACCAATCCCAACCTTCATTTCAGTTGGCTCACCGACAATACAAAACGCAGGCCGATCCTCTGCAGATTGCAGCATATCGATCATGCGTTTTACCCCAACACATCCAATTTCTTCGTCATATGAAAACGCAAGATGAATAGGTTGGGTAAGTGAAGCTGACGCCGCTTTTGGAAGCATTGCCAGTACACTGGCAATGAATCCTTTCATATCTGTTGTGCCCCGTCCGAACAGTTTTCGCTCAGCTAAAGACATAGAAAATGGCTCGACGTTCCAGTTTTGGCCATCAATTGGTACTACATCCGTATGCCCAGAAAGCATCACCCCGCCTGAGATGTCAGGGCCAAGTTTGGCATAGAGATTAGCTTTCGTATTTTCATCATTCTTGGTCAAAATCGATGAAATCCCCAGATCAGACAGATACCTTTCAATATAGGCAATCAACTCAAGATTGCTGTCCCTGCTAACGGTCGGAAAGCTGATAAGTTTTTCAAGAATTTTTTCAGTCGAGGTATAACTCATTAATCCAGTTTTTGCGCTGCCTTGGGCACAATCACTACCCGGCATTCAGTGTACGTGCATTGTTGCAATTGCTGCAGAGGCATCAGGTTTATTTTCATCAATTTCTCGTTTTGACAAGCCGCTTAACTCATACGGTAACACCAGCCAACAATCCGTCTTATTAACGAAAAAGTCTGGCTGCGGTCGCTCAGCTATCGGCCGATACCACACCGAAGCAGTTTTAACATCTTTAGGCATATTGAGTCTGGTCTTGCGTCGAAGTTTTTCTATGACTGCTTGAACGCTAAATCCGCTGCTATAAACATCGTCAACCAACAGAAGTTTATGGTCCGCATCCAGTCGATCAATCAAGTACTCGACTCCATAAACGCCAATTTGATTAATATCTGAAACCATACTGTCATAGTCCTGTAAACCGCTATAAGAAGTACGAATTGAGAAATGGTCAGATTGCACCCCTAAGTATTGCAGGCACTCTTGCACAACGATCCCCACTGAACTGCCTCCACGCCAGATACCCACAATAAAATCAGGATGGTATCCTCTTTCATGAATTTGCTTACCGAGGCGGAAACTATCGAGCATCAAACTCTGCTCTTCTACGTAAATTCTGGGTTTTAAAGTAGGGCCTGTCATGGTTTAAAATTGTATCATGTACCGAAGCCGTATCCTTAGACTATGATGACCGAGAAGCTCTATCTCGATGCGAATCAGCTACTTGCCGATGCGTTTAAACTTGGCGCGTTAGTGGTAAATAGTGGATTTAAGCCTGACTACATTGTTGCTGTTTGGCGCGGCGGTGCACCAATCGGAATTGCCGTTCAGGAAATATTACAGATTGCCGGCATTTCAGCTGACCACATTCCTATTCGAACAGCCTCATATAACGATGGAATTGATCAACAGCTGGCAAAGGTCAAGATTCATGGATTGCGTTATCTGATCGACAGGGTTAACTCCACTGATAATCTTCTAATCGTAGACGACGTGTATGATACTGGTAGAACAATAAAAGGTATTGTTGAAAAATTAGATCGCCGCACCCGGCAAAACGCGCCAAACGATATTCGAATCGCTGTACCCTACTACAAACCTTCGCGAAATTTAACGGGAAAGGCACCTGACTACTTTCTCCACGAAACAGACAAGTGGATTAAATTCCCGCATTCTCTTGAAGGTCTGAACGATAAGGAAATTATGAGTCATCGCCCTGAAATATGGGAAATTATTTCTCAGTAATCAAGCAATCGGTTAACAATATCAAAAGTAAGTCATACATTCCCTGAAGATTTGGTTAACATAAGTCACTTGTCTTCAAACCTGAAATCGCGCGCCTAAAAAGTTTAAACAACTATGAAAACAGTCTATAGCCCTGACCACCTCCTGCGAAATGCTAAAACTGAACTCTTCGGTGGTGAACTGGTTCCGCCATTTGAATGTCCAGAGCGCATGGAATATGTGCTAAATCAGATCGATCAAGAAAGTCTAGGCGAGGTGCTGTCGCCCGACGACTTTAGCCTTGAATCGATATACCGCATTCACGACCGGGAATTTGTCGATTTCCTTCAAGGCTGCTGGAGTGAATGGAAGGCTGAGGGATATAAAGGTGAAGCAATTCCCACTGTCTTCCCGGCGCGTGGAATGCAGCAGCGAGTCCCAAATCATATAGAGGGAAAAATGGGTTACTACGCAATGGCAATGGAAACTTCCATTAGCGAAGGCACCTGGCCTGCTGCGGTATCTAGTGCAAATGTCGCCTTAACCGCACAATCACTAATCCAAAACGGTGCCGAATCCGCATTTGCATTGTGCAGACCACCCGGCCATCACGCGGCTGGAGATCTCTATGGCGGTTATTGTTTTATTAACAATGCTGCAGTGACGGCGCAGGCGTTTCTCGACCAGGGTGCGCAACGAGTCGCAATACTGGACGTAGACTTCCACCACGGTAACGGCACCCAAGCGATTTTCTATGGCAGAAACGACGTGATGTTTTTATCATTACACGGTGACCCGCGGCATGCATTCCCACATTTTCTAGGTTACCAAGACGAACGCGGGGTGGATGCGGGAGAAGGATTCAACCACAACTACCCAATGCTACCAAATACAAATTTTGACACTTGGGGGCAGGCGTTACAGGACGCTTGTGGAAAAATTGCAGAATATGCACCGGACGCAGTTGTTGTTTCTCTCGGTGTCGATACTTTTGAACGCGACCCGATTTCCTTCTTTAAACTCACAAGCGATGACTTCAAACGATATGGTGCGACTATCGCTTGTTTAAACAAACCGACCCTGTTTGTAATGGAAGGCGGTTACGCGGTGAAAGAAATCGGAGTGAACACGGTAAATGTATTAACTGGATTTGAAGGCAAGTAACTTACTGCATGACACAACCATTGAGTAAATCTATTCGAACCAGTGCTATCGGCTTAACTTTTCACCATAAAAATTGACTTCGAGCTTAACTCCGGCAGGGTCGTATAAAAAAACTTGGGTTAGATCAAGGTCGGAAATATAAGATGTACGAAATGCCACTTCTGAAGACTGCAACCCCTTAATGAAATCATTAATGCCTGTATGACTAAAAGCGACATGATCAAGATACCCAAAGTTCTCTGTAGAAGTGTGAGACGCACTTTCAAATAAATGAATCAAAGCCTGATCGTTGGCATATAACCAAAATCCGCGCTTTTCGAATTCCGGACGATACCCTTCGACCAACCCAAGTATGTCGCAGTAAAACTCCCTCACCTCAACAAGCAGTTCGTAGGGAGAGCTAATATTTATGTGGTCGAGTTTCATACTTCATAGTTCGTGCTTCAGGTTGATACATCTTACTGTATTTGTGAAGCTCATCGAATAACCCCTTTCTGTCTGAGTATTTCCTGTGACACTTCATCGATTCCCAGCACTTCCTTGAGAATTTGTTTAGTGTCTTCGCCATGCATTGGCGCGGGTTTTCTATACCGCACTTCTGTTTCTGAAAATTTCAATGGATTCGCCACCCCTTTCACTTTGCCTGATAGAGGATGATTCATTTCGATCACCATCTCGCGTGACCGAATCTGCGGCATATCAAATGTTTCTTCAATTGTGTTAATGGCCGACGCTGGCACGCCATTCTTAGGCAACAGATCTAACCAATAACCAGTCGACTGCGAACTAAACTGGGTCTGCAATATCACTTCAAGTTCCGCACGGTTGGTGTTGCGGTCAGGATTAGTGATAAAACGCTTATCTGTAGCAATCTCAGACAGACCTATGATTTCGCAAAGATTTTTAAACTGCGAGTCATTGCCAACGGCTAAAATCATGTTGCCATTTTTAGTTTTAAACGGCTGATAAGGCGCCAAATTCGGATGCCAATTGCCAGTGCGTTCCGGGACTTTATCCCCAGTGAGAAAGCTGGACGCCTGATTTGCCAGCCAGCCAGTCAAGGTATCCAGCAATGCCAGATCGATATACTGTCCCTTTCCAGTCGTATTTCTCTCGTATAGTGAAGATAGCAATCCAATGGTAGCGTAAAGACCTGTTGTGATATCAGTGATGGCTACACCCACCCGTTGCGGCCCTCCACCAGGCGCATCATCAGGCAAACCAGTAATACTCATGAGCCCACCTAAACCTTGTATCAAATAATCATAACCAGGCTGCTTAGCCATTGGACCGGTCTGCCCAAAACCGGTAATAGAGAGATAAATCAATCGCGGATTAATATTTTTTAGTGATTCGTAATCCAATCCGTACTGAACCAACCCGCCCACCTTAAAATTCTCGATAAAGATATCGCTTTGCGCTACAAGCTGCTTCACCATGTCACAGCCTTCGGATGTTTTGATGTCTATTGCGACGGAGTGCTTATTGCGATTTGCCGAGAGATAATACGAAGATTCACCGGTGGCGTTACCGTGTTTATCTTTCAGCCAAGGCGGACCCCACTGACGCGTGTCATCACCGCGCTCAGGATGTTCTATTTTGATTACCTCTGCACCCAGGTCTCCGAGAATTTGCGTGCACCAAGGCCCCGCTAGAATGCGGGTCATATCTACAACGCGAATTCCTTGCAGAGAACCTGGCATCAGTTCAGGGTCTTGTTAAGTTGTTCTTTCAAATAAAGCAGCAATCCCCTGACCGCCTCCAATGCACATTGTCACAACGGCAAGCTTGCCACCGGTTCTTTCCAGTTCGGACAACGCCTTTTCTGTAATGATTGCGCCAGTGGCGCCCACGGGGTGACCCAGAGAAATACCGCTGCCGTTAGGGTTCAGTTTTTCAGCCGGGATATCGAGGTCTCTTTGGACCGCAATTGCCTGCGCAGCAAATGCTTCATTGACTTCCCAAACGTCAATATCCTTTACCGAGATATCAGTGTCCGCTAATAAATTATGTACAGCTGGCACAGGTCCGATACCCATATATTTCGGCTCTACACCGGCAAAAGCATACTTCACCAAACGCGCTCGCGAATGCACGCCTTCTTTTTCACAGCGCTTACCATCCATAAGTACCAATGCTGCAGCACCATCATTAATCCCCGAAGCGTTCCCTGCTGTCACCGTACCGTCTTCCTTAAACACGGTTCTTAACTTCTGCATATCAGCAAGAGACGTATTCATTCGAACGTGTTCATCTTGCTCAAACACCACACTCCCCTTTCTGGACTTAATTTCTAGAGGAAGAATTTGCTTTTTAAAGTAGCCATTCTCAATGGCATGCTGCGCACGCTGATGACTCAATAGTGCCAGAGCGTCCTGATCTTCTCGAGACACTTCCCATTTTTCAGCAACGTTCTCAGCGGTCACGCCCATATGATACTTCTCAATTGGACAATGCAATGCCGCCAGCATCATATCGATCATCTTTGCATCCCCCATGCGATTTCCAAATCGAGCGCCGGTTGCGATATAGCTTGCGCGGCTCATTGATTCAACCCCACCGGCAACCGCCGCATCGCACATGCCAAGTTGGATTTGCTGCGCAGCTGTAATTACCGCTTGCAGTCCGCTACCACACAGTCGGTTCACGGTAACCGCCGGCGTTCGATGATGCAAGCCTCCACCTAACGCAGCAACACGGGACATATACATATCCTGTGCTTCAGTATGGATCACATTACCAATTACACAGTGACCAATCGATTCCGCCTTTACGCCGGAACGACTGACTGCTTCTCGCACCACTGCAGCGCCAAGGTCGCCAGGCCGAAAATCTTTTAAACTGCCGCCAAAATCGCCTACTGCTGTTCTGACTCCGCTTACTACATGGACTTCGTTGCTCATAATATTGGTTCTTTTCGGTTAATTAATTCTCTTGGAGCTCGGGTAAATTCCTGAAGTTATCAAGCGCTTCAGGGTTTGCCAGAGCTTCGGTATTCTTTACAGGGTCGCCGTGCACAACATTGCGCACCGCAAGCTCAACAATTTTCCCACTCAATGTTCTAGGGATATCCTTCACCGCTATTATCTTCTTTGGCAAATGTCTCGAAGTGGTATTGTCTTTTATCACTTTGCGAATCTCCGCTTTAAGCGCATTATCCAGCACGACACCTTCTCGAAGGAGAACAAACAATATAATTCGCACATCATTCGCCCAGATTTGGCCAATACAGATACTTTCTAACACGGCATCTATCTTCTCTACCTGCCGATAAATTTCCGCAGTACCGATTCTCACGCCACCCGGATTTAGCACCGCATCAGAGCGTCCATAAATGATCATGCCATCATTTTCAGTGATTTCAGCATAATCACCCTGCGCCCAAACCCCTTCAAATCGAGAAAAGTAGGCCTCTATATAACGAGAGTTGTCGGGCTCCCCCCAAAAACCAATCGGCATACTCGGGAATGGTTTGGTGCAAACTAATTCTCCTCTCTGGCCGTTAACTGGCTTGCCATCAATAAACACCTCCACCGCCATTCCTAATCCACGACCTTGAATCTCTCCTCTTCGAACCGGGCGCAGCGGATTACCAAGGACAAAACAAGAAACGATATCAGTGCCACCTGATATTGAAGATAGCATTACGTCTTTCTTCACCTTGGTATAAACATAATCAAAACTTTCTGGAGCCAGTGGAGAGCCGGTAGAAAGAATAGCTTTTAGCGCAGACAGGTCGTACTCCTCTCCAGGATTTAACCGTGCTTTTGAACAGGCAGCTAAGTAACGAGCGCTGGTGCCGAATATAGTAATTCCAACTTCGCTAGCAAACTGCCACAAGCTTCTGCGTCTTGGAAAAAATGGAGAACCCTCATACAAAACAATCGAACACCCACTCGCCAAACCACTTACCAGCCAGTTCCACATCATCCAACCGCATGTCGTAAAGTAGAAAAGACGGTCTTGGCGTTTCACATCACAGTGCAAGCGGTGCTCTTTTAAATGCTGCAACAGCGCCCCCCCCGCGCTATGTACAATACATTTCGGTACACCAGTTGTGCCTGATGAATACAAAATATAGAGGGGATGTTCAAATGGAAGCTGGGCAAACTCTAGAGGTTTCGACGAGTCCGGAATATCACCGCTGAGATATACATCCCGACCCGTTTTCTTAAGGGGTGCAAGCTCTGGCGAAGAATTCAGGAACGGTACGACAACGACTTTTTCAATACTATCAATCTGATTAACCACTTCAGCAGCGGACGCAATGACATCATGCTGTTTGCCGTTATAGTGATAGCCATCTATCGTATAAAGAACTTTGGGCTTAATTTGGACGAATCTCTCCATCACACCCTTTACCCCAAAATCAGGAGAGCAGGATGACCAGATAGCGCCAATACTAGAAACCGCTAAAAAAGCGACGATGGTCTCAGGCAAATTAGCCATGTATCCACCGACACGATCGCCTTTTGTTACACCACAGTCCCTGAGCCAGTTTGCGTGACGCGCAACCTCGGAGTGGAGTTCTTTATAGCTGAGTCGACGCTCTTCACCACTTTCCAAACGAAATATTATTGCAGTGAGATCATCAGCATACCTCAGCAAGTTTTCTGCATAGTTTAGTCGCGCACCAGGAAACCAATTTGCACCTGGCATCGCCGAAGCATTCTCTAATACTTTGTCTGCGGATTGACTGCAGATCACATCAAATTGTGACCAAAGTTCTTGCCAAAAATCCTCAGAAGCATCTACGCTCCATCTGTATACAGATTCATAGTCAGAATTTATATTATATTTACCACATATATTATTGATAAATATAGACATATTAGATTCAGCATAAGCTGAATCCTGCGGTTGCCACAATATCTCACCAATTTGGTCCGCGTCTGACTCGTTCATGAAATCTGATATCTAATATTGTGATTCCGGCACATTTACGACCAGCCCATCCATCTCTTGCGTAATCTTCAGCTGACAACTTAAACGGCTGGTGTCGTCTACATTCTCGGCAAAGTCGAGCATCTCCTGTTCGAGATCGTCCATAGGCGGCAGTTTTTCAACCCATTCCGGGGCAACATGCACATGACAGGTTGCGCAGCTACATGCGCCGCCACATTCTGCGAGAATTCCTTCAAAATCGTTTCTCAGTGCAACCAACATAACGCTGTCCCCTATCGGAGCGTCGATTGCATGTTGTGTGCCGTCATGTAGCACATAAGTAATAATTGGCATTGAATCACCTAAATGTAAAGCTGGATAGAAAAACGCGAGAGTATGTCATAACCAGACCAGAGGAAAGCATCTCATTTGGCTAATGATGCGAGAGGATAAAGAGGGGGTAGTTTCGTGCTGGCTTGTTCTCTTCCGGAAACAGATTCAGCGCTGACAAATTCAAACAATCGCCACATTTCGCCCCCTCTCCAACCGCTGGTCGAGCTCGTTGAGAATAAGACTTTATCCAGTAACTCCAGCTCTTCTTGAAAAGCGATGGCCTTCTCTTCTTTCGCCTCAACCAGTTCCCCAATTTGTTGCAGCGACACGGGTTTTCCAAACCGGTTTCTACCCCAATCGAGCAATGTACTTCGCGCCGCTACAGGATCATCCTTTCTACAGGCCTCTTGGATACGTTCATAATACACAGCTAAATCAGGTGTTCGCCGCTCCGGTTCTTTGGCTTGAGATTGGCGTTCCGGATTACGATAAAACCAGATCAGCAGCCCCAGGGTAACGAACCATAATCCAGCCATCAGCATCGCTAGCCACTTCCATATTTGAGGCTCCGCAAGACTTCTGTCGCCAGACTCAGCAAATTCTGCAATCACTGTCTGTTCACTCTGAGCAACATTGTTTTCTTCGACAAGATTATTCTGAACAGTTTTATCATCGTCTAAAGCACCTCCTAACACTCGCACCACTCGTGAGGGCAAAACTGCCGTTTCCATTTGATCGGTTACAGTATTCCACCATGGTACAGAAATTTCAGGTAGTGTCACCTCACCTGGAGTAGATCCGATCATTGCAATATCAATTGACAGAGAACCAACAACTCCTGTTTTGCTGTCTTCGGTTACGAGCCGGCTTTGATCTGGATAGCTTTTTATCCCGGCAACTTCCTCAATCTCTGGCTCAGGTAATTGCTCTGCGGTAACATTGACTCCGGTTAATCGTATCTTACGGGTTATCGGCTGACCAACAACGAGCTCTATATCATCAGTTAACTCTTCTTTAATCGTGACTTGGTCAGAAGGCAGCCATGTTTTACCGCGAAAGTCAGCTGCCGGTGGTTTTACTTTCACTTTAGTTGCCTTAGTGCTTGCAGAAATACGGCGACCTTGACTAAACAAGGGGTTGAAAATTCCTGACGAGGAACTTCCGGGATCATCAACCAGCCCCTCAAATTGTAGCGCTGGAATAAGCAGTTCACCACTTTGCTGGGGTATTACAGCAAAATTCCGCTGGTACACTGAATAAGATCTCCCGCCTCTCATTGCCTCATATCTAACGTCTTTACCAAGACGACGCACAATGGCATTAGCGGGATTGGGATCAGCTAAGCTGCCATCAATCAGTCGGACGGAAATAAATAGATTGGCGGTTAACAGGATCTGCTGTTGAACATACACAGATTCCTTATCAATTTCTAATTCAATAAAAACCTCCTCACCTCCATCGGGCTGCTCTGCTTCAGGCAAAACCGTTAGTCGTAGCCGATTCGATTCCTCACTATCCACCTTGATCGGTCCTACGCCAAATGATCCTACGGATAAGGGAGAGAGCTGCGCTCTCCAACGATGAACAAGCTGACTTTTCCCATTGATTACAGTGACATTGGTATCTCGGCGGCGACTAATAATACGGAAGTCTTTTTCAAGAACATCTAACTCCGCACCCTCCTTAATAGAAGGTTGATCAGATTCAATAATCAATTCAACCGTCTCATTTTGACGAATCGTATCGCGATTAAAACGAGCAGTAGTTGTTGCGCTTGCAATGGAGGATACAAACAATACACCCAAGAGCAAAATGGAAATTGCATTTACCATGACGAAACACCTTGCGCAGGTTGTTCCCGAAGGCGATATTGATGTTGAAATTTTCTTTTCAAGAGCCCACCAGGATCATCAGGCACCTTCTTTAGCCACTGCTCCAACGCCTGTTGCTCCTCAGATTGAGACTGATCTAAAGTATCTTTTGGTTGTTGCAACTCGGCAAGCTCTTGCTGTTGATCTGAATCAGAGAGTGAATCCTCCTGCAGTGATTCTTGTTCAGACCGCGACGTATTCTTTGTTTCACTATCTTGTGGATCTGCCTCCGGTTGACTCTCTCCCTGTTCGTCCTGAGGTTCAGTCGCTCCATCACTCTGCTCAGAAGACGATTCGCTTGCCTGCTGTTGTTGCTCTTGACCTCCCTGCTGATCGTCGGACTGTTCTTGATTTTCGCTCTGATCCTGAGATTTCTCAGACTCAGAGTTATTCTGTTGCTGTTGCTGTTGTTGTTGTTTTAACAACTCTTTCACTATGTCACGATTATAGATCGCATCCTGCATGTCAGGATCTAAACGTAGCGCCTGCTCGTAACTATCAAGCGCGTCTTGTAACGCATTTGATTTCGCAAGTGCATTCCCATAGTTATAATAATTAGTCGCTGTGCTATCTTCCGAAGAAACCAGTGCTTCATAGGATTCGACTGCTTTGTCAAATTGCTGTTTTTTGAAAGCCATTGCGGCCTGCCAGTCAATAGAAGCACCTTCAGGAATCGACAACTCACCTTCATCAGCCATTGCCCGCGCGGCTTGTTGATCATCGGTTAGCCACAAGTCCTGCCACTCAAATGCGTGAGCTTCCTGTTGTACTGGGGTTATCAACATCACCAAGATTAACAGCCAACCCTTACGAAAGCTGAGGCATGAAATCAGCAAGAGTGGTAGTAGCAGCCAGCTACCAGCATCAACCCAGCTATCGCCAAACAATGCTGTTGACTCGGCGTCTGCAAACCGATCTTGCAAACTTTCTGTGGATGAATTTAATCTTGAAATTTGTTGATCCCCAACCCCCATATCGGCATAGAAACCGCCACCTGCAGAAGCAAGCTCCTTGAGTTGCGCGCGATTTAAGGTTGGGATCACGATATTGCCACTCTCATCCTTTAATAAACTCCCATTGGGAAGCAATACCGGAGCACCTTCAGATGTCCCGACGCCAAGAACCTGCAAGCTATGACCTTGGGTCGAGAGTTTTTTGGCTATTGGAATACTGTCATCATTTGCACCATCAGTAATGAGCACGATTTCCACAGCGCTAACGTCAGCGTTAGCGATCACTGAAGCCGCCTGCTCCAGTCCTTTATCGGCGCGACTGCCTTGCACCGGGACGGTATCGACATCCAGACTAGGAACAAGATTAGTCAGTGTCTCAGCATCATTGGTAAATGGCGATACAATAAAACCGTCCCCTGCAAACACAATCAGAGCCTGCTGTTTATTTTCAGCAGTTTGGATAAGGTCCATCAACTTAAATTTTGCCTGCTGCAAACGATTCGGTTGCAAATCAGAACTATTCATTGAAAGCGACAAATCGAAAACAATCACACGGCTCTGGTTTTGTTCATACAATGGTTGCGGTAGCCGCTCCCAACTCGGCCCAGCTACAGCAACAACAGCAAGCAACCAGCCAAGGCAAAGCAGAATATAAGCGGGCCAACTCTTGCCTCGTCTTCTGTCTGTT
The DNA here is from genome assembly GCA_937992195.1 of uncultured Gammaproteobacteria bacterium. Classification (GTDB taxonomy): domain Bacteria; phylum Pseudomonadota; class Gammaproteobacteria; order Arenicellales; family Poriferihabitantaceae; genus VYFG01. The sequence continues at coordinate 83,324 of CALKKV010000007.1, read as the reverse complement.
GTCAAAACCGCGAGTAATTTCGAAGATACAATTTTTCCCCAGGCGCTCTTCTTACCGAGCAACCGCCAAACCGCGTATGAGAGAATTATGCATAACGGTATTAACAAAAGCCAAACAGGTCTCAAAAAATGAAACTCAGCAAAGTTCATTGTGTCGCCTTCCTGGATAGATTACTTTGGTGGCTAGATGAAATAAATATCCGCATTAAAGCAAAGCCGGCAAACCCAAGCGTAAGCAACAAAACCAACCCTAAAGGAATATAGAACAATTCTAATATTGGCTTAAGCTCATCTAAATCTTCTTCTACTGGTTCAAACTGATCAATAATTCGATAGATTTCTTTCAAGGTCTCTGTATCCTTAGCCCTAAAAAATCTTCCTTCAGTGACTGCAGCCACCTCTTTCAGTACCGCAATATCAACAGAATTCCTACGATTGAAGAAACTTTGCCCAAAAAAACTTCGTTGATTAGAACCTTCACTACCAAATCCAATAGTATATATGCGGAGTCCTGCAATCGCGGCAAGCCTGGCAGCTTCAATCGGATCAGTGCTACCTGCGGTATTTGTCCCGTCCGTTAACAAAACTAAAACCTTCTCTGTCCCGGGTCGATCATTTAATCTTTTGACAGCTAGACCTATAGCGTCCCCAATCGCTGTTTTTTCCCCAGCCAGTCCAATTGCAGATTCTTGTAATAATTGATTCACCGTGACCCGATCAAGACTTAAGGGTGCTTGCAGGTAAGCATTTGTTCCAAAAAGAATCAAACCAATACGGTCTCCTCTACGGCCTTCTATAAAATCCCCCGCAACACGTTTAACCGCGAGCAGTCGATTCTCAGGGATGCCGTTAACATACATATCTCTCGCCTTCATGCTGCCTGATATATCTACAGCCATCATTAGATCTCTCCCACTAAGCGGAACAGAAGCATTGTCACCAATCCATTGCGGTCTAGCTGCTGCGATGAGCAGCAGCACCCAGCATATCAACATAAACCACAATCGTGGCGTTCTTACGTTAACTTTACTTTGATCCAGATCACCCAAAGAATCGTAGAAGGGAACCCGTAACGCTGCTGCACTGCTATGCGCCTTTGGAAGAAACCGATAAACAAAAAAAGGCAGCGGTAACAGGAAGAATACCCATGCAGCTTCAAAATGGAACTCACCGTTCATAAGAAGTTATCTTTTTTGCGTTTCTAAGAACTGACCACTTTGTCAACTGCTCCAAAACTACATGCCTCAGCTCAACAAGGTCTCCTCTTATAGATGGCTCATAGGAACCGGTAGCAAGTATCTTTCCCGGTCCAAGAGAAAAAGCCGTGCTTGCACTCAGCTTATCTAACAGTGTCAATAGTGCTGATCCGCTAACCGATGCCACCGTTTCCCGGCCAAGCAAATAAACACACAACTGTCTGACAGTAGAAGACATTGCTGCAACGGCCGTTTGTCTTTCTCTATCAGTATCTAAGTTATCTAAAGGTATCGATAACATCTGCCTTTTAAACTCCTTCAACGGCACCCTCCTGAGGTACCATCGTTTGATTGCAAAAAAAAGCAAAACAAGCGCTAGCAACGATAAAAAACCAACAAGCCACCAGCCAAACGCTAGCGGCCAGAACCCGGGATCATCAGGCAGATGTATATCGCGTAAATTATCTAATGGGTCAAAAGAAGTGTTCATTTGCCACTTTTATTAAGTCTGCTTGGGGCATTTTCAGAAAACACAGTGGAAAAAGAATCCTGGGCTGACATCGTAACCACTGGAGCACTAAAAGATCGACTCAGCTCGGAGAGAATCTTCACTCTGTGATTGAACATATGTTGGTATTGTTTTCTCCCTGTTTGATTTCGCAATCCTACAGAACGACTATTCTGACCATCCGTAAAACGATAACTACCAGGTTCTGGTGGAGCAACCTCAAGATCGTCAACGATATGACAAAACATTAAATCATTGTGTTTGACTAGCCGGCTCACAAAACGTCGGGTGAGTTCATCAATAAGGTAGAAATCGCTAATCACAAAAATCTGACTCCCGGGATGAACCAAGCGCCCAGCCTGCTCCAAGAGACCATTCAACATATGATTACCACCATACGTAAGATCAGGATCGTATTCAGTAGCGGACGAAAGCGCGTTAATCATTTTCAGTGCGCCCCTGCGGCCTGACGTTGGTCGAAGATCAACAAAGTGTTCGTCGACCCCGATAACACCACCTACCCGGTCACCAGCACCTACCGTACACCAAGCTAGATATGCAGATAATCGAGCAGCGGTGACAGATTTGAACCCGCCTTGCGTTCCAAAAAACATTGATGGACTCAAATCCACCAGTAAAAACACCGGCCGCTCCTTTTCCTCTGTGTAGAGCTTGGTATGCGCCTTTCCGGTTCTAGCGGTAACTCGCCAATCGATATGTCTACGATCATCTCCCGGCAAGTATTCACGAGATTCAGCAAAATCCATTCCTCGGCCTCGAAACGTGGAAATATGTGCCCCGGATAAGATCGCTTTCGCATTCTTTAAAAGCTGCGCATGACTCACTCTAGTCTGGCCACCGATTGCAACCAAGCTCTTTATGTCTATTGAAATGCCTGCATCGACGTGTTCTTTATTCATGATCGCTTTAATCGAATCGAAAGTACCGATTCCTATCTCTCTTGCTAAGAATTACAAGGATGCAAAATATTGACAGCAGAACTTAGGACACCGGAACCTGAGATAAAAGGCGGTTGATACACATATCACTATCAATTCCCTCTGCCTCGGCACTAAAAGAAACAATAATTCTGTGTCGTAAAACATCATGCACAACAGCTTGAACATCATCTGGCGACACGAAATCTCGACCCGAAAGCCAAGCGTTAGATCTCGCAGCTCTCTCAAGACTAATCGTCCCGCGCGGACTAGAACCAAACTCAATCATATCTTGCAATGTATAGTCGTATGCGCCGGGATCACGAGTCGCTAAAACCAATTGCACGATATATTCTTCTATACTTGGCGCCAGGTGCAAAGCCAACACCTCTTTTCTAGCTTGATTCACGATATCGGGCGTAAGTAAACTCTGCACTTTTTTGAGCACGCGACTATCATCCAACCCGTCAAGCGCTTCTTCTCGAGCGAGAGACAAAACCTGCCTCTCTACAGACTCACTCGGATAGTCGACTTTGACATGGAACAGGAAACGATCCATTTGAGCTTCAGGTAATGGGTAGGTTCCTTCTTGCTCAATCGGATTCTGCGTGGCCATCACTAAAAACAATGGTGGTAGAGGATGGCTGGTTTTACCTACAGTAATCTGTCTTTCCGCCATTGCCTCAAGAAGTGCTGATTGCACTTTAGCTGGAGCTCGATTGATTTCATCAGCGAGGACAATGTTATGAAATAGCGGACCCCTTTGGAAATGAAAACTTCCATCCGTAGGTTGATATATATCAGTTCCCGTGAGATCAGAAGGCAATAAATCGGGCGTAAACTGAATGCGGTGGAATGAACCGTCTACTACCGAGGCCAGAGATTTAACTGCTCTGGTTTTCGCTAAGCCGGGCGCACCCTCCACAAGCAAGTGACCGTCGGCTAGCAATGAAGTCAGCAGTCTCGAGACCAACTGCTCTTGCCCTAACACTAGGTTATTGAGAGAGATCTGCGCCTGATTAAACGATGCCCAGATCTCACTCGTTTTTGCATCGGCAGCTTGCATTACACTCGCCTGTTCTGTCATGAAAATTCGAATTCTCCCACTTATTTTTTATCGGAATAACCGGGCTCAAGGGTCAACCCGGTCGGTAATTTATTTTTCAACTCTGACAAAGTCAAGAACACGACTGTAAGCTGAATTATCGGCTTCTTGTTAACAGTATCAAGACTTTAATTATTCTTTAAAGTTGCACTGATTTAAGACTGTCGCACTTTGATACATATGTGGCTACAACGTAAACATTTGCTTCAACAGATACCCTGCTCTAGAGTAAATCTGATGCGCAATGTGGCACTTCAGATTGATTAACTGACTAACTATGTCAAATCGCAGCTCACTCAATTTTTCTTCCATCAATCCCAAGCAATTCCAAAAGTTTAAATTTTAATAATAAAAACAATTATTTACATTTGATTTTTAATGCTCTTAGTTACTAAACAATATCCGTAAATCTACAGCTATGAACCGAGTAAGCTGTCTCCCCAATCCTCGAGCGCGTCAATCACTTCAGTGGTTCTATGATCTTCGCCATATTTGATTCTGAGGGAAGCTAACTCCGCAAAATACCTTTCCAGACCAGTTTCTTCGTTTTGATAACGATTTTCACAATGAGCAATCCAGCGACCCCTCTCATCTTCAGAGAGAGATTCTGGCCAGTTTCTAGCTCTGTACCGGAACAGCAACTCCTCCAGCCTACTATCAGAGAAATTGAATACCGCACCGCTTAATTCAGCGCCACTTGACTGACGCACCCGCTCTATTTGTTTTTTATCTCCTGCTCCGAAGAACCCATCATAGAGCGCCGAGTCAACATCTCCTGAAGACTGAAATTCTTGAGATTCATAAGCCTCCCTTACGCGCTCAGAAAACGCGGGATTTGAAATCAGGCACTCTCTATTTTTAGCGCATATATCTGGATTTATATGGATTCTCGTCGCGACATCACCAGTCAAAATTGAGACAGGCGCAATCGCTGGGCATTTGTTAATCTTGAGTGATTTCACAGGCAATCGATTAACACCTTCCGGTAGCTCTTCGAGAGGTGTAAACAGCCGGTTTTTTAACTCAGCGGCCTCCAGGTTAAGAAACTCTTCAGGAGAGTATCTTAGATCGTAAACAAGCAAACTCGATTTGTTTCTGCGCTCAAAAATCAAAGGAGCTACCAATGAAGTACACCCGTTCTCAGCTGGATACATTCTTGTCGTATGCAAAAAAGGCTTCTTTCCACGCACATCAATCAGGTTCAAAATCTGATTTTTTCCACGATGGTCAAACAGCCATGTGAATAATTTCGGTTGCTTTTGCTTTATCAACTTTGCCAGCTCGATGGTTGCGTAAACATCAGATAACGCATCATGCGCCGCCTCATGGGCAATATTGTTTGCTTTAGTCAGTAGCTCTAGGCGAAAGCTAGGGTGTCCGTTTTCATTGCATGGCCACTCCATTCCATCAGGTCTAAGTGCATAGGTCATTCTCACTAAATCAATAATGTCCCACCTGGAGCAACCGTTTTGCCACTCCCTGGCGTAAGGATCATAGAAATTTCGGTACAAAGCGTATCTGGTGACTTCATCATCGAAGCGTAAGGAGTTGTAGCCAACAGAACAAGTATCGCTAAGGGACATCTCACCGTGAATTTTCGCGATAAACTCTGACTCTCTAACCCCTTTTTCTAGCGCCTGTTGCGGCGTTATGCCTGTAATAATACACGCCATAGGAGACGGTAAAGTATCGAATGACGGCTTACAAAACAGAACAAGCGGCTCTCCTAAAATATTAAATTCATCATCGGTTCTAATACCGGCGAACTGAGACGGCCTGTCCTTGGAAGGATTAACGCCAAATGTCTCGTAATCGTGCCAATAAAATGTCATCGAAGTATTTACCCATCAACGCCTGAATTAAAAATAGTGAGTATAAAGCACCATATTCGAATCTCTATAAAACCTTACTTAAATTAACCTGACTACGAAACTTAAGTTACATAAACTTGGTTTGTCACATACACTCAAAGAACATCGTTTGTCATCTCCCTGCCTGTACACCGTATTAAACCAATTTACTTAACTGAGAGCTCGTATCCTTAGTTTTAGAACAAATCAATGAATATACAGACTGATGTAGGATGGATGTTTCAAGTTGGTGATCCAACGTTCGGGGCGTGGCTGGTCACCATCGGGTACATAGTATCCAGTGCAATGTGCACTAGGATATTTTTCTGTGAGAAAGAAATCGAAATAGTGATTGGAAACTCATACTTGTCGATTCAACTCGATTCTCGATTATTTTGGCTCGCTTGCGGGATATTTACGCTAGCCATGGGATTAAACAAGCAATTAGATTTTCAAACGCTACTTATCGAGCTCTTACAGGAGAAAAGCGGAAACAGTCTGGTAGAAAATGCGAGTCGAACTGGCGCTATAAGCTTTTTTCTACTTGTTACAGCTAGTGCTGGTTACACATATCTAGTGTTTAGCTCATTGGCGAACAAGTGTGGGAGTACGATACGATTGGGATTGCTCGGCTTGACATTGATATTGATATACATAGCCTATCGAGCCTCAGCAATTCATCATTTTCAAGGCGCTGTGCAGAGCGGATCGAATTTTGACAAACTAATTCTTTTTTCCGAACCAGCAGGTGTTCTTTTTTTAATTTTCGCTGCTTCAAACCCCTTGAGGCAGGCTATGGGTTCTTACAGGCTAACGTATACAGGCGTGACAAAACCTAATTCCGAAGACTGAGAGCTTGGCATAATAGCGAACGATTTCACCAAAATAATCCTTACTAGAGCTATTTAAAGCATCAATACGTTCTCGGACAGCCGGAAGAGATAACACCCTGATATATAAGCTGTCATCCGTAAGACAAACTGACCGAGGAATCTCGAGCAATCCAATGCGTTCTAGGTTTGCCAGATAGCTCTCAGCTAAATCATCATATTCGCAACCGGCATCTTGCGCAATCGTCGACACAAGAGTGTTAAGTCGCATCTCACTCTGAGTTTTATTGATCACTTTTTTAATATCAATCACTGGAAGCACTTTCTGTTTAAAAAACCAGGAAAGCACCCTCGCCTCATCTTCCGTGATATTTCTAATTAGATCGACAAATCCCGGATGAGCGAAGCGTGCGGTTTTAGCGCTCATAGCAGTTGAAATTAAGTTTCCATACAACTTTACGATTTGAGGTTGATGATAAGAGTACTTCAAAGCATTAAATGCTGGACCGACCACCGATAGATTCGGCTGACAAATATCTACCAGGTCGACATCCGCTAAATTATCAGATACTTGCTGACCTATTTTGTCAGTTATGAAGTTTCTTGCCTTCGCCTCTAAATCAATCGAATCAAGCATGACTAACGCATCGTTACCCGAGACAAGTGACGAAGGTTCTGCGGCCAATCTTGCTGAATTTTCTTGATCGTCCGATTCAGCTGCGTTTGGTTTGTTTAACTTAGCAGTTTGGGGTTCAGATTGAGGTTTAGATTGAGGTTCAGGTTTTTTCGCTTTCGCCTCAATATTTTTGGTTCTGGCTTCGATTTTTTTGGTTAGTGCAGCAATATTTTTCTTTCGCGCTTCAATCTTTGCGTTATTTTCTTCAATAGGGTTTTGATACCGGGGAGGTAAATCATTTTCGCGAGATTTGACGTCTCTTCCAGAAGTAACTTCTTTTGAAGCCTGAACTCGACCGGAGGAAACAGTACTTGCTTTTGTCTTAGCCGGTCCAGTAACCGACGAACTATCTGTCGCCTGTGATCTCGTAACGGCAGATGAAGTCGACTCACCGGTCGACCCAACGAGTTTCTGAAATTTTGGTACATTGGGAAGCGGTCCGGTTGACGATCTTACCTCTCCACCAGCATTAGCGGGTTTATTCGTGACCGTTTTGATCGCCCCTAAGATTCCTTCACTTTTACTTCGAACGGATTTTCCCACTCTATCTTCTCTCCGAGCCTAATTTTTTTGGCTTCTTGTAAGTTATACCTAGCGTTTGCGGGTCATTTTAGCATAAACCTGTATTTCCCTTAAATAGAATCTGAATCTTCTTGCTCATTGACGCTTGTAAACAGCATTCAGGCATCATAATTCCCTTCTCTCTTTATAAATGAATCGGTTATTCAAATAGAAGTACCTAGATTACGCCAACTATTTGTAATTATTGCGATTTTCTTGAGCGAAATCTTGGCTATCAGCCTCTCCGTCGATGCAAGGTCACCCCACAGGAATAGCTACTCACAAGGGCTCTGCTGGATAATCTATTATGGAGACGCTGTAAAAATTGTGTTGCTCGGTATAACGCTCTCCTGCATCCTGATCAACCGCTGATTGGATACTTATATATCCGAAATATTGGAACACCCATCGCACTGAGGAAAAGTGTGGATAGGCTTACGGACAGCGACATTCGCATTCCCCTTTGTTCTCAGTCAAAAGGTCATAAAAAGTCAATAATCCAGAAGTTACAGACATATGGAGCTGCCTGGGGGCTTAACCGAGCTGTTATAAGCGACGTTTTATTCTGGCAATCGCCCCGCTTGCGTACTGAATGCTAAAAGTGGAGAAGGGAAAGCAATCGATATTGGTTTTACTGGCGATCAATTCTGTTTTATGTGGCCTGGTCATCGGGTTATTAACATCTGCTTTGATATACGCTCTTGCATATATCAAAGCAAAAATAGAAATGATAGACAATAGATGAAAACCCTGAAAACCCTGAAAACCAACTTTCTAGTGAATCATTAAATCCAATCGCTTAATGATGGTATCGAGCGGCGCGATGACGATAACCTCTGTTACCATAACGTTTGCCACCGTATGAATGCCCGCCTCGATAACCGTGGTAATACTTTCGACCCGAATGGGAGTAAGATCGATTTCCATAGTGGCGCTGTGGGCGATGATAAGAACGGCCTCCGCTATACCCATGATAGCCGCCACGATAACCGTAACCTTGATGACGATAACCACGATGATAGGAACGGCGATAAGATCTATGGTGATGACCATAGTGGAACAATGATCCAACCAAATACCCAAGACTAAGGGTAGTCCTATACTTTCCTCCCGCCATAGCCGGAGTGAAGCTGCCAAAGGTTAGTAACGCAGATAAAAAACCTGTTATCAGAAATTTCTTAATCATAATAATGCTTTGTCGAAAGCGAATTTGAGCAGGAAATCACCTTACTACCGGATAATGAACCCCTCCTGAACTGTTGCTGAACACCTACACCTTTAGTGCGCATTGGAGAAATACCGTGATGCGCAATGCAAAGCTATCCGGCATCAACAAATAACAATTTCTTTATATTTCTTAATGGAATTGGCGGAGAGAGAGGGATTCGAACCCTCGGTACGCGTGAACGTACACACACTTTCCAGGCGTGCTCTTTCGACCACTCAGACACCTCTCCGCGCCCCAAAACTGCGGCGCATTGCACACCGCGAGGGAGGCCGGAGATTAACGCAACAGAGTTTAACGAACAAGCGTGCAAATGGGGTTTTGGTGGTTTCTGTCAATTCTAATGGCCCGTTTTCCCATCCATGGGATAAAATACCGATTATTCCCGGCAAACTAGACGATTCTGCGAGTTTCAAAAGAACCAAGATGAACGATCATAATCCAGACTCTATTTCTATTGATGTTGATAACTCTTATTTGGCAAGCGCCAGAAATGGGTTTTCCTTAGGGCATCCGTTTGTCTGGCTCGGCATAACAATTGGCTTTCTTATAGTTGGCTATATTTGGCTCTCCATCTTTGCTGGAGGCGCTAACGCAAGCGTAGCAACTGCTACTGTAAAAAAACTCAATCCTGAAGAGGCTCAAAATATTGTCGCTGACGAGGTGGTCAAGAAAGAGCCGGAAATGTCGATCACACGACAAGATGATCAGGATCGGGCTGCCGAATATCTGGCTTATGAATCTATTGAACAACAAATCTTACCGCTGTTGGATGCAGCAGATGTGCAATTTGAAAACCAACAGTTTGTTACACCGGCTGGCAATAACGCTTGGGAAAGCTATAACGCCATTCTGCAAATAGAACCTGAAGAAAGTATCGCTGTTGCCGGCAAAACCAAGATTAAATCTCGACTGATCAGCAATGCTGAAACTGCCATTGATTCCGGCAATTATGAAGAAGCGGAAAACTGGTTGGGACAGCTAGATTTAATACAACCAGATGATTCGCTTCAGATAAGTTTAAGGGGAGAAATAAGTGAACTGATTGAGCTTGATGCCGAACAGAAACTGCTAGAGCAAGCTGAAGAAGAAAAACTGGAAAAAATTCAAACCGCATTGAATCAAGCTGACACTGAGCTTTCGACCAACGAACCGAATTTCAATAAAATCAGGGATCTTTACGGTTTAGTTGCTGAACTCGAGCCGGATAATATTGAAGCTCAGCAGGGTCTGGCTGCCTTATCCGATAGAAAACTGGACGAAGTGGAAGACGCCCTTCGGAACGGTGATTTTACGACTGCGAGCAGCGAGCTCAAAAAAGCAAAGGACATCTACCCTTCCAGCAAACGTATCGGAAGCCTTCAACTGGCGCTGGATGCCAGCCTAAAACAAGAGCGCGCTAAAGAAGAAGAAATCATTCAAAAGGAAAAAGAAGCAAAAGCGAAGGCAGAAGCGGCAGCAACAGCGAAAGCGCAGGCGACAAAACCAAAGGAACCTAAACAACAGAAAAAGCCGCAAAAGATCGAACCAAGTAACAGTAAGACACAAATCGCCTCAACAGAAACATTACCGACCATCACAGACGCACTCGCACCTTCAAACAACGTCACCCCCAAAGAACCAAACATTGTTAGTGGTGTTATTGGTCTAAACCGCACGGCGAAAGCCAATATTGGAGCAAATTCAGCTGTTCTGATTAGTGGCATCAAAGCATACTATGATGGCGAATATGCAAAATCCTTCGAACTGCTCTACCCGCTCGCTCAAGAGGGCGTAACCCGAGCACAATTTCGAATTGGTATCATGTATCAATTCGGCAGAAGCGTTGCAAAAAACCCGGATCTTGCAGAAAAATGGTTCACTGATGCACTCCCTGAATTGTTACGACAATCGCAAAAAGGCGTAGCTTGGGCGCAAACGGATCTCGGTACTGCGTACGAATTTGGCATATCACTGCAACAGGACTTTGAGCGCGCCGCTTTTTGGTATCAAAAAGCGGCGAATCAGGGATATGCAGGAGCGCAAACAAATCTTGGCGTCTTGTATGCACAAGGAGATGGCGTTCCCTACAATCGCTCTAAGGCCGTAGAATGGTTGAAAAGAGCAGGTGCTCAAGGTGACCGGGTTGCGAATGAGAACCTAAGTATTCTGGGTGTCAAATAGCGGAATGCTCTTAGTCAAGGATTTAACAATCTGACATCCCAGTCTTGGTCCTGGGATGGTCGAGAATAGACAACTCTATCATGCAGTCGGCTATTTCTACCCTGCCAAAATTCGACACGAGTCGGCAGAACTTGGAACCCTCCCCAAAACTCTGGATAAGGCACTTCCCGACCTTCAAAACGCTTTTCGAGCTTTTGAAAACGCTTCTCTAATTCATCTCGTGATGTTAACGGCTCGCTCTGTCTTGAAGCCCATGCACCAATCTGACTCGCTCTCGGCCGGCTGTGAAAATATGCTTTAGATTGCTCGGCAGAAACAATCCTTACTTTACCTTGGAAACTCACTTGCCGATGTAAAGCAAGCCATGGAAATAAACAGCTGATAGCCGGATTTTGGTTGAGCTGAATCGATTTCCTGCTTGTATAGTTTGTATAAAAACATAAGCCAGACTGATCAAGAGATTTCATCAAAACCGTACGCAAACTCGGTTCAGACTTTGTATCGTTGGTGGCAACGATCATCGCATTCGGCTCAGGAATACCCGCTGAAACAGCCTGGTCTAACCATGTAGAGAAAAGCGGATGAGGCTCGTCGGGTAAACTTTCAAAGTTAATACCCTCATTCGAGTAATCATTTCTTAAAGTTTCGATCTCTTTTTGCAACATTGCGTAAGGCAAGCTCTTCAAATTTCGTAAAAAGGCCGCATATAACAGGCTAATGGTAAAAATATTAGAAAAAATATATGCGAATGTAAGCAGCTGTTTTGAGATATAAGTTGCTGTATCTCATACTGAATATGTTACACCCAATCCCACTACTCAGTCTCAAGAAAAATGGATAGCCTTAGTCAGGCGATGCTGGGGAGTGCAGTTGCCTTGGTCGCAACTAGAGGCAGACAGCCTCGCCGTGCAATTGTAATCGGCGCACTGTTAGGAACACTCCCTGATCTAGATGTATTGGTTCCATTCGAAAATGATTTGGATGCAATGACCAAACATCGTAGCTGGTCACACTCGTGGCTCATGCACTTAATAATTGCTCCGGTTTTTGCATTTTTACTCGGATACATTGATAGAAGCTGGGGTTTCTTGAATCGTTTTCTGACATGCTTTTTAATTTTTGTAACCCATAGCGGCCTTGATGCGTTAACGATATACGGAACGTGGCTATTTTGGCCTTTTGGTACAGAACCAATAATGGGCGGCAGTACTTTTATCATCGACCCGCTTTTTTCTTTGCCACTGCTCATGGCGGCGATCTGGATTTGGCGCAGACCATTACAACAGCATGTTTTAACCGTTTCTTTAGCGGGACTCGTCATTAGCAGTCTCTATCTTTGCTGGGGTCTGTATGCAAAGAACAATATTGAAGAATTAGCGATAAACACCTTAGCAAAAGCAAAAATAAGCCCTCAGGCGTTAGTGGCAACACCAACCCCATTTAACTCGATATTGTGGAGAGTGATAGCGATAGATGATCAATATTTTCACGAAGGATATTTTAGTTATCTGAAGCCTGACGAAGGTATCAATTTCTCAACTTACAATAGAGGGATCGAATATGTCGCCGACATTCGGGACAAGAAAGCGCTAGATCAATTTGCGAGGTTTAATCACAATTTTCACGCTTTTTCAGAGGATGGAGACAGAATATTGGGACAAGATTTACGTATGGGGGGAGAACCCTATTACTTTTTTCAGTTTGAATTTGGCCACTATCCCAAGGCAAAGAAGGGTATCACCGAAGGGAAAGGTTTCCCTGTAGCTTCTATCCCCAACGAGGCGCCAATGAAGATTGAAATAATCAAGTTCTTTGGCTGGCTTGGCCAGCGTTTGCTCGGTCGTGACTTAGCGTCACTGGAAAGCGAGCGGAATGTCGACCAAGACCCAACCAAATTCAGTAATAATGCGGTAAAATCATGAAAAACAACGATTTATGGAGAAAATGAACACTTTGGTCAAAGACAATCCAAAGCCGATTTTGGGTGGATGGCGAAAGCTTCTTGGCACTTTACTGCTATTTATCTGTATTCATCTCACAAGCTGTAAAGCGGCGATCTCTCTTGCTGTCAACGCACTGTAGACAATTGTATCCATGTTACTCATCTCACAACTGCCCTTCTCAGGTTCATTGAATTTCCCGAGGAAACTAGCGCGCCTATGCCAACACCTTATCGTCAACTAAACAAAAAGGAAGGACCAGGCATCGGTCCACTGCTGCTGTATTTCTTGCCGCTTCCGCTGCTGCTAGTGGCTATCGCCTCTCTGCTCTCAGGCAATATCAGCAAACTGATATATAGCGGAGCAGCATTGGGATTAACCTGGCTTGCTGCATGGTTTCTACGCCAAGGCGCAAAATACGAATGGATAGCTGGTAAGCGTAAGTGGGCTCGTGCAACTCGTGTTCCCTGGCGTTTTTCCGCAGCGGTGTTTGTCGCTACGGCGGCGTTTATTATCACCAAGATGTTAGCGGGACTACCCTTTCTTGTTGGGGTAATTTCAGCGGGCATGGGCTTTGCAGGGGTCGCGCTGCGCTATGGCTTCGACCCGCAGTACGATAGCAATCAAGATGTTTCCCGATTTGGCGTGACCACAGAAGAAGTGGTTGAGGCGCTAGATGAGGCTGAAGCACATCTTGTTCAAATTGAAGCCTCCTCCAAACAGATTGGTAACAATGAACTCAAAATAAGGCTCGGACGAATCGTCAGTAAGACTCGCAGCATTCTCTCAATTATTGAAGATGATCCAAAAGATTTGCGACGCGCCCGCAAGTTTTTAAAGGTGTATCTAACCGGGGCCAAAAATGTGTCCAGTCAATATGCGAGAACGCATCAGCTTCAAGATAATGAAACTCTAGAACAAAATTTTCGCAATGTCTTAGAAAGTATCGAATCAGTTATCGAGGAACAGCACGGAAAACTTCTAGAAAATGACGCCCTGGATTTAGATGTCAAAATCGAAGTACTTGAGGCGCAGCTGAAGCATGAGGGAATCATCTAAATCAAAATTTAATAGTTATACATAGAAAATAAATTAATACCCAAGCAATTGAAAAATTGTTCACCGGGAACACGCAACGGAGAAAATATGAACGAAGAAACTCAAACCTTAGTCGCAGACAGCGAAGTGGCAGCAGTCACCGAAAAGATGCTTCCAGTTGTTGAAGAACAAATTAAAGACAAGGTCGCTCTTACCGAAGCCGACAAAGTCGACATAGATCGTATGATGGCCGAAATCGATATGGACGACAGTAACTCAATTATCTTCTTTGGTACAAAAGCACAGCAACAATTAACCACTGTCTCCGACAACATGCTTGAGGGAGTCCGAAATAAAGATATCGGCCCTGCCTCAGACTCTCTCAATGACATGGTGGCCACGCTGAGAGGATTTGGCGCTGAAGATCTCGCGGTTAATCCTAGCTGGTTTGCTCGCTTGTTCCGTGGTGCTAAGCCTGTAGTCAAGTTTCTACAAGAATATGAAGAAATACGAAAGCAACTTGATACGGTGACCGACAAACTAGAAGGACACAAGACCACGCTGTTAACCGATATCGCTTCACTGGATCGACTATACGATGCGAGTCTGGACTACTTTGGTGATCTCGAAAACTATATACACGCTGGCGATGAAAAGCTGGAACAGCTAGATAAAGTAGTGATACCTGAAATGGTGTCAGTTACCGAACAAAGCGACGATGTATTGAAGGCCCAAGAGCTCAGAGATATTCGCACTGCTAGAGACGATTTGGAAAGGCGGGTGCATGATTTACGCCTGACCCGCACGGTCACTATGCAAGCCCTGCCGTCGATTCGACTTGTCCAGGAAAACGATAAAGGTTTAATTCGCAAGATTCAATCGACAATAGCCAACACCGTTCCGCTATGGCGGCAACAGCTGGCGCAGGCGGTAACGATCTATCGCTCACAACAAGCTGCGAGCACGGTAAAAGCGGCTACCGACCTGACCAATGAACTGCTGGAAAAGAATGCTGAAAACCTGCAACAGGCGAATCGCGAAGTCCGGGAGCAAATTGAACGTGGAGTGTTTGATCTCGAATCTGTCAAAGTCGCTAATGCGAAATTGATCGAGACGATCAATGAAAGCCTCGAAATCGCCGACAAAGGAAAAAAACAGCGTGCGGAAGCGGTAGTTGAACTTGAAAAATGTGAGCGAGAGCTTCGATCTGCGTTAACGGCAGCTAGCGCGCGCGCTGACGCCCCTGCAGCCACCGCGGAGGTATAGCATGGGACTATGGGACATCATTACCGGCCAGTTTATCGACGTCATCGAATGGATGAGCGACGACGAAGATCTGATGGTAAAGCGATTTGAACGGCAGGGAAATGAAATTAAATACGGTGCGATGTTAACCGTAAGAGAGTCGCAGGTTGCTGTGTTTGTAAACGAAGGACAGATCGCTGACGTATTTTCTCCCGGTCTATACCAGCTGGAAACAGCGAATCTTCCGATTCTAACTACGCTTCAGTCTTGGCCTCACGGCTTTAAGAGTCCATTCAAGGCCGAAGTTTATTTCTTATCAACCAAGCAGTTTATTGATTTGAAATGGGGCACCAAAAACCCCATCATGATGCGGGATGAAGAGTTTGGCGCTGTCCGCTTACGTGGTTTTGGAACCTATGCGATTCGGGTTGAAGATCCGGCAAAATTTCTCAAAGAAGTGGCCGGAACTGATGATTACTTTACCACTGACGAAATCACTGATCAGCTGCGTAACTTAGTGGTCTCTCGCTTCGCTGAGATTACAGCGTCTGCTGGTATTCCAGTGCTTGACCTTGCTGCTAACTACGACGATTTGGGCAATTTCCTTCAAGACAAAATTAACCCCGAATTTGCCGACTATGGCTTATCGCTCACTACTCTCTTGGTCGAGAATATTTCTCTTCCTCCAGAAGTTGAGAAAGCCCTCGACAAGCGCACCTCTATGGGTGTAATCGGCGACCTGAAGAAATACACTGACTATCAAGCTGCGGATGCGCTAACCCGTGCGGCCGACAATCCGGGTGGTGGTGGAGAAGCAATTGCGATGGGTATGGGTTTTGCGATGGCAAATAAGCTCGGTGCGACTCTGAATGCACCTCCAGAAAATACCAATCAAAGTGGTCCACCGCCGGTACCCGAAGAGGCAATGTATTATATCGTTGTAGACGGTAAGCGCGCGGGACCGTATGAGTTAGAAGAGCTGAAGGAACAAGCTGAGAACGGCTCACTTCAGCGGGATTCGCTGGTTTGGAGAAACGGTATGACGGAGTGGACAATTGCTTCGGAAGTTAAAGAAGTTACAGAGGTACTCAAGCACATACCGCCAGATATTCCTGTTTAATCGTATCATTGAGCAATGTCTTAAAACCTTTGAACAAGTGGTTTTCATTGTCTTTTAAATTAAGAATTTAGCAGTAAACCGGTTTTGCAAAACCCAAGCACCACTGAATTTCTCGCATCGCGGCAGCATACTTTTCCCTGTGAACAGTGTGGTGCCCAACTTCAGTACTTGGAGGGCAGCGACTCGTTGCAGTGCACCCATTGTGATCATCTGCATCAGATTCAGCTATCTCGCGTACCGATCGAGGAGTACGATTTCCACTCGACATTAAAACAGTTGCCCGGGGCTGCGCCAAATTCTGTTCAATACACGGTCAAATGCCAAGCATGCGCTGCGGAATTTGAATTCGACAAGAACTTGCATGCCGACGAATGCCCTTTTTGCAGCACTAAGATTATCGTCGACAGTCACGAACATCGTCTGATTCAACCGAAATCACTGCTGCCATTTCGGATCAATGCGAAACAGGCCGGCGACTCGTATCGAAAGTGGCTGACTCGGCTATGGTTTGCGCCGAACAAGCTCAAAAAGTTTGCGCGCACGGACCGTAAGCTAAATGGTGTCTATGTTCCCTACTGGACATACGATAGCGCAACCGAAACCCGATATCGGGGTGAACGCGGTGATATTTATCAGGTACGACAGCGGGTCCGGGTCAGAGTGAACGGCAAGATGCAGACCCAAACGCGCATGGTAAGCAAGATTCGATGGTCGCCAGTCAGCGGTCACGTAAGAAGGGATTTTAATGATGTCTTGATTTACGGAACGAACTCCCTTCCAAGATCAATGGCCAAGGAACTTGCTCCCTGGGACCTTGGGGAGTTAAAACCCTATCAGGAAGAATTTCTCACCGGGTTTCAAAGCGAGGTGTATAAGGTTGAGCTCGATCAGGGGTTTGACTTCGCCAAACAAAGAATGCATCCAGTTATTCGTCAGGACATTCGACGCAATATTGGCGGGGACCAGCAACGTATCCATCAAGCCGACACACGCTACAGTGACATTACATTCAAGCACATTCTGTTGCCATTCTGGATTGCCGGATTTCGATTCAGAGACAGAACATTCCAGTTTATCGTCAATGGCCGAACCGGTGAGGTACAGGGAGATCGGCCATGGAGTGCGATAAAAATAGGTTTAGCCGTTATCACCGGGGTTGTTTTACTCGGCGCTTTAGGGATTTTATATCTCAATACGGGAGCAGACGGTGTCCGCGTGCAGTGGGACAGCTACTAAGCTTGCATATTTATAAACTTTGAAGATAGCACAGCGGTGTTCAAACCGCTGTTCTCAGAGAAAGAGATACAATTTACTCTGTTCCCACTGATGTGATTTCTGGCCTTGAGTGACACATTACAAATACAGTCGCTCAACATCGCTGTATATTTCAATATTTAGTCGAACCCATAAATATTTTAAAAACTCAAAAAATTAATTGGGGGAATACATATCGTGCATAATAATGCACCGCTTATCTTACTGAATCAGATGCGGGGTATTTTGGCCTGTAATCGATCAGATAGTTTTGGTATAATTTTGGTAGCGCCGGTAGAAATACAATAATATTGCGGCGACTTGAAATATATCTATAAGTTTTAAGCATTCTTGAGATGCTTTCTTTATATTGACCACCTCACCTGCGCTTGTATTGGCACTTTGATCAATCCGTTAAGGCTGATTGAGAGTGGTACTGTTTAACTACAATTATGCTGTTAGTGGAATTAATAACCCCTAATCTAGGCCATGGGCCCGCGACAGGAATAAAACTTTGAAAAGAAACTTACTTACTATTGCTACAAAATCTTTTGCTGTTTTAGCAGCCCTACTGATGCTGTTTCCGAGAACCAGTCTCTCGCAAGATTATCAATTTGTGTCGATTCAGAATTTAATTGAGCAAGAAGTGGGCCGACTGTTAATACCCGAAATCTACAAAAAGATTGGCTTCACTGTCGACATCTCTCCGATGCCTGGGAAACGCGCCCAAGAAGAAGCTACCAGCGGATCCAAAGACGGTGAGATCATGCGTATCTTTACCTATGGAAATGAAAACCCGACTACCATTCGGGTACCAACTCCTTACTATTACCTGGAGACAATGGGATTTGTGCGCAAGAACAGTGGAATTAAAATTCGGACAAAAGAGGATTTAGCCAAATACCGAGTTGTCAAAGTGAGAGGCGTAAAGCACACAAACAATATCACTCAAGGCCTGGACAATGTATTTGACATTAAAAATACCGAAACGATGATGGAGTTTCTGCAGCGCGGGCGGGCGGACGTTGCACTAACCAACACTGTAGATGGAATACTGGTGTTGGAGAAATTAGGGTACGAAAATATCGGCCCTATTCAGCAGCCCCTTGCGGTGCTTGATCTTTATAACTACATCCATGAAGACCACGCTGACATCGTACCGCAAGTGGACGAGGCTATTGTGGCAATGCAGGATAGTGGCGAGCTAGAAAGCCTGATTACCAAGGCAGAGGCTGCGGTGATACAAAGTCTTAAGTAAGCAGGGTCCATTGCTACCAGATCTTTCGCATCTGATAGCCTATATTTAATTTTTAACGCGTTAGTAGATTTTACGAAACAACGCTTCCAACAATTTCTGGGAAGAAAAAAATGAGTTCATCAAAAGATATTAAATGGTACAACACAATCCGCACCAAGGTCATTGTCACTATTATCATTACTATCACCTTAATTCTTGGCTTGGCTGGTATCTTGGCATACAAGTACCTGGAGAAAACTGAGCAAGCGGATTTGCAAGAGCTGGCTGAAGTTTCGGCGACTCGGCTTTCAAAGCACCTCTCATTACCGATGTGGAGCCTGGATCGTGAACAGGTTAGCGAGTTACTGACTGCTGAACTCTCGGAACGAAGAGTCTCTGCAATTGTAGTGCAAGACGAAGAAGGTAAAGGTCTTTTTGCGGCAAAAGAGCGTTTGTCAGATGGCTCGGTCGTGGATTCATCCGGTACCGTGGCCGGAGATCTAATATACGTAGAGCGTGAAGTAAGCAAAGATGAACAAGCCATTGGCCAGGTAGGTATATATGTTTCACCGGCCAGCATGTTGAGGGATTTAAAACAATTTGGTCAGGGTGTTTTGGGTACGCTTCTTGTCCTAAATATATTTATTATTCTGGTTATGGTGCTAGTTCTACGCAAATTGTTGATCGTGCCGCTTCAAAAGTTGACCAGCGCAGCAGACCTGATTTCCAGAGGAGATTTAAACCAGAGAGTTTTCATCAATTCAAAAGACGAAATTGGGGTGCTTGCGGACAGCTTCGGTAGAATGCAAAACAGCTTAAAAGTTGCTATCCGACGTCTGATGCAGAAGTCGACGAATAAGTAATCGACTAAAACTGTTTTCTCAAATGAGAAAAAACCTAATCAGATGACGGACGGTTTTTGCTTTGGTCAAACCTAGCGTTCTGCGACTTAGCGGTGCTGAAGTTGAAGGTTGTATTGCAGAGAAAATATGACGCCAATCAGATAATACGCGGTTGAAATTGAGCGCGATATAAACGGGTTTAGCAACGAGTTTTTGAACAGTTATTTGTGAAATTTCCGTTCAATTGCTATGGTTTTACTTTAAAACGTGGAACGATATTTAGATGATCTGGATCTCGATAAACACGCCAAGGGTTCCAGCTAAAGACAAAATCTTTCATCCAAAAATTGAGCCAAAGACAGATAGTTATTGAAAAAAACCAGCTGACATTAGTCATTGTGACGTTACCGCCAATATTTGCCGTTAGTAATGCTAGACCCAATATCAAAATAAGAATTCCTACCCCGGATTCAACGCAAAAACATTGGGCATCTCTTCGCTCCGCAGGCTTGGTTTGATTTTTTAAACGCATGTAAAGATACAAATCTCGCACCAACGTATGGACTAAAAATAAAACCGATAACCATAAAACAAGCCTTCCTAAAGTCAATTCACTCGGTAATCTACCTACCGCAAAACCAACAATCACCATCGCGCCGACGATCAGGTTAGGCTCAAGTTTAGAATTTGTCATTATTTAGGGTTCCGGAAGCAGTTAGCAATGCAATAAATATGTGCCCAATCTGTTGAAAACCAGAAAGGTTTGGTTAGTAGGCTGTAGAGTAATGTGCCCACTTAAAGTTCATCGTGAAGCAGGAGGATTCGCCGCTTGCGATTTAACTTATCAAACCACCCACATCACTCTACAATGGTGGAGTACAAGATATAAATAGCTATTTCAAAAAACCTTACCCATTGTTTTTTATTATATTTTTGAAAATTTCGTAAAAATATAAAACAACCAAGTCAAGGTAAGTTAAGTAGATACCGAGTGACTAAACTCCTGACTAAACTCCTGATTAAAGGGGCTTATTGCAGCCCCTGCAAGTATTCAGGAATAAATATGAACCAGATCTAGAACGGAATATCATCATCAAAATCATCAAAAGCACCTTTTTGTTGCGCGACCTGGGGTGTCGCTGCCGCCGTTGATGCTTGCTGACGCTGCTGAGTAGGTGCAGATTGATCAAAATTATCCATTCCACCGCTCATTCCTCCGCCACCGCCGCGACTGTCTAACATTTGCATTTCATTGCCAACAATCTCGGTGGTGTAGCGGTCCTGACCTTCTTTGTCTTGCCACTTGCGCGTCTGCAGTTTGCCTTCAATATACACCTTGGAGCCTTTCTTCAGATACTCCCCGGCAATTTCGGCTAGCCGATTAAACATCACAATTCGATGCCATTCTGTGCGTTCTTGATTTTCACCAGTCTGCTTGTCTTTCCATGATTCACTGGTTGCTAATGCGAGATTTGCCACGGCGGAACCGCTAGGGGTGTAACGCATTTCTGGATCACGTCCAAGGTTACCCACCAAGATAACCTTATTGATACCTCGAGCCATTATTTGACCTCCTTAGGTCGTTTTAAGTTGAAAAAGTGCATCAGTGTCCAGTTCCTTGTCGTCTACCTTTAAGTAAGCAATCTGCTCACCATCAAGGACGGTGACTTCCTGTACACCTCTGACATTGCGTAGTTTATCAATCAGAGACGCTCTATGCGAATCTGATAGTATTTCTCCGCTCTCTGACCCCAGATTAATCACTCTGGAAGAAGCTAATTTAAAGGGTGTCAGCAATTGGCAGGATACCAGCCAGCCGAACATGACAGTTCCCACAAACCAAAATAGCCCTGAAGATCCAAAATATTGGGCAACAAGACCGCCTCCGACACCACCGGTAAAAATTCCAAAAAACTGGATACTGTTATAGACACCACTGGCACTACCCTTACTCGCCGCCGGAGCAACTCTGGAAACAAGAGACGGAAACATCGCTTCCAACACGTTAAAGCCAACAAAATATAACCACAAGGCAAACAACAAAACACCATATCGCCCCTCCCCTGCGGTGGCGATGGCTAATCCAATTAGCGAAAGCAGCACAATCAAACTGGCAACCTTCAAAATACGATAGTTAAAATGGGTCCTCGAAGTGAGCATCACGAGCGGTGACATTCCAATTACAGACAACAAAACAACAGGCAAATACACTTTCCAGTGTGCGACCAGTGGTAACTCGCCAATTCGAACAAGCTCCGCGGGTAAAACCACAAAGACCGCGGTCATTGTGAAATGTAATACAAATATCCCTAGATCCAGACGAAGCAATTGTTTGTCCAAAAGAACATCTTTCACTTGGTTCCACACGGGAGCCACGTCACGATGGAGTAGTGTCGAATCAGGTGTTGGTACAGCAAGATGCAAAATAGCAATTGCAAGCACAGCGCTAATCGCAGTTAGCCAAAACAACCCTTCTACACCGAAAACGTTTGCCAACGGGGTAGCCACGGAAATTGAGAGTAAAAACATCGACCCAATCCCCATTCCAATGATGGCCATTGATTTACCGCGTTGTTCTTCCCGGGTCAGATCCGCTACCAGTGCGAGAACAGCGGCCGATACGGCACCCCCACCCTGTATTGCTCGACCTACAATCAACCATTCAAGACTGGTTGAAAGCGCCGCGATCACGCTTCCTATCGCAAATATAACCAGCCCAGCGGTAATTACTGGTTTCCGCCCGATGCGATCAGAAAGTAGCCCAAAGGGTATCTGCAATACTGCTTGGGTTAGGCCATAAATCCCCATCGCCAGTCCAATCGTGAATGGTGTACTGTCAGGATAACGCGCCGCATAAATCGACAGCACAGGTAACAGCAAAAACAGGCCAAATATCCTTAACGACGAAATTGTACTAAGTGCTAGAACAGCGCGACGCTCGGCACTATTCATCTTATTCGAGGAGATAGACAAGGGGAATAAATATTGGCTCTAAACTGAAGTGGCGCGTATAGTATCAGGTTTTGTTTTGCCTTCTCCAAATCTTACGTGAGCACTGAAAATATTCTCATACGGGGCGCCCGCACCCACAATCTGAAAGACGTTAACCTCGAACTTCCAAGAGATAAACTGATTGTTATTACCGGTCTATCGGGCTCCGGAAAATCATCATTGGCTTTCGACACGATTTATGCCGAAGGTCAGAGACGATATGTTGAATCCTTGTCAACTTATGCGCGGCAATTTCTCTCCATGATGGAGAAGCCGGAGGTTGATCTGATTGAAGGCCTTTCCCCCGCTATCAGCATAGAACAGAAATCCTCTTCTCATAATCCCCGGTCGACAGTGGGAACGGTAACCGAAATATACGATTATCTTCGACTACTTTATGCTCGGATAGGCGAACCTCGCTGTCCAGATCATGGCACCATTTTAGAAGCACAAACCGTCAGCCAAATGGTAGATTTGGTGATGGAACAGCCGGAGGGAACCAGATTAATGCTCCTGGCACCCGTGGTAAATGACAGGAAAGGCGAGTTTCAGCAGCTGCTGGGAGAATTACACTCTCAGGGTTATATCCGTGCCCAGATAGATGGCAAAACTGTCGAACTGGATACCCCTCCCAAACTGGACAAACGCTACAAGCATTCCATAGAGGTCATTATTGATCGCGTAGTGGTAAAACCAGATAACCAACAGCGATTGGCCGAATCCTTTGAGACCGCGTTGGCGCTCACCGATGGAACGGCAAAGATAGCATTTCTCGACGATCAACGGAACATTACTGAATCCGTACTTTTCTCAAGTAAATTTGCCTGCTCACAATGTGGTTACAGCCTAAACGAGCTGGAACCACGCTTATTTTCGTTCAACAACCCCGCTGGTGCTTGCAGCGATTGTGATGGTTTAGGGGTTAGACAGTTCTTTGACCCCAATCGCATTGTTGTGGATGCCGACAGCTCCCTGGCGGCAGGCGCAATTCGCGGATGGGACAGACGTAGCGCCTATTATTTTTCTCAGCTCACAAGTCTTGCTGATCACTATAATTTTAACGTCGATACTCCGTTTAGCTCTCTCACAAAGAAACAACAAAACATTGTGTTGTACGGTAGCGGAAAAGAAGAGATTTCCTTTGTCTATGTGAGACCCGGCCGAAAGTTCGAGAAAAAGCACGCGTTCGAGGGTGTAATCCATAACTACGAACGCCGATATAGGGAAACAGAATCGAGCTCTGCAAGAGAAGAACTCGCCAAATGTATGAACACCGCAACTTGCTCGACATGCGAAGGCAGCAGACTGCGACGTGCTGCCCGTAACGTATTTATCGATGGGCAGCCAATTCAATACATCACTTCACTGCCGGTGGGACGTGCCATGGCGTTTTTTGAAGAGATGAAACTAAAGGGCTGGCGAGCCAAAATTGCGCAAAAGATCCTGATGGAGATCAATGCCAGACTCGGTTTTTTAATCAACGTTGGACTGAACTATCTTTCTCTCTCTCGTGCGGCAGAAACGTTATCAGGGGGCGAAGCACAGCGAATTCGACTAGCGTCACAAATTGGCTCCGGACTGGTAGGAGTAATGTATGTTCTTGATGAACCCTCTATTGGGTTGCATCAAAGAGATAATGAAAGGTTATTAAAGACCCTTTTTCATTTACGCGACCTCGGTAATACTGTGATCGTTGTAGAGCACGACGAAGACGCCATTCGCAATGCAGATTACGTTGTTGACATCGGGCCCGGAGCCGGCAAGCACGGTGGAAAAATCGTAGCGGAGGGCACTCCAAAACAACTACTAAAGCATAAAACCTCACTAACCGCTCAGTATCTGAACGGTAAGGAATCGATCTTGGTTCCGAAAAAACGAACACCTGCAGATATTGATCGCATGATGTCAATCACTGGGGCTACCGGCAACAACCTAAAATCGATCGAGGCGCAAATTCCGGTTGGGCTGTTAACTTGTGTCACAGGTGTTTCAGGCTCGGGCAAGTCGACCCTGGTGAATGGAACACTATATCCTGCTGTATCCCGTGCACTGAATCTTGTGCGCGCGCAGCCGATGCCTTATGAGAATATCGAAGGCCTGGATCACTTTGATAAAGTCATTATGATTGATCAGAGCCCCATTGGCCGAACCCCTCGCTCGAATCCAGCCACCTATACTGGCTTGTTCACGCATTTACGGGAACTGTTTACCAATACCCAGGAAGCGAGAGCCAGAGGATACAAACCCGGTCGGTTTTCTTTTAATGTCAAGGGCGGTCGTTGTGAAGCCTGTCAGGGAGATGGCATGATACGGGTGGAGATGCATTTTCTACCGGATGTATACGTCGCTTGTGATGTTTGTAAAGGAGAGCGTTATAACAGAGAAACCCTGGAAGTTCGGTTTAAAGGGAAGAATATAAGCGATGTGTTAAGAATGACAATCGAGGAAGCCGTGCAATTTTTTGATGCGATTCCTGTGCTAAAGAAAAAGCTCGATACTTTAATAGACGTGGGCCTCGGTTATATCACCCTTGGGCAAAGTGCGATCACATTAAGCGGAGGTGAAGCGCAGCGAATCAAGCTCGCCAGGGAACTATCAAAGCGAGATACTGGTCGCACCCTGTATGTTCTTGACGAACCCACTACCGGCCTACATTTCCATGATATTCGTCAGCTGCTTAAGGTTCTCCATCGGTTAAGAGACCATGGCAACACGATTATTGTTATTGAACACAATCTGGACGTTATAAAAACCGCGGACTGGATCATTGATATTGGTCCGGAAGGCGGTGACGGCGGTGGTGAAGTCGTTGCTTCAGGCACTCCCGAA
This sequence comes from uncultured Gammaproteobacteria bacterium, assembly GCA_937992195.1. Taxonomy (GTDB): domain Bacteria; phylum Pseudomonadota; class Gammaproteobacteria; order Arenicellales; family Poriferihabitantaceae; genus VYFG01. The sequence continues at coordinate 57,777 of CALKKV010000007.1, read as the reverse complement.
GCAGTTGCTAAAGTGAAAAATTCGCATACTGCCAAATACTTAAAACCATTATTAAAGACCTGATAACTAGAATTACTCTCATATAAACCTGATTTTAATGTATCGCTCTCAAAACAGACCATGAATAAACAAAAAGTCGAATTCCAAGGCCATCACAGTACGCGCTTAGCGGGATTACTCGAATTGCCACTGGGAAAACCAACCGCCTTTGCACTTTTTGCACACTGCTTCACCTGCGGCAAAGATATTGCCTCCGCCTCTCGCATATCGCGTGCTCTGGTACAAAAGGGTTTTGCCGTTATGCGTTTTGATTTCACAGGACTTGGTAGCAGCGATGGTGACTTTGAAAACACTAACTTTTCTTCCAATGTGGAAGATCTTGTTTCTGCAGCCGCGTACTTGGAGAGCGACTGGTTACCACCTAGCCTTCTGATTGGCCATAGTCTTGGTGGCACTGCTGTATTGAAAGCTGCGGAAAAAATTTCATCGGTCAAAGGTGTCGTTACACTAGGATCGCCGGCTGAAGCGGATCATGTCGCCAAGCAGTTTTTTTGCGAGATTGATACGATCAAGAAAAGTGGCGAAGCCAAGGTCAACCTGGCCGGGCGACCGTTCACCATAAAAAAACAGTTCCTCGACGATATTCAATCTCAGTCTATCGATCACATCCCGCTTTTGAATAAAGCACTATTGGTAATGCACTCCCCTGTCGACACCGTAGTTTCTATCGATCAGGCTGAAAAAATCTATCGTGCGGCGAAACACCCGAAGAGCTTCGTCAGTCTCGATCAAGCAGATCATCTGTTATCCAATAAAAATGATGCGCAATATGTTGGAGAGGTGATCTCCGCATGGTCAAGCAGACTTATGACCAATCTCGATCAAACCACTCCATTAAGCGAAAGGGTAAATAGTGGCGAGGTGCTGGTTACAGAGAAAAACAAAAACTTCACGCAAAACGTTGTCACCGATCACCATTTTTGGCTCGCTGATGAACCGCTTTCTGTTGGCGGTAACGATCTCGGCCCCGATCCCTATGAGCAACTGTTAGCCGCATTAGGCAGTTGCACTACGATGACGTTACGAATGTATGCTGAAAGAAAGAAAATTCCATTAAAACAGGCAAGCGTGAAACTGAAGCACTACCGACAACATGGTGACGACTGTTCCGAATGCGATGAAACCCATTCTCAAGTAGATATAATTGAAAGAGAAATCACCTTACGCGGTGATATGGATGAACAACAACGTCAGAAACTATTAACGATTGCTGATCGTTGCCCCGTTCATCGCACATTGCACGGGAAGTTGGTAATCAAAACAACCGAGATATCACCCTAAAACTTGCAAACAAAGCAGAATACGGTCTTTAGACCAAAAAAAAGCGCGAACATTGTCGCGCTCTTTCCCATTTTCAAACGAACGTTAAACCGCTTCGAGTTTCGCCGCACAAAACTTGAATTCCGGTATTTTCCCAACCGGATCCAACGCCGAGTTAGTCAGTGTATTTGCTGCAGCTTCTGCATAGCAAAACGGAATGAACACCACGCCTTCAGGGACCGCACCATCGGCGCGGGCTTTTAACTCAATCACCCCTCTGCGCGTTGATATTCTCACTTTGTCTCCGGCGGCAATATTCAATTTGTGCAGTGCTACAGGAGATATCGCAGCAACAGCCTCAGGCTCTATTTGATCCAGCACATCGCTTCGACGCGTCATTGATCCAGTGTGCCAGTGCTCTAGCTGACGCCCTGTCGTGAGTATCAAGGGATATTCATCGTCTGGTACTTCATCAGGGGATATCAGTTTCGCAGGAACCAGTTTGGCCTTTTTACTAGCGGTCGGAAACCCATCAGTAAAGACAATATCATTACCCGGCTGATCAATGGCGTCACAGGGATAGGTAACGGCGCTCTCTTGCTGCAAACGCTCCCAGGTAATATTATTCAGCGAGGGCATTACAGTGCTCATCTCGGCAAACACATCGGAAGGATGATTGTAATGCCAATCAAGATCCAACCTTCGAGCGAGCTCCTGAGTGATCCACCAGTCCTGTCTTGCATCACCGGGTAAATCCAAAGCGGCTCTCCCCATCTGCACCTGACGATTGGTATTGGTCACCGTGCCATCTTTCTCAGGCCATGCAGATGCCGGCAAAATTACGTCAGCATAAAAAGCAGTTTCGGTTAGAAACAAATCCTGAACCACCAAATGTTCCAGCTTAGCCAGAGCGTCTCGTGCGTGCTGCACATCCGGATCAGACATCGCGGGATTTTCTCCCATGATATACATACCGCTGATTTCATCATCATGAATTGCATGCATGATCTCAACCACCGTTAAACCGCGATTTGGGTCCAGCTTGGTGCCCCATGCATCTTCAAAATTAGATCGTAGATTATCAACATCCACTAAACGATAGTCTGGCAGCATCATTGGAATCAAACCGGCGTCCGATGCACCCTGCACATTGTTTTGCCCTCGAAGAGGATGCAAGCCGGTTCCCGGTCTGCCTACCTGTCCGGTAATCAATGAAAGAGCGATTAAACATCTTGCATTGTCGGTACCGTGAATATGCTGAGAAACACCCATTCCCCAAAAAATAATCGAGGCTTTGGATGTCGCAAAGGTGCGGGCGACGGTGCGCAGTGTATCTGCATCAATCCCACAAATTGGCGCCATTGCTTCCGGTGTAAATTCTGCGATATGCGACTTCAGGTTCTCATAGCCTTCTGTATGCTTGGCAACATAATCTTGATCAACCAGGTTCTCGGTAACAATCACATTTAAGATCGCATTGAGCATTGATACATCAGCACCAGGCTTAAATTGCAACATATGGGTTGCGTGCCGTTTCAGGGCAGTACCCCGCGGATCCATCACAATCAAGGTTCCGTCTTTAGCCGCCTGCTTAAAAAATGTTGCGGCGACAGGATGGTTTTCGACTGGGTTAGCACCAATTACAATAACGCAATCAGCGTCTTTCACCGCGTTAAATGGCGCAGATACCGCACCAGATCCGACGCCTTCCAATAGAGCAGCTACCGATGACGCATGACAAAGTCGCGTACAGTGATCGACGTTGTTGGTGCCAAAGCCGGTCCGAACCAGTTTCTGGAACATATAGGCTTCTTCGTTAGAGCACTTGGCTGAACCAAATCCAGCCAACGCTGAACTGCCTTTGGTATCACGAATTTCCTTGAGTCCTCCACCAGCAAAATCCAAAGCCTCTTCCCAAGTTGCTTCACGAAAGTGGGTAAACGGATTGGAGGGATCAAGGTCTATATCACCCTTCTTATCAACATTTTCAAGACGAATTAACGGCTTGGTCAAACGATGCGGATGCTTAACATAGTCAAATCCAAATCGGCCTTTAACGCAAAGCCGGTTTTTATTCGCTGGCCCTTCCCTTCCTTGCACCGATACGATCAAATTATCTTTGGTTTCATAAGTCAGCTGGCATCCAACGCCGCAATATGGGCAAACGCTATTGGTTTTTTCTGTTTCCAAACCACGGTCCACGCCCTTCTCATCAACCCGCGTTGCTTCCATCAAAGCGCCGGTTGGACAAGCCTGGACGCATTCACCACAGGCGACACACGTACTTGCTCCCATGGCATCATCAAAATCGAATACGATTTTTGCTTCGGCACCTCGATGGGCCATACCAATCACATCGTTTACCTGAACCTCACGGCAGGCACGGACACAAAGGTTACATTGGATACATGCATCCAGCGCAACATGCATCGCAGGATGGCTGGTATCGCTGGCGTGAGCAACCCGCGGTTCAAAGCGGCTACTGTCTACCTCAAGATGATCGGACCAATGCCAAAGTGTCGATGTCTTTTCATGAGCGACTTCGCGTTTCGGCTGATCTGCTACTAGCAGCTCCATCACCATCTTTTGCGCTGTCTTTGCCCGATGATTATCGGTAGTGACTTTCATGCCTTCGGTTGGAGTGCGCAAACAGGATGCGGCTAAAACTCGCTCTCCTTCGATTTCCACCATACATGCTCTGCAGTTACCGTCGGGACGATAATCTGGTTTTGGCGCGTAACAAAGATGGGGAATTTCCACCTCATGCTCTTTGGCAACCTGCCAAATGGTTTGACCTGGAGCTGCCTCGACTTCGCTACCATTAAGCGTAAATTTAATCATGTCGCTCATTTACAGATCCTCCGGAAAATACTTCAGAACACAATTTATCGGATTCCCTGCCGCCTGCCCCAGACCGCAAATCGATGCGTCTGTCATTACCTGACTGAGTTCCGTCAACAAGCCGGTATCCCAATCCGGTTTCACCATCAGTTTCACCGCTTTTTCCGTTCCGACGCGACATGGCGTACATTGACCGCAGCTTTCATCCTCGAAGAATCGCATTAGATTCAGCGCAACGTCTTTCATATTGTCCTGATCGCTGAATATAACCACTGCTGCAGAACCGATAAAACAGCCGTGCTCCTGCAAAGTGCCAAAGTCCAGCGGAACGTCACCCAACCGAGCCGGCAGAATTCCACCGGAAGCACCACCCGGGAGATAGCCTTTAAAGCTATGACCACCAACCATGCCGCCGCAGTACTTCTCTATTAGTTCATTGACCGTGGTTCCCGCTGGAGCGAGGATCATACCCGGCTTATTGACTCTGCCTGAAACCGAATAAGAGCGCAGACCTTTGCGGCCGTTGGAACCAGAATTTGCAAACCAGTCGGCGCCTTTTTCAACGATATCTCGCACCCAAAACAAAGTCTCCAGGTTATTCACCAACGTCGGCTTACCAAATATACCGACTTCAGCTACATACGGCGGTCTATTACGCGGCAAACCACGCTTACCTTCAATGGACTCAATCATGGAAGATTCTTCACCGCAGATATAGGCGCCGGCACCACGTCGAATCTCAATGTTCAGATGGTCGGCCAAGCCCGCAGCCTGCACCTTATCAATCTCAGTTTTGAGAATTTTAATAACCGCTGGATACTCGTCACGCATATATACATAGCTAGTTTCAATACCAACTACCCAAGCTGCAATCAACATTCCTTCAATAAATCGATGTGGATCAGACTCCATATAAAACCGATCTTTAAACGTGCCGGGCTCACCTTCATCGCCGTTCACCGCCATCAGTCTAGGACCATCAAATCCACGCACAATGCTCCATTTCCGACCGGTTGGAAAACCCGCTCCTCCGAGACCTTGAAGTGACGAATTATTCAGTACTTCGATAATTTCTTCGGGGGTTCTTTTTCCAGCCAGACATTCTTTAAGCAGGCCATAGCCGCCATCGGCCACGTAAGCTTCCAAGTTTTTGTAATCGGGAATAGTTGGATGTAGATCACCGGCCTTAGCCACAGCAAGCGCTTTCTCAGCAGTAACCTGCTCAACATGGTTATGGCCCACTTCAGCCACTGGTGCCAAATCACACCGCCCCATGCAGGGAGCGCGCACAACCCGGATATCCTTACCTGCATCAGCTTCAAGCTCAGTGATCAATTGTTCCGCACCCGCCAGCTGACAGGAAATGCTGTCACAAACGCGAATTGTTACCGCTGGAGGAGGAACCTCTTCATCTCGCACGACATCGAAGTGGGCGTAAAAAGTTGCCACTTCGTAAACTTCGGTCAACGCCAGCTTCATGTGGGTTGCCAGAGCAGTCAGATTATCTGACGAAAGATGTCCGAATTTATCCTGAATTTGATGTAGATATTCGATCAACAGATCGCGTCTGGTTGGCGTGCCGATCAATGCTGACATTTGCTCGAGCGCCTGAGGGTTAACTTGACGTCCTTTTGGCTGCCCCCGTGTTTTTTTCCGCCCACTACCGGGGTGACCACGCTTTTGTGCGATATTGGAAACGATGCCCATTGAGAGATATCCTGTAACGATTAGTTATTTCCCCGCTAACAAACAAGCGGGGGGTATTAGACGACACGTTTTAACCCACGAATCGACCTTGTTCGCTTTTCTATACGTCTTGAATTGTCGTTCTACCGACGGAACTCAAAGTACATGAAAAAGCGTCATCATTAACGGACAAAGGCAATCCCTGTTAGACACCCGAGATTGCCTTCGCCATTTAACTTTTCAAACTTACGACAATGCCTTCTTTAGTGTAGTTCCTAAAGAAGCAGGTGAATCCGCAACCTGAATGCCGGCAGACTGCATCGCCTCGATTTTATCGCCTGCGCTTCCCTTGCCGCCTGCAATAATTGCACCAGCGTGCCCCATACGCCGCCCCGGAGGCGCGGTCACACCGGCAATAAAACCACACATCGGTTTCTTTACTTTGTTTTGTTTGATGAATTCCGCAGCTTCTTCTTCTGCAGTGCCGCCGATTTCACCAATCATAATGATGGACTCGGTTTCATCGTCTCCCAAAAACATCTCAAGACAGTCAATAAAGTTGGTGCCATTGACCGGGTCACCACCAATGCCAATACAAGTACTTTGACCCATTCCGGCCGCGGTAGTTTGCGCTACTGCTTCGTATGTAAGGGTGCCGGACCGAGAAACGATCCCTACGTTACCTTTCTTGTGGATATGCCCAGGCATAATTCCAATCTTGCAGGCGTCTGGCGTAATCACACCGGGACAGTTGGGTCCAACCAGACGACTGTTGCTACCTTCAAGCATCCGTTTTACCTTCACCATATCCAGAACCGGAACGCCTTCTGTAATGCAAACGATCAGCTCAATTTCTGCATCGATGGCTTCCATGATCGCGTCTGTCGCGAATGGCGGCGGCACATAAATGACCGAAGCATTTGCTTCTGTTTTTTCTTTAGCCCCTACCACTGTGTCAAAAACTGGAAGACCAAGATGGGTCATGCCCCCCTTTCCGGGAACAACCCCACCCACCATCTTGGTACCGTATTCAATCGCTTGTTCGCTGTGAAAAGTCGCGGTTGAACCAGTGAAACCCTGGCAGATTACCTTGGTATTTTTATCGATTAAAACAGCCATTACGCAGCCTCCTTGACAGCTTTTACTGCCTTTTCGGCAGCATCTGCCAGATTATCTGCGGACAGAATCGGAAGCCCCGAATCCGCCAGAATCTTCTTACCAAGATCGACATTGGTTCCTTCTAAACGCACAACCAACGGCACATCCAGCTCAACCTGTTTTGCCGCTGCGACAATGCCCTCAGCGATGACATCACATTTCATAATACCGCCAAATATGTTTACCAAAATACCTTTAACATTGTCATCAGAAAGAATAATTTTGAATGCCGCAGTCACTCGTTCTGTGGTTGCTCCACCACCGACGTCTAGGAAGTTTGCCGGAGAACTTCCATAAAGCTGAATAATGTCCATAGTTGCCATCGCAAGGCCAGCACCGTTGACCATGCAACCAATTGAACCATCCAGCTTTATATAATTCAGCTCATGACTCGCCGCTTCTAATTCCGCTGGATCTTCTTCGTCCTCATCTCGTAATTCTTCGACATTCGGATGACGGTAAAGCGCATTGCTATCGAAGTTCATTTTTGCATCCAGTGCAATCAGGTCACCGTCACCTTTCACAACCAACGGATTGATCTCTACCATACTGGCATCTAGATCCATAAATGACCTATACATCGCCGTTAAAAACTTTACTGCTGACTTCACCTGTGCGCCCTCAAGACCCAGACCGAAGGCAAGTCGCCTTGCATGGAAAGACTGAAGACCTATTGCCGGATCAATCACTACGGTAATGATTTTCTCAGGGGTATTCGCCGCAACTTCCTCGATATCCATACCGCCTTCTGTAGAAGCAATAATCGTTACACGACTGGTCGCTCGATCAATCAATAAACCAAGATATAGCTCTCTCGCGATATCGCACCCCTCTTCAATATAGATACGCTTAACTTCCTGCCCAGCTGGACCCGTCTGGTGGGTCACTAGCTGCATACCTAAGATCTCCTCAGCGGTAGATTTCAATTTATCCATTGAGTCCACCACTTTTACGCCACCGCCCTTGCCCCGACCACCGGCGTGTATTTGTGCTTTGACAACCCAAATTGAGCCACCTAGCTCCTCTGCGGCAGAAACTGCATCATCGACGCTAAAGGCTACCTTGCCCCGAGGAACTGCTACACCAAACTCGCCTAATAGCTGCTTGGCTTGATATTCATGAATATTCATAGATTTCCAATTTTTAACTATTTATTACGCTCAAAAGACGGCTCAAACTCAATTATTTGTTGGGTCAAAACGCCTTGCTGCGGATGGAAGATATCACAGCAAGAGTTGCTATAGAGTCGGTTTTATCGTGATTACAGTTTTTATAAATTTGATTACGAAGAACCAGGAAGGCCTGTGTTTAGAATTTTGTATATTGTATACCAAAATTGATAATATGGCTGTTAACCAGCGAGAGCAGCTGGTAGCCTCTTCCCTATTATTTGAACTACAAAGGCAATAGAAAATGCGCACCTGGATTCGATTTGAGCACAACAGAAAAACAAAAATAGGTATTCTAAATCAAGATGTTATCGAGATTTATGAAGGTGATATCTTCGGTGAAAATCAAGCTACCAATGAATCTGTTAACTACGCGGACGTGACGCTACTTACCCCGTGTTCGCCTTCTAAGTTCCTTGCACTCTGGAATAACTTTACTGCGACTGCTGAAAAATCAGGTTTGCCAAAACCGGAACACCCTTGGTATTTCGTGAAAACGCCAAATAGCTACGCACCTGCAAACAGCAACATCTATAAACCCGAAATTTGCGAAGGCAAAATTCTTTTCGAGGGAGAGCTTGGTATTGTCATTGGCAAGGAATGTAAAAACATGAGTTTAGACAACGTGGCCGACTCTATTTTCGGATACACCTGCATCAACGATGTCACCGCACTCGAGTACTTGTTCAACGAAGATGACTTTGCCCATTGGACCAGAGCAAAGGGGTTTGATGGATTTGGGGTATTTGGACCGGGCATTACAACCGATATCGAGCCAGATGCACTATCTATACGCACCTATATGTGTGGAAATGATCAGGAACAAGAAAGACAAAATTATCCTGTCAGCGATATGTTTTTCAAACCCTATGAAATCGTCAGTAAGATTTCTCATGATATGACGCTCTATCCTGGCGACGTGATTGCTTGCGGCACTTCTGTGGGCGCTGGCGCAATGAAAGACGGTTGGACTGTGCGCATAGAGATAGATGGCGTTGGTACTTTAGAGAATGTTTTCATCGACAGCTAAATGAATCCACTTAAAGCAAGGCTCCCTATTCCCAAGGGGTTGCGCATTAACTTTTCAGGCATGATATTTATTGGCTGCTCGGCATTCCTTTTTTGGAGCGAACAACAACTCTCGTTAATCCTCTCGTCTAGGGGAATTACTTTTATCGCCTTAGGCCTAGTTATTTCAAATTTATTTGGCTGGCTACTAGCGAAGATACATCAAGTATTCTGTTATCGTTTGCTGGCAAAGAATAATAGCGAGATGAATGAGAGCACGATGCAAATCATACGTTTTTCTGGAACCACGTTAATGCTTGCTCAGGTTTTAGTTGTTTATTTTTTGACGCAAAAAGTATTTTTTGAGTGGCCGGTCGTGACGGCATCTCTGTAAACTGAAAAAACGCATAAGCAGTATTTTATTTCAGCCTCTCACAGCCTTTCGCTATCGGGATAAACACTCACCGATGGCACAATATTATTATTCAAGTCTTTCTGGATAGATTCCCAATAATCCACGGTATGTAACTGCTTGTGTTCGTCCGAAAACAATCTTCGTAACTCACGAAACGGCAAACAGAGTCCAGTAGTCAGCTCTTCTGGAAGAAAAATGACGCCATCTTCGAAATACCAGTCAGGTATATCTTCTTCACCATCAATACGATCAAGGTTGGTTCTGACTTTTATCTCGGTCAATGGTTCGATTGCATCATAGTCAAATAGATACACTTTACTCATGGACGACACGCCATAGTTCCGCGCATCAAGATCTCGGTTAAAAATATTTCCTGCCGCATTATTGCGAATGCAGTATCCAAGATTCACCATTACTGTTTGCTGTTGTTTTTCACTCGCCGTCTCGAGATAAATTGGTAGTGGTGTTAGCTTTCTTTGCACGATCAAGTATTTGAATACAAGATCTTGATTGTCGACCCGAACGCTACCACCAGCCTGATCCAACAACTGCTCTTTCAAATCATCTGTAAACCAGTCAAGGCGTAATCGAAAATTGTAGTAGACAATGCTATCCAACATACTGTCCGTACGATTGATTTCATGCACCTGGTTATACTTTCTTAAGACAGACTCTACGCCACTAAACTCTCCCCATTTATATCCTTCGGTAGGTTTATCTCTGACTACTTTTAAAACATAAGCTGAGTCAGGCATGCAGAATCCTATGGCAACGGTTCCGGGAGTGCCGGGAGCAACCGACATCGTGTCACCAAACTTCTCCCACTCTTCTTCCATTTCGTTCATCACGGCAACCTTCCCTAGATGGTTATACCCCACAGTAGAATAATGTAACCCCAACGGCCTGGAAGGCATAATGCTGCGCAAGAAGCGACAAAGCTCATGGTAATGTTCATTCGTCACATGGAAGTTCGCCAAGGTCGAGCTGAACATATTGTGAGCGTAGGTTCTGCTGGTAATTAAAGCGTCTACGTAGATTCCATCTTCACCATTTAACAGTGCAATAATCAGGGGTTGAATTCTCCCGGAACGAAATACTGCACGACCAACTAAATACGCACCGCGATTGCGAAAAAAAATTGCACGAAACATCTCAATTTCAAAATCGCTTTCCACGTCGGCTCTGCCGCCGAGATTCCTCTGCGCGCGTTCCGCAAGTTTCCCAATATCTCTATGCAAGTTTTCATAAGGAATATTGAATCCTGCTGCTTCAAGAATTTTTTCTGTCGCACTTGATAACTCTGTTCTCGTAACCGGATAACGGTCAACATCATCCTGGAAATCGCTATCGGTTTGGTACTTACTTCTATATAACGTGTAATCCTCGGCTCGCCACTCTCCTTGATAGATTTTTCGTCGAATCGAGTGTAAATACGCCATAGAGAGGTCAGCAAAGTACTCATTCGCAACACTATCTCGATATTGCGATTCGACCAGCTGCCAATGGGCCTCGGAATCACTGAGACAAGTGAGCTGCTTTTTGATTTGCTCACCTACTGCGCGAATGCTAATACTATATAAACGCAGGCGCCGGCTGCTCAGGTTAAGAGATTCTTGATGATCTCGACTTTCAAATGCGAGCTTGGCTTGATCCGGTATCTGCCGAAACTCTTGATAGAACCGCATAAACTGGTCATGGACCAACTTAGCGGCGCTGCCGGCTTCCTCTGCTATTTTGACTTCATTATTTGGCATAACGAGTCTTCAACAAACAGCAAACTAAACAGTAGTGCCTTCTATGCGTATACCTTGCTCAGCCATTGTATGGTTTAACAGAGATACACAGGCATATACCGCCTTCAGAGTTGGAACAGGGATCGCAGTCATATCAGCAAGCTCAATCACAACGCCAAGCATTCCATCAATTTCCAGCGGTTTACCCGCTTCAACGTCTTGCAACATTGAAGTCTTATGTTTCCCGACTTTTTCGGCACCCTCAATCCGCCGTTCCAATGACACCCGAAAGCTGGCACCCAGCTGTTCAGCGACCTGTTGTGCTTCGCTCATCATGGTCGCTGCGGTTTCGCGAGTTAGTGGAAATTGACAGATTGCCTCCAGTGTTGCGTGAGTCATTGCACTAATCGGGTTAAAGGTTAGATTGCCCCATAATTTGAGCCAGATCTCGGAACGAATGTCATCCAATACCGGAGACTTGAATCCAGCTTCTACAAACGCTTCTGCAATTTTTTGGGCTCTAGCGGACTGACTACCATCTAACTCTCCAATGGGAAACCGTACGCCCTCAATATGCTGGATAACACCGGGCTCAGAAATCGTTGCCGCCGGATAGGCGATACAGCCAATCAAACAATCAGGATTGATCGTTTTTGCAAGTACACCACCAGGATCCGATGTCTCTACAATTCTATTCTCGTAGTCGCCCGACAGCTTTTGGAAATACCACCAGGGAATTCCATTTTGCAAAGTTACCATTACGGTCTCAGGGCCAATTATATTGGGTAATTTGTCCAAGACAGCGTGTATTTGGTGAGACTTCAACGCCATCAATACGACGTCCTGAACACCCAGCTCGGCAATATCATCGGTGGCAACAACATTTTTAGCGACAATCTCCTCGCCATCCTGCACTAGCCTGAGACCATTTGCTTTAATCGCGGCAAGATGCGGTCCTCTTGCGATTAATGATACTTCATGATCATACTGGGCTAAACGCGCCCCCATAAAGCCACCGATTGCGCCGGCGCCGACAACACAGATCTTCATTCAGAAATCCTAATAAAATAGCGATATTTTAATCCTGCGCGAAATCGAAACAACCTCCGCACCAACTGAAAAAACTATACCAACCATTAATTAGTTGAATACTATATCCAGCGGCACAGTATTGGCGCATCAATGCACCATGACAGTGATAATCTGACTGTTTTGCAGCACGTATTCCGTGGTGCCGCCAAAAACCCGTTCTTTTACTCTTGAATGGCTATATCCCCCCATAACAAGAAAGTCAGCACCAATGTTGTCACAGATCTTTAGCAACCTTCTTCCAACAGAAGAAGTTCGTCTGTTGAGTGGCATTAATTCTGCGTTGGCACCATTCCATGCCAGATTCTCAACCAGTTTTTCTCCATCGGCCAAAGAAGCTTTGGGAACGACTAAAGTCACTTTTTTCATTTGGACCAGCCAAGGATAAGTCATCGCAACAGCTCGAGATGCTTCCAAACTGTGATTCCATGCAACTACAGCATGTTGCGCTTTATGCACGTCCCATTTCGGAGGAACCAAGAGTACCGGCCTACCGGATTGCATCATGATAGATTCATGATAGCGCTTGCTTGCCTTGCGCCAACCTAAACCGCTTTTAAAGGTTGGTCGCATGACCGCCGTAGTGTCAAACATCCTAGACCAGTGAACCATAATTTCTGTCGCCTTTCCCCTTTCATGGTGAAAGGAAATACTTACGCCAGATTGCTTCATCGGACGGTCTGTCAATTCAATTCGTCGACGTTTGGAAAACGCTTCCACTAGCTGCTCTGTTTCGGAAGCCACTCCGGTGAGAATACTCATTTCCTCATCGATCAGGTTCTTGCGCAGCTCTTTAGAAATCTCTTTGGTCGCGGATTTTTTGATTTTCCGCTCAGAAACCAGCAGAACCGAGATATGTGCTTCGAAACGTCGCGCTACGACCAGCGCCGCTTCGAGTAAATTAGGAAGTGAGTCCCCACCATCGGTGGGGACCAAAATAGCATGAATCGACATCTTTACCGCTCATCATAAATGAGGGCTCAGGCTAATATGTTTTGGGGTTTAGAACAACCCTTCAACTTGTCCAGCATCGTTCATACGAATACTGTTTGCTGCAGGCACCCGAGGTAAACCAGGCATTGTCATAATGTCGCCGCACACGGCAACAATAAAACCCGCTCCCGCTGACAATCTGACTTCTCGAACCGGTAAAGTATGTCCCGTAGGTGCACCTTTTTTGCTTGGGTCATCAGAAAAACTATATTGCGTCTTGGCAATACAAACAGGCAGATTACCAAAGCCACCATCCTGCAAATCTTTGATCTGATTTTTTGTTTTCTGATCCGCCGCAATACCGTCTGCGCGATATATCTTGGTTGCAATGGTTTCAATCTTTTCCCAAAGCGGCATTTCCGATGGATAGAGATGCGAAAAGTCACCTTCGCCACTGTCAGCCAAACCAGCAACATGCTCGGCAAGCTCGGTTGTGCCATTACCACCATCTGCCCAATGGGTTGCGTCAATTGCCTTAACGCCAAGGCCGTCAGCAACTTCTCTAACCGCGGCCATTTCAGCGTCGGTGTCAGCGCTAAAGCGGTTGATTGCAACGACCACAGGCACCCCAAATGACTTTACATTTTCAACATGTCTTTGTAGATTTACGCAACCGTCTTTCACCGCTTGAACGTTTTCGTTTCCTAAATCGTCTTTGCCCACACCGCCATGCATTTTCAAGGCACGCACCGTGGCAACGATCACAACAGCATCAGGCGCTAAACCAGCGCTCCGACACTTGATATCAAGAAATTTTTCCGCACCCAAATCAGCGCCGAAACCGGCTTCAGTCACCACATAATCCGCCATCTTCAACGCAGTTTTCGTTGCGATCACAGAGTTACAGCCGTGGGCTATATTGGCAAACGGTCCACCATGAATAAACGCAGGATTGTGTTCCAATGTTTGCACCAGATTCGGAGCAAGTGCATCTTTTAACAACACGGTCATTGGTCCCGGCGCAGAAACCGCATCAGCAGTAATTGGTTTTCTATCACGGGTATATCCGATCACAATTTTACTCAGCCGCTGCTGCAGATCTTCGAGATCCTTAGACAGACAAAAAATAGCCATTACTTCCGAAGCTACTGTGATATCGAAACCATCTTCTCTAGCGAAACCATTTGATACACCACCAAGGGAGCTGGTGATTTGACGAAGTGAGCGGTCATTCATGTCGACCACCCTTCTCCAGGCAACACGACGAGTATCAATTCCTGCCTCATTACCCCAATATATATGATTGTCGATTAGCGCAGACAATAAACTATGCGCAGATGTGATTGCGTGAAAGTCTCCGGTAAAGTGAAGGTTGATATCCTCCATAGGAATTACCTGAGCATGACCACCACCGGCGGCACCACCTTTCATTCCGAAACACGGTCCTAGAGAAGGTTCACGTAGGCAAACCATCGCATCTTTGCCAATTTTATTTAGGCCATCGGTTAATCCAACTGAAGTCGTGGTTTTACCTTCGCCAGCGGGCGTTGGTGTAATCGCTGTGACCAGAATCAGCTTGCCATCAGGCTTATCCTTTAAGGTATCAATATACTCAAGGTTTACTTTTGCTTTGGTATGTCCAAATGGTGCTAACGCTTCGTTTGGAATATCCAATCGCTTGGCAATTTCACCGATAGGTTTAATCGTCGCCTTTCGTGCGATCTCAATATCACTCATTGGTATTTCTCTTTTTAGTTCCAGCAGTTAAGTATCATGTAGAGGGCATCAACTTATCTTACGCCCTCAACATCATTTCGTTTTCTCGCAGTTGCCTTGAATCTTCAAAGTAACTGTGTCGAACTCTCTATCAGGTGCCCAGTCGCGCACCTGCTTTTAATCCAGTTTCGGCTATATAGTCTTCAGCAGAGACTTTTCCGGCATCTGCCCTCACTCTGCTTACAATGATAGAACCCTCTGCTGCCGCAATTTCAATCTCATTGCCGCTAGCTTTCACCACCTCTCCAGGCTCACCCTTGCCATTGCCAACACGGCTATCGAACAGCTTTAAAATATTGCCGTCATGGGTGGTCCAGGCCGAAGGTTGAGGATTTGCAGCTCGGATAACGTTATAAACCTGGTGCGCCGGTTGTGACCAATCTAACTTCGCCTCGTTTTTACCAAACCACGACTCATATGAGCCCTGTGACAGATCTTGGACCACTTTTGGCGCAGTCCCCTGCTTCACCAGATCAAGAGACTCGATCATGGCGTCTACGCCCATTGGGAATAGCTTATTAAAGTAAACATCACCTAGGGTCTCATCCGGACCGATGTCGCAAGTCTTTTGCAACAGAATAGGACCTTCATCAAGACCATCATCTGGCCAAAAAATAGTGAGTCCTGTTTTGACAGCCCCTGTGGCGATCGGCCAGTTTATAGACGATGGCCCCCTGTGCATCGGCAGCAAGGACGGATGATACTGGAATGACCCATGTTTTGGGATGTTTAATACTTCTGATGGCACGAACAACAGGACATAAGCCATCATGCATACATCGGCCTCAAAAGAATGCATCAATTCTGCCGCTTCAGGTGTTTTCCATGAAGCGGGTTGATGCACTGGAAGATTATTATCCAATGCAAGCTGCTTCAACGGGTCTATTGGGCTTCCTTCTTTATCCGGCGCAGTACAAACCGCAACAATATCTTCTTTGTTATCCAGCAGCTTTTGCAACACTGCTTCACCGAAAGCCTGCTGGCCGTGTACGACAATTCTCATTTTATATTCTCCTAAATAGCGCCTGATTCACGCATTGCGCTAATATCGGTTTCTGAATAACCAAGCATTGCTAAAACTTCTTCAGAATGCTCTCCTAATAATGGCGATCGCGTAACGTCCACTTCAGAATCAGAAAGCTTAACCGGGCAACCCACTGTTAAATACTTACCGCGTTCAGGATGATCCACTTCAACAATAGTGCCGGTGTCACGCAAGGCGGGTTCTTCAGCCAACTCTTTCATCGACAAAATCGGGCCCACTGGAATATTCAACGGGTTACAAATATCCATCACGTCAAACTTGTCTTTCGTCATTGTCCAGGCTTCAATGGTGTCAAATATTTCATTGAGCTTATTTAATCTAACATCTGGAGTCGCATAGTCGGGATCGTCCTTCCACTCGGGCTTGCCAATCACATCACAAATATTTTTCCACACCGCGGCTTGGGTGATGAAGTAGGTATAGGCATCTGGATCATTTTCCCAACCAAGGCATTTCAAAATTCGACCCGGTTGACCTCCGCCGGAATCGTTTCCTGCCCGCGGAGTTGCTTCACCAAAAGCAACGCCTTCACCAAATTGCGAATATTCTTTTAACGGTCCGGCATCCAGTCTCTGCTGATCGCGAAGTTTGACCCGACATAAGTTCAGTACACTGTCCTGCATTGGCGCTAATACCTTTTGTCCGCGCCCCGACCGTTCTCTTTGAAATAAAGCGGTCACGATTCCAAGGCACAGGTGTAACCCTGTCCCGGAATCGCCAATTTGCGCGCCCGTTACCAGCGGCGGCCCATCACGAAAGCCTGTTGTCGATGCCGCACCACCCGCACATTGCGCAACGTTTTCATACACCTTGCAGTCTTCATAAGGACCAGGTCCAAAACCCTTTACCGAAGCCATAATCATCTTCGGGTTCAGCTCCTGAATTCGCTCCCAGGTAAATCCCATTCGATCAAGTGCTCCCGGTGCAAAGTTTTCCACCATGACATCGCATTCTTTGATCAGCCGTTCCAAAACTTCTTTGCCATCATCAGTCTTGGTATTGAGCGTCAAAGAGCGTTTGTTATGATTCAACATGGTGAAATACAGTGAATCGGAACCGGGCTTGTCGATGAGCTGCTTTCTCGTTGCATCACCAACACCGGGACGTTCCACCTTAATTACGTCAGCACCGAACCAGCCGAGCAATTGCGTGCAGGTTGGACCCGACTGCACATGGGTGAAATCAAGTATCTTGATACCGTCTAACGCTTTCATAATCTCGTTCCAAAATGGGAATTAGTTAATCTGTTGTGTGTATTCCAAATCAGGAATCACATTGCATGAAGGACTCGGCCTCAATCTCGTTACCGGGTCCGTTCTTTACGAACTTCTGTACGTTACTTGTACATAGTTTGCGCTTTGGTTCCCGGAGCATACTCGTCAGGATCTACCCAAACATTCACAACCGCACATTTTCCTGTTTTCGCAATTGCTTCACGGGCACGATTTAGCGCAGGCTGAATTTCGCTGGCTTCTCTTACCTCTTCTCCATAGCCGCCGATCATTTCACCAAACTGACCGAAAGGAATGTCGCCGAGCTTGTTTCCAATGTTTCCGCGCTCTTCTCCATATTTTGCAATCTGGCCATATCGAATTTGATTCATATGACTGTTGTTTCCAACAATCGCGAGATACGGCGCACCAAATCGCTGAGACGTTTCCATATCAAAAGAAGTCATACCAAAAGAGCCATCACCGTATAAGCAAACCACTTCTTTATCGGGATGCGCAAGCTTTGCCGCCATGGAAAATCCAGTTCCAACACCCAGAGAACCCAGTGCACCAGGATCCATCCACTGCCCAGGATTGCGTGGCCTCACCGCCTGCGCCGAGATGGTTACGATGTCACCGCCATCGCCGATATAAATTGTATCGTCTCCGAGAAACTCATTAATTTCATAGGCCAACCGATACGGATGGATCGGATTTTGATCGGTAGTAAACATCGGCATAAGTTTCTCTAGCTTGGTTACCTCGATCTCTCGAAGTTCTTTCATCCAGGCCTGTCGCTTTTTCTTGGCACCATTGTCGATACGACCGCTGGCGGCCTGGGCTGCAGCAGCCAATATTGCACCTGGATCACCTGCAATTCCTAAGTCGATATCTCTATTCTTTCCAACCGTGTTGTAACTTTGATCAATTTGCACCAAAGTCGCTTTGCTCGAAATTCGCTTGCCATAACCCATTCTAAAATCGAACGGTGTTCCAACGATAAGAATGACATCCGCATTATTGAAGGCGTCACGACGCGTGCGATCAAAATGGTGCGGATCATCATTTGGCAACATGCCCCGACTAGCGCCGTTCATATAAGCGGGAATATCCAAATCACGGACAAACTGAATCGCCTCATGGTGTCCTTGGGAAGCCCAAACCTGCTGTCCAAAAAGTACCGCAGGACGTTCCGCTTTGACCAATATATCGGCAAGTTTTTCAATATCCGCAGGATCACCAATCGACTTCACAGAAGCACGATACGATCCCGGCGCAGGAATAGTCGCAGACTCAATCGGTACTTCACGATCGAGAACATCTCTTGGAATTTCGAGATATGACGGGCCATAAGCGCCATTAAAGCACTCTCGTGCAGCCATCGAAACCATATCGGCAACACGCTCTGTAGAGAACACACCCGAAGCAAACTTGGTAATCGGTGTCATCATGTCAACATGAGGCAAGTCTTGTAGCGACCCCATCTTATGTTGGGTCAACGAACTTTGACCACCGATATGCAAGATAGGACTTTCTGAACGAAATGCGGTAGCAACACCTGTCACTGCATTGGTACATCCTGGCCCCGCAGTTGTTACCACACAACCCAGCTTTCCAGTTTGTCGCGCATAGCCATCCGCGGCATGGGCTGCGGTTTGCTCGTGGCGCACATCTACAATACGTATACCTTCATCAATGCAGCCGTCATAAATATCGATGATATGTCCACCACACAGGGTAAAGACGGTGTCAACCCCTTCATTCTTTAGCGCTTTGGCAACCAGGTGGCCACCGGAAATTACGCTGCCGCTTTTGTCTTTCTGCGCCAAAGTATCATGCGCGGTATCTGATTTATTTGTCATTAGTTCTGTCCAATTTGTGTTTTCAGTGTGTTTTCAATCCAAGTAATCAACATACTTCTTAATATGGTCCGCTAAATACATAGCGTGTTCTCTAACCAGTTGTTCTGCCATCGTGGCATCCCGCAATTCAAGCGTTTGGATGATCCGCATATGGTCAATAATCGATTCTGTTGCCCGATCTCGCTCGCTAATTGTCTTTCGACGAATCGCGCGCATATGGACAAACAAGCTTTCAGCGATATCTATCAACAGCTTGCATTTGCTCAACTCAATCAGTCTCTGATGAAAAGCAATATTGGTGCTTGAATACTCGTCTATATGCGCTCTCGCTTCATTGCTCGCGTCAAAAGTGGAGAACATTTCCCTCATCGATGAAATTTCCTGATCACTGGCATTCTCAGTCACCAGTCTCGCAGCCATTCCTTCAAGTCCGGCCCATACCGTAACAATTTCTATAATTTCTTTTTTAGTTTTCCGTACTACAAAAGCACCACGACGTGGATACGTCACAACCAGGCCCTCCTGTTCTAGTCGGCTCAAGGCTTCCCGCACTGGCGTTCTACTGACACCAAGCTCCTCCGCAAGCTTCCGCTCATCCAATTTCGGAGGTTCAATTCCGGAGTAAATATCCATCTCGGAAATCGCATCCCTTAGCGATTGGTATACCGCGTCTTTTAATCCAGGATAGAGATCCAGAGGTTTCAAACTGCCGATTGTTGGTTTGTCTTCCGACATTCTTATTTGTTCGCATCCATAAAAGAATTTCAACAGCTCCAGTGGCTTGTATATTGTATACAAGACTGCATCCGAGATTTATGTTTCGAATTCAACATTAATAAAATTTCTGTTAGCCGCTCGCCGCCGGCATATCCGCAGCGCGTTTATTCGAAAACTTTTTGTATACCGGATAGAAAACCAAAGCCAAGGCAATAACAATACAGGTTGCTGATATCGGGCGTGTAACAAAGATAGAAAGCTCGCCTTGAGAAGATAGCAGCGACTGTCTAAGGGAACGCTCCGCTAATGGTCCTAAAACAATCGCCAACACAGCCGGAGCAACGGGATAATTAAGTTTCCTCAGTAGATAGCCAACAATGCCAAACAGCAGCATAAGCCAAACATCGTGCATAGTTTGTGTCGGCGCATACCCGCCTACCACGCAAAGGATATAAATAATTGGCGCAAGAATCGTAAACGGACAAGTTAACACCTTCACAAACAGAGGTATAAACGCAATATTTATGATAACCGTCGCCAAATTTGCAATATACAATGATCCAATCAACCCCCATACAAACTCAGGGTTTTCGGTAAATAAAAGTGGACCAGGTCTCAGTCCCCAAATAATCATGCCACCAAGCAAAATAGCTGTAGTCGGAGATCCAGGAATACCGAGGGTAATCATCGGCAACATCGAGCCAGTTGATGCCGCATTATTTGCAGCCTCAGGTGCTGCGACGCCAGCAATATTACCCTTACCAAAACTCTCGGGATCTTTTGAAAAAGTCTTCGCAAGTCCGTAAGACATTAGCGATGCAGGGGTTGCACCCGCTGCAGGCAAGGTACCAACAAAGTAACCCAGTACAGATCCAAGTGAGGTAGTACCGATATATTGTTTTACATCACCCAAATTCCTTTTCATCTGAGAGACCGACATTTTCACTTTGTGGACAGTTACTTTTCCCTGGGTAGTTTCCAAAGTCCAAAGCATCTCTCCGATACCATAAATTCCAATTGCTAAAACAAGGAAATTAATACCGTGGAGAAATCCATCTATATCGCCAAAAATCAATCTCGGCTGTCCGGAAATAATATCCAGACCGACCGTAGCCAGGACCAGACCGATCAAAATTGAAAACACTGTTTTTGGAATATCATCACCGCCCAAGCCGATAAACGTCGCGAACGCTAAAAGCATTAACGCGAACTCTTCCGCAGGACCAAACCTAAGGGCAAATGCTGCAAGCGGCGGCGCAAATAAAGTGAATAACACAACTGAAATCGTGCCACCAATAAATGAAGCGACAGCAGCAGCGGTTAACGCTCGATCGGCATGGCCGGCTTGCGCTAACGGCCTACCGTCAAACACCGTTGCTACCGCAGTGGAAGCCCCGGGTATACCAAGCGTAATCGAACTAATCGCACCGCCGTACATTGCACCATAGTAAATAGCTGCGAGAAAAATAATAGCGGCTGTTGGCGGCACAAGAAAAGTGATCGGCAACAGAATCGCAACGCCGTTTACAGAACCAAGCCCAGGCATCGCGCCAATCAACAGCCCCAGCATACAGCCAAGGATAATCATGGTGAAGTTCAGCGGCTCCATTGCTTGTGCAAGTCCGCCTCCAAGATGAATCAGTATCTCTTCCATTGTTTTGTTTTACGAATAATGTTGATGGAAAATAGTTTTACGTTGGTGTTTGTAAATCAACGAATAAATATTAGTAGGAATACATCAAATCATAGATTGGATAAAACCATTCTTCAGTGATCGCTTTCGGTAATGGAATTTTTAATGCCCATTCAAACAAGCAAAAAACAATAATTGGCACAACTATCACCATCACAATAGTTAGCAACCAGCTATGGTGCCCAATAAATCTTAGATAGAACAATAAGAAAAAAAACAGCGCAATATAGATACCCACAAAGTGCGTCGCAGCCAGCAAGAATAAAATTGAACCCGCAGAAACCCCCACTACCAAAATCGTATCCTTAGTCATAAACGGCTCGAGGTTCTTCGACTCAGGAGTGACACCCTTGAACCAGCGGTAGATAGTCGCGAGACACGTCAGCAACATGCCGGCTGAAAGCCAAAATGGCCACGCTCCGGACCCGGGTCCTCTTTCAGGCACCCAACCAATCTTTAGCTCGGCGCTCTTGAACATCAAGGCAATTGAACACAGCGCCAATAGAATGGCCATACAGATTTCAGCAGTTCTTACAGTCATTTAACCAATCTCTATCAAAATGCAGACGTAACTTTCTTGTCATCGAGCTCACACTCGAAAAAAGCAGGGTTGATGTTGATTGCTAGCGGCATACTCCCTGTGTGCAGCGAGTATGCCGACTAACGGTATGAAGCAATCAGTATGATTGCTGTCGTAAAGCAGCAGCCTTAAATTTCAGCCGCTGCTGACGACAACAAATCCACCGATAGCGGAGAATTATTCTCCGGTAATTGCAGATGCACCCACTGATTCAATCAGCTCTTTGTGCAATGCAATTTGATCCTGGTGATATTGACCCAGTGCATCACCTGAAAGATAGGTGTCGCATGCAAGTCCATCTTCTACACAGAACTTCTGCCATTCTTCAGAATTGAACAGCTGCTCAAACAGGTTGATATACCACTCTTGTGCTTCAGCAGACATTCCTGGAGGTCCATTGATAGAGCGCTGCATGTAATACTCCATGTTTACGCCTAACTCGTTCGCTGTAGGAACATCAGGGTATGCAGGTAAACGCTCTGCGGTGAATTGAACTAGAGGCTTGGTATTTCCAGCGCGGAAAAACTCACTTTGCTCAGCCGGATTGTTTACCGTAGAGTCAATGTGCTTACCCACCAGATTCTTCGCTACCGTTCCGCCACCAGGAAATGGAATATAGGTTACGTCATAACCAAACTCTTTTTCCATCATTGCAGTAAGAATAGAGTCTTCCTGACCTGTGCCCGTTCCGCCAACCTTCCAGCCTGTACCTGCAGCTTTTACTGCCGCAACGTAGCTATCGAGATCAGTGATATCTGTCATTTCACTGTTTACCCAAAGCAGGAAGTTATCAACTGCCATCCGGCCAATAGGAGTGAAGTTACTGACATCCACACCGATACCCTTTTGAATTACCGGGGTGGTATAAAAGCTATTGAGCGTAACAAGAATAGTATGGTCATCGCCTTTCTTATCCTGGATATATCGCAATGCTTCAGCACCGGAACCACCAGCTTTGTTTATTGGAATAATAGGTCGCGGAGAAAGTTTTTTGGTTTCAATCAAACCTTGTAGTAAACGTGCAATCTGATCAGCACCACCACCGGCTCCAGCCATGATGATGAGTTCCACTGGTTTCTTTGGAGACCATTCTGCCATAGCAGGTGCTGACAATCCCAACGTTGTCGCAGCGGCTACCACTGCAGGAATTGCAGCTTTCTTAAGTGATTCTAGTACGAGCTTCATGTTCTACTCTCCTTTGGAGGTTAATTTTTAGAATATTGATATTTGGTATACCAAATACCAGAAGAAGCATACTGCGCTGGTATCCACTTGTAAAGCCTGCCGACAAACAATCAAAAAGATTAACTTTAATCCAATTAATCAATGAGTTTTAACACGATCTTACCGAAATGCTGACTGGACTCCATCATTCGATGCGCATCCGCCGCCTCTGAAAATTGAAAAACGTGTGAAATCTCTGGAGCAATCTTTCCATTGCTTAGCGCTCCGCCTACCTTTTGATCGAATGTACTGATGATATGGGCTTTTTCCTCAACTGACCTTGCACGCAAAACAGAGCCGATAATCTGCTGACGCTTTACCATCATCACGGCCAGGTTCAATTCGGCTTTCGCCCCGCTCATGACACCAATTTGTAACAACCTGCCATAAACAGAGAGAGAACGCATATTCCCAGCAAGGTAGTCCGCACCAAGGTGATCCAGAATTACGTTCACCCCTTTTTTATCGGTTATCTTTGCAACTTCTTCTACAAACGAACTGTTCTGGTAGTCAATAACATGATCTACCCCCATCGACTGCATGCGTTCAACTTTTCCACTCGAACAAGTAACAATTAATTTCGTATCAGGCACAAGATACTGACACAGCTGAATTGCTGCGCTATTAACCCCACCACCTCCACCATGCAGCAGCGCCGTTTGTCCATTCGTGAGCTTGCCGAGCATAAACACATTCAAAAAGGCGGTGAGATATGTCTCGCAAATACATGCCGCCTCCTCAAATGACATTTCGATTGGAATACCCATCGCGTGGTCTTGATGTGCGGTCGCGTATTCGGCATAGCCACCACCACCAATCAGCGCCATCACACGATCTCCCACCTGCCACCGGGTAGCACCCTCCCCCAATGCTTCAACAACACCGGCAACCTCTAATCCGAGAATCTCCGAGTCCCCTGGCGGCGGTTGATAGTTACCCTGGCGCTGCACGATATCCGGGCGATTCACCGAACTTGCGTACACGCGTATTAATATTTCATCGGTCTTCGCTTGCGGCTTTTCTGCCTCCCCCAGAAACATGTTTTCTGGGCCACCAAAATTCTTAAGTAAAACTGCCTTCAAAACTTCTCTCCAAAAAATCTATTTTAAACAACAGCACCCTATAACTAATCAATCGTTCCGACATGGAGCGAATTAGTGGTACCAGAGATACCGAAAGGGATACCAGCAGCAACAATAATCGCCTGCCCGGAGCTCGCAAATTCCTGCTCTACAGCGATATCTTTTGCTGCCTCTATCACCCCAAGCAAATCGGCGTCTTCATTGGCCACATCGAGCACCACGGCATGTACACCCCAAGCCAATGCCAAATAACGCGCCGTAGACACCTCAGGAGTAATACTTAAAATCGGCGCGCCCGGTCGTTCTCTTGCTGCACGCAAACTGGTACTACCCGAAGTGGTATAAGTCACCGTTGCAGAAGAAGACAAAATACCGGTAATACTCTGCAAAGAATTACAAATTGCATCTGCAACCGTGCTGTCGGGTCTTGGCCTTTGGGCGTCCAAAATATTCATGTAAAGCGAATCCTGCTCAACGGCATGAATAATGTTATCCATCATTTGCACCGATTCCACTGGATAATTTCCAGCAGCAGATTCTGCAGACAGCATCACCGCATCTGCACCATCATAAATTGCGGTAGCGACGTCGGATGCCTCCGCTCTTGTCGGCACTGGAACACTAACCATGGAATCCAACATATGGGTTGCGATAACAACCGGCTTACCTACTTTACGACAACGTCGGATAATTTCTTTTTGTGCTACCGGCACCTGTTCTGGAGGCAGCTCAACGCCAAGATCACCTCTTGCCACCATCGCACCATCGCTTAAAGCCAAAATGTCGTCTAGATTGTCGAGCGCAGAAGGTTTTTCTAGCTTCACCATAATATAAATATCATCGCCCACCAGACTACGAAGTTCGGCGACGTCACTCGCCTGTTGCACGAAAGATTGAGCGACCCAGTCGACCCCAAGAGAGAGGCCATAGGTAATATCTTCTCGGTCTTTCTCCGTAATCACCGATATCGGCAGTATGACGTCTGGAACATTAACCCCCTTATGACTGCTCACTTCGCCTTCAACAACAACTTCGGTAATTGCGTATTCCTTGTGATGCTCAATTACCTTTAATTTTACTCGTCCATCGTTAATCAACAGCTCATTGCCTACACCAAGGGCCGCGAAGATTTCAGGATGTGGCAATTCAGCACGCGTTTCATCACCGGGAGCCGGATCCATATCGAGACGATATCGACTGCCCTCTGCAAGCCAGACCTTCTTTTGACTGAACTTTCCGAGCCTTAATTTTGGCCCCTGAATATCCATCAAAATCCCAATTGGCCTACCGGTCTCTTTCTCTATATCTCGTATCGCTTTATGTCGAGCTTCATGTTCTTCGTGGGTGCCGTGACTAAAATTCAATCGAAAAACATCTACCCCGGTATCAAACAACTCTCGAATCACTTCTTTCGTTGAACTAGCCGGCCCGAGGGTCGCAACAATTTTCGCTTTACGACGTCTTCGCATAGTCGTTCTTCCTATTTTTGTGTCATATTATGAAGTAGTATTATTACACGACAGTGAATCTATATCTTGCAGTTGTAAGTCTTTTGCTCAACACGACGGGATAGTGGTTTATTTCTTCCCCTCTAGACAAAACCCCAAGTCATGTCAGCAACCAGCTACCGAAGAAACACTCTGCCTGTTGGCGCTCCAGTTGAAGGTTGGATACCTCCTGCGATTCCGGATAAAACGTTGATGGCAGGAAGAACCTGCCGTTTGGAAAGACTTTCAGCTTCCGCACATGGCACCGATTTATATTTGGCAAACGCCTCTGATGCTGAAGGTTTGATCTGGAATTATCTACCTTATGGGCCTTTTGCAGGCGAACAAGCGTATTTACAATGGATCAAAGAATTTGAAGATAAACGCGACCCGATGTTCTACGCTATCGTGGATGAAGCATCTAATAGCGCTATCGGAGTAGCGAGCTACCTGCGATTGCAGCCAGAGAGTGGATCTATCGAAGTCGGCCATATCAATTATTCTCCTGCCCTGCAAAATACCGTTGCCGCAACCGAAGCGATGTATCTAATGATGGAGACGGTTTTTGCACTTGGCTACCGTCGATACGAGTGGAAATGCGATTCCCTGAATAAACGATCTCGAAATGCAGCTTTGCGATTGGGGTTTTCTTACGAAGGCGAGTTTCGACAGGCAACCGTGGTAAAAGGTCATAACAGAGATACCAGCTGGTTTTCGATTATTGATAGTGAGTGGCCGGTGCTTTCCCGAGTTTTTAACCAATGGCTAGACCCGGGTAACTTTAAATCCGATGGACAACAAATCGCTTCGCTCTCGGATTTAACAAATATTGCCTTACCTGGGAGAACTCTAATTTTATAAATGACAATGCTTTCAATTCAAACAAGAAAAGTGAAAAAAGACGATCACGGAAGTTGGTCGAAGCTTTACGATGGGTACGCCGCTTTCTACAAAGTTTATATGGACGATCAGATAAAGGAAAGATTGTGGAGCTGGATTCACGATGAACACCATGTGATCGATTGTTTTGTAGCACTCGACGAAAAAGAAAATCTAATTGGCTTTGCACATATTAGATCGATGCCCAGTCCATTGCGCGGCGCTGAGGTCGGATTCCTGGATGATCTCTTTGTCGATCCTGAGTATCGCGGTGGTGGCGCAGCTCAGGCACTATTCGACAAACTAGAGAGTCACGCACGACTCAAGGGATGGCCACTAATACGCTGGATTACTGCAGACGATAACTATCGCGCGAGAAATTTGTACGACAAACTTTCAAACAAAACAATGTGGAACACCTATCAATTGGACATTACCTGAGAGCCAATAGGTAAAATCGTCAGTACTTGCCATCGAGCTTGTCTGAAACCGAGGTAAATAGTCCTCTCAGCATCCTAACCTCTTGCGCATTCATCTCTGAACGATTAAACAGTCTCGCCATCTTGCGTTGCAATTTGGTTGACCGACCGTCGCTAAACTCCACCTTCTCAATAAACTGCTGTAAATGCTCGTAAAAGTGTCTCAACTCTTCAGCTGTTGCTAAGCGGTCACTTTTACCCTTGGCAACTGCTACGATCTCTTCAACCTCAAGAAACTGTTTACGTATTTCATACAAGATAACCGTTACCGCAGATCCTAGATTCAATGAAGAAAACGCTTCGTCCACTGGTATTCGGATTAGAAACTGGCAGCGCTCCAGCTCTTCATTGGTCATTCCACTGCTTTCCCGACCAAAAAGAAACGCAGTATGGCGCGATACAGAGGCGATAACCCGCTCCGCAGCACCTGATGGAGAAACCTCCGGCCATTGAATTGAGCGCGATCGCGCTGTCGTCCCAATAACGAGTTCACAATCTGCAATTGCTTCATCTAGGCTGCCAACCACCTTTGCATTCTCTAAAATCCGATCCGCACCAGCTGCTCGCGCATTCGCAATCGGACTGGGAAAATCTGCCGGATTCACCAAAATAAGATTTGATATTCCCATATTACCCATCGCACGAGCGGTTGCACCAATATTTCCAGGGTGACTAGGTTGAATCAGGACGACTCGGATATAATCCAGCTTGCTCATCAACCCGATTTTGCAATAACCCCGTAGTAAAAGAAATGATGATTGACTCATCTTGGCTGCAATTTAGTCGGCTAATCGTTATATCTGCTACTTACACCTACCCGTCGCGCACTCTCCATGGACCCTATCGTAAATATTGGCATTAAAGCGGCTCGCCGTGCCGGCCAGTTTATAGTTCGTTACCTTGATCGGCTTGAACAAGTCTCAGTAGAAAAAAAGGGGCGCCGTGACTTTGTCAGTGAAATCGACCGGATGGCCGAACAGGACATCATCGACACAATCCATCATGCCTATCCAGGTCACGGCATCCTCGCTGAAGAGAGTGGCTCAACAAATGGAGAGACCGAAGAAGAATTTGAATGGGTGATTGACCCATTGGATGGCACCACCAATTTCCTTCATGGTCATCCGCACTTTTGTGTTTCATTAGGGGTACGTAAAAAAGGTGTTGTACATCACGCAATAATATTTGACCCTCTGCGAGACGAGCTATTTACCGCAACAAGGTCAAAAGGAGCACAACTTAACGGCCGGAGAATGCGTACCAGTGGAAAATCCAGTTTGGACGAAGCCCTGGTGGCATCTGGCTTTCCATTGCGCGATCTGACCAAACTGGACCCCAGCATGAGAATACTGCGCGCGGTGCTGCCAAAAGTAAGCGATATCAAAGTGAGCGGATCTGCTGCCCTCGATCTGGCATATGTCGCCTGCGGTCGACTGGACGGTTATTGGGAAAGCGGACTGAAAGCATGGGATATTGCCGCTGGCAGCCTGTTGGTCCGAGAAGCAGGCGGATTATCCGCAGACTATCAGGGTGAACAAAACTTTCTCGACTCCGGAGACATTGTCGCTGCGAACCAGCCAATGTTTAATGAATTAATGTCCATTGTTAAAAGCCGAAATGAGAAATAATTCAAACGTGGCATCACTTTGATGATCTAGTGCGGCCAATTGTATAGAAGCGATGAGTCAAACCGAAAATCATACCCCGATGATGCGCCAGTATTTGGCGATCAAAGCAGACTACCCGGATACTATGATTTTCTACCGCATGGGCGATTTTTACGAGCTGTTCTACGAAGATGCTGAACGTGCTTCTAAAATATTGGATATCACTCTGACAGCAAGGGGGAAATCTGCAGGCTCCCCCATTCCTATGGCCGGCATACCTTTTCATAGCGCCGATCAATACCTCGCCAAGATAGTCAGGGCGAATTTACCGGTCGCAATTTGTGAGCAAATTGGAGACCCAGCTACTTCCAAAGGCCCAGTGGAACGTAAAGTTGTTAGAGTAATCACGCCCGGCACACTGACCGAAGAAAACCTGCTTGATGATCGACAACAAAATCTCTCAGCAGCTGTATTGATACACAACCAACGGGTTGGTATCGCGACTCTTGAGATTTCCAGCGGACGATTTGAAGGTCTAGAACTATCTTCTCTCGACCAGCTAAGTGCAGAACTAGCGCGAATTGGTGCAGCTGAGATACTGGTTGGAGAACATCAAATGGAGCAGATACAACTGTCTGCACTGGAAGGTTCTAACGTGATTCCGGACTGGTATTTTGATCCTGCACGCGCCAATACCTGCTTGAGCGAACAGTTTTCAACTAAAGACCTCAGTGCATTTGAATGCGACCAGTTTCCACTTGCCACAAGGGCCGGCGGCGCCCTGATCCAGTACATCAAAGATTTACACGGTATGTCGGCGCCGCATCTTTCGGGTATTCGATTTCAACGTGACGAAGATCTTCTTGTTCTGGATCCTGTAACCCGTGCAAATCTGGAAATTGAGCATCCCTATAACGCTTTACAACCGAGGAACAAGTCAGGGGTACATACCCTGATTGGATTAATTGATCAGTGTGCAACGCCGATGGGAGCGCGCATGATTCGGCGCTGGCTGACAAGCCCAACCCGTAACCATGAGTTACTTCGAGGAAGACACGATGCTATCGACTGGTTAATAGACAATCAACGCTTCAGTGATTTTCCTGAGCCATTGCGTTTGGTCGGGGATATGGAGCGTATTCTGGCTCGGGTAGCGATGAAAAGTGCGCGCCCCAGAGACTTAGTAAGATTACGTGCTGGTTTGTCTGCTCTACCTGCATTATCTGCCTTATTAAATCAAACATCATCAAAACTGGTTGAACAACTGCGTCCGGGGCTTGAACCTCTTCCTGAAATACATTCGCTCTTAACCGATGCTGTGCTCGACGAGCCACCGAGCGTGATTCGTGATGGCGGCGTTCTCCGTGACCAATACGACGAAGAGCTAGGCAAGCTGCGGCACTTACAAAGAGATTCCAGTGAGTTTTTACTGGCACTCGAAGAAAAAGAAAAGCGGGAAACTGGGGTTACAAATTTAAGAGTTAAATTCAACAAGGTACACGGCTACTTTATTGAAATGCCAAGATCGCAGTCAGAGTCTGTGCCTGCCCATTACATCCGTAGACAAACAGTTAAAAACGCTGAGCGATTTATTACTGAAGAACTAAAAGAGTTTGAAGATCAAATACTGAGCGCCAAAGGAAAAGCCCTCGCCCGCGAAAAATGGCTTTATGACCAGCTCTTAGAAAAGCTTAACGAGTCTCTTTCGCTTCTTATGGAGAGAGCGCGCTGCCTTGCGACCATTGACGCCCTGCAAAACTTGTCGGAGCGTGCCATCACGTTAAGATGGAATCGCCCGGAGCTGACCGATCAGCAAACTTTACACATAGAGGAAGGACGGCATCCGGTCGTTGAATCGATTCTCGAAAGCGGATTCATCGCGAATTCCACAAAGTTAGGCGGACAAACCCGAATGCAAATGATTACCGGACCGAATATGGGCGGTAAAAGCACTTATATGAGACAGGTCGCGGTAATTGTTTTGCTAGCGCATAGCGGCAGCTTCGTACCCGCAAAGAATGCATCGATTGGGCTCGTGGATAGAATATTCACCCGGATTGGGGCTGCTGATGACCTCGCTGGTGGCAGATCTACTTTTATGGTGGAAATGACTGAGATGGCACAAATTCTGAGGAACGCTACAGAGCAAAGCCTGGTGCTAGTTGATGAAATTGGTCGAGGCACCAGCACATTCGATGGCCTGTCTCTGGCGTGGGCATGCGCCGTTGATCTGGCGAAACGAATCGGCGCATACACCCTGTTCTCAACTCACTATTTTGAATTAACTGCATTAGCCGATCAACTGAAAGGCGTCTCAAACGTGCATTTAGACGCGGTCGAACACGGAGATCGAATTGTTTTTCTCTACAGTGTTAAACAAGGGCCAGCGAGTCAAAGTTATGGCTTACAGGTAGCCCGATTGGCAGGTGTCCCTGAATCGGTAATAAACGAATCCCAACAAAAACTTCTTTCTCTTGAGGATCATTATGTCGTTGCGGGTAAGGAGTTAGAAAAAAAACCCACCCCACAATCTAGTCTTTTCCCCGAAAGCCGGCCCGAGGAGCAGGCAGTAATCGCTCGACTCAAAAGCACATCGCCCAATGACATTACACCGAGGCAAGCTCTTGATCTGCTGTTCGACCTTAACAAGATGCTGGGGAAAAAGTTTCGAAGATAGTATAATCCTGAAACCCTTTTATGCTACCAAGCGCTCATGACTTACGTTGTTGTTGAATCCTGTATTAAATGTAAACACACCGATTGTGTTGAAGTGTGCCCTGTCGACTGCTTCCATGAAGGTCCCAACTTTTTAGTTATAGACCCCGAAGAATGTATTGACTGCAGTCTGTGCGAGCCGGAGTGCCCGGTGGATGCTATTTTCGCTGAAGATGAGCTACCTGAGGATCAGCAGCATTTTCTTGAACTCAATACTGAGCTTAGCCAGAAGTGGCCGGTAATTACAGAAATGAAGCCTGCGCCAGAAGATGCGGAAGAATGGGCAGCAGTTAAAGACAAGCTTAAATATCTGGAACGTTAGAACTTGCGGTTCGTGTCCGTAGAATAAACTCAGTCTATTTGATTTGAGATTTCAATAAGGTTTTGATCCGGATCTCGGATATAGACAGAAATCAGCTTTCCTACTGCTCCTGTTCGTTCGACCGGACCTTCCAGAACCTCGACGTTGCGCTGCTCTAAGTGCTGCATTACCTGTTGGATGTCGACATCCGTCAGAAAACATAGATCACCTGAGCCAGCTACCGGATGGTATGCTCGAGGCAAAAATTGATCTGTTGTCTGGTGTAAATTGATCTTCTGACTTCCAAAGCGAAGCGCAGTTCTCATCACTCTGTCAGAAGAGAATTTTTCAACTGTCATACCCAAAACTTCGGTATAAAAATCGACGGTATCGGAAATATTATTCACGGTCAAAACAAGGTGATCAATCGATTGAATGTGCATTATCCGCATTACTTGATTTATATCGGATCAATTTTACTGGATCTCGCAGTAATGACCATTGCGTACCACATATAGCCGTGGCAATCTTGGATTAACCCGTCCTACAAAACAGCAACATGAAAACAGAACAAGACGTCATCTATTTAAAAGACTATCAACCGCATCCGTACCGAATATCCCACAGTGATATCGGCTTTGTTTTAGATCCGGGGCGAACTGAGGTAACCACCACGCATCAAATAGATCGTCGAGAAGGTATTGCTAATGAAACTCCGTTAGAACTCGACTGCGAAAATATGGAAATCATCTCAATAGAGATTAACGAGCAGAAGCTTGACGCAACACGTTATTTTCAATCAGAAAAAAACCTAGTAATTTCCTCAGTGCCGCAATCCTGCAAGTTACGTATTGTAAACATCATCCATCCAGACAAAAATACTGAACTCAGTGGTTTGTATAAATCCACAGACATGCTGTGTACGCAGTGTGAGGCGGAAGGATTTAGACGTATTACTCCTTCGATTGATCGCCCGGATAACTTGGCAACTTACCGAGTGAAATTGCAAGGGGATCGTGAGCGCTTTCCAATCATGTTAAGCAATGGCAATTTGGAAAAGTCCGAAAACTCAGGAAACCACCAGACTGTCGTCTGGCATGATCCATTTCCCAAACCTACCTATTTATTTGCCATTGTTGCCGGCGTACTTTCCGAAATGCGCGATACGTTCGCGACGCAAAGCGGCAGAGAGGTTAGCCTCCGGTTCTATGCAAGGGATGAAGATATTGAGAAATGTGAATTTGCTATGGGCGCACTTAAGCGCTCAATGAAATGGGACGAAGAAGTATACGGCCGCGAATACGACCTCGATCTATTCAATATCGTTGCGGTTGGAGATTTTAATATGGGGGCAATGGAAAATAAGAGCCTGAATATCTTCAACACGAAATACGTACTGGCGGACCCAAACCAGGCAACTGATACCGATTTTATGAATGTTGAGCGAGTTGTGGCCCATGAATACTTTCATAACTGGTCCGGCAACCGTGTTACTTGCAGGGACTGGTTTCAGCTGAGCCTGAAGGAAGGATTCACAGTTTTTCGTGATCAGGAGTTTAGCGCCGATATGCACTCTCGCGGGGTACAAAGAATTGGCGATGTTAACGTGCTGAGAAACCATCAGTTTCCTGAGGACTCTGGTCCAATGGCGCATCCGGTCAGACCAGCCTATTATCAAGAAATCAATAATTTTTATACTGTAACAATATACGAAAAAGGTGCAGAGGTAGTCAGAATGCTGCGCACTCTGGTTGGCGCTAAACCGTTTCGTCAGGGTACAGATCTATATTTTGATCGCCATGATGGTCAAGCGGTGACGACGGACGAGTTTGTTAAAGCCATAAGTGATGCGAGCGGTGAAAATATGGATCAGTTTCAAAATTGGTATAGTCAGGCAGGAACACCTCGAGTAAACGTCGAATATCAATATGATGCCGCAACAAAAAGCTTCAAGATAGCGCTCACCCAAAGTTGCCCGCAAACGCCGGACGGCGAAGAGAAAGAGCCTTTTCATATTCCCATAAAGATCGCTCTCTTTGATCAAACAGGGGAAAAGCTCGAGCTTGAAAACAAAAGCACTGAAATAATCTTTCAATTGAAAGAACAAACGGAGCAGCTGGTGATTAACGATATTGACATTGAGCCAGTCCCTTCAGTCCTCCGAGAATTTACCAGTCCCGTTATTCTCAAACAAAATTTAGACAATGATGGCCTAAAGACTCTTTTCTTATATGACGATGATCCGTTTAACCGCTGGGAAGCGGGACAGCAACTTCTACAACAAGCCATTCTGGGCAACGTTAAACGCCTACAAAATAGTAAACCATGTCAATATGACAGATCTTTAATCGACACAGTCGGATCAATTATTGATAAAACTATCCTTCATCTCCAAGCCGAAGACACTGCCGAACTTGACTATGCGTTGACCGCTAAGTTACTCACCCTTCCCGGGCAGTCCTGGATAGCACAACAATCTAAACCGATAGACCCCCACGCCATAGCAACAGCACATCATGAGCTTTCCGAAAAAATCGCCAGCGATCACTATCAATCGATCATGGTTCTGTATAAATCACTATCAGCAATCAATGATGGCAGTATTAGCGGTGTTCAAATGGGCATTCGAGACTTAAGAGATGTTCTGTTATCTTTGATCTGCACGTTAGATACTAACGAGACTCACCTGCTCGCAGAGCAGCAGCTGTCTACAGCAAAAAACATGACCGATCGTGCTGCGGCCTTTCAATGTATTGTTAATTCTTCCAGTGCAAATCGCGGAGAATTAATCGCCGCCTTCTATGAAGAATGGAAAGAGCATCCGCTCGTGTTGGATAAGTGGCTACGAATTCAGGCGACGTCAAGAATGCCGGATACACTCGATCAAGTTAAAGCATTGACGTCACATAATGCATTCGACCCTTCAAACCCAAACAAAGTTTACGCGCTAATTCTTGGCGCTACGCATGGAAACCCTATTGCCTTTCACCAAAAAAACGGGGACGGGTATCAGTTTTTGGCAAATTGGATATTGAAGCTGGATTCAATCAATCCACAAATTGCCGCACGGCTCGCATCCGGCTTTAATCAATGGCAGGACATGATCCCGGAAATTGGTGATCGTATGCGCGCTGCACTCATTGCTGTTCAGGAGAAACAGCCTCTTTCAAACAATGTTTCCGAAATCGTTAACCGGGCACTCGTCTAGAGGAAACACCTAGTTTTCGTTAGCGCTAGACAATTCTGGGTAGGTCTTTTTTTTATTTCTAGGTTACAGATGATTCTATTATTCTAATAACCTTGTCAAGAGCGCCGCGATTATTTCTGATTAATTTCTCACTGGCTCCGGCATACCGATTGCGCAGTGCCGAGTCATCTAACAGTTTAATCATCACATCGTCGAGCTCGCTGGCATCGCTAACCTGCAGCCCTGCTTCCAGCTCAACAAATAACCCGGCGATTTCTGCAAAATTAAACATATAAGGACCAAATACAACCACCCTTCCCAACGCCGCCGGCTCGAGCAAATTATGTCCTCCTGTAGGCACCAGACTCCCACCCATAAACGTCACATCTGAGGCGTACAAATACTGTGGCAATAGTCCCATTGAGTCGACAAGAACCACTTCTGTTTCGGTCGCAACAGAGCTACTATTTTGCGACTGCCTAATTACTGTTACAGACTTTTTTTGACACAATCGATAAACGCCATCAAAACGTTCAGGGTGTCGAGGCACTAAAATAAGGAGAAGGTTATCGACAGACGTTTTGAGACGTTGATACATTTCTAATAGTGCAAGCTCTTCTCCTTCATGGGTACTAGCGGCGACAATAACTTGTCTATGCCCTCCTATTTGTCGTCGAATTGATTGTCCAGCCTCGATAACGCTTGCCGGCATATTGATATCAAATTTTAAGCTACCGGTAATCTCAACTGCCTCCTTTGGTGCTCCAAGCTGCATCAAACGTTCGGCATCAGCTCCCGCCTGAACCGCAAACCGATGTACTTTTGCAAGCAGAGGAATGAATAGCCAACGAACGCGCCAGTACCCTTTAAAGGAACGCTCTGACAGTCTAACGTTGGCATAGATCATCGGCACACCCTGGTTATGGCAACCTTGAATCAAGTTCGGCCATAGTTCCGTCTCCATAATGATGCCAAGTTCTGGAGTTACCCTTGAAAGAAAGCGCCTGACAGCTCCGGGAAAATCATAGGGTAGGTAGTGATGGATAACTTTATTCCCAAAAACCTGCTTAACGCGATCTGCTCCGGTAACAGTCATCGTTGTTATCACAACTGGTTTTTCAGGCCACTTCTCATGAAGAGCATTCACCAGAGGAACAGCAGCATTTACTTCGCCTACGGAGACTGCGTGAATCCAAATTCGGTTCAATGACGGTGACGGAGACACGAACCCGATCCGCTCACCCACTCTCTTCGCATAATCAGTATTCTGCCAAGCCCGCCACAAAAACCGAATTAAGA
Organism: uncultured Gammaproteobacteria bacterium; assembly: GCA_937992195.1. Taxonomy (GTDB): domain Bacteria; phylum Pseudomonadota; class Gammaproteobacteria; order Arenicellales; family Poriferihabitantaceae; genus VYFG01. The sequence goes on along the minus strand of CALKKV010000007.1, from coordinate 21,281 downwards.
AAACTGGAGAAATAACGTACAAAAGCACGCGGTACAAGAACAAAGGCACTAGATGATCCAGTCACGTGGCTTCAAATAATGCTCATATAACACTTGCTCTTCTGATCCCGTGCCAGGGGTCCAGTTGTACTTCCATTGAACAACAGGGGGTAAAGACATCAATATTGATTCAGTTCTTCCACCAGACTGCAGACCAAATATTGTTCCCCTATCGTAAACAAGATTAAATTCCACGTAACGACCACGACGGTATTGTTGAAACGTTCGTTCTCTCTCACCATATGATTTCAGCGATCTTTTATGAACGATAGGTAGATAAGCGTCTAGAAAGCTCTTCCCTATTGCATCTACGAAGGAAAACGCTCGATCAAAACCGCCATCAACTAAATCGTCAAAAAATAATCCGCCAATCCCCCTCGGTTCGCTTCTATGTTTCAGGTAGAAATAATTATCACACCAGGTCTTAAACTTCGGATAGTAAGCTGGATCGAATCTATCGCATACGTCCTTAGCCGTTTGGTGCCAATGTTTGCAGTCTTCGTCAAAACCATAATATGGTGTTAAGTCATAACCGCCCCCAAACCACCAAACCGGGTGTTCACTCTGAGGATCAGCGACAAAAAAACGAACGTTCATATGCGAGGTTGGCACATAAGGATTCAGTGGGTGAACGACCAAAGATACCCCGCATGCTTCAAAAGGTTTTCCCGCTATTTCCTGTCTTTCCTCACTGGCAGAAGCAGGAAGAGCATCCCCTTTTACATGAGAGAAATTAACACCAGCCTTTTCAAAAATCGCGCCTCCTTCCATCACCCGAGACCGCCCACCTCCGCCATTTTTATGCTTCCAGGCGTCTTCCAGAAAGCAACTTTTTGCTTCCTCTGCCTCAAGAGAGTCTGTTATCCGGTCCTGAAGATTCTCGAAACAAGATATAACTTCCTGAATATTGAGACGACTTTCAGAGGATGACATTATCGAATGATCTCGCCAGTCTCTGCGTGGCGAATCGTAGAAGGGCTTAGGTCGCCACCTATCGGCAAATCCAGCACCAAATCAACTAAACCGTCGAACGCATTCACAACTGAAGACGTCTTTGTCAACGCAGGTTTTAAGGAAACGTTTGCACTAGTTGAGACTAAAGCACAATTCGATTTTTGAGACAGCTTTGCCGCAGGCTTGTGAGCGGTCACCCTTATTGCAAGATTGGGGTGTTCGCCCCTAAGCCAGGGTGAACAAGCGCTTTTCGCAGGACACAGCCAGGTATTTGGCCCCGGCCAAGAGTTCTGAATCACTTCTAAGATCTCTTTGGGCACAGGGTTGATATAAGCACTAAATCGTTCAAATTTATCAGCGATCAAGATCACACCTTTTTTTCTTTTGCGTTTCTTAATCTCTAAAATTTGTTTTATAGCGTCGGTGTTTTTAGGATCACATCCAAGTCCAAAACAGGATTCTGTTGGATACGCAACCACCCCACCTTGCTGAATTACAATGGCTGCTTCTTCTATACTGCTAGTGCAAACCGTCTTTTTTGCGATGTGTGATGGCATGGGAAAATCAGGTCTCTCGCTCTACTGCGCGATAACCGATATCACTTCGATACCATGCGCCATCCCAGTGTATTTGTGCGACACGCTCATACGCTTTTTTCCTGGCTTCACTAACTGAGTCACCAAAGCCGGTAATACACAACACTCGCCCACCATTGGTCACAACCTGCTCACCTTGAAGCGAAGTGCCGGCATGATATACCTCTGTATCCGCCGAACTCAGTTCAAGCCCATGAATAACGGCTCCCTTCTCAACTGATTCAGGATATTTTGCAGCCGCCATTACGACACCCAGACAACTGCGCTGATCCCATACTGCTTCTTCCTTATCTAGGTTCCCTGAGACCGCCGCGAGACAGTGCGCGACTAAATCAGATTCTAATCTTGCCAATACAGGCTGAGCTTCTGGGTCTCCAAAGCGACAATTAAACTCGACAACTTTAGGGATGCCATCACTACCAATCATCAGCCCGGCATAGAGAAATCCGACATAAGGCAAGCCCTCTTCTTTAAGGCCTCTAACTGTAGGATGAATCACGAGCTCCAAAATTTTTGACACCAACAAGTCGTCAGCAATAGGAGCAGGAGAATACGCACCCATACCGCCGGTATTAGGCCCTGTATCGCCATCATATGCGGCTTTGTGATCCTGACTGGACGCCATCGACAGAACATCTTCGCCAGATACAATGCAAATAAAGCTCAACTCTTCGCCGGACATAAACTCTTCTATAACAACTCTATGACCTGCATCTCCGAAGCGATTCCCTGAAAGCATGTCTTTGACAGCGTTCAGACTTTGTTCCAGGTCAGAAGCAATTACAACACCTTTCCCCGCTGCCAAACCATCAGCTTTTATAACAATAGGAAAAGCTTGCTTTTGAAGATAGGAATGCGCCAAAGATACATCCGTAAAGCTTCGGTACTTCGCGGTCGGAATCTGGTGCCTTTGTAAGAACTCTTTGGCAAAGGTTTTAGAACCTTCCAGTTTCGCGGCTCTAGCTGTAGGGCCAAAGCAAGCCAACCCCGCTTCAGAAAACCGATCTGATATACCCGCAACCAACGGCTGTTCGGGACCTACAATCGTCAACCCGATATTTTTTGATTTAGCAAATTCGATCAACCCGTCAATATCAGTTGCGGCTATATCGACGTTACTTATACTTTTACGTCTTGGATCTGCTGCCGTGCCGGCATTTCCAGGAGCAACAAAAACATTCTGTACATTGCCTGAATCAGCCGCCTTAACCGCTAACGCATGCTCCCTACCACCGCCGCCTACGATCAAGACATTCATATTCTTGCTCTCATTTAAATGGAATAATTTGCTTGATATCGTCTAAGGTGCGGTGTCTTCTATCCGGACCTGCCGACAAAAGTTCAACCGTGCGTTCACTTCTTTGTATGAGAATAGGGACATCCCAGGCGTCTCGAATCTCTTCATTTTCTGACCGGAAAACAAGGTTTTCAATGGTCTTCTCGACTACAGTTTGGTTTCCCCCCGCAATGACGACTTTGAGTGCATTTGACAAGACAATCAAAGCGCTAGAAGTACGCGCGATCTTGGCATCGCTAATAGATTCTATATTAAGAACTGTACCATCACCTCGAATCTGTTGGTTCGGATTTGCACCATATCCATATTTGTCTTCATACGCATTCAACAATAGCGTCCTTGCCGCTAAAGACAGAATAAGAATAAAAATAACAAGAATTCCGCCTACTACTGCAGCCTTACTCGTCCCTCCAATGCCTGCAAGCCTCTCATCTTTTTCAGGTTGGGACAGGTGTTCGGGACTCTCTCTCACATGCTTAGAAACATGTAAAAAGTAAATATAATTTGCGATAGCAGGCCAAATCAAAACGTAAATCAGCCCAATCGCAGATAGTGCTGGAAAAACAAACAGCAGAACAATACCAGCTAAATTAATTCCGGCAGCCACCCAGAGTTTACGATAGAGGGCCCAATAGAAGAAAACAAATAACGCGGGCCAATGCCAACTCAAACGAAATTTAGGATGTCTAACGCTATTGAATAACGGAAACTTCCGCGCATAATAATCAGCATTTGGGCCAATGAAACGTTTCATTGAGCTCATGTGCGCCATTTCAAGCGGCGTAGCGTCGATCTCGCGCAGCCCTTCACCTTCGTAACCATGATCAGTGACGGAAAAAGAAAACTGACTATCCCCTTCTCTTGTCAGAATAAACCCGCAGTGCGGACAATTATCTTCTTTGCTGTCACAATCTCTACTGCAAGACGGACAACTCACAACGAACTCAGTAACACTAAGCTCGCTCGGGACTTCATCCTCAACAACTTCTAAAGGCTGGGCTTGCACTGCTACCATCTTGCATTCTGCGCCAGCAGCTCTCACTGCCTTACATACACGCTCCGCTTCCGTTACCGTATATTCTTTTTTCAGAGCAACCTCTTCCCCTGACAAAAGTTTTTCCATATAGGATGGAGTCGAATGAAAAAGCTCGCATAGATCATTTATTACGCTTGCACGATCTTCATTGGGCATCACCTTGCCGCTCAATATGACGTTATATTTAGTAAATTCGTTCATATTTCTATCTAAGACAACCTGAGATTCAGATTATAATTTATCTCGAATATTTCGCTCTAGTGACGAAAATGGCGCATACCGGTAAAAACCATAGCGATGTCATGCTCATTCGCTGCTTCGATTACTTCAGCATCGCGCATCGATCCACCAGGTTGAATCACCGCACGAACACCCACATTTGCTGCATTATCCAGGCCATCACGAAAGGGAAAAAATGCATCAGAAGCCATCACAGCACCGTTCACTGAAAGACCAGCCTGTTCCGCTTTTATCGCAGCAATTCGTGCTGAATTAACTCGACTCATTTGACCGGCTCCCACCCCAATTGTCGATAGATTGCTGGCATAAACAATGGCATTTGATTTTACATACTTAGCCACCTTCCACGAAAACTCGAGATCTTTCAGCTCTTCAGCATTGGGCTCACGTTTTGAAACTATCTGAAACTGTTGATTCAGCTCAGAATCGACCGATTGCAACAATAGACCTCCGCGAACACGTTTCATATCAACAAAGCTAGCAGCAGCTGCAGCATCCCAAGGTCCACAGCTTAATAATCGGACATTTTCTTTATTTGAAACCGCCTCAACCGCGCCTTTCGAAATCGAAGGAGCAATGATAACTTCAACAAACTGCTTTTCGATTATTGCCGCAGCAGTGTTCTCTTCTAGCTCAGTATTGAACGCGATAATACCGCCAAAAGCAGATTCGGAATCTGTTGCAAACCCTTTCAGGTAAGCATCAATCTGGGTGTTACAAACGGCAACTCCACATGGGTTCGCATGCTTTACTATGACACAGGCAGGCGGACCTTCAAATTGCTTTACACATTCCAACGCTGCGTCAGTATCTGCAATATTATTATAAGAAAGTGCTTTTCCTTGCAGCTGCACCGATGACGCGATTGTGCCGGACGTATGCTCAGAACCATGCTCTGTATAAAACGCCGCTGACTGATGTGGGTTCTCGCCGTATCGCATTATTTGCTTTCGCTGAAACTGCCGATTCCAGGTTCTGGGGTAGTCTGATTCAGAATCAGGACCGTTGCTCAGTTTTGCACCGAGATAATTTGCGATCGCACCGTCGTACTTCGCAGTATGTTCAAATGCCTTTACGGCGAGATCAAATCGGGTTTCAGCACTCAAATCACCAGATCCCTCGCTCATCTCTTTCAGCACACGCATGTAATCCGATTGATCCACAATCACAGTTACCCGCTCGTGATTCTTGGCCGCTGCTCTCAACATCGCAGGCCCTCCAATATCGATATTCTCAATAGCTGTTTCCAGTTTACAATCAGGGTCTGCAATGGTTTCTTCAAAGGGATAAAGATTAACCACGACAAGATCAATTGCCGCGATCTTGTTTTTTTCCATAATTTCTTCGTCGATCCCCCGCCTTCCCAGAATCCCACCATGGATTGTAGGATGCAGCGTTTTTACACGCCCCCCCATTATCTCATCAAACCCTGTGTGTGCACTGACATCCGTGACGGGTACGTTGTTCTCTATAAGCAGTTTTGCAGTACCGCCAGTAGATAGAATCGTAAAGCCCTTGGACACAAGCTCCTTAGAAAAATCAATAACACCCTCTTTATCAGAAACACTGATCAGAGCTGTCCTCACTGCTTTCATAAACTTATTGCTACTTAATTCGAATTGATTTGATAGATAACTTCTCTAGGATAACTAGGAAGGCATTTCAATCTTATAGTTGGAAAGTTTTTTTCTAAGTGTATTTCTATTGATACCCAGAAGCTTTGCAGCTTTACTTTGGTTATACATACACTTTTCCATGGCTATCTGAATGAGCGGTCGTTCAACTTGTGCTAGCACCATTGCGTACAATCCTTCTACATCTTCACCGTCTAAATCAGCTAAAAATCTGGTGACGTTTTCGCGAACACAGGAAGCAATAGTCTCAGATCCGTATTTGGCATCTACGGAAGATCGCGCTTCTATTTTCATCAAAGATAGACCGGCGCTTTCATCGCGCTTTGCTTCAGTGGATTGGATTCCATCGGTGCAACTATCGAGTAGGGGATTTTTGGTTGACAATGTGACTGCTTGTTTTCCGCAAGTTGACAATATTCTTGGTAAATTTCGCGCACATTAGCTAGCTGCACGTGAGGCGATTCTGCTCGATAGACATCAGAATCGACCGCCATCTGCCGCGGTAATTTCTCTACATACCATTTTATATGTTTTCTTGCGATTCTCACACCCTGAGAGCTACCGTAGAAACGATACATATCTTCGAGATGGGCCAGCACTAGCTCTGCTTGTTCTGCTGGTGCCGGATCAGGTATCAAAAGATTCGTTTCTAAAAAGTAAGCCACCCTGCCAGGAAACCAAGGCTTGCCATGGGCACCTCTTCCAATCATGACTCCGCTTGCGCCAGTTTCAATCAGTACGGCACGGGCTTTTTCACAGCTGTCAATATCGCCATTGGCAAATACCGGGATAGAAACAGCATTACAAATTTCGCGAATCGTACGGTATTCAACCTGCCCTTTGTATTTACATGCTCTGGTTCTTCCGTGCACTGCAAGTGCTCGTATACCACACTGTTCAGCAATTCTCGCAATTTTCACCCCATTGCGATTGTCCGGTGATACACCAGTTCTAATTTTTAGCGTGACCGGCACATCAACAGCCTCCACAACTGCTTCCAAAATAGCTGCAATCTGAAGTTCTTTATCAAGCAGCGCTGATCCAGCGTAACGTTGACATACCTTCTTAGCAGGACAACCCATATTTATGTCGATAATAGAAGCACCCTGCTCGACATTATATCTGGCAGCGTTGGCCATCATTTCAGGATCCCAACCTACAATTTGAATCGCCCTTGGCGCAGGTTCATCGAGATGGACACCCCTTAGTCTGGATTTACGGCTGAGGCGCAACCCAGGGTCGGAAGCTAACATCTCTCCCACGACATATCCGGCACCAAAACTACGGCATAGTTTACGAAATGGCAAATCGGTAACGCCGGCCATTGGAGCAAGGGCAACGGGGTTATCTAATAAGTATTTTCCAATTGCAATACTCATATTGACCTACGAACAACGTCCACAACAAAACCTACTGCTTTTTCATGCGGGCTGGCTAAATCAAAAACAACGTATCCGAGTTCTCCAGAGGCAAGTTGGGTAGAACTTCCTTTTTGCAGGTAGAAATCAGGATCAAACTTTCGACGTCCAACCACCCTACCGACCCTATCGGTGAGGGTAAGTCTTAGCTCTGGGTAAGGCTGAGAAAAATCAGCTTGATTTAAAAGTCTGACCGTAATCCTAAGCGCCCCAGGCTCTTGAGGGTGCAGATCAACCCGAGTTTGCGTTATGGTGAAACGATAGGCATCTCTTCTCGGCGGCAGTTCACACCTTGCTACTTTACAAAAGACCTGCAAATACGGTCGATATGCCTCATGTTGTGCGAATCGCTCTACTAAAAAGTATTTTACCTGTAGTCCCAACAACACCACAAAAGCCACAGATACGAGAGACCAAAAAACGCCGGCCAGGGGATTTGGCCGATCGACAATATACTCATCAACTCCGCTCATGTTGATTGCAGCAGGTCGAGGGTCCATTTTAATCTCCGCCACCTCTTCTACTCGCGATTCAGTAGTCTCAAATTTTGGAGAGAAAGGATTGTGATCCAATAACGAGTCATCCTGTACTTTCCACTGATCTATCAGTGCTTCCGAAGCACTCGCCGTTTCAGTAACAGCAGGTGGTGGTGGAACAAAAGGTTCAAAACGCGGCGACACTTGCGTCGACGTCTCGCCATAGGACTGGGTATTGGTATCGTTAGAATCTATTTGAGGCAACTCTATTTCATTAGCTACATTGACATCGTCCTCAGCCAAATTTATTTCTTCCGTTACTAGAACTTCTAGTTTGGGCCCATGTCTTTGATCAATATCAGACAACGGTCCAAAGATTAACGCTTCCCTCGCAGCATCCACTGATTCAAAATCAGACGGTAAAATGGTATTTTCTTCTGCCTCAAGATTTAGATCAGAATAGTCCGAAACCGAGGAAGTAGTTTCTGTTTCTCGTGAAATCACCGGTTCCGATCGTTGATCTTCAGCTTCCTCAAATTGTCGAGCAACCAGCGGTTCACTCGAAATTTTTGGTATAACCAATTCAACCATTTCGCTGTTGCCATCAACAGTGTTGGTCAAAAGAGAAGTATCGAAGTTCTCCTCTTCTTGATTGAATTGAATAGGGGTTTTTTTGTTATGAGCGCCTACAGTTTCTTCAACGTCATCATTTACTATTTCTGAAGAGATCGACGATTGAGAAGCCAAACCAACATCGATAGCTGGACTATTAAGCGGTTCTCCAAAAGCTGGCTCCTTCAAGTTCATTTCTGAATCCGCAAACGATTCCAGATGTGCAGATCTTATTGACTGCAAGTCAGGCTCGTTTAACTCTCTTGATGCAGATTCTTCAACCTCTGACCTAAACGAATGCGAATCATATCGATTTTGGTCTGCGGACTCTTGGACACCAGACGCCGCACTTTCCAATAGATCTGGCTTTGGGGCGTTGAATACAGGTTGAGCCATACTAGTCTCAACCCTTTCAGGTCCGGAATCGATAAGTCCGGTTGCTTCCGGTTGGCTGCTAGATGTTTCTAAGGTATCTAATACCGATGCCCTTGATGATTTGTTGAACGACTCAAGGATCTCATCAACAGATTCTTGGGGTTTGGAAAAATCCGATCCAGCTTCATCAGGCCTCGGTCTATTCAAGTAGGCACCCGATAAACCGCCACTCAAAGAGGGTCCAGATTCCAAGCCCATCTTTGCTCTCACTGCCGCTCTATGGGCCTCTTCTTTTGATAGTCTAGACTGATTCCCCTCTGCGACTGGTTTTGCGATAAGTGAGCTAAATCTACCGTCGCCATCACGATAAACAATATTAGTTGGGGCATGAAATACGATACGACATGAACCACACCGCACCTCCCCCTTCCGAACCAAGAGTTTACTCTGATCAATTCGAAATACTGCCTGACAGTGCGTACAACGGGTGTATTGCCAATTCTCATCCTTTGAAGTGGTGACTTGGTTCTGCTTCTCGGTCATGTCACTCAACTAACGTCGGCTGTCCTTTCAGAAGCATCCACTCATCTTTCTGACGTGTTACAAAATTAAACTGAGGGGAAAAGGCGCTGGTCACTTTCTCTACCTGGGATGCGAGTACTCCTGAGAGCAATAAGATAGCGTCAGGAGACATCATACTAGTTAATACGTTTTTTAGTTCGATTAGCGTATCTGCAAGAATGTTCGCAATGACCAGTGGCGATTTTCTTTCCTGCATTAATGCTTCTAGATTTTCTGGCAAACCAACATGGACTTTAGAAGACACCCGATTGATGATCGCGTTGTTTCGCGTCGCATCTATCGCTTTTGGATCTATATCCACCGCAATCGCTTCTTTAGCACCCAGCTTTATAGCCGCAATCGCTAGAATTCCGCTACCGCAACCGAAGTCAACAACGAGCTGATCTTTGAGCTCCATAGTGGAAAGATGCTCGAGACATAAATGCGTGGTTTGGTGGGTACCAGTTCCAAATGCCAGCCCCGGATCGATAATTAAGTTTGTTGCGCTCGAATCAGGCGGCGTTAACCAGCTCGGACATATCCATAGCGTCTGACTAACTTGAAGCGGTTTGAACTGCTCAAGCCAACTCCGCTCCCAGTCCTGATCGGGTAACTTAGACACAACTACGTGATCGACTTCAGGATGATTGCTCAATACATAGCTAAGAATATCTGCGTCAAATTCACCGCCAAACAGGGCGGTAAGTCTTTGAGATTGCCACATAGGATCGCCTGGTTGGGCTGCATCAAAGATCTCCTCATCGTCAGCACTCTCAACCGTTACCGATAGTGCGCCAGCCGTTTCCAATAACTCGCTCATTTTTTCTGCATACAGCTTCTTGACTGAGAACGCTACTTGAAGATAATCCAACTCAAATCTCCAGCTTTTTTTCGAGATAGTGAATATCCATACCGCCTTCTACAAATCCAGGATCTGTAATTAGTTCACGATGTAAGGCCAGATTGGTTTTAATTCCGTCAACGACCATTTCTTGTAAAGCCCCATGCATTCGCGTTAAAGCTTCGCTTCTATCAACGCCATGGGTAATCACTTTACCTATCATCGAGTCGTAATAGGGGGGCACGGTATATTGACTATAAACATGGGAATCCACACGCACTCCAGGCCCCCCCGCCATATGATAGTTGGTGATTTTCCCTGGAGATGGAACGAACGTAACAGGATCCTCAGCATTCACTCGACATTCCACAGCATGTCCTGTGATCGTAATATCATCTTGGGCGAATCTAAGCTTTTCTCCCGCTGCAATTCTTATTTGCTCCTGCAATAAATCAACACCCGTTATCATTTCGGTCACCGGGTGTTCAACCTGAATTCTGGTATTGACTTCAATAAAAAAGAATTCACCGTCTTCATATAGAAACTCAAAGGTACCCGCACCTCTATAGCCAAGTTGAAGACATGCTTCAACACATCGACCACCAATCTCTTCTCTTTGCTTCGCAGTAATTCCCGGAGCCGGAGCTTCTTCTATTACCTTTTGGTGACGCCTTTGCATAGAACAGTCGCGCTCCCCAAGATGAATCGCTTTTCCCTGACCGTCCGCTAAAACCTGTATCTCAACATGACGTGGCTTTTCGAGAAAACGTTCCATGTAAACCACATCATTGTTAAACGCTGCACTTGCTTCCTGACGAGTCAATTTTACCGCCTCAACAAGATCGGTCCGCGCTCGACAAACCCTCATTCCTTTGCCACCACCACCGCCAGACGCTTTAATCATTAGCGGATAGCCAATTTGATCGCCTAACTTGAGAAGTGCTGTCTCATCTTCTGGAGCAGGACCATCGGAACCAGGCACACAGGGGACCCCAGCGCTCTTCATCGCTTGTATCGCGCTAATTTTGTCTCCTAACGTTCTGATCGTTTCGGCTCTTGGACCAACAAAAATAAAACCCGACTGTTCAACACGTTCGGCAAAATCTGCATTTTCCGATAGAAAACCATAGCCTGGATGGATCGCATTTGCTCCTGTTACTTCAGCGGCAGCAATAACTGAGGCGATATTCAAATAACTCGCAGTTGCTGCAGCTGGACCAATACAAACGGATTCATCAGCGAGACGTACATACTTGGCATCACCATCAGCGGTGGAATGTAATGCAACAGTCTGCACCCCGAGCTGGCGGCATGCGCGTAAAATTCGTAACGCTATTTCTCCACGATTAGCAATCACTAACTTTTCAATTAAAGCCATTATTTTTTCGCTCTAGCGATTAGCCAATTACAAATAGAGACTCACCGAATTCCACTGGATCTCCTGTGGACTTATTGATTGCTGTAACAACACCTTCTGCATCGGCCTCTATTTGATTAAATGTTTTCATTGCCTCAATAATGCATAACGTGTCACCCACTTTAACTTTAGAGCCAATCTTTACGTATGGAGCTGCATCTGGTCCAGAAGCATCGTAATAAGTTCCTACCATTGGCGATTCAACGATATGACCAGAGGCTGGTGATGCACTGCCATTATCTTCAGCTAAAGCTGTGTCAGAAACTTCAGAGGAACTGCTTACTGGAGAATTAACAGGCGCTTGAGCCGCTTGCACTAACTGCTGCATGGGCATGGCCACCTGGCCATTAGACCTGCTCAGTCGTATTGTGTTATCTCCTTCAGTAATTTCCATTTCTACAAGTTCGGATTCCTCCAATAGCTCAATAAGTTTTTTGACTTTGCGTAAATCCATAGTGGTTATCAGGTTTAGTAAATTTGAGGAAGCAAGATTAGTAATTACATATTTGAATAAGCAGGACTTTAGCTCTTCAATTAACTCTACCAAGCCATTTTGATTTTCTATTGAACAGCAGACATCGCAAGCGAAGAAATGATGAAAATACAAAAAGGTTAAGAGCAAAGAACCCTCTAAAATAGATACAAGCGGGTCTCAATACACCCGAGGATTACCTGAAGGTTGCCTTCGCTGATTCAGCGATACAATTATCTCACTAAACGTGAGCAGAGTCCATGAACAGGACCATTTATCGGTTTTTAAACGACGTTTCCCAGACTTTCGCGGAAGTTGAATAACTTACTAATTAAATACCCTGCAGTATTCGGCGCGCATCCCTTACAAACCTTGTTGCCATCTGGGAGTCTGATATCTCTCGGCTCAACATATCGAGCGCTTGGTCTGCATTCGCATTTGCAGGCAAGTCGGCCATAATAACCGAAGCAACTGGCCCCAAATAGTCTGCTAGCAAATCACTCAAACTCGCCTTTGCTACATGACTTAAACCAATTCCATTTGCGCTGCTTGCAGCAGAAGCCATTCTTGGTGCCGGGGCCGCAGGAGCCACCGGAGATGGCGCATCCGCTGCAGTTGGCACAATCACGGAACCAGGATCAATTAATTGCGAGGAACGCACAAGATCAGCGTTCTCATGCAACCTGACATTATTAATATCCAGACCCGAAGCCAATTTAAGCGCTTCATCTCCTTCTTTACTGCGATATCTAGCCGTTACAAGCACACCGGCGGTGAAATAAAACCGCCCCATACTGTTATCAACAAAAACAACCATTACGGTGCCAGTTTGCCCCGAACTTGCATATTCCGCAATCAATTCTAGAATATTTTTCGCTGCCATAAAATTTTCTTACTCTCCGAACCCTAAACTCGTCGACAATAAAGTTGATGAGCCAAAGAGCCATTATATTCCCCGAAAACCGAAGGTTTCAAATGCGCTGCTTCTGACTGAAATCGACGCATGGCAGCTTTGATTAAACTTCTGCCAACCTTAAGCTCTAACCGAAGCGTTCCTCTACATAGAACTAACCCGACGGATCCCACAAATGCTCTCATCATCAGGCGCCTCTCCAATATGGTGTGCCCGTTTATATTTCACTTATTAACAAATAAGTCGAAATTTCTTCGACTCTATTTGCAGGCAACTTATCCAACGCCACTAATATACAGCAATTTATCAGGAATTAACTCAAATATTGTTGGTTGATCGCAAATTTTTTGATTAAAAACAGCAATTAAGCAGATATTTAAATACAAAGCATCAACTTTACTCTAATGCCATCACCGGAAGCGCTGTGGTGTATTTCATTTGTTCCATGGCGAACATTGAGGTCATATCACTCAAATCAATTTTACTAATAATACTTTTATAAAGCGCGTCATAAGCAGGGATATCCGGCACGACAATCCTTACCAGATAATCGACTTCGCCGCTCATACGATAGATTTCCACGATTTCGGGAAACGAGGACATCACATTTGCAAACTTTTGGCTCCACTCGGCGTTATGTTTATTCGTCTTGATAGCCAAAAATACGGTTATATCTGCATCGACCTTATCTGGATTTAAGAGCGCAACCCTGGCTCGAATAACCCCATTGTCTTCCATCCTTTGAATCCGCTTCCAGCAGGGCGTTGGAGATAAATGCACTTTCTCCGCTAGATCCTTAATTGTCATACTGGCATCTTGCTGCAAAAGATGCAAAATTTTACGATCCACAGTATCTAAAGATATTTTTTCTCGTTTGGTCATTTTCGAAAGTTTTTTTTCTATGAATAATAATATTATACCATACAAATAGTATTATATTCTTTTTCGGTATTGTAGTCCTGCCGTCAGCTACCTACACTACTTGCTCCGCGCACAGAGCAATTATTATGTATCAGTACAGTGACGCTGAACGCCAGCAACTAACAGTTCGGGCAGAGCAGTTTGATCAGCAAATCAAGAGATTTCAGCAAGGTCAGATTCACCCAGATATTTTCAGCCAGCTTCGACTCAGAAACGGTTTATACGAGCAAAGACACGCTCCAATGCTGAGAGTAGCCATTCCATATGGTGAGCTTGGGAGCAATCAGCTTCGAGCATTAGCAGATGTAGCTGATCAGTTTGATCAAGGTTATGGTCATTTCACGACACGCCAAAACATTCAATTTAATTGGCCAAAGATGGTCAACGTACCGGCTATGCTCAAAGTTCTTGCTGCTGAGGACATGCATGCAATACAAACCAGCGGTAGCTGCATTCGTAATATCTCCACCGACCACCTCGCAGGCGTTGCTGTAGACGAAGTCGAGGATCCACGACCTTGGTGCGAAATGCTACGTCAATGGTCTACATTGCACCCAGAATTTAATTGGCTACCACGGAAATTTAAATTTGCCCTGTCGGGCTCTCTCGAAGACAGAGCTCTGATCCGTTTGCATGATATCGGTATACAGCTAATCCTGGATCAGCAGGGAAAAACCTGTTTCAAAGTATTTGTAGGTGGAGGAATGGGACGAACTCCTGTTATCGGCAAAGAGATCGCAAGCCAATTAACTGAAGAAGAGTTACTCCCCTATCTGCAGTCAATTTTGCGCGTTTACAATTTACATGGCCGAAGAGATCACAAATACAAATCCAGAATCAAAATTCTAGTTAATGACCTTGGAATAGAGGCATTTCGCGAGAAAGTAGAGGAAGAATTCGAATCAATTGATAAGCGCAATCTAAACGAATCCCTTGCTTATCTCGATCAGTTTAAATTAGCGTTTAAGCGACATAACAGAGCGCACGCGTCCAGTCCGATAAAACAAATTTCGGTAGATCAACCTCAGTTTACTGCTTGGGTAAAAAGAAACGTTGTCGCGCATAAAAACCCATCGCTACGTAATGTAATGATTTCCCTTAAAAATGCCAGCGAAGCTCCCGGAGATATTACCTCACATCAAATGCGCGCTATTGCAGATATTGCAGACAGCTATAATAACGGTGAGATTCGGGTCCATCACGAACAGAATCTACTGCTGCCTTCTGTTCCCGCAGACCGCTTGTTTGATCTCTGGTCGGCATTACAAAAATTCGAGCTAGCTCGCGCGAATATTGGTGAGATCACGGACATGATTTGCTGTCCCGGGATGGACTATTGCTCCTTGGCAAATGCCGACACAATTCCACTTGCAAAAGAACTCAATCAGAAATTTGAAAGTTTGTTGACAGGTTACGAGACCGGTATTATCAAATTAAAAATGTCCGGGTGCATGAATGCCTGTGGCCACCACCACGTCGGCGATATCGGTATTTTAGGAGTAGATAAAAAAGGCGAGCACTGGTACCAAATTACGCTTGGCGGTCAAGGTGGGCTTGACGCGCAGCTGGGTTTGAGATTGGGCCCTGCCATACATAGAAACAATATTATTGACGCGTTAAAAATCTTGGTCGAAACATATATCGATTTACGACAATCGCGAGAAAGTTTTGCGGAAACGGTCAAACGATTAGGAGTTGGTCCGTTTAAGGAACAAGTGTACGACGGAAAAGGTATTCGCAACCAAGCTGCCTAGCGTCATGACGATGAAAGAAGATACCGACGATGCCCTTGCTGAACTTAAGCTGCTAAAAGTTCCTCTCTACGAATGGTTAGAGCGCCGTGAAGAGTTAATATCTGAAGCTGTTGTTAGAAAATTAAAACTTGCACTAGTCGTTTCAAGTGACGACGAGCTGAGGTTCTCTCCTGATGACCTCAATGAAATAGAGATGGTTATCATTGAGTTTACGTCCTTGATAGACGGCCGAGGTTTTAGTTTGGCCGTCATGCTCCGAGAAAAATTTCATTTTCGAGGAGGAATTCGCGCGGTAAATGTTCTGGAAGATAACGTCGCATATCTCGAAGAATGTGGATTCGATTCATTTGAACTTGACTCGGGTAAAGTTTTCTCCTCTTGCGTTCAAGACATAGCGGTCCCGAATCACTCCCCGATCGGATTCGCCCAGCGATTAAACAGGCTTAAATTCAACTAGTTTTTTAATTGCTAAAAACTGAATCCAGCCAGCTCAAACGACTTCTCGATACGCCAAACGAGCTAAATCATAGAAATCGAAATTTACCCTGGCCTCGCTTGTTTGTCTGACTGAATCGTACCAAAAAGGTATCCAGCGATAGCCCCTAACACACCAATCGCTGCGGTCAATTGCTCTGTAGTATCAACGACTAAAACCAAAATAATGGTTCCAAAAATAATAAGAATTAGTCCTGCTGCATTGACAATGTCGCGTGGACATTGCCCATGACTCTTCAAAAAATTCAACACCAGAAATAGCGATATTAATGCGACGCCGCTAAGCAAAACAATATAGTAAAACTCATTGGTAATTCTTTGCTGGGTTAATTGGTTCTGACTTGGAGAAATCGACCCTGGAAACACTTCTAAATCGACGCCACTGATAAAATCATCACCGTTAGCGCTTACGTCCGCGGCTATAGCGGTAGTGCTTTGCTTAAACGCTCCGTAACTAAAATCATCAACATCGGCCTGTACAAATCCAGCCATCGATAGAAAAAAGAAAATAATTAGGCTGCTTTTGATTACACCTGCGTGAAAACACATTCCCCTACCCCTCTCCTTTTGACTGTAGGATACTAACCAATCGCGAATAATGATTAATCTTACTAACATCAATTGGCGATTCTCCCAATGCCGACTGCAGACTATTCTTATATTTTACCAGCCAGCTCTGCCTGTCTTCAGTCGTTAATTGTAAAACTCTTTGATTGAAAGCATTGTAATAACTTCTTTCGACCTGTTGAGCAGGATCCACAACAGCAACCGGCGATCTAGAAATGGCAGAAGGTTGAATAGGCTGACCAATTGGAGCAATAGTAACTGGCACATCCGCCACCCCTTGCTGGTACTTACCGAGTGAGCCTGCATTCGAATAACTGCTAATTACTAGCAGTAAGAACACCGATGTGTATTTCATATTATCCTCCCTAAAGTAGACGACTCAAGCTATAACAAGTTTGAGCATTCGCAATTCCATGTTTACTGACAGATAGAAATGAAGTATCAGAGAGTTTCCCTATTCAGTTCTATGAACTAGATCACAATTCTATTGTATCGATTGTTACTGAGTCCTAGATGGCGTATCTGTATTGGCGAGAAATAGCGAAGAAATATCCACGCTGTCAAACCGATAGCTCAAATTACAAAACTCACAATCAACGTTCACCTGACCATCCTGTTCTACAATACCGTCTAATTCCGCTTTATCCAGCTGGATTAACACATTTTCGATTTTCTTTCTTGAACAACTACATTGGAAAGAAACATTATTTGGTTCAAAAATACGCAGCTCTTCTTGGTGAAATAATCGATGGACCACATCGTTAGGTCCAAGCTCAACCAACTCGTGTTCGTTTATCGTGTTTGCAAGGGTAACAAGATGATGCCAGTCGTTGGTTAAACTCTTGGATTCCGGCATCTGCTGCAGCAAAAGACCTCCGGCCTGATGACCATCGCAAGCTAGCCACAAACGTGTCGCCAACTGTTCCGACTGTAGAAAATAAGCTTCTATACATTTAGCTAAAGACTCCCCCGATATTTCGACAACACCTTGATAGCGTTGCTTATCTTCTCCATCTACCGTCATCACTAGCCGACCTTTCCCCATTAATTCTGTAAACGATGCATCAGGCAAATAACGGTCATTCCAGTGGACCAATCCTCTTAACTCACCTTTATCCGTCGCTTGTGCGACAAGAGCATCCACCATTCCATCGCCCTGTAGTTGTAATATTAGTGAGCCGTCTATCTTGATTGTGTCAGCAAGCAATGCAGCAGCTGTCAGCGCTTGCCCTACTAACACCGCGAGAGAATGCGGATATTCTTTGGTAGCAAGCGCGTCACTTATACTATTGGATAACGAAGCAACTTCTCCACGAACCTGGCAAAGTTCAAATATAAAACGCGTAACGCTGTCTTTTCCATTATTGTTTTTCATTGCAACTGACTCATTAACACAATATATAGCTCTTCAGGTTCTATTGAATCTTCGCCACAAAGTTATCGTAAATTGTTTGAGATACTGCGTTGAACTCAATCATCCGATCATCAGCTGACTGGATCATTGTTTTCATCCCACCTTTGCCAAGGGCCTGATCAAGTGCAGCGGCATATTCCGGAATCTCGCCCCATTCACGCACTGTATTCTCCATAATTTCAACATGGAATTGGACCGCGACCGCGTTATCTCCGTAAGCCATTGCGTTCACCGCACATGCGCTTGAGCTAGCGAGAGAAACACCTCTAGCGGGTAGCTGCGTAACTTCAGCGGAATGCCACTGCAACGCGTGTAACGTAGGCGCCACCCCTTTAAAAAACCAATGACTCAGGCCGGAATCTGTGAGGGTAACGGGCAATACTCCAATCTCTGGCGTTTTCGAAGGCCCGACCTTCCCTCCCATTGCTTCAGCCAATAATTGATGTCCCAAACAAAAACCAAGGTAGGGCCTTCCTTCAGAAACCCATTTTTTAATTGCCGCTAGTTCCTGTATCAGCCAGGGGTTATCCTCTTTCTGCCAAACATCCATCGGACCACCCATTACAAGTAAAGCATCATAACCATCAAAGTCAGGAATCTCCTCACCTTCATCCAACGCAATTGCGTCCCAGGTAATCTTGTCTCGCCGCATAAACTCGCGAAAAATGGCAGGATGCTCACAAGCAATGTGTTGAAATACTAAAAAGTGCATAATAATCTCGCTCGGAGTAAATAAAGTTCTGAATCGCTAAGAAGCCTAAACCACTCCTGAAATACTTTTGTCATATGCTTGTTTTTTGAAACTCTAATTTGAATCCCTACCGCACAACCATATTCAGTGATAACAAGTTCAACTTGTGGAGCTGATCTTCTGCAATTCTACTCTTGGTTTGTATCAGATAACTGCTGCTGCCGAAACGCTTAAGTTTTAAGATAACAAACATTCCAAATGTCTCTACAGATTTGAGCTCAACATAGTCGAGATCGCCAGAATTCATTTGTAGATACCACTCGTCTGGACCACTGCCTATAAGGAACACCGCTTTTCTGATAATAGATTGAGAATCCCAAACAAAGCGCAACCAAGTCAAACCTAACACGAAAATAAGTACCGTCAGAAAAAATGGCAAATACCATACGGGTACTAGAAATGATAACGTAAATATGGCGAGCGCCCAGCGCCAAGCCAAATCCTCGGGTCTTACCGCGATCTTAAGCGGGTACAAAAAATTGGTTTGCATTTCAGGACTCCTTTCCTAGAAATTTTGGTTCAATCCAAGTTAAAGACTACTTTTTTCTGTTCCAAAAAAGCGAATAGTGTCTACTATTTCTTTTAAGTCAGACGATGGCTCTACATCAAAACACAGCCATTCGGTTAGCACAGGATCCTGCGTGTCTAAAAGTAAATTGAAATCTGCTTTTTCTGTTTCTTTCAGATCAGCATAGTTTTCAGTTACAAAACTCGCCAGTATTAAGTCTAACTCTTTGGTACCACGTCGGCATCGCCATAACAGTTTCTTGCGCTCTATCTCTTCCTTCGACTCGTCAGACAAAACTAAAACTGCTATTTTCTACTAACGATCGTAGCTTTGATTTCAGAAATCGCTTTCGCGGGATTCAGACCCTTAGGACAGGTATTGGTGCAATTCATAATCGTGTGACATCGATATAGCTTGAACGCATCATCCAATTCATCAAGACGTTCTCCCGTTGCATCATCCCGGCTGTCTGAAATCCAACGATGCGCCTGCAATAAAGCAGCGGGACCTAAATATTTATCGCTATTCCACCAATAACTGGGACAACTGGTTGAGCAACAGGCACATAAAATACACTCGTATAGGCCGTCTAACTTCGCTCTATCATCTTCTGACTGCAGGCGCTCTGCGTCAGGCGCCGGACTATCGGACTGCAGCCAAGGTTTGATCGAGGCATATTGCGCATAGAAATTATTCAGATCTGGCACCAAGTCTTTAATCACCGACATATGCGGTAGAGGGTAGATCTTAATATCTCCATCGATATCCGCGCTGGACATGGTACAGGCCAAAGTGTTCACACCGTTGATATTCATCGCACAGGATCCACAGATACCCTCTCTGCATGACCTGCGAAAAGTTAAGGTACTGTCAATACGATTCTTTATATGTGTAATGACATCTAGAACCATTGGTCCGCAGGCGTTCATATCGACCTGGTAGGTATCAATTCTAGGATTCTGACCATCGTCCGGGTTCCAACGATATATTTGAACGTTTCTTACTCGAACGCTTGTCGCGTCGGTATGCAGTTTGCCTTTGCCGATCTTTGAATTTGCCGGGAGAGAAAACTCAGCCATGATTAATACACTCTTTTCTTGGGTTCAATGTAATCAACTTCGTCAGTCAGCGTCCAATTGTGAACAGGCCTGTAGTCAATCACAGGAGCAGCCGTCATATTGTTTTGCCATGCTAACGTGTGCTTCATCCAGTTCTCATCATCACGATCCGGATAGTCTTCGCGGGCATGCGCTCCTCTGCTCTCTTTGCGATTTTCAGCAGAATAAATCGACACCTTAGCTTGCAACATCAGATTCTCCAGTTCCAGTGTTTCGACCAGATCAGTATTCCAAACCATCGATCGGTCGGTAACTTTGATATCCGAAAATCCAGATGCTATCTGCTCCAGTTTACGAATTCCTTCTTGCATAACTTCTCCTGTGCGAAACACTGCACAGTAGTTTTGCATGGTTTTCTGCATCTCCAGTCGGATTTCCGCCGTTGGCGTGGATCCGGAGGCATGACGCATTGCATCAAAGTGCGCAATCCCTTCATCTCCGGCATTCGCTTTTAAGCGCACGCGCCCGTCATTAGGCGATACCAGTTCTCTTGCCCGCTTTGCTGCGGCACGACCAAATACCACAATATCAAGAAGTGAGTTAGACCCCAATCGATTTGCGCCATGTACTGAAACACAAGCCGCTTCCCCAATCGCCATTAATCCGGGCACAACTGTTTCCGGGTCACCATTTTTAAGAGTAACCACTTCCCCATGGATATTTGTTTGAATTCCGCCCATGTTGTAATGCACCGTAGGCAGAACCGGAATAGGATCTTTAGTTACATCGACTCCCGCAAAGATGCTGGCGCTTTCAGCAATGCCCGGTAAGCGTTTTTCGATTACCTCGGGTCCAAGATGCTCAAGATGTAGATGGATGTGATCTTTGTCTGGGCCGACACCGCGACCTTCATTGATCTCGATCGTCATTGC
>CALKKV010000006.1 GCA_937992195.1 uncultured Gammaproteobacteria bacterium | reverse complement strand
TTCAAAATTTTTGCGGATATTGACCATCAGGCAAATGCGCAAAGCGTAGATTTAGAAATGCCGGAGTCGCGTGTGCTTATTTTTGGAAATCCTATGGCCGGAACCAAGCTAATGCAGAAAGATATCGCAATGAGTCTGGATTTACCTTTGCGGCTGGCTATTGTGGATGATGGCGGAGAAACACTGATAGTGCACCGGACAGCTGAAGACTACTGCAAGGACTATGAGGTTGAGAATCATCCGGTTATAGGGAAAGTTGAAGAACTGTTTGAAGCTTTGGTGTCGAGCGTTTAGGTCAACTTGGCAATCGACTGGTTTCCTGAAATGACGGACCGACCAATACTTCAGCGGCTTTACCGCGTTCCATTTAACGGTCACGCTAAAATGGTATTGAATGCTTGAGCTAAGTGTATGAGTAATTTCAGTAGATAAGGGGGTTGATTAAGTGGGTGATGGGTTTCTGCACAAATACTTTTTAAATAATGCGCATAAACGGTTGCACAAGTGGGTGCATTATTTTGATATTTATGAGCGCCATCTCGAGCGATTCAGAGGCAAGTCCCCCGTGATGGTCGAGATTGGCGTTTTTGGAGGCGGATCTCTTGCGATGTGGAAAGAGTATTTTGGGCCAGGCAGTAAGATTATTGGTGTTGATATTAATCCCAAATGTAAAGCCCATGAGGGAGATGGAATCGAAGTATTTATCGGTAGTCAGGATGATCCGGCGATAATAGAAAATATCTTTTCAAAGTACCCGAATGTCGATATTGTGTTAGACGACGGCAGTCATATGATGAATCATATGATTTCCACGTTTGAATTGATGTATGACCGAGTAGATGAGAATGGTGTGTATTTGGTGGAAGATACCCATACCTGTTATTGGGATGACTACGACGGTGGTCTTGGGCGGGAAGGCAGTTTTATGGAGTTCGTGAAGACAAAACTCGACGAGATTAATGCCGTCCATACTGAAGGTGCACTGCCAGTATCTGATTTTACCCGCTCAACAGATTGTATCGCTTGTTATGACAGCATCGTGGTCTTTGAAAGAAAAAAGCAAGGGCGAAGACAAGCTCCGGTAACACGACCGATGTAGGATTCCTTCTTTGTAATGCGATGAAAGAATTTAGGCGATTGGATCGAGGTCTCATAAACCAACCCTCTGTGCTCTTCGACGATACCTAACCAGGAGTCGTATGTTGGTAAGATAGGGAAAGACAGTGTTAACCTTGTTTAACAACTTGTCCGACAGCACCCTCTATTCAGGAGCCGTAAACTGTGAGTCAGCGTGAGCCCAATATTCTGTTTATCCAAACCGATCAACTCACTGCATTTGCCCTAAGTGCTTACGGCAACCAGTATTGCAAAACGCCATTCATTGATCATCTGGCTGAGAACGGTGTTGTATTTGACACAGCATATTGCAATTTTCCATTGTGCGCGCCCTCGCGTTACTCTATGGCCGCAGGGCAGTTGGCCTCGCGTATTGGGGCGTACGACAATGCAGTTGAATTTCCTGCAACCATTCCAACCTATGCACATTACTTGCGCGCGGCCGGTTATCAAACCTGCCTGTCTGGAAAAATGCATTTTGTCGGGCCAGATCAATTACACGGCTTTGAACAACGACTCACACCCGACATTTATCCGAGTGATTTCAGCTGGGCACCAAACTGGGCCAGCGAAGGTCAACGGGACACATCCGATACCACTGGTGTAACAACTTCTGGTGCGTGCGCCGACAGCGTGCAACTGCAATACGACAATTTTGTGCAGCAAGAAGCGATCAAAAAACTCTACGAGATCGGTGCTGGGGCCGATTCCCGACCGTTCTTTTTACAAGTGTCGTTTACTCACCCCCATGACCCGTATTTGTGCCAGAAAGAACACTGGGAAAGATATGATGGCTTATCCGTTCCCATGCCAAAACTCGGTGCAAAACCAGCCGACTGGCATGACGCACACTCACGCCGCATTCTGGCGCAACATAGCATGCTGGATTATGAATTCGATCGCGAGGACGTAAAACGCG
The DNA here is from genome assembly GCA_937992195.1 of uncultured Gammaproteobacteria bacterium. Taxonomy (GTDB): domain Bacteria; phylum Pseudomonadota; class Gammaproteobacteria; order Arenicellales; family Poriferihabitantaceae; genus VYFG01. The sequence continues at coordinate 101,563 of CALKKV010000006.1, read as the reverse complement.
CGCGCCGCGCATATTATGGCTCGGTGAGTTATATCGACGATTGTGTTGGTGATCTGATGCGAGCGCTCGATGAGAATAGTCTTGCCGACAATACTGTCGTTGTGTTTACCTCCGACCACGGTGAAATGTTGGGTGAACGCGGCATGTGGTTTAAGAAAACCTTTTTTGAGCCGGCGTTACGTGTGCCTATGCTGGTGCATTGTCCTTCACGTTTTTCTGCTCAGCGGGTCCGAACGCCAGTGTCGTTGGTAGATCTGCTACCCACTTTTATGACGTGGAGTGGTGACAAGACGCCTAATCTGATAGAACCGCTGGATGGAGAGGATCTAACTCAATTTATATCTGGAAATGATAATCAACTTGACAGAGTCATCCGCGCCGAATATTTAAGCGAAACAACCACTGCACCTATTTATATGGTGAAACGTGGCTTCTTGAAATTTATCAGCTCTGTCGATGATGGAAATTTACTCTATGATTTAGAAAATGATCCGGACGAAGTTACCAATGTGGCAGCGCATCCTGATTACGCCAATCATGTTCAATGGTTCAAAGATGATATTGAATCGCACTGGGACAACGCCACTCTTACGCAAGACATATTGCTTAGCCAAAAGCGTCGTCAATTGCTAAATAAGGCTAATGAAGCAGGCCGCATCACGCCCTGGGATTTTAACGAAACGGATGCCGAGCGTGTACCTTGGTACCGAGGCCAGCAAGGCTACAATGCGTGGGCTTATGACTATACGCCTGTGCTTGATGAACAATAGCGACCAATTGTCGGATGAGTTAGAACTAGTATGGGTTGCTATCTAGATAAGAGAAAGAAGAAGCTAATAGAATATTCAAATTCGAAAAAAATGAAAATAGCATTATTTTTGGTGAAGAAAAGCTAGGAAGAGTTAAAGGGGCGGCAAAGAAAAATTTGCCACTAGACAGTCTGCCTTGTAGCGCGTTCCCTCATTAGCGCAATCCTGTAGGATTAAAAGCCAACGGTTATAACAATCTGAGGATCTGAGATACGACTACGCATGGAGCCCTAATCACGGTTACAATACGTCGCTTTTCGAAAATAGATCAGCCAATGAAAGCAAAAGTTGCGGTAATTATGGGCTCTAGCAGCGACTGGGATACGATGTCACTCGCTTGTGATGTGCTCGATCAGTTGGGCGTTGCGTATCATACTGAAGTGGTATCTGCGCACCGAACGCCGCGAAAAATGATTGAATTTGCCGAGAATGCGAAATCGTCGGGTTTTCAGGTCATTATCGCGGGCGCTGGCGGTGCCGCCCATTTGCCAGGTATGGTCGCGGCAAGTACACCGTTACCTGTTCTTGGCGTGCCGGTAAAAAGCGCAGCATTGAATGGCTGGGATAGTTTACTTTCGATTGCTCAGATGCCGAAAGGAATCGCCGTCGGTACGTTAGCCATCGGCGATAGCGGATCTCACAACGCTGGTCTGATGGCCTGCCAGATTTTGGCGCTGAATGATGAGGCGTTAGCGCAAAGATTGAATCAACTGCGCGCCGAGACGACCCAGACGGTGCTCGATAATTCTGATCCGCGTCTTTGAGTTATGTCTGATGTCTTAGTCGTTGGCGCCGGCCAGCTTGGATTGATGATGGCTTCGGCTGGTGCACGTTTTGGTATTTCGGTTGATCGAGTCGATCATGTATCCGGCGAATTATTGCCTGGAACTTCTTCGGTTCGGTTTGCCGAAGATCCCCTGGAACGCGGTAAGACCTATCCGGTCATCACGGCAGAGCTCGAACATCTGCTTGGCAATCCACTGGTTGAAGGATTAAAAGACTTAGATGGGTGGCTGAATCCTCAGACCATGGACCTGTTGCCGGCGAGAGATCAGCAAAAAGCACTGCTCGATCAACTGGATGTTGCCACTTCAGCTTGGCAGGAATTAACTTCGCCAAAGCAAATCGGTGAAGCGAGATTAAGACTGGGCTCGGACTTGATCGTCAAAAGTATCCGCGATGGTTATGACGGCAAAGGTCAATGGATTATTAGTGAGCACAGCAATGGAGATATTCCAGCTGAAGCGTTTGGCAACATTATCGTTGAGAAGAAAATTCCTTTTGAGCGTGAGCTTTCGTTAATCGGTGCAAGACTGCAGTCAGGGGAGTGCGTGTATTTCCCGCTGGTAGAGAACTACCATCAACATGGGATGTTGCGCTATACCATCGCGCCGGCAGAGAAAGCGAAACATCTGCAGCCTGAAGCTGAAGTAATGCTGCAAAAGATTATGAAAAGCCTCGATTATGTTGGGGTGATGGCGATGGAATGTTTCGATAGTAGTCAGGGACTGCTGGTTAACGAGCTTGCGCCACGGGTGCACAATTCAGGACATTGGTCGCAATCCGGCGCTAACTTCAGCCAATTCGATTTACACCTGTTTGCAATTACCGGTCGCCCGATCAATCAACCGGTTAAAGCGAACGGAATGAGTGTGATGTTGAACCTGATCGGGTGCGAGTTGAATCCCGACTGGTATTCGCTTCCCGGAATTCAGTGCTGGTGGTATGGCAAAAGCTGGAGGGAGAATAGAAAGTTGGGACATATTAATATTACCGCCTATGATCTTCCCGCGTTGATTTCAAAATGTGCAGAACTGTTGCCAACGTTAGATGACTTCCATCGGCAGATGATGAATCTTTGTATAGAAAATTTACAAAAGAAATCAGTTTAAGATGATATAGCGATGCGGTAAGTTTTTGTTCTCCATGGAATCATCCTAAACGTAAACTCGCGATCGAAGTCACGCTGAAATCGAATTCGCCAGTGTTAAAACTATATGCATTACCCCAGAGCCCGTATTGCGCAAAAGTGCGTGCTGCGTTGCGGTTTAAAGGGATTGCATACAAAGAGATTGAACCGCACGGCGGCAGTTATCAGACAACGGAGTTTCAATCGGTTTTTCCAGCGGGATCCGTCCCTGCTATTGCAGAAGGGGAGTGGTTGCTGCACGACTCCCAAGCAATTCTTGAATATCTGGAAGAGGTTCAGCCAACCCCTTCCATTTGGCATGCCGACCAAAAAATCAGAGCGGTTCAACGATCTATCGTGCATTTTCATGACTCGAAGCTTGAGCCGAAAGTACGTGAACTTGTGCCGCTCGCAATGCAGCCGGATTCTCCTGAACGCACGCTAAAAATAGGGGTCGTCAGAGATAACTTATACGATCGTCTCTATCGGCTGGTGCGTTTAATGGTGCTGGAGGAAAATCCGTCGGGCGCAACAACGAGCGCGGTAGACTGGACACTGCCGCCAACGATTTCTATTGCTGAAGATGTGCTTGCGCATCTTGATTCATCTTTAGATATCCCCGAACCGATTGCTCGATGGGTGGATGAAATGACGCAAAATCCACTGGTGGCTGATGAGGTGGATCGAGTGCGAGGCGCGATCGCCCAATGGTTACGCAATATCGTGTCGCAGACGAATCAGTCGTGAGTTAAAACACTAATTTCATCTGGTTGCGATTTGCAGTACATTTCGCTTATGAGCACCGATGTACCATCCCTAGAGCAAACGCTGGCAAAGATTTCGACTTTGGCAAATGCCTCTTTGCAGGAAACATTTTCGCTTCCTCCTGAAGCGTATACCTCCGAACCGTTGCATGAACTGGAGCGCAAAAAACTGTTTCAAAAAGAATGGTTGTGCGCGGGTCGAACTAATAGCCTGAAAAAAGCAGGGGACTATTTTTGTTTTGAATTAGATAGTCAACCTGTGTTTGTCATTCGTCAAAAGAATAATCAGTTCGCGGCATTTGCTAACGTTTGTCGTCATCGAATGATGACGCTATTAGAGGGCAAGGGCAGGTGTAAACGTATTGTTTGTCCGTATCACGCCTGGACCTATGGGGCAGACGGTAATTTGGTTGCCGCTCCGCATATGGATGTTCGTCCAAACTTTGATAAATCTGAGTTGTCGTTACACCCGATACGGATGGAGATTTGGCACGGCTGGATCTACCTGACTTTAAGTTCGGAGGTTGAATCTGTTGCATCGCTGCTTTCTGATTTAGCGCCATTAGTCGATCTATATGAGATGGAGCATTACGTACAAATTATTGAAGAAGACCACGTTTGGAATACTAACTGGAAACAGTTGACCGAGAATTTTATGGAAGGTTATCACCTACCGGTTGCCCATAAAGCGACGGTGGGTGGTTTCTTTCCGGTAGAGGCAACCCAGTTTTCTGAGTCCGAACCGTCGCCAGGATTTACCTATCAGTTTTTTGAGAAAACCGAGGACGCCCCGGTAGGTACCGCCCATGCTGACAATACGTCGCTGACGGGAAAGCAACGGGTGACGTCGATATTACCGACGATATTCCCGTCCCATATGTACATGCTGGCACCTGATCATCTTTGGTATCTTTCCTTACAGCCAAAGGGCCCTGACAAGGTTCGAATTCGTTATGGCGCGGCACTTGCGCCAGAAGTGTTGGCCGCCAGTGACGATCCGGAAAAATTAATTGCGGAAACCACAAAGTTTTTAGCCACGGTCAACGAAGAGGACAGAGTGGTGGTGGAAGGAATTCAACGGGGTGCCAATGCGCCTTTATCCAGCGGAGGACCTTTGTGCTGGCTTGAACGCGAAAATCACGAGTTCACACAGTTTCTTGCCAGAAAGCTTTGCGATTAAGCGTAACGTAATCGCCCTCTAAAATATCAGGCCAGTAATAAACTTGATATCAAACCGATCAGTGCACCAAACAGGCCGCCCCAAACAACCAGCCAGCCGAGATGCGACCGAATAATATCCTGGATCATTGTTTTGACGAGCTCAGGAGTGAGTTCGCTCAGACGCTGATCAACGATCTGGATAATTTTTTCTTTCATCTCGGTTGACCCTGCCTGACTTTTCACTCCGCTCACAATGGCAGCTTGCACCTGTTCTGATTCGGACACCGTTATCAAGGTATCGCGCATCCGCGATACAAAGGGTTCTTTCAGTGGTTCCATTCCTGCAGCGCCTCCAATCATCGACAGCATGCCACCAAAGGAAGATTCTTCAATAGTGCTAACCAGACCCTCAAAGGTTGGAGATAAATCCATCCCCTCTATCACAGGTTTCAAATCGATCGCCTTATCGTTTTCGCTAGCGCCGCCCGATAGAAATCGATTGATATTTTCCTCATGAAAAAACTGCGTCATCATTAATTCCCGGATCGCAGACTTCAGCTCTTCAAAATGCTGGGGGATAACGCCGGAACCATAGAGGCCCGGTACACGCTCAAAAAGCATGTGTACTGCCAGCCAGTTGGTAATGGCTCCAGACAAGGCAAATAGTCCAACCGTTCGGAGTGTGGCATGTTCCAAATAAATACCTGCCGTGAGGATAGACGCGGCAACGATGTTAGTGATCAGGCTCTTGTTCACTGAAAAAATTTTAAGGATGACGACAGATTAATTATCCCAAGACTTTTGCAAAGTGCAATCATAAATACCGGAATTTATTTTTATGTTTATCTGGAAAACGGTATGAAATGCCAACTTAAATCACTATGCTCGCGGGTATGACTGTTGACCCGAAAAACGAACGCCCAATCTTTGGGGTGGGTATGATGTTGGGCAGCGTCAGCGTCTTTGCGGTGATGGATACCTTGGTCAAATGGTTAGCCGCGGATTATCCGATTTATCAGATTATGTTTTTTCGCAGTGCAGTGGCGTTGCTGCCCATATCGCTGTTTATTATGGGAGCCGGCGGCTGGCGGGTATTAAAAACCGCGCATCCAGGTTTGCATCTATTGCGTGGTTGTATCGGCGTTAGTGCGATGTTTACCGCATTTACCGGGATCAGTAAGATGCCGCTCGCAGATGCCATGGCGATATTTCATTCGGCGCCAATATTGATGACAGCACTGTCAGTTCCGCTATTAAAAGAAGTAGTGGGTATTCGTCGTTGGGCTGCGGTATCTATCGGTTTTTGCGGCGTACTGCTAGTGGTGAAACCCGGTACCGAAGTGTTTTCTCAGGGCGCTTTGTATATGGTTGTGGCGGCATTTTTCGTCGCATTCGCCAGCAATTTGATTCGTATTATGGCGCGGTATGATGACGCTGCCTGTATCACCTTTTACTTTACCGTGGCAGCGACCGTTGTCTCTTCGATCATGTCGCTATTATGGGGCTGGCAGACACCTTCTTTAAAGGATTCGGCACTGCTGGCTTCGGTGGGTGTGCTGGGTGGATGTGGTCAATACCTTATGACCCTGAGTTTAAAGAACGCGGAAGTGGGTTTGGTTTCACCACTGAAATATCTAATGATTGTTTTCGGCGGAATTCTCGGGTTTTTGATATGGGAAGAAGTGCCCGACACTTTTAGTCTCATCGGCATCGTGATTATTATCACCAGTGGGGTTTACACGATGCAGAGAGAAGCAAGGTTAAAGCGCCAAAAAATCATGGAGAACGTCTAGGAAGAACAGAACGAAATCAACCAACAGCCGTTTTATAATTTAGCTGAAGAAAATTTCAGCGCGCGCAAATCTGCCTTACAGGATTAATACTTGCGCATTTGTCCGACTAAAATGCCCTGTATCTGCACCTGGTCAACCGGAAAATTCATCGGTTCCATGGTTTTGTTTTCGGGAACCAGTCGAATACGATTGCCAGCGATAGTGTAAAAACGTTTTAGCGTTGCTTCATAATCTTCCACTAATGCCACCACGATATCGCCGTCTTTTGCCTTGGCCGCCTGCTCGATAATGACGTAGTCACCATCATGAATCCCTGCATCGATCATCGATTCACCGGTAACTTCCAAAACAAATCGATTGGGACCGGCAAACAGGTTGGTGATATTCAGTTCAAGATTCTGGTTGATCGCTTCAATAGGTCGACCAGCCGCAATTTTCCCAAGCATCGGCATGGTGAGATCGCTGGTGGGCTTGCCGGTGCAATGCAGGTTTTTGTTACCGCCGTCGCTGCTTAAAAATCCTTCGTCTATCAGTCCTTTGACATAGCGATGGATAGAACCTCTGGAGGTATAACCGACGCCAATAGCAATTTCTGCAAGGGTAGGCGAGCGCTGCTGCTCGAAACAGAAATGTCCTACATAGTCTAAAATTTTTTGTTCAATATCACGCATTTTCTCGTAGACACCAAATAAGTTTTCTGGGATTGACCTTCCAGCACGAACCAATGAATTGGCGGCACGGAGGCTATTGTTCTCTATTATGAGAACAAATTTTCAAACGAGAGTCAATCAGAAATGCGGATAAATCGATAAATCGATAAATCAGGCGAATTTCGCTAGTCAGTCGGCACAGAGCTAGCTTCTGCGTATGCAGCCAGGGAAGCTGCAAAGCATTTCAAACAATAGGTTTGCCGCCAGTAGCGAGGTATTTCCACTGGTGTCATATGGTGGTGCAACTTCTACCAGATCAGCACCAATAAGGTTAAGTCCCCAAACACCGCGAATCACTTCAATTCCCTGGGAAGCGGTTAATCCGCCAGGTTCCGGGGTTCCTGTGCCGGGGGCCACGGATGGGTCGAGGCCGTCAATATCGAAGGTCAAATAGGTGGGTGTGTCTGGGCCGATTTTTGCGCGTATCTCGTCCATCAGCGGCGTTAAAGAGCGATACCAGCATTCTTCTGCGGGCACAACACGGGCCCCTTGATCTCGCGACCAGTCAAAATCTTCCGCGCTATATCCGGTTGTGCGCAAGCCGATTTGAAACATCCTATCGCCTTGCACCAAACCCTCTTCGACTGCGCGACGAAAGATGGTGCCGTGGGCAATTTTTTCGCCAAACATCACGTCATTGATATCCGCATGGGCGTCGACATGAACCAATGCAACGGCGCCGTGTTTCTTATGTATCGCCCGTAGAATCGGCAGCGAAATGGTATGGTCGCCTCCAATGCTTAGGGTTTTTACGCCGGCGGAAACCACGTTATTGAAAAAGCGTTCGATAATGTCGATGGAATCCAGCAGGTTAAATGTATTGAGCGGCACATCGCCAACATCGCCAATTTGAAAACTGTCAAATGGCGCTGCCTGGGTGTACATACCATAGGGGCGCACCATTGCGGATTCACCGCGAATTTCCCTGGGACCAAAGCGCGTGCCTGCCCGGTTGCTGGTACCGATATCCAACGGCACGCCCACAATGGCGATATCGAGTTCTTCTGCAACGCTGCCTTGGGGCAGTCGAAACATCGTACCGGGGCCGGCAAAACGCGGCATTTCATTGCCGCCTAATGGTTGATTGAATTTGGATGGCATTTTTAGGAATCGACCGTTTTAAGCAAAGGCTTACAAGCTTAACAAATCCAGCACAGGCGCGGCATGGCGACTTTGAATGATTAAAGCCACTTAAGTATATTGTCGACCGCTAGACTTGTAGCTATATCAGCACTCTTCTTTAGCTGATAACCATAGTCAGATAGCGCATGATCAAATGGCGCCACCAGCAGCTGGGAATCCAGTTCGCTTTTCATCAAGTCGTCAGCGAGGATCATGCCCTGACCATCAATAGCAGCTTGCACTCTGACATTGGCGTCTTCAATTACTTGTCTTGGATTGGGCAATACCCTTTTACCAAACCATTCCAGCCATAAATCCTGCGACCTGTCCTCTGACAACAATGTAATTTTGCTTAACCAGGTAGTGTCTTTTTGTAATCGTGCGGCCTGCTCGGGATTGACTGCCGGGAACAGCGCCATTGGAATATTTGCGATGGTGTTTTGATCCATTGGCTGTCGGCAATTTCCCCAGATTAAAGCGAGATCGGTTTGCTTTAGCTGGAAGCTCGGGTCGTTAACGTGGTGCTCAAACCGCACCGAGACATCGGGATATTGTTCGAGAAATTTAGCAACTCTCGGAGACAACCATCTTGCGGCGACGTAGGTTGTGGCGGCGATCGTAATGTCGTGCTGCTTACTGGCGCGTATGCGCTGGATTGAAAATTCGACTTCATCAAATACGCTGCGGGTTGTCTGAAATAAAGACTGGCCCGCATCGGTCAGGAATATTTGGCGGGTAGATCTGCGAAACAGGGGCACACCGATTTGATCTTCCAGTCTTTTTATTTGATAGCTCACCGCGCCCTTGGTGATGCAGAGCTCGGTCGCGGCTTTGGTAAAGCTGAGTAATCTGGCCGAGGACTCGAAGACTTTGAGGCGATCAAGCGAGGGTAGAGCGTGTTTCACTTTGAATCTATAGTTTAATTAAATTATACAATAGTACAAAAAAATTGATTTGTCGATTGCCTGATTCTGGCGCAGTATTAATATAGTTTAGTATTCTAATTAGCTGATATGCCTGAGAAAACTATAAAAAACTATGCAAGGGTTGTTGTCATCGGTGGTGGTATTGCCGGTACTTCTACTTTGTACCATCTTACCGAAGAAGGTTGGTCAGATGTTGTCCTGGTAGAGCGTGACGAGCTGACTTCTGGTTCGACCTGGCATGCAGCGGCCCAGGTCACCCAGTTTGGCGCCAACCAGACAATGATTGGCTTAAAGCGCCATAGCATTGATCTTTATCGTTCGCTCGCAGAGGATCCCGACTTCCCGATCAACTATCACATCAGCGGTGGTATGCGTCTGGCGCATACCCAGGAACAAGTGGATACCTATCGCCACTTCATCGGTATGGCGGCGGGCATGGGTGTTGAAATGGAGTTTATCGATGCAGCGGAAGTGGGGCGTCGTCATCCGTTAATGAACACGGAGGGTTTGCTTGGCGCCTGGTGGGATCCTTTGGACGGTGATATTGATCCTGCTCAGCTGGTGTTTGCGTTGGCGCGTCGCGCGCGCAAAAACGGCGCGGAGGTATATCGCTTCAATGCAGTTGAAGCCATTAGCCGTAAACCCAGTGGCGAGTTTATTGTTCACACTCAGAAAGGAGATATCACTTGTGAGATGGTGGTTAACGCGACCGGGTATCGGGTAAACGAAGTTGGCAATATGTTGGGCGTGACCCATCCGGTGACGTCAATGGAGCATATGTATTTTTTGACCGAGCCGATACCGCAAATTCAGCAACTGGACTTTAGAGTACCGATTATTCGCGACCCGGGCGATGACTTTTATAGTCGACAAGAGAAAGAGGGGTTGTTGGTTGGGGTATACGAACAAGCTTGTAAGCCTTTTGGTATGGACGGTATTGATCCCAACTTTACCAAAGCGCTTTGTCCTTCTGATCTGGATCGCTGTCTCGATAACATGGAAGAGATTTTTAAACGTCTGCCGTGTCTGACCGAAACAGGAATTCATACGGTGATAAATGGCCCGATCACCTACACCATTGACGGTGCGCCGCTGGTTGGGCCAATCCCTGGTGTGCATAATGCTTTCGCCTGCCTTGGTTTGCGTGCAGGTATTGGTGAAGGTGGTGGTCATGGAAAAATCCTGGCGCAGATTATGGTGCACGGTCAGTGCGAATGGGAATCCTGGTTTCTCGATCCAAGGCGGTTTACCGACTATGCAACGACCGAACTCACCTGTCTTAAAGCCATAGAGGATTACCAAAACGAGTTTCACTATCATATGCCGCACGAACAGCGTCCCGCTGGCAGGTTAGCGCGAACGACACCGCTGTATCATGCGCTGGCTGATCAAGACTGCGCCTTTGGCGTGGTCAACGGCTGGGAACGCGCACTGTTTTTTAAACCTACAGCAGATTTTGAAGATCAGCACAGCTATCGTTTTACCCCAACCAAAGAAGTTGTCGCAGAAGAAGTTAAAGCGATCACAGAGGGCGCAGGTTTAATGGAGGTGTCCGGTTTTAACCGCTATGAAATCAGCGGTCCGGGAGCAACTGCTTTTCTCGACAAAATGACCTGCAGCCGGCTTCCCAAAAAAGTCGGTACGGTACGTCTGTGTTATTTTCTCAATCAACACGGCAATATTATTGCTGAAGCTACCATTGCTAAATTGAGCGAAGAGCGGTACTGGTATGGGTCGGCCGCTGCTGCAGAGTGGCATGACCGCGACTGGTTAAATCAATACAAACCCAATGATGTTGCCTTAACCGAGAAAACAACGACCCATACAACGCTTGTGGTAGCAGGTCCAAGGTCTCGCGAGCTATTGTCTGGTTTGTCACCGAGAGCAGACTGGTCAGCATCTGCATTTCCTTGGATGGCAGTACAAGAAGTGTTTATAGGTCATTCGTCAGTGCTTGCAATGGCGGTCAGTTTCTCTGGGGAACTTGCTTATGAGCTGCATATCGAGAATGCGTATCTGTTTCAGGTTTGGCAGCAGCTAATGCAGGCGGGGCAGCAGTACGATTTGAAACAGTTTGGTCTTTATGCAACGGAATCGATGCGTCTCGAAAAAGGCTATATGCACTGGAAAGCGGATTTAATTGTTGAACACAATCCGGTTGAAGCAGGGCTCTCTCGCTTTGTTGCATCTGACAAGGCTGACTATGTGGGTAACCAAGGTCTGGAAAAACAGGTTGCGAAAGGTCTAAGAAAAACCTTTGTAGTGATGCAGATTGATTGCGGTATCGCGCCAGCGCACAGCGGCGATCCGGTGTTTTTAGATCAACAACAGTGTGGCACGATCACTTCGGCCGGGTATGGGCATCGAGTGAACAAGAATATTGCGTTTGCCTATGTAGAGCCAGCCGCTGCATCACAGGGACAAGTATTGCAGGTAGGTATTCTGGGAGAGCGTTACACCGCCGAGGTGACGCCGCGATGTTTGTATGATCCCGAGAATAAACTAGTTAAATTCTGACCCTGTTTTGCGATGAATACACGTAGTCGAAGCCGACGAGGCAAGCAAAGCAGCCGCGAAGCAATGCATGCATTGCGCTCAAAACCCCCTGAGTTCGATCCGTGTCCGCCGGGACAACTGGGTGGACAGTATCGGCCGCTAAGCAATCATGATATTGACGCCATTTATCAAACCGCGCTACGCATTTTAGAGGAGCTTGGTATGGGCGAGTCTCCGGATATCTTGACAGAGCAGGCGGTTTCCAAAGGAGCGTTTGTTAATGACAAGGGCAGGCTTTGTTTTCCGGCGACAATGGTCGAAGACGTGATCGCCAATGCCTGTAAACGTTTTACTTATTACGGACGGGAATCAAAACATGATTTTGAACTAGGTGGTGATAGCACCTACTTTGGTACCGGCGGTGCAGCAGTACAAACCCTCGATTTGGATACCGGAACCTATCGCGCTTCGACGCTCAATGATCTATACGATTTTGCACGATTGACCGATACGTTAAATAACGTTTCCTGGTTTACCCGGTGTTGCGTTGCCACCGATGTGCCAAACAATTTCGAACTTGATATCAATACCGCTTATGCATTGTTGCTCGGCACAACCAAGCCAGTGGGTACCAGTTTTTTTATTGCAGAACACGTTGAACCTGTTGTGCGCATGTTTGATATGGCAATGGGTGGAGCCGGCAAGTTTCGTCAGCGACCGTTTTGTAAAGCCCATATAAGCCCGGTTATCTCGCCGCTTCGCTATGGTGCAGATGCCGTCGAAGTGACCCTTGCCTGCATGAAGCAGGGCATGCCGATCAATAATATTGTTGCCGCGCAGTCAGGAGCGACCTCACCCGCAACGATTGCCGGTATGCTGACGTCGACCCTTGCTGAAACCCTTGCCGCGCTGCTGATGGTCAACGTGTTTCAACCGGGATACCCGATGATTTTTTCCAACTGGCCGTTGGTGATTGATTTGCGAACCGGGGCATTTGCCGGAGGCGGTGGTGAGATTTCTTTGCTCAATGCCGCTTCTGCGCAGCTGTCTAACTGGTTAGGTTTGCCGTCGGGTGTTGCCTGTTCCATGGCCGATGCAAAAGCGGTAGACGCGCAGATGGGGATGGAAAAAGCCATGTCGGCCGTGGCGACCGGATTGGCCGGCGGTAACATGATTTATGAATCTTCTGGAATGATGGCGAGTTTGCTCGGCGCGTCTTTCGAAGCGTTTTTGATTGACGATGAAATGCTTTCCCATGTATATCGCATGATGCGTGGTGTAGAGGTCAATGAAGAAACGCTTGGGTATGCCGCGATTTGTGAGGCTGTCGCCGGAGAAGGACATTTCCTTGGCGGGCAACATACCATGGCGGCGATGCAACGGGATCACTTTTATCCGAAACTTGCCGATAGACAAGACCCTCGAACCTGGGAGGGGATGGGCAAAGAAGATTTGTGGCAGAAAGCCAATCGGCAAGCGCGCGAAATTCTTAGCACGCACCAGCCTCGGTATCTATCTACTGTGGCAGATCAAAAAATAAAGAATGAATTTGTTGTTAAGTTATAACCTGTGATCTGCGAAACGATTTATCCAAGTTCGACGACTTTGGAATTGAATAAGTGAGTCGGTCAACGCTTTCTCGAGTCAATCTGGAGCGGTTTCTGCCACTAACAAAAAATGCCGTGTTACACCCTTCCCAATGCCAAACAGTTCCGCAGTTTGTAAATTCAAGATTGCCGCAACATCGTTCACTGGGAAACCTGGAGAGGATGTCCAGACTTCACCAGTATCGTAAATAGGAAAGACACTGGGTAGTGCCGGGTTTTTACACCCTGGTAGCAGAATTGTTTCCAGTTCTTCCAGAGTCGGTAACCGCCAATTGTATTGGGAGGTGGTTGCCAAGTCGCTTGCATACCGATCGGCATCATTCCACGACAGGTCTTCAGCTTTACCTACGCAGCTATTGTTTTCAATACGCTGACCTGAAACGCAGCGTTGCCACACAAGCTCCGTTTGCCTATCTGTTACCAGTTGTGTATGTAAAATCTGATATCGCAGTTGATCAACTTCAACACTACATTCGGCATTTGCCAAACTCATCCAGAATACAAAAGGCGAGAAACTCAGGCATCTCAAGAAGGTGTAGTAATTGGGATTCATGTGTTTAGCTCGTTTATTGATAGGAGAAAATATCACGAGAATGCATCGCGGATGCGAATATATTTGTAAACACTTCACGCAATGCAGTCTTTATAAATAAGCACTCTAAAATTTGCTGCGAGAGACGAAGTGTCTCATCGAAACTTTTATAAGTCAGAGCTGCCTGTCAGTTGAAAATGAAAAAGGCCTAGCACCCGGTAATTTGATATGATGGAGTTAGCAAATTAACACTTTATCAAAGCAGAATCGGAAGCTTGAGAAATGCCTAACATCCTGACGGTAGCCAATTGTCCTTCGGAAAACACTGCCAGGTTATTAGACGCCGTGACGCACGGAGTGCTGCAAGTAGAGTGTGATGATCTGGTCTGTTGGAAACGAACGCCTCTTGAAGCATCAGCTGAAGATGTGTTGTGGGCCGATGGCATTATTTTAGGAACCACCGAGAACTTTGGGTATATGAGTGGTTTGATAAAAGATTTTCTGGAGCGAATTTATTACCCCTGTTTGGAACAAACACAAGGCTTGCCATTCGGGTTTTATGTGAAGGGTGGGCTCGACGGGCAGGGTGCTAAAACCAGCGTAGAGCGAATTGTTACCGGACTGCGCTGGAAAGAAATCTGTTCTCCGGTAGTGCTAACAGGAGACTTTTGTGCTGACTTTGAACGCCAGTGTGAAGAACTTGGTCAGCGTATGGCGGCCGGTCTGGATGCGGGTATCTATTGATATCTGAAATTTCAATACGCCTGTTTTAGCACAACCTTCGAGTATAAAAAGCTGATGGCAAACAGCAGGCTGGCGGCAACAACAATGGAAGGGCCCGCTGGCACATCGAATTGGAATGACAGCAGAATGCCGGTCATTACGGCGACGACACCGACTATTGCAGCACCAATAAGCATTTGCTCAGGAGATTGAGAAAACGGCCGCGCCGTGGCTGCCGGAATAATCAGTAAAGAGACGATCAATAGCAGGCCGACAACTTGAGTCGTCAACGCTACAAAAACAGCCAGGGTTAGAAGAAAAACAAGACGCAGTTTCTCTATCTTGTGACCGTCAACGAAAGCAAGATCAGGATGCACAATACTCGACAGGACAGGGCGCCAGATTCGGCTGCAGATGATCAGAATCAATATTCCACCTATGACAATCCAGGAGAGGTCTTGCCAGGAGATCGTGAGAATATCGCCGAACAAATACGCCATTAAATCAATTCTTAGGTTTGGCAGCAGTGCAATAGCGACGAGGCCGAACGCAAGAGAGCTGTGGGCCAGAATCCCAAGCAAGGTGTCACTGCTAAACCCTTTAAATCGTTCGAGTCCAAGCAGCAAAAATACTACCAGGACGCACACAAACAGAATCGTAAATTTTGGAGGGAGACCAGTTAGAAAGCCTAACGCCACCCCAAGGAGTGCGGCGTGGGATAAGGTTGCGCCAAAATAAGACATACGTTGCCAAACCACCAGACATCCGAGAGGCGCGCAGAGTAGCGCAACCAGAATGCCCGCTAATGATGCGCGAACGATAAACTCATCCATGATCGCAAACGTCTCCGTGCAGATCATGATGATGGTCGTGCTGGTGCCGATAAATACCGATGCGGTCTGCAGGGTTGCCGCCAAAAATAGCCAAATACTCAGGATGCTCTCGCACATGTTCCGGTGAGCCGGAGCAGCAGAGATGTCGATTGAGGCACAGCACGCGATCGGTGGCCGCCATCACAATATGTAAATCATGGGAAACCAGAAGAATGCCGCACTGATATTGATCGCGAATTGAACCAATCAATGTATAAATATCATTTTGTCCGGCGATATCAACGCCGGCAGTTGGTTCATCCAGAATAAGCAGGTCAGGTTTTTTCAGTAACGCCCGGGCGAGTAACACCCTCCGCATTTCGCCCCCCGAGATGCGATGCATCGAAGCGGTTTGCAGTTTTTCAACACCAACCGTTGCGAGCATTTCCTTGACCGTGGCGTCATTGACAGCAGTGCCCAGTCGCAAAAACCTTTCGACGGTTAATGGCAACGTCGGATCAAGAGAAACTGATTGCGGTACATAGCCGATTTGAATATTAGCGATGCGATTTACCTCGCCTTTAGCGGGCTGAATAATTCCCAATGCCGTTTTTATGAGGGTGCTTTTGCCGGCGCCATTCGGGCCGATAACGGTTACGATCTCCCTTCTGCTCAAGCGCATGCTGACGCTTTCCAGGGTTGAGCGATCCCCATGGGAAACAGTTACATCAGAGAGCTGCAGCAGCAGATCTTTTGCGGGGCTTTCAGCTGCTCTATTCATTATTTCGAATGTTTATGTAACGTCTACTGACAGCTCGGACAGATTCCGGTAATTTCCACAGTGCTCGAAGAGATTGCGAAACCAAGCTTGCTTGCTTCAGTCGAGATTGCATTTTCTATCCGTCGGCTATTTCTTAACTCCATCGCCTGGTCACACTGATTGCAGATCATAAACTGGCTTCGATGTTCTTTTTCCGGATGTTCGCAGCCAACAAATGCATTTAAAGATTCTATGCGATGGACAAGATTATTCTCCTGAAGAAACTCAAGGGCACGATAGACTGTAGGCGGCTCGGTGTTTTCTTTTTCTTTGCGTAGAGACTTGATTAATGAGTATGCGGTTACCGGTTTATGGCTCTGCCAGATCAGTTCCAGCACACGCCTGCGCTGGGAGGTAAATCGGGTACCGTTTTGCGCGCAACATTGCTCTGCTGCCTTGATGGCGTCGGCGATACATGCTGCGTGATTATGCTTATGCGTGAAGCTTGGCGGTCTGACAGTAGGCGACATAACGAGAGTTACTATGGTAAAATGTTAATATATAACATATCCCTCCTGAGTTTACAGACTGGCCCATGACCAGCTACCGAAATTTTTTTATATTTATTGCTTTGCTGTTGCCTGTTACTGGACTATCTGCGCCAAAAATAGTCACCACAATCGCGCCGATTCATTCGTTGGTCGCCGGTGTGACTGAAGGTGTTACGCCGGTAGAGTTACTGTTTAGTGCAGGTAAGTCTCCGCACGGCGCTGGATTGAAGCCTTCGCAAATTCGCCTGTTGTCCCGTGCCGACCTGGTTGTCCGAATTGATCCAGCACTGGAACGCGGGGTGGATCGTGCGCTTGGTAAAAGTGACGAATCCGAAGAGTCTGCCCGGGTGCTGACGTTATCCAGAATTGAGGGAATCACACTGCACCGTGCCCGCAATCTTGATCTTCATGCGTTTACGGATAGTGATGAGGATGATGACGGATCTGACCATGACCATGATCACGGCCACTTACATGATGGCGAATTGGATCCACATCTTTGGTTATCAACCGAAAATGCGTCGCTGGTTATTCAGGCGGTAGCTGAGCGTTTGTCGATTTTGGATGCGGCGAACACGGATTTATACAATCGCAATGCTGCGAATATGCGAGAAAAAGTTGCTACTCTGCATAATGCGATTAAAACCAAGATGGTTTCTATCAACGCCAAGTGGTTATTTTTTCACGATGCCTATCAGTATTTTGAGAAGGAATTTGATCTTTCGCCAATGGCCATCGTGACTCCCGACCCGGAAAGAGCGGTTTCGGGAAAGCGATTGCAACTGTTGGTTGGTGCAGTGGAGACCGAGCAGTTAGACTGTTTGTTTATCGAGCCGCAGCTGCGACCAGATTTAGTCATCCAGCTCTCAGAGAAAGCGGATGTTCAAATTCTGGAGCTGGATCCCTTGGGTAGTGAGATATCGCCTGGCCCGAATCTTTGGTTTGAGGTGATGGGCGGCTTGAGCGATCAGTTGGTTGCTTGTTAGTAAATATTGATTGCGGTTATGCTGTTCTAGATCATCAACAAACATTTAGATAACCGATATATGGACTGGAAAAACCGTAGGCGGCGTTTTCGTAAACAGGTTGAATCAGGGCGATGTGTACACCCCGGATCTGTGTTTGACCCTGTTTCTGCGAGAATGGCGCAGGAAATTGGTTTCGAGATCGGTATGCTCGCCGGCTCGGTCGCGTCGATCTCCGTGTTGGGCGATCCCGATCTGATCTTGTTAACGCTTTCCGAGTTTTCGGATCAAGCCCATAGAATTAATCGGGCCTGTGAGATACCACTGATGGTGGATGCCGATCACGGTTATGGTAATGCGCTCAATGTAAGGCGAACGGTTGAAGAGCTGGAAACCGCGGGTGTCAGCGGAATGTCCATTGAGGATACATTGTTACCCAAAGCCTTCGGTGCAACCGGCAATCAGCTCATTTCGATAGAAGAAGGCGCTGCCAAGATGCGGGCCGCGGTGTCTGCCAGACAGGATAGCGATTTGTTTATTGCTGCTCGTACCAGTGCCGCATCTATCGAAAGCGTTGAAGAAGCAATTCGTCGTGTTCTTGTTTACCAGGAGACCGGCGTTGACGGCATCTTTCTGCTGGGTCTTCGTGAACGCGAACATTTAGATAAGATAGCCGATGTTTGCAAACTGCCGCTTATTCTTGGCAGTGGTGGAGAAAAGCTGCTGGATATGGATTATCTGTCGGATCGAGGTGTTGTGATTTGTTTGCAGGGACATTCCCCGCTGATGGCGGCATACGGTGCGGTTTATGAAACCTATTCTGCTTTGCGAAGAGGAGAGCATCCGTCGACTATCGCAACTATTCCCGATCCTGCGTTGATTAAACGGTTTACACGCCAGAAAGAATTTGATGAGTCGATAGACGAGTATCTATCGTAGAATTATTTTCTAAATAATCTAGTGAGACACGCTGGTGTAGAGCTTCTAGCGAATCGCAAATAAATTTCGGATAAATAAGTCGATGCAATATAAAAATCTGGGAAGAACCGGTGTTCGGGTTTCTGAACTGTGTTTTGGCACAATGTCATTTGGTGGTGATGCAGATGCTGCAGAATCTGCCAGGATGTTTGCCGCAACCCGTGATGCAGGTATTAATTTCTTTGACTGTGCGAATGCCTATAGCGGTGGAGAGGCAGAGCGCATTTTAGGAAGGTTGATGCAAGGTTGTCGCGATCAGCTTGTGATAACTTCTAAGTGTGCGGTGCCGGTAAGTCAGGACGTAAACGATGGGGGTGGCAATCGCAGGCATATCAAACTGGCGGTTGAACAAAGCTTACAGAGACTTGCGACTGATCGACTGGATGTGTTGTTTATGCATCGCTGGTGTGAACATACGCCGCTCGAAGAAACGTTGAGAGCGCTGGAAGACTTGGTGAGAGAAGGCAAGGTGCTTTATTTAGGTGCTAGTAACTACGCTGCCTGGCAGGTTGCCAAGGGGTTAGGTATTTCTGCAGCACGAGGATGGGCGAGATTCGAAGTGATTCAACCCATGTATAACCTGGTGAAACGTCAGGCAGAAGTGGAAATTTTACCGCTGGCTGTATCCGAGGAAGTAGGGGTGATGAGTTACGGGCCGGTTGGTGGTGGTCTGCTTAGTGGAAAATACGGCCCTGATTCGTTGCCCGACACAGGAAGACTAATCAGCAACAAGGAATATCATGCACGATACAATGAAGCCTGGGCATATGAGGTCGCGGCTGAGTTTACGGCGATGGCCAACAAACTAGGCGTTCATCCGGTGAGTCTGGCAGTTGCCTGGGTCAAAGCGAATCCGGCGATTACCTGCCCGATAATCGGTGCACGCAACTGCGAGCAGCTGCAGCCGTCCCTTGATTCATTAGACATGGATATGACTGAAGCGCTTCGAGACTCTATTTCTGCATTGTCTAGAGAGCCCGCTGTTGCCACAGATCGGTTGGAAGAGAAAGGGCTTTCCTGAGGTGATGAGATGTTTTGACTCGCGTAAAGTGGAGACCACTTGGCGGTAAAGTTGAAATCTTTCCGCATTTTAGAAGAAGCATTGTATAAATTACTTTAGCGAAGGTGGCGCTAACTGCTTTTAAAACTTGGCGTTTGATCAATTCTTGTTGTCAATGAGAAGAGCTTTTCTATAAAAAATACTAATTGAAATTAATCGCGATTGGCTCAATTTTTCATTGTTTTTTCTAGCCGTTCGAATTTATCCTCCTGTTATTCGTGATTCTTAAGAGATTCAGTGATGGGTAAATTGAAATCAAATTCAAACGCCGAATCAGATAACGATATTGATGGATATGAAGAGGGTTCTCCGAATGCTGAGGGATTGGATGACGGGGAGGGTCAGCTGGATATGCGTTTACTCAATGATATCGAAATCGAAGAGTTGCCTTGTGATACCAAGTCAACCAAAGAGGCGGAAAAATTAAAAACTAAACGACGTTTAGATGCTTATCTTGAGCGACAGATGTTGAAGGAAAGTGGCTGGGATGAGGACGACGAATTGTTTAGCGATGAATTTTTTACGGAAGCTGATAACGGACGAGCCTAATGGGGAGATAGCTTATCGCCTCGTCGCTACTCTAGACAGCATTTGCCATAAAGCGAAAGTTTACAATCGTAGAAGCATAACCATCTCCTTCTGGAATTTTTGCAGCTGCAGTGGCGTCTCTTACCACCGCTACTTCAAAACCCTGCGTGCTAGCACGTGGAAGAATTCGCATTACCTACGATCTGGGCATCAATATTTTTAGCCTGATACGGATTCTGTTGTTGGATCGGTTGAAGACTCTGCCTTTATCCTTCGAGACGATTGCTGGTCGAGTGGGATATCAGAGTCGTAGCTCGTTTTCACGCGCTTTTAAAGCGCTTTACGGAAAAGATTCGGCCACCTATCGGAAAAAGCCGAATTGGTACTATAGGACTATTTGTTCTTGATCGCAGCTTTAGAGAAAGTGACGATTAATACTATACGGTCTCTAATCCGTTTATGTTTTGACTCGACTGTGTATCTAGTTGGTCGAATAAAACATCCAGGGTGCGGTCGCTGGCTTCCAATGCACCTTCTAAAAATCCATTGTTGCCGGCCCTTGGGGAGGCAGATTCAGTTCCCGACCAAATTAAACGGTTTTCCCAACTGGATTCCAACACGGATCCTATATTGTTGGATGGATGAAACATCATGGCCTCACGATCTTCCAGAGTTGAAGTAAACGGATCGCTCGCCCAGTCTTTGATATAAACATTCAGCGGATTCTCCGCAGATTCCCCAAATAACCGACTTAATTGTTCGACAGCAGCGATTTTTAGTTCGTTGGTTTTATCAATTCTTGCGGCTGCTGGAACTCCGACGAAGCCAAACAGTGCGTATGGTCCACCAGCAGGTGGAGAAGCGTCATGGACTTCTTGCAATGGTCCGTGACGACTCATTGCGTCTCCAGAAAAGCCCTGATCGCGCCAAAACGGCTTGTCGTAAACCGCAACAACCTTTGAGTGGCCGGCCATCCATGTCGAAATATTCTTCAGCTGGGAAATTCTCTCTGCTGAAAACGAAGGCGAGTAGTGGAATGTTTCTGCCGCTAATCGAGGTGGCACAGTTATCACAACAAATTTACTCTCCACCTGAGTTTCATGGTTGTCGAGTATGACGTTTGTCGATATGCCGGTTTCTCGTTTATGCAGAGCGGTAACGCGCGCATTGGTCAATAGTTTGTCTGAAGGTATTTGCTTCTCTAGACCTGCTATAGCTTGCCTTATTCCGCCCACCATTCTATATGAACCCGCCATTGCACCATTGCCTTGCATCTGCGCTACACGACCATTTTGATCTTCAAAAACGGTCATTCCAGAAGTGTGTTGTTCAAAAACATCCTCCGTTAATCCAAGCTCCGAAATCAATCTCAACATGCGATTTTGTCCCCGCCAAAACCAGGTGGGTCCCAAATCAAATCCCGGTTGATCCGCCACATAATCACCGTCTTCAGCGTTAAAGGAAAGAATCCGACCACCTAGACGATCTCTGGCTTCGACAAGTAAAAAAGAAATGTCCTGTTTCTGTAAGCTGTAAGCGGTATGCAAACCGCTTAAGCCACCACCAATGATTAAAACTTGCGTTTGCATCAAAACGATTCGGAGCTGGGTCTTAAGTCTATCTCGTTACTCCAAGCCGACGGATTCTGAGCAATCAATTGCATATAAGCCTGTGCAACATCAGCAGTATTCATCATTCGATCAGGGTGTAAAGAATGAAGATTTCGGCTTTGTTCTGTATCCAGTATCCCATCGATAATGACGTGGGCAATGTGTATTCCCTGGGGCTGAAACTCTCTTGCCAGAGATTGGGTCAGTCCACGCAAAGCAAACTTTGCCGACGCAAATGCCGAAAACTTTGAGCCGCCTCGGAGGCTCGCGGTTGCGCCAGAAACGATGACGGTACCGCGTTTTTCATTAGCCATAGCCGGCAGTACATGTTGCATAACAGTAAAAGCAGACAGCACCATTGAGTTCCACACCTGCTTAAATTCATCAGAGGTTGTGTCTAAAAAAGGCTTGATGACGAGTTGGGCCGTATTATGAATCACGACATCAGGCGCGCCGTATTTAGAGATCAGTTCTTGAATACAGTCTGAGACTGCCGAAGGATCAGTGGTATCCAATACGATTTTCTCCATTTCTGACCTTTTGCTGTTGTTCTCAGATCTAGCTAAACCAACCACCCGATAACCATTTGCATCAAGTTGTTCAGCAAGTGCTTGACCAAGTCCTGGCCCAGCACCTACTACAATTGCTAAAGGTGGCTCTTTGATACTCATAATTTTCCGTTAAATAGTAATGGGATTGAAATTAGGCATGTTGCGGATCACGCTCATGGACATTCGCTTTAAATTGAGCATTGTGAATCTATCTATAGGTAGGTAGAGTAACGTTACGAGCTAAATTTGTCAATATGCCTGATTAAAGGGTAAGCATTTGACAAGTTGTGTAACCTCACACTAAGTTTGGCTGCTCCCATATCGTAATTTCTATAGTGTCGGAAAAACGAAATAAGCTAGAGCAAATCGCAGCTGATTCAGTTCAGCGATCGGGTTTTCACAACTTAAGCTTTCGAACCCTAGCCAATGAAGTCGGCGTTAAATCTTCAAGTGTTCACTACTACTTTCCTGAAAAGGCGCATTTAGCAACTGCTCTTTTGGAAAACTATATTGCTGCTTTCACTGCTCAATTAGATGATATTGATAGTCGTAACTTGAGCCTTACCAAAAAGCTCGACGCGTTTATCAAGATCTTCGAAAAAGTCATAAAAGAAGACAAGCTGTGTTTATGTGGGATGATGGCGGCTGAAGTGTCGACATTGAATAAGCAGAACAGGATCTTGCTGAGTTCCTATTTTTCCAGGGCAGAAAAATGGATATCACAGCTTCTTATCAATCACGAAGTTGAACTCAATATAGACATAGATCCTCAAGTATTGTCCAAGACCATAATGTCGGGACTTGAAGGTGCGATATTAATCGATCGGGTAGACAGAGGAATGGAAAGATTAAAAGCGCAGCGGATTCTTATCAACAAACTGCTGAAGAAATAGCGACTTTCCGCGTCCCAAGTAGAGCTTCCGCGGTACTGATAGAAAGTATTTTTTGCTTATATCGCAATGTCATCGTCTTGCGCCGCGGAAGCAATCACCAGAGATCTGGCAGTGATGTTTGCTATGGCACTATCAGTCTGTCTTCATATAATCGGGTTGCCGATGAACTATAATTTATTGAAGGAAAGTGATGAGTTGCGTTTCATGTAGCAAGGACTGCAGTGATCATGGGCGGACATATTTGACCTATTGGATTATCGGCTAGGTATCAATGAAAACTATCGTAGTTCAATAAGAACCATCTCTTTGTTTCTTTATTGGTCGACTTGGAGAAACCATACTCTGAATTCGAGCAATAGAATTAAAACCCATTGTTTGTTCGTCCAAAGGATGCAGTGTACTCACCAACTTTAAATAGAAGTCTCTCTTACCGAACTTAGGCTTATCTCTAAAAATAAAAGCATCATAGCGCTAAGTCCGCGGATTTTTTATAGGTCGTATCCACCACCTTTAAGAAGGTGCGTTTTTCCTCAAGGATAATCTGTTCAGATTTCGCCAGTTCGAAATTTTCTTTTCCGGATGGATTGCTCTTCAATTGGTTTCGATAGCGTTCGTAATCCGCAAGGCTATTGAAGCTAATTATTCCGAAGGCGATATTATTTGTCCCTTCCTCGGGTAAAAAATATCCTAGCAGGTCGCCGCCGCATGCAGGAATAATTTTCCCCCAGTTTTTGGCGTATTGTTCAAATATTTCTATTTTGAACGGATCTATTTTGTACTCAATAAAGCAGGTGATGGTCATCAGCATTGTTATTTGGTGTGATTTTGTGCATTCTAAATTACCTATTAAACCTATGCTTCGACCTGGGTCGAAGCTTCAGGAGTGATTTTGCAGCCAGATATTTCAAAGATCGCAAGGCTAGTTGCGGAGCCGGCTAGGGCAAACATGCTTTTGGCTTTAATGAGTGGAAAAGCACTCACGGCAACTGAGCTTTCTATAGAAGCTGGCGTAACAGCACAAACAGCGAGTACACATCTGAAAAAACTAGTTGACGGTGATCTACTCATTGAGCGGAAACAAGGGAGGCATAAGTACTTTCAATTGCATGACTATGAGGTCGCGCAGTTGTTGGAGGGTTTGCTCACTATCGCTGCAGATACGCAACGGACAGAAGTTTTCACCGGTCCCAAAGAACCCCGCATGAGATTTGCTCGCGTATGTTATGACCATTTAGCGGGAGAAATTGCTGTGGATTTGTATCACTCTTTAGTGAAGAACAATTTTCTGATAGACGCTAGAGGTACGACCTTGCTGACCGATTCTGGCGAGAATCTGTTCGGCATGTTCGGCGTTGATTTCCAACAGCTTGCTCAAAAAAAGCGCCCAATATGTAAAACCTGTTTGGATTGGAGTGAAAGGAGAAGCCATCTGGCTGGAGGCTTAGGAAAATGGATTCTGGATGAGGTGCTGTCGAAAGGATGGGCTAGGCGAGAATCAAGTTCGCGCAGTCTCTATTTCAGTAACTCAGGACTGGTTGCGTTTAAATCGAAATATAAGCTCGCTTAGCTACCTATTTGTTGTGTTATTGTGTGTCGTTAGATCAGCGCCTAACTCTTAAGACGATACATTCCGACCATTAACACTGGGCTATATTGTTCACATAAGTTATGGTGTTCCGACGTCGAAGCGCTGACAGAATAATCCGCAAAAAATCTCCGTATCCTTTTCGGAACGAGCGTAATAATTCCTGCCTATATGTTTGCTTGCCTAAAGAAATTAAACCAATCACAAAAATGGCTCTCAAATTTTTCGTATTTTAATCAGAAAGTTGAAGCTGTTTTTATAATCAATCTATTGTTTTAGCAGAGAATCGCACTTTTGGGGACGTGCCCAAAAAACCAGCCCTCATTCAGCACAAATCTTAGGAGAATCCTGAAGCTTAGGTAGTGAGACTGGGCCCAAGATACGAATCCGAAAAATTAAACAGGAATGTTGATTTGGGGTTACAATGATTGAAGGCTCCAAAATAGGATCTTGCTATGTTTTCTAAAAACGGTTCGATAAGTACTGTCGTTTTTATGCAAAACTGATTCTAAAAAACTACCAAGGGTTATTTCTATGAAACTAAAAAAAGTAAAGGATATTGGACGTGGGCTTGTAAAACTTGGGTTCGGCATATTGATTTTCTCTTCTTTCCAAGTGCAGGCTCAAGATAGAACACTCACATTTACTTCCTGGACTGGTCCCTATATGCGAAGTCAGATGTTGGGCTTTGTTCGACCGTTTGAGGATAAGACAGGAAGCACTGTACATGTTGCTCATTATGGCGGTGGAATTGAAGAACTTCGAGACCAAGTCGAATCGGCTAACGTCGTGTGGGATGTGGTTGATCTGACTCAAGCTGATTCTTTAAGAGCTTGTAAAGAAGGTTTGCTAGAGGAGCTCGACAATGTGGCCTTACCGGACGGGGCAGGTGGCGTGGCTTATCAGGATGATTTCGTCGATGGGGCACTAAATAAGTGCGGTATCGGAGTGATCGTTTGGGCAACTGCTTTTGCCTATAATCAGGGCTCGGATGATGACGATGTACCAGTCACGATTTCGGACTTTTTTGACGTCAAGAAATTTCCAGGCAAACGAGCGATTAGAAATGACCCCTCTGTTGTAATGGAGTGGGCGCTAATTGCTGACGGTGTGGCACCAGCAGACGTATATAGTCTATTAGAGACAGAAGAAGGTTTGGCACAAGCGCTGGATAAGATGGATGCTATTCGACCTGGATTAGAAATTTGGACAAAAGGGAAAGAGCCAGTACGTTTGTTAAATAGTGGCGAAGTTAGTATGAGCATGATCTGGGCAACTACCGGTGCCACGGAGTCCAAGAAAGAAGGAGCTAATTTTAAAATTGTCTGGGATGGCAGGGTGATTGAACTAGACTTGTTCGGTATTCCAAAGGGTTCTCAAAATAAAGCAGCAGCGATTGAGTTCATCAAGTTTGCGAGCAGTTCTGAATCATTAGCAAAAATGGTTGAGCTGCTGCCAAATGGGCCGACAAGAAAATCCTCATTGAGTTTATTGTCTAAGGAGATTCTTGATCAATTGCCAAATGGCCCAGCTTATGATGATCAGGCATCTATACGCTCTGATGCTGCGTGGTGGTCCGAGAATTATGCAAGATTGAAAGAAGCATTTGATCTCTGGCTTGTAGAAACTTCCCAGCAGGGTGCCGCTGGCACCGTGAGATAACATTTGCTACGACATATAGGAGAAAAAATATCATGAAAGAAAATAATCAACCCGTAGTAGATGGCCTTGTCAGTAAAACTGGTTTGTTTACAGGTATGAACAAAACGATGGGGATCGCTTCGATGGTTATGATCCTGGGTTTTGTGGCCTTTACCATCATTGACGTAGAGTATTCCAGTGCGGTATTTGCGAAAGGCAAGGATTTTATAATTGGTTCCTTAGATTGGTTTTATGTTCTTGTCGTGAACCTCATCTTGTTTTTTGTGTTCTGGTTGCTAATTAGTCGCTTTGGACATGTGAAGCTAGGTAAAGATGATGAGGAGCCTGATTTTTCCACCTTTTCCTGGATTTGCATGCTATTCAGCGCTGGCCTTGGATCGGGTCTGATTTATTGGGGTGTGGCAGAACCGATGTATCATATCGCCAGTAATCCTTATTTAACCAGAGAGGGTATCGAACCCGGTAGCGTAGAAGCCGCTAGTATGGCGATTCAAATTACCAACTTTCATTGGGGTTTTCATGGATGGGCGCTCTACGTACTCGTTGGTTTAAGTTTGGCATATTTTGCTTACCGTAAAGATCTGCCGCTTACATTAAGATCTGCTTTTTATCCTGTTCTAAAGGAAAAAATTTATGGTCCATGGGGGCATGCTATCGACCTCATCGGTGTGTTCGGCACAATCTTCGGTCTCGCCACTTCCTTGGGATTGGGTGTAACACCGATCGCTGCGGGTTTGGATAATCTGGGCTGGATGTCTAATACAACAACCAATCAACTTATCTTAGTTGCCATAATCACCATTCTTGGTACAACCTCAGCGGCGTCTGGCGTTGGAAAGGGGGTGAGGATATTGTCAGAAACAAATGTCTGGGCCAGTTTTGGATTGCTGTTTTTGTTTTTGGTTCTAGGACCTACCGCATTTGCTTTAGGGATGATGATCACTGGTGCTGGCGATTACTTGTGGAACGTGATTCCGATGGGCTTTTGGATTGATAACCAGCCTGATCGCGAATGGCAAAGCTGGTGGACTGTGTTTTATTGGGGGTGGTGGATTGCCTGGTGTCCATTTGTTGGTTTGTTTATCGCTCGTGTATCCAAAGGTCGAACGATAAAACAGTTTTGTTTATGCGTGCTAGTGGTGCCAGTATCTGTCGTAATTTTATGGATGGGAATTTTCGGAGGCGCCGCTGCTGGAGTTGATCTGTTCTACAGTGCGGGTGTACAGGAAGCCGTAGCAGCTGACTACGCATCGGGTGTTTTTCAAACCATCGCTGGTTTTGGATACGATTGGCTGGTGACCCCGATTACCATCCTGGTGACAATTCTTTTGATCTCCTGGTTTGTCACATCTTCAGATTCCGGAACACTTGTAATGTGCACTATGTTATCGATGGGAGACGAACATCCACCTGTAAAATTCCGAATTTTTTGGGGATTAACATCAGGTGTTGTCGCAGGTGTTTTGATGTTGGCTGGCGGTCTTACCGCATTACAAACCGCGTCGATTGTTGCAGGTCTACCTATAGCGATTCTGTTGCTTGTCATGGCATACGGTATTGTGAAGACTCTAAATGAGGACTTTCCTGCACAAAAAGTAGTCGACAAGCGTGATCTGGAATACCTAAACCGCTAGATACTTATTTTCCTGAGTTGTCTTTGATTGGTCGGTATTTGCTTCAAGTATTGGAGTGAGTACCGACCATGCTGAGTATAGAAAGTGAGATTTTTTTGATACGCAAATAAAATTTTCCAGAGAGAGTTTTCAAAAACTACAGCTGTTTAGGTAAATTGCTTTACCTTTATGAATGTAAGGTGATGTGATTATTCTGTTTGTTATAGTTGAATTAGCTATATCTGGACTAAGACATGGGGTGCAAAGAAAAAGTTTAAGTCCCTTAGGAAAATTTTCTACCTCCGATTTATTGCGCGGTGTAACCCCCGTCTACTGGCAGACTAACGCCGGTTATAAAAGCAGCTTCATCAGATGCCAGATACAATATCGCATTGGCAATATCTATCGTCGTGGCAATTCTTCCGACAGGATGTCTTTCTTCAGATAATTTTCGTGCCTGTTCGGTATCAGTCACGCCAAGTCTTTTTGCTTGTGCAGATATTGCGAGATTACCCATATCTGTATCTACAACTCCGGGATGAACTGAGTTCACGCGAATTCGATCTCCTTTACTGGCGAAACTTACGGCTGTAGATTTGGTGAACACGGTAACACCACCTTTGACCATGGAATAGAGTTGGTCATTCGGCGCAGCGACCATACCGGCTATGGAGGAGACATTGACAATAGCGCTTCCATGCGGTTTTTTCTTTGCAGACTGTCTGAGCAGTGGGGCGCAGATTTTAGTGCCAAGGAATACGCTGGTCATGTTGGTATCGACCAGTGTGCGCCATTCTGTCAAGCTCATTTCTTCAAAGTCTTTGCCGAGAAAAACGCCGGCGTTGTTCACCAGAATATCGAGACCGCCCACAGTATCTTCTATTTCAGAAAGTGCAGAGTACCAATCTTTTTCCTCAGTCACATCCAGTCTAAGTGGGATCGCCTTACCGTCTTCTTGGTTAATCTCTGATGCTGTCTTCAACGCTTGCTGATCCAGTATGTCGGCAATAAATACAGTTGCACCCTGCGCTGCCATTATTCGTGCTGTTTCGGCCCCAATTCCTCTTGCTGCACCTGTGATCAAAGCGGATTTGTTTTTTAGTCTCTGCATTGTTTAATCCATTGTAGGCCGCGAAGTATTGCTCTTATCCATCTTTCTCATTTAGAAAGTCCTTAATTAAATGACGATAGCGCTTCCCATCGAAACTTGGGAAATGTCCGCCGTGTACGATGCGAATGGGCAAATCATAGATACGTTTCATAGTGTCGAAATAGTTCGCTAGATCTGAGTGATACGCATCGTCGATTAACGGGCCGTCATAGACGGTATCACCGGAAAACAGTATTTGAGTTTTGCTTTCGAATAACATGATACCGCCGGGAGAGTGTCCGGGGCAGTGAATGACTTCGAACTGACGATTGCCAAGGTCAATCACATCGCCATCTTCCAGCACACGGGTAGCGGGTGCCGCGCGAACAGCATATTCGCTGGACACATAAGGTGCTGGAGGGAGTTGCGTAAAGATACTGTCTTCAACATAGGGGTCTGCAAGTGTAGAGGCACGATCGGGGGCATTCATAATCTCCAATTCGTCTTTATGCACCAGTCGTTCTTCAAATTCGTGGTGGCAGCCAATATGATCAAAGTGGGTATGACTGGCAACAGCGATGCAGTTCTTTTCCGAGACCAGCGGAATCTGTTGGCGCAAGCTAACAACGCCCATTCCAGAATCCACCAGCATATCTCTATCTCTTCCCTGAATATGCCAGATGTTGCAACGATAGAACTCTTTGATAAACGGTTCGTAGATATAGGTGATACCGTCGTCTATTTTGCGGGTTTGGTACCAGGTTTCTGCGGTAGCAATTTGCATTGGAGAATATCCTAAGAAGTGAATTATGATCTCAGCATAGTCAAATCTTCTGGATCAATAAATAGCTCAATTAACTCGCCTGATTGAATGACCTCTTTCTGGGGTAGTCTCACCTTTAGCATTGTTTCTGATTCTTCCAATATGGCTTTACATTGATGGTGGGTACCAAAAAATCCAGTTTCTAAAATTCTGGCTTCCCCGAGGGATCGTATTCCACTCTTGGTAGAGAAATGTTCTGGCCGAATAGACAAAGTTACGACATCTCCTTCGGTTCCCTGTTCTTTCAACAGAAACTTTCCAATAGCGGTATGCACCATTGTTTGCGATCCATCACAGGATATAACCGTGCCTTCTAGGAAATTACTCTCCCCCATAAATCCGGCGGCAAAACGCGAGGTGGGCTGGAGATAAATTCTCTCTGGCTTACCGGTGTCTTCTATTGCGCCGTCGTTGGTTATCACAATCGTATCGGCAATCGCCATGGCTTCTTCCTGGTCATGGGTCACATGAATAAAAGTCGTGCCAATACGCTTTTGAATTTCTTTTAGCTCTTCCTGCATTTGATGTCGTAGTTTGAGATCCAGTGCACCCAATGGCTCATCGAGTAGCAATACTGAAGGCTCAACTGCGAGTGCGCGGGCGAGTGCAATACGTTGTCGTTGTCCCCCTGATAGTTGATGGATGCGTCGCTCAGCAAGATGCGCAAGCCCAACCAGTTCAAGGGATTCGATAATCTTTGTCTTCTGTTCACTTGAGGATACGCCGCGCATTTTTAACCCGAATGCGACATTGCCCGCCACGGTCATGTGGGGGAACAACGCATAGTCTTGAAATACGGTTGTTGTTGGACGCTTTGATGCTGGTACGTCTGTAACGTCTTTGCCATCGATCAAGACTCGTCCATCGGTGGGCTGTAAAAAACCGCCCAGAATATTTAGCAGTGTTGTCTTGCCGCTTCCAGATGGACCAAGTAGTACCACAAACTCTCCCTGTTGAATCGACAGGTCAACATTGTGCACAGCGACTTTGTCGCCGAAGCACATTGTAATTTCTCGAAATTCTACCGCTGCCTGATTCAATTTTTTATTTTCCGAAATAAAATAAAATCCAGCAAAAAAATGAAAACTACTGATACAAGAAATACAAAACTGCCAACCGCGTTAGTTTTCGGGTTCAGGCCGGTTCGAAGCATACTCCAGATTTCTACCGGTAGCGTGACATCAAAACGGCTCACCATAAACGCAATAATGAATTCATCCCATGAAAAGGTGACGGAAAGGAAAAAAGCGGCGAACAGAGCAGGCCACAACATTGGTACGCTAATCAGCCCCATCACCTGCCATTCATTGGCGCCAAGATCACGGGCGGCGCGTTCGATATTGGCCTGATGCGCACCCATCTGACTATAGATAATGGCAAAACAAAGTGGCAGGTTGATGACAACATGACCGATCCCGATGGTGAATAAAGACTTAGGGATCCCCAAGGTGTTGAACGTGATTAGCAACCCCATGGCGATAATGAGATAACTGACGGTGAGTGGCGCTGTCAGCAGTCCCTGGATAATGCCGCTATACCGAATGTTGTGCCGCGCCAGGGAATAGGCCGCAAGAAAACCCAGTATCACCGACACTAGAGAAGATAACAAGGCGACTGCAATGGAATTATAAAGCGCTTCTACCACTCGGCCGTCACTAAGAAAGGCGTGATACCACTTTAGACTCGGCCCATTGAATGGCGGGATCGGAACGCGTGATTCCTGAAAGGAAAACAGTACCAGAACGACAACAGGCAGAAATATAAAGCCGTATAAAAGTATGGCGTAGGTAAAAGCGGCTAGGTTACGAAACTTAAACATTTTTCCTCGCTATAACCGATCCAACTTTAGCCAACGGGCACAGGCTAAATACACCATACTTACTACCGTCATCAGGATCAACGCCAGTGATGACGCAGTGGGGAAATCCGAGCGCCTCTCAATTTGCAGCATAATTGTTTGCGGCATCAATAACTCACGCTTGCCGCCAAGAATTGCGGGTGTAATGTAATCACCAATGCACAAGACAAAAGTTAGAAATGCTCCAACCATAATGCCGGGAAGGGTCAGCGGTAAAATGACATAGATAAAAGTACGGATTGGACCCGCTCCTAAATCTTGTGCAGCCTTACGGTAGTTTTTAGGCAGCTGTTTCAAATTCGCAAATATCGTCAGCGTTAACAACATGACAAAGAAATGCACAAAGCCGATTACCGTTGCCGAACGATTGTTCGCCATAGAAATAGGTTCCGTAGTGAGGCCTATTTCTAATAAGAAATTAGAAATAACTCCTCCTTCCGACAACACAAGTAACCAGCTATAGGAACGCACTAGATAGGAAGTCCAAAATGGTAGTATCGCCATAATCAAGGCAATACGTTGCCAGCGATCGGGTACTTTCTCTGCCAGAATATAGGCAAGTGGATAAGCAAGAAGAATGCTGATCACGGTGACCAATAAGGTGACCTCGAGTGAGTTGGTCAGGGATTCAAAGAGAAAAGACTTGGCAAAAAAGTTTTCATAATTGCCAAAGGAGAACTCCGTGATCAGCTTGTTGCCGACACGTTTCCACAGGCTGTAGACGCCCATGATTACAAACGGCAATACAAAGAATGCAACTGTCCACATGAGCGCTGGCAGTACCAGCCCCCATGCTTTTAGACGTTCGGAAGTTGCTCTCGACAACTTCGGTGTGTCGGTAAATAAAGGTCTAAATCACCCTTGTTTTAATGCTGTAGAAATTCAGTCCAGACATCCAACATTTGACTATCAAGCTCAGCGTTGGGAATGAAATAGCGGTGAGAATTTGCCTGAAATCCGGCTTGCTCTTCCCAACGTAATGCTGCGCGTTGCTGGTCAGTCAATGCGGTTTTTGCCTGCTGGTTCGCTGGCATGCCCCAGAAGCACGAAGAAGTGGCTAGCGCCGCCTGACCTTCAGGACTCATCACATGTTTGATGAACTCTATCGCGAGATCCTGATTTTTTGAGTCCTTAAACACCGCAAGAGACTGGCTCCATAACATGCCTCCCTGATCGGGTAATACCCAGTCAAGTTCCGGTTGTTCTGCTGATAAAACTGAAACAGCCCATTCGCCTCCACCGATCAAAATGTCTGCTTCGCCTACCGCGAGCGCTGTGGAGGAGGCCACGACATCACCGATCATTACCGAGTTTTCTTTGAGCTTGAATAGCTCTTCTTTCATTTTTGGCAATACATCCGCTGTAATGTCGGCTGGCTTAATACCCATCTTTAGAGCCACCAGATTCATTAAAGGAATATAGTAGTCATAGACCGCGATTCGTCCTTTGTATTTATCTGACCATAAGGTATTTAAATCACGCATATCGGCCGGATCGACTTTCTCTTTGTTATAACTGATCACGTTGTATCCGAACTTCTCCATAATGGCATACATCTTTCCATCCTTGAATGTCATGTCTTCCATTTTTACTGCATCGAACACATCGTTGATCGGTAGCTGATCTTGGGGAAGCTCAGCGAGCAAGCCGGACTCCACAACTCCAGGTACATCAACACCGTCAACCACAAATACATCCCAGTCGCCAGGTTGTGATTGTTCAACAATTGCAAGGGCCGCACCTGTTCCCTCGTATTCTTTAAGGTTTACCCGTACGTCATACTTCTCTTCAAAAGGTTTGATTAATGCAGGATCGGTATGGTCGCACCATACCAATGCGTTTAGTTCCTTTGCTGCATACACATTCCCCGGCGCGCCAGCAAGACTGGCAATGACAAGAGCGTATGCTGCAGACTTTCCAAAGCCGCTAATTTTTTGTTTTTTGAATTTCATGGTCATTCCTCAAGGTGTTTTATTATGGGCGCTGTAAAGCACGTAAAGTATTGATTTACCTTCATTATGCTTGGCTTAGGGTTTATGTCAACCACAACCGGTCTGGATCCCTGTTGTTGCGCGAAAGGAGTGCCTTTAAAGCTAGTGTGTGACTCGTATTTTCTGCATCAGCGCGGCTGCGATGCGCCTGCAATAGGTACGACACTTTTCTATTGGGTATTAAAACAATACAGAGGGTAAAAACTTCGCAACTTGTGGAAACCACCAAATCGCAGAGATGCCGACAATTTGTAGACCAATAAATGGTGCAACACCCAGATAGATTGAGGCGGTGGTGATTTCCGGTGGCGCGACGCCGCGTAGATAGAAAAGTGAGAAGCCAAATGGGGGTGTGAGAAAAGAGGTTTGTAGATTGATGGCGATCAGTATTGATAGCCAGATCGGATCATGTCCCATAACAATTAGTGCTGGCACCATCAGCGGTAATACGATGACGGTGATTTCCACGAAGTCAAGGAAGAATCCGAGCACAAACAAAATTAACATACAAAAGAACAGTGCGCCTGTAGGGCCGCCGGGCATTGCCTCAATGATTGACGAGATACGTTCCTCACCGCCGAGTCCGACAAACACCAGTGAGAAAAAACTGGCCGCCAGAATGGTCGCAAAGATCATTGCAGTAACCGTCATTGTTGAGGTAAGGGAAGGACTGAGAATATTTCTCTTGTGAAGGCGCAGGATCGATTGCAGTAAAACAATCACACCAATCACTGCAAGCAAGCCGTAGATAGCGCCTTGAATGAACTCCCCCACGCCAACATCACTGCGCTGAAGTTTTACCGGCGCTAATCCTGCTGCAATGGCAAGGGCGGCAAGAGCGATCACGCCGACGACGGTTACTTTGGCCGAAACTCCAAGGCGGTGGCCCGCCAAAATAAACGCACCAACTGCGCCAACCGATGCCGCTTCAGTGGGGGTTGCCACGCCGCCCAAAATTGCGCCCAGTACCGCAATGATTAGGAGCACTGGTGGCATGATGGCGCCTAAAACTCTCGCGATATCAGGTCGGCCTATTGTTTCATTGGATTTAACAGCAGGCGCATCACCGGGAATCAGCCACGCGCGAATCAACAGATAAATGATATAAATCAGAACAAGCAATAAGCCAGGTAGCAAGGCCGCTGAAAAGATCTGACCGACTGAAATTGTCTCTACGGTGAATTTGCCCTGCGCGAATTGTGCCTGCTGATAGGAGTTTGACATCACGTCAGACAAAATAATGAGTAGGGTTGACGGTGGAATAATTTGTCCAAGTGTGCCGGCAGTACACACGACCCCGGAAGCAAGCCTGGGGTTATAACCATTACGCAGCATGGTTGGCAGCGCGATCAATCCCATTGCGATGACGGTCGCGCCAACAATCCCGGTGGATGCAGCAAGCAATGCGCCAACCAACACAACCGAGACGCCAAGGCCGCCGCGTAGCTTACCAAACAGCTGCCCCATGGTTTCCAACAGGTCTTCAGCAATCCGGCTTTTTTCGAGCACAACGCCCATAAACACAAAAAGAGGAATGGCTATCAAAACATTATTGGTCATCACACCAAAGAAACGCTGCCCGAGAGCGCCGAGCAATGAAATGTCCATTGTTCCCGAAATCTGCCCGATGATGGCAAATAAGGTCGCAACGCCAGCGATGGTAAACGACACGGGAAAGCCAAGCAGAATGGCGGCGATTAGTGTGGCAATCATAATCAGGTCTAACGGCAACATTTCAATCAGCGACCTTTTAACAGATGAAGGCTTTTGAGCAGACAAGACACGGATTGCGCGAGCAGCAACAAACAAAACGCAGGGATGAGTGTCTTCAGTAAAAACGATGCAGGGATTCCGCCTACAGAAATAGCGCCTTCATAGATTGACCAGGCATTACGTACCGTAGGCCAGGACCAGTAAAGCAAAACGGAGATCGCGGGGATGAGCAGTAGAAGGTGCCCGAATAAATTGATGAGTGCTTTGCCCCGGGCACTCATCCTTGAATAAAGAATGTCGACTCTAACGTGCTCGTCCATTAGCAAGGTATATCCTGCACCAAGCATAAACAACGTTGCATGCATATAGAGCACGCTTTCGTTCATCGCGATACTACTGACGCCGAAGACATAACGCAGCAATACAATGACAAACTGTACACACATCATAAAGAGCACCAGCCAGCGTACCAGCTGACCGGTGACTCGATTAATTTTATCCAGTAGATCTATCACTACCGGCAATCATGTAAAACTTTAGTGTCGTATTTACCCTTGATAGTTGTAGTCCAACACGCGTGCATTCATCTGCCCGTTATCGGCGTAGGTCATATACTCCGAAATTGAACTGCGATAGGCCAGAAAGCTCTCAACAATACGCTTCACCAGTTCATCATCGTCTTCCCGCAGTTCTGCAATGACTTCACCCGCAGCATTGCCCATAGCGATCATGACATCATCGGGTAGTTTCCTTACCGTGACCCCATGTTCGGTTACCAGCTGTTTTAATG
The DNA here is from genome assembly GCA_937992195.1 of uncultured Gammaproteobacteria bacterium. Taxonomy (GTDB): domain Bacteria; phylum Pseudomonadota; class Gammaproteobacteria; order Arenicellales; family Poriferihabitantaceae; genus VYFG01. The sequence goes on along the minus strand of CALKKV010000006.1, from coordinate 65,178 downwards.
CCAGAGCATGCTTGGTGGTGTATTCTGTCCATACCGGGTTATAGAGACTTTCGCATGCCAACGATACGGCTTGCTTGAGATCATCTGGCAGTGCGTTAAATGCTTTGAGGTTGACCGCGCATTCTTCTGCAGAAGAGGGCTCACCAACTCCTGGCCAGTAATAGTTCTTCGCAATCTGATAGTAACCGAGTGCGCTATCGGTCCAGGGGCCAATAAACTCCCCGGCGTCCAACGCACCGGACTGCAACGCCTGAAACATATCGCGGCCGCCCATCGCCTGCACTGCCATCCCCATCTTGCTGCACATTTCTGATGCTAAACCGGTGGTACGAAACTTAAGACCTTTCAGATCATCAACGGAGTTAATCTCCGATCGAAACCAGCCCTGCCATTGTGGTCCGGAGTTGCCGCATAGAAAAGGCTTTAAACCGAATCGACCGTACATCTCATCGTAGAGTACCTGTCCACCGCCATGATGAAGCCAGCCTACCTGTTCATCTGCCCGCAGGCCAAAAGGTTGAGAGCCAAACAATAAAATGCCTTTTGACTTGGAGCCCCAGTATGCCGGGACGGCATGATATAGCTCGGCAGTGCCCTCAGATACCGCATCGAACACGCCTCTGCCTGGAACAAGTTCGCCAGCGGCAAAAAGCTTTACTTCTATTCTTCCGCCGGAAAGCGCAGTAATACGATCCGCAAGCATTTGCGCAGCAACGCCAGGCCCGGGCAAGTTTTTCGGCCATGCGGTCACCATCTTCCATTGGTACTTTTCCTGGGCAATCGCAGGCGCTGTTAGCGCTGCAGTAGTGGCGCCGGCAACACCGGCTTGGATAAAGCTACGTCGTTTCATTGCGTTGTCCTCGTGATAGTTAAGTGGTATTTGTCTTGTCGGCGGACTGCCTCTTGTTGTGGAATAATAACCACAATATGATGTATTCAAGCGATTTCTGTCAATAAACTATTTCCTCATTGTGTATTTCAACTGAAAAACACGGGCGACGGAGCAGAGTAACAAAGCGCTTCTTCATATACTTTTTAAGAGTATGTTAGAGAGATTCCCTATAGTGTTTTATATAAGAGTAAAAATGCACTGAATGAGGCAATCGATAGCATTAGAACACGCGCCAATGATTGTGATAGCCAGGCTCTCACGTATTTGGCAACGATAAATCCTATTAGCAACCCGGGCAGCATTAAGAAGCCTTTGATAGCAAGAGCCATAGAGAACAAGTCTGCAAAGGCCAACGCTATAAGCGAAGCGAAATAAGAAAAAGAGAAGACCAACGATAAGGTGGCACGAGTTTTGAAGATATCTTCTTTTTGATAAAGCACGGCCATCGGAGGGCCTGATATGCCGGAAGTGGTACCCATCAATCCAGCCATCATTCCGCCAATCGATAGCGTCGAGAGTGAGAGCTCCGGTGTTTTTATAGAAAGCGAGATGGCGACTGCTAGCAGTATTATTACTGCAAAAATTAACTTAAAGAAATCTGCTGACACCTGTGAAAGCAGGGCAGCAGCTAGAACTGTGCCAACAACGATTGCCGGTAAAAGAACTTTGACTTCGCTTTTAACAATGTCCGATCTGCCTTCTCTTAGCATTAACGTGGACAGACAAAGGTTTGCCACAAGCATTGGGCCAGGTACGAATTCAATGCTGATGATCGCAAGCAATGGCGCAGCAATCATCGCAAATCCCATCCCGGTTGATGTTTGTACTATAGCTGCCAGCAATACAGCGCTATTAGCGAGAGCGACATTTAGAGCTTCGGCGCTAATTTCCAACACAAGATCCTCGAGTGGGTTTGAAAGAAGTACGTTAAATCCCTTTATTTCTTGAGTCTAAGAACCAAGGGTTCAATTTGAAAATGTCCAACCCTTACTCTAATCTAATTTATAAATATTCGGTGGCATTTTCTGGTTCTTGCATTCCGGTGGAATATAAGCGCTATTCAGCAATGAAGTTCGGCATTGCCAGCTTGCCCCTCTGTTCATTGGTGTGGCGGTGAAAGCCAGCCAGTGGGGTTCATCATATAGATCATGATTTAATATTATTAAAACCGTGTAGTGATAGAAAAATATATGCGATATATTGTTTTTATCGCCAATATCTTTTCGGTCAAGCCCGATTTCTTTCAGATTTCGCGGAAACTGTAAAGTGGATACCAGATTTTCAGAGACTGATGTTTTCACTATATTTAGCCTGGGTATTAACTCGGCAACAAATTTTGCTGCCCTAGTGTTTTCTCGATTCGTTTCCTCGATGTTGACCAAATTATAGATTCCGATCTCTTCTTCGAAAGGGGCTGGTTCTATCACTACAGGCTTATTCCACTTTTGCTTTGGAATGGATTTCGGTTTTATGGTTGGAGTTTTTAATTCTGACTCTTTACGTGATAGTAGTTCTGAACTACTGGGTTCCCTCGCGACACGTTGTATTTCATTTAGCTGTGTCACCAAAAGCAATACGAGAAAGCTGATAATCACTACAGTTGTGATGGCAGCAAATGCCGCCATCGGTTTTGGTATGTTTGGAGGTCGACTATTTCTCGTCATGTTCTGTGCCATCTTCGACAATTTTTCGAAATTTATTGATCAAAAGCATAATGAACAGATGCATAGCGCCAAGAACCAGAAGGACTAAACCAACTTTGGTGCTGACATATTCAATTGATGTTTGTAAATCAGATGGTTTGCTTCCATGCCTTAACGCGAGCGCGACAAATCCGATATTAATTAGATAAAAACCAACCAGAAGCATGTGGGTGATGGCTTCAACCAGTTCTTTTTTGTTGTTGAAACTGCTCATTAGGAAAACAAGCCCATTTTTACTAAGTGTATTGCCAACCCAAACGGTGATTGCGATGCTGAGAATGAGATAGAGCAGATAGGTAGCTTCGATAATCATTTTGTTTCCTTCGTATCAGTTGTTTCTGTCAAGACAGAATATAATAAAATTATGCTTATTTTTCAACAGTTATTTCTGTATTGACAGAAATAACTGTTGCGGATATCATTTTTCGATGAAATTGAAGCCCGTAGCAGAACAATTTGTCCTTCATTGGGGCGAGATGGGGACGACATGGGGCGTAAACCGCACCGTGGCACAAATTCACGCGTTACTCTTTATTGTCGGGCGGCCGATGAATGCGGAGGAGATTAGTGAATCTCTTGGAGTTGCGCGCTCGAACGTCAGCAATAGCCTAAAGGAGCTGCAGAGTTGGAAGCTCGTCCAGGTGGTTCGTGAGCTCGGAGACCGCAGAGACCATTTTGAAACAATAACGGATGTTTGGCAGTTATTCAACGTAGTAGTAGGCGAGCGCAAGCGGCGGGAATTCGACCCGACTATTGATGTGCTTGAACAATGTATCAATAGCCCTGATTTCGCTGACGAGGACAAAGAAGCGCAAAAACGGGTGCAGGAAACACTGGCCTTAATGCAGGTGTTGTCCAGCTGGTCAAACGAAATGTTGCGATTAGACCCAGAAACACTAATGAAGCTTCTAAAGTTAGGTTCGAAAGTTCAGACGGTCTTGCGCAGTAGCAGAAAAAACGCAAAGTAACACAACCAGGGTGTTACTTTTAATAAACCTGTGTCAGCTATCTGCGAATGCAATAAGCCTGCCTAATACCAGTGTTCCCGGCCAGCAAAGGAGAGACACTAATGCGTGGCAGATACGTCGACCGCGCGTTAACCCTTCCAGAATCATACCGAACGTCCAGTGTAGTGATACGGCAGCGATAGAACCGATTAAAACCAGCAGGATCTTGATGCGAAAAATATTTAGATCAGCATATTCTTGCGCTCTCACTGAAAATAGCAGAACTCCTGCGGCAATTGCGATACCCATTCCGATTGCGGCGACCGGTACTAACACTCTAGTGATATCGGAGCGAAGGGTTGTTGGCCAGAAGCCTAGTAGACGCAGGTTGATGGGAATGGTAGCGCCGACAAGGAGCGCAACACCAAAAATATGCAACGCATTGAGAAAGGCATAGCCCCAGCGGGCATTTCGAAGATATTCGGCAACCGGCCCGGTCTCGAGACCAATCAGAATGCCTTCCACTTCACTAGTCGCGATTAGGATAGAGATTGTATTCCTGGTCTCCGATATAAATGCGTTCCGCCTTCATCAGCTTGTCTTCGATGTTAGACGAGGGCTCGCCGATGATTTTGACTTCAATGCCCTCTGCAAGATCACCGTCTTTTAGTTCAGCTTGTTCATTGCGCCAAGGTTGTCCGACTTCGACTTGCCAGAGTTGCCCTTCTAAATCTACTTGTAATACACCGTGAGGATTGCCTAATTTTGCAGAGGTGATGATCCCCGTCAGTTCTATATTTCCACCTGTTGTCCAGGCCCAGCCATGGTGTGCCCAAGCCATGCTTGTGTGAAAAAATAAGAGTACGGTGATCAACGAAATGGATTTAATATTCATAATTTTATCTTTCCTTTGACAGGTGAATCGCGTGCGTATTAAAGTGTCTAAGCCCCTAACTGTGGATAACTGAGATAATTTTAACCTACCATATTTTATTCAATTAAAGGATTATCGTTTTAGGTGCTAATACGCTGAGTTAGTTACTCTGCGTTGTGTTTTTCCAAACCGCTTTGCTGTGTTTAAGTTTAGTGTTTAAAACTGAAATCTGATTTAAACCCATCGGACACTAGCTGTTTGTTGGTACTAACTGTTTACTGACTTCGTCCTTAAGCCATTCGCAAAACGTCGTTACCCGAATGTCTCCTATATTGTTCTCAGGTGTAACGACATAATATGACCAGGGATGATTGACAACCGTCGGGAAGAGTTGAATAAGCTCTCCCTTTGCAATTTCAACCGAAGCCAACTCAAGATATCCCATGGCGATACCTAATCCATCTTTCGCCGCTAGCAACGCGAGTCCTGGATCTTGCACTGACAGATTGTTTTCAGGTTCAACGTGACTCATCCGAGTCGTAGAGAGCCATTCCTGCCATTCGGATTCGATACCGGTTCCCGGAATAACGTCCGCATGAATAAGTGTGCTTTCGCTGATCGTGTCTAATGTTATCTTGCCTCCTTTTTCCTCCAAATAACTTCTTGAGCAAAGCGGTGTCATGGTGACTGACATTAGGTGTTGAGAACTGAGTCCCGGCCATTTTCCAAGTCCGGTTCTTACGCCGATATCCAGTTTTTCCGATACAAAGTCATTTAATTTCAGTGATGGTTTCACTTGCACTTCGATTTCAGGATGCGCTTTACGAAACCGTCGGAGGTGCGGAATCAGCCATTTATTCGCAAATGAAGGCGTTACCGTGACCTTAATCGGTTCCAGACTTTGATTACGTGGAAACTCTTCTAATGCAGCGGAAATTTCGTCAAAGGATTTTTGCAGAACATGGAAAAGTTTCTCAGCTTCGGCGGTAGCCGTTACCTGTCGATTTTCTCGAAGAAATAATTTAACGCCGAGTTCTTGCTCCAGGCCCTTAATATGATGGCTTATGGTTGAGTGACTCACATTGAGCTCATTGCCGGCCTGGCTAAAACTTGAAAGACGAGCAGCTGCTTCAAACGCCCTTAGCGCATTAAGATGGACACCGTAGCGCCGCATATGTCGTCTCCTATCTGTCTAATTTTTGAACATATTATGTTGAATCTATGTTTTTGAGTCAAACTAGCGAACAACATATAGTGAACTCACTTGCAAACTCTGACCGTTGCCCCATGGCTGACTCAATTTTCTCGCCCGAAAAATATTTAACGACGCGGCTTCCTATTGAAGAAGCGCATCCTCTGCCGCCGTCGGTGTATACCTCTCGCGAATGGTATGAAAGGGAAATGGAGACCATATTTCATAAACGCTGGCTGTTGGTAACCAGAGTGGAAGAGATTCCACATCGCGGCGACTATGTTCGCGTCGATATTGCTGGAGAACCATTGATTGTGCTTAGGGATCGTGAAGGTGTAATCCGTACGGTTTCAGCATCGTGTCGACATCGTGCATCTGAACTTGCCACCGGGTCTGGAAACTGTCAGGTGCTGGTCTGTCCTTATCATAGTTGGTCGTATTCGCTGAAAGGAGAATTGATTGGTGCTCCGGGAATGGAAGAGGCCCTTAACTTCAAAAAGAGTGATCATAATCTTCCGAACTTTCGGACAGAAACCTGGGCGGGTTTTGTGTTTGTAAATTTTGATGATAACGCTGCGTCATTATTAGATTCTCTCGCCAATCTGCCTGAACGATTTAAGGATTACAAAATGGAAGATATGCGTGTCACAAAAAAATGGGAAAACAGGTTTAACGCCAACTGGAAAATCTGGGTAGAAAATTCGAGAGAGGGTTATCATGTGCCTACAGTGCATAGAGAATCTTTGGATACTTATTATCCCGGTGCAAAGTCCACTGTCTTTCAGCCGGAGGGTGTCCCAGGTGTGTATGCAATCAACAGCAGCGATAATGAAAATGGATTGTATGTGCCAAGAAATAAAACGCTCCCCTTTATCGAAGGGCTGTCTGAGCAAGACAGAGAGCGGACACACTTTATGGTGTTCTACCCACACCTTTTGATGAATCTTCCTCCCGATAGAATTACCTTTCACCAGTACTTTCCAGAAGGGCCTGAATGGACGAGAATCGTTACCTGGTGCTGTTTTCCAGAGAAAACCATTGCGCTAGAAAACTTTGAACAAGAAGTGGAAGATAAATACTATCCCCCTATGGCATTGTTTATAAAAGAAGATAAAGATATCTGTGAAGTTGTACAGCGCGGAATTGTCGGTCGTAGTGCGCGCCCCGGTCGATATTCACCCACACAAGAGCAAACGGTTTACGAGTTTTCCAACTACGTTTTGGATCATGTTATCGGAACAGATAAATCGGAAGATACTTAGTGCCCAGCAATTTGCATAGCAATCTAACGGCAAAAACTAACAATAAGACAATAAGATTATGGCAAGAAAAAATATTACACTTCCCAATGTAGCGGAACCCGAGGACGGGAGGGTTGGCTCACAGTGCATCCAGATTGGCAATCAAGTATTCATTTCAGGTCAAATTGCCTACGACAATGGTTCTTTGGTCGGCGCGGGAGATGCACTTGAGCAGTGTCGTGTTTGTTTTACACATATAAAAGATTTTGTAACGGCAGCCGGCGGCACAATGGATGACGTCGTCTCGTTAAATATCTTTCTCAGTGATATTCGTTATCGACAAGCGGCAATCGATGCACGTGCTGAAGTTTTTAGTGATCCCGGTCCCAGCGCAACGGTAGTAGGCGGTGTTGATTTTGCATTCGAAGATCTTTTGGTTGAAATTAGCGCTATCGCTGTACTTTCCTGAAGGATACAAATTATGAATGAAAGTCGCACTGGAATGGCTCAAACGGTGCTTGGATTAGTCGAAGCAAAAGACCTCGGTGTAACGCTTGCCCACGATCATGTTTTAATTGATGGCACATTTATGTATGTCGAACCGCAGGAAATGAGCCAAAAAGGATTGGCGCATCAAAAGATTACCCTGGAGAACCGGGGATGGGTGGGATATAACTGGACGTCAAATCTCGATAATGTCGAGCTGAAAGATGAAGAGCTTGCGGTTACGGAGTTAAAACGTTTTATCGCTGCCGGAGGTCGTACGATTGTTGATCCTACCAATATTGGATTGGGCCGAGATCCGAATGCCCTAGCACGCATCGCGCGGGTCACCGGGATGAATATCATTATGGGCGCTGGGTATTACATCGGTAACACCCATCCAGAAGACATGGACACGCGGAGCGAAGATTCCATTGCTGAAGAGATTATCCGTGATATCACGGTCGGAGTGGGAGATACTGACGTGCGTGCAGGGTTAATAGGAGAAGTTGGCTGTACTTACCCGTGGTTAAAAAATGAAAAGAAGAGTCTTAAAGCTGCTGTGACTGCGCAGCTGGAAACTGGCGCTGCGCTAATGATCCATCCGGGGCGTGATCCCCAATCTCCCATCGAAATTGTTGACGAAATTGAGAAAGCGGGGGGCGATTTAAGTCGTACGATTATCTGTCATATTGACCGAACCTGTCTTGAAAGAGGTTGGTTAAGAGCGCTTGCAGATCGCGGTTGTTATTTGGAATATGATTTATTTGGTAATGAAAGTTCTTATTATCCACCGAACCCCAACGTAGATATGCCTTCCGATGCCCAGCGTATGGATGTCATTTTGTGGCATTTTGAACATGGTTATGAGCAGCAGGTTTTATTATCCCATGATGTCGCTACAAAGCATCGGCTCCATGCGTATGGCGGACTTGGTTACGATCATCTAATAACCAACGTTGTTCCGCGATTAAGAATGCGAGGACTGGATACATCGCAGGTCGATACGTTAATCGTCGATAACCCGGCGAGAATCTATGCCTTTAATTAATCTAGGAAAAAACATGCCTTTCGTAATTCGTTTCTCTTTCGATATTAACCAATTCTGCCGACATCTGTTCACAAGCAAATCTTTGCAATATTGTTGATAGATTAATTAAGTCCAACGGATAAGATGAAAATAAAAAAGATCTCGGTTTATCAGTTAGATTTGCCATTAAGTGAACCCTATTATCTTTCTGGCGGCAGACTGAAGTTTGAAAGCCTGGACGCCACCTTTCTTAAGATAGAAACCGACTTAGGTATCGTAGGCTGGGGTGAGGGTACTCCCTGGGGCAACACCTATTTACCTGCCCATGGTCCGGGAGTGCGCGCGGGCATAGAGACACTGTCATCTAGTGTGCTTGGTTTAGACCCCTGTAAAATTCATCATATCGAACGCGCGATGGATATCTGTTTGCCTGGGCATTTATATGCGAAGGCACCTATCGATATGGCGTGCTGGGATATCTGGGGACAAGTATGTGGCCGATCAATCGCTGATGTCCTCGGCGGTCGATATGAAAATGGAACGTTGATTGCCTCCTCTATTTCAACCGGCACTCCGGAACGAATGCTGGCTTTGATTAAGAAATACCGGGAGCAAGGATACAAATTGCATTCTGTAAAAGTCGGTGGTGATACCGAGCTTGATATTCAGCGTATTAGATATCTAGAGGAAAATAGGCAGCCGGGTGAGAAGTTGTTTTATGATGCCAATCGTTCGTGGACACGGAGTGAAGCCATTACCGTGATGAATGCCGTATCCGATTTCAACGCAACTTTTGAGCAGCCGGTCGAAACCATCGAAGACCTTTCGGCAGTTCGCCCGATTACGCAATCGTCAATTAGTGTCGATGAATCCTTGCACACCATTTTGGATATGATGAGAATCATTTCCGGTAATCTGGCAGAGATTGTTAATATTAAATTAAATCGGGTTGGTGGACTTACGAAAGCGAGGCGAATTCGGGATTTGGCCCTTGCCAATGGAATTCAGTGCTACGTAATGGCGACAGGTGGATCAGTGCTGGCCGATACCGAAGTGGCGCATCTGGCGCAAACTATCCCACAAGAATTCAGGTTGGGAACCTGGGCCTGTCAGGATATGCTGACAGTTGACGTTGCCCCCGGCAGAGGCGCGAGGAGCGTGGATGGTGTGTTGGCCGTAGACGATACGCCTGGACTAGGCGTAGCGCCCGATGAGGATTTGCTTGGGTCGCCAGTTGCAGTCTATGAAATTTGATCGGTCTTAAGGCTATAGAAGCGTAGAGGACGAGCGTATACTTCCTCTACCTCTCTCAAAAAATAATAATGAATAACCTTAAAGGCATCTGGTTGATGGCAGCCGGATTCGCCACTTTTTCCGTTGCTGATGTTATCGCGAAATTACTGACGGAACATTTTTCTCCGTTTCAAATTACCTGGTCAAGACAACTTGGTATCGGCTTCGCGCTCGTCGTCATTTTGATGATGAAGGGGCCGGCAATTTTTAATAGTGCAGTACCGAAGCTGCAAATTATCCGCGGCATGTTCGCGGCGGTATCGGCAACCTGTTTTATCTTTGCTATTCGATACGTGCCGTTGGCTGATGTGGTTGCAGTGACTTTTGTTACCCCATTTCTGGTGACCGTTTTCGGCGCTTTGGTATTAAAGGAAAAAGTAGGGCCAAGACGCTGGATTGCCGTTATCCTGGGTTTTCTGGGTACACTTGTTATCATTCGTCCAGGGTTTGGGGTGTTTCATCCGGCTATCTTTCTGACGCTGATAGCAGCGCTTGCTTTCGCTTTGCGACAAATTATTTCCAGACCAATTGGCCAAATTGATCCAACGCTGACCACGTTGGCCTATACCGCCACTACTGCGTTTTGCATTCTTTCTATACCGGTTCTATTTGTGTGGACTACGCCGGTTCATAAGCATCACCTGATGCTCTTTCTCGCGTTGGCCATATTTTCTGGTGTCGGCGAATTTTTGATCATTCGTGCACTGGAAATTGCTGAAGCAGTCGTAGTCACGCCAATGCACTATACCTTGATTGTCTATAGCACAATTTGGGGGTATCTATTTTTCTCCGACCTGCCTGATTTTTGGACTTTTAGCGGTACCGCGATTGTTATCGGATCAGGACTATATATTCTTTATAACGAAAGAAAGCGGTTAGAATATGCAGGTTAGTCACAAAAAATCGAGAGATGTAAAATAGACTGACTTTAGAAAAAGCGCATCCAGGACTCTCCTTAGGGGAGGACAAAAAACTTGAATCAATAAATGAAATATCTTTATCTAGTATTGCGGTATCTTCCTCTAGTAGTATTGATGCACATTCCCACAGTGGTAAATGCGCAAGACGAGGATAGTCTTTTACTTAGTATTCCCGCAGTTATTGCAGGTGCGCAATTAAAGGGGGGGAATCCAGTCGATGTGCCTCCTCCGCCTGGCGGTTTTTGTGCTGTACCAGCGGCGGGTCAAGCTGAAAACACAAGAAACCCCGATCATGTTATTGGAAATGGGACCCCACAAAGCTGTACCAGTGCTGCTGTGGTATCTGCTGTCGCCCAAGGAGGCGTGATTACGTTTAACTGTGGTTCGGCGCCGGTGGAAATTGCAATGCAACAAACTGCAAGAGTATTCAATAATACTGGACCAAAAATAGTGATCGATGGCGGCAATAAAGTCACATTGAGCGGAGAAAATGCGCGCCGAATTTTGTATATGAATACCTGTGATAGTGATCAAGTTTTCACTACTCCACATTGTCAGAATCAGGATCACCCACAATTAACCGTTCAGAATCTGACTTTTAAAAATGGTAACTCGAAATCAGAAACGGAATTTGATGGAGGTGGCGCAATATGGGTGCGAGGCGGAAGATTCAAAATCGTGAATTCGGTTTTTGAGAACAACGTTTGCGCCGATGTCGGCCCGGATGTAGGTGGTGCCGCAGTACGTGTATTTAGTCAGTTTAACAACTTACCCGTTTTTGTCGTGAACAGTATATTTGGCGGGGCCCCAAACAAAGCGAACGTTTGTTCCAATGGCGGTGGATTGAGTAGCATTGGCGTTTCTTTTTCCGTAATTAACTCGGAGTTTAGCCACAATAGAGCAATAGGATTCGGTGCAAACCCAAGCCAGCCAGGTACGCCGGGAGGTGGTAACGGGGGTGCGATCTATAACGATGGTGGTAAATTTGATTTGAAAATATGTGGCACAACGATAAACAATAATATTGCGAATGAGGGTGGAGGAGGAGTCATTTTCGTCAGCAATGATCGTACTGGTACGCTATCCATTGAAAACTCCAGGCTGTCGAATAATCCGAGCCTTAGTTTTGAAACTGATGGCTTGCCAGGAATCTTTTATCTGGGAAATGGTCAGCCAAGCATTATAAATTCTGTTTTGCAGTAGATGGATTTACTCGTGTTCGGTGTTTTCTAACTTTAGGGAAATTCCGGGTTCTGCTTTTCACGCCGCGAGTTGCATAGAAACGACCTAAACTGGTCGACTAAGTCGTTGTTTGCTAACTCAATCGAAATGGGGATAGTATAAGCGAGATGGATAGCCGCAATGATTCCATCAGTTATCAATTATATGAATTTACCCATTCACCCACCCTAGATTATCTTGGAGGATAACGTGACAAAGAAAGCACCTGTAAAACCTGTCTCCGAGCTCGACCGTAGAGAATTCCTGAAAACCGCTGGTGCCTTAGGTATAACTACCGCTGCCGGTGGTATGTACGAAATCGCATTTGCTCAGGATAAAAAGATATTAAAGATTCGCACTTATGCCGATATGCGAAGCCTTGATCCAGCTCAGTCCCAAGGCATCGTTGATGAAGAAATTCAAAGTTCGATCTACAGCAAATTGATTCAATATAAACCAGGCCGCGACTGGGGCTGGGAGTTGGACGCAGCTGAATCTATCGAACAAGTCGACCCGACAAAGATTAAGTTCAAATTAAAGCAAGGCGTAATGTTTTCCAATGGTTATGGAGAAATGACTGCTGAAGACGTGAAGTATTCTTTCGAACGTATCCTTGCCGATGAGGTTGAGTCCACCAACAAGCCGGATTGGGGCACGCTGAAAGAAGTCACTGTTGATGGTCAGTACGAAGGTACGATCGTCTTCGAGGATCCTTATCCGCCTGCATGGAATATTGCATTGCCTTATATCGTAGGTAATATCGTTTGTAAGAAAGCGTGGGAAGAAGCGGGCGGTAAAGTGGATACCACGACGCCCTGTGCTTCTGGTCCTTACATGCATCAGGAATGGCAGCCTAAACAAAAAACAATTCTGGTAAGGAATCCGGACTGGCATGGCGGTAGTGCTGCATTCGATGAGATTCATATCTTTCCAATTGATGATGAGAGTACTGCGCAAATTGCATTCGAATCCGGGGATATTGATTGTACCCGTGTGCCGGTAAGCTCAGTGGGGTCATTGAAATCCGCAACTCCTGCAGACTCGACATTGGCCGAGTACCCCTCTCTTTACTATGTGTGGGTGGGTATGAATGTGGAAAACGAAACAACATCTAATGAGAATCTGCGTAAGGCGATTCAACATTGCATCGACGTGCCTTCTATTTTGGAAGCTTCCTATTTTGGTGCTGCTGATGTCGCAACGGGAATGGTTGCTCCGGGATTGATCGGACATCGCGAAAGTGCGTTGGTGCCGCCTGCGGCGGACTTAGCTAAGGCTAAAGAGTATCTCTCGGCCGCGGGTTTAGATGGCGGCGCTTCTGTAACGCTCGATGTGTTAAACAAGGCAGCGAATGTGACTACCGCACAAGTTATCCAGGCCACTTGTGCCCAGGTTGGCATCAATGTGGAAGTAAATCTCCATGAATCTGGTGCATTCTGGTCGCTTGGTGATGCCAGCGCAGGGGATCGATACAAAGATATTCAGTTGATCCTGAATCGTTTTTCCATGGGGCCGGATGCTTCTTATGCAACGGCGTGGTTTGTGACGGAGCAAAAAGGAATTTGGAACTGGGAGCACTATAGCGATCCTGAATTCGACAAGCTTGAAGCTGCTGCCAAAGCTGAAGTGGATAATGACAAGCGCGCTGCGATGTACCAGCAGATGCAAGACATGATGGAAGAGAGTGGGGCGTATCGGTTTATTACCCATGAATCAACGCCAGTCATCTATCGGAATTCAATTGCTCCGGCATTCCGCCCGGATGGACTACCATTGCTGCGTCATTTTGCGCCAGTTTAGCTAATTAGCAGCGTTCAACATCTAAGACTGTAACGGCAGTAATCAGATTCGGGAAGCGTGTCGTGCTTCCCGAATTATTATTCAAGATGGATCTCGAGGACGCTTGAGTTGGCACTCGATGCCTGATCCGGCCGTTGCTCTAATCTGAAATGCTTTTATATATTTTTAAGCGACTGCTCCTCGGCATTGTTATTGTTATGCTAGCGGTGACAGTGTTGTTTTGCATGATTCACCTGGTGCCGGGAGATCCTGCGAGAATATTGCTAGGCCCTCGTGCTACTGCAGAGATGATTGCCACCATGTCAGCACGGATGGGTCTTGATCAACCGTTGGTGCTGCAGATCTTAAAATTCTTTGGCAATCTTTTCCGCGGTGATCTTGGCATGGATGTCGTCACCAAACGGCCGGTTACTGAAATTGTATTCGGTCAGCTGCCATATACCCTTTGGTTAATCTTTACAGCAATTACCTTTGCTGCATTGATTGGTATTCCTCTCGGCTGCTATTCTGCCTTGCATCGAAACACACTAATCGATCGCATTACCGGCATCCTCTCCATTGCCTGTATTACCGCGCCAGCCTTTGTGGTCGCGTTGTTTTCACTTTTAGTCTTTGCGGTGTGGCTGAAGTGGCTTCCAGCAGTTGGCGCAGGTGAGAAGGGTGATTTCATGGATCAGCTCTCTCATATTCTTTTGCCGGCCTTCGCTATCGGATTGTCATGGATCGGCTATCTGGCACGATTGGTGCGCGCTTCCATGCTGGAAGTGATGGGTGAAAATCATATTCGTACCGCAAGGGCTTATGGTTTGCCGGAAAAGGTGGTGGTGTTTCGGTACGCACTTAAACTTGCGGTGTTGCCCACAGTGACTGTGATTGGTGTCGGCATGGGGTTTTTATTATCCGCTGCTCTGTTCACAGAAATCGTCTTCGCTCGGCCTGGTATAGGTAAATTAATCTATGACTCGATTACCACCCGTAACTATCCAGTCGTCATGGGTTCGGTATTGGTAAGCACGATTTTATTTGTTGCTAGTACTACGATATCTGATCTGATCAACGCATGGCTCGATCCACGTATTCGGGCGTCATTATGATTCTGCTGTTAAAACGTATCGCTCGCGAACCCATGGGGCTGTTTGGGCTAGTGTTGGTTGTATTGATTATCTTGAGCGCACTCTTTGCCAGTGTGATTGCACCTTACGATCCCATTGCGCTAAATATTAAGGAGCGTTTGCAAGATCCTTCCATCAATCACCTGTTAGGTACCGACCAACTGGGTCGTGATCTCTTTTCGAGGGTGCTGTACGGTGGTCAGGTCGCGCTGAAAGTCGCGTTAATTTCAATTGCTTCTGCGCTAAGTATTGGAGTTGTACTGGGCATGCTGGCAGGTTTCGGTCCCAGCTGGCTGGACAATTTAATTATGTTGTTCTTTGACACCATCCGTTCCTTTCCCACCGTTATGTTTGCGCTTGCTGCTGTCGCACTGGTGGGACCTTCACTTGGTATGGTTATCGTTGTTATTGTTATTACCTCCATCCCTAATTATGGCCGGGTGATTCGCACCCAGACGCTCACTATTAAAAACAATGAGTTTATCCAGGCCGAAAGAGTCATGGGCGCCTCGCTGGGGCGCATCCTTCGTGTTCATGTGTTACCCAATGTGATGGGACCATTAATGATTCTGGCGTCGATGGATATTCCTACAGTTGTTGCGCTGGAAGCAGGTTTAAGCTTTCTCGGAATGGGGGTAAAACCACCCACCCCATCCTGGGGAAGTATCCTGAATGATGGTTATACTTTAATCCGCAATACACCTTGGCCGATTATCGCCGGTAGCATTCCGCTGATATTGATTACCCTGGGTTTTACTTTCCTTGGTGAATCGTTACGTGATTTGATTGATCCCAAATTGAGGAAAAACCTGTGAGCGATCATGTGCTCTCAATCAAAGATCTATCGGTGCATTACGAGACGAACGCTGGAGTCCTGCAGGCGTTGCGTCATATAAATCTTGATGTGCCAAAAGGTTCTATTGTTGGTGTAGTTGGCGAAAGTGGTTGCGGTAAGTCGACGCTGATCAGTTCCATAATTCGATTGCTCGCCGAGAACGCCACGGTACCTAATGGCAGTATTGAGTTCGAAGATGAAGATTTACTTAAGCTCGGCCAAGAAGAAATGCGTGCGATCCGTGGCAGTGCCATGTCGATTGTTTTTCAGGATCCGATGTCGACCCTGAATCCGGTGTTATCGATTGGCCGGCAAATGGTGGATGTCCAGTATCGGGACAATAAGACCTATGCCGAAAAACTGCAGCGCTCGAAAGAGATGCTGGAGAGCGTGGGAATACCTGACCCAGCAGGTCGACTCAAACAATTCCCTCACGAGTTTTCCGGCGGTATGCAACAACGGATATCCATCGCCATGGCATTACAGGCTAACCCATCTTTGTTGATTGCCGATGAGCCTACTACCGCATTGGATGCAACGCTGGAAGTGCAAATCGTTCACCTGCTGAAAGAATTACAAAAGAATATGGGGTGTTCAATCTTATTTATCTCTCATCATCTCGGTGTGATTGCGGAGTTATGTGATTTTGTGGTGGTGATGTACGCGGGAGAAGTGGTCGAGGAAGGATCCGTGCGAGATGTGTTCTACCATCCAGCTCATCCCTATACCCGAAAATTATTGCAGTGTGACCCCGCGGTTATTGTCGAGAAAAGCCGACACCTTCCGACGATTCCTGGAGAGATTCCAAATTTAATAGAAGTGCCACGTGGCTGTGTGTTTCGCGACCGATGTGATAGCGCGCTAGCACAATGTGCGACACAGGTTCCGGAATGGGATGAATGTCAAACAGGCCACTTTGTTTCTTGCCATGGGGTTGATTCATGAGCAACATTGTTGAAGCATGCAATGTGAGAGTGCGATTTCGTATTCACGGCACCTTGCAGGCGTTGCTAAAGGGCAGCAAAGATCCATTCATCGACGCGGTCAGAGACGTTTCTTTTTCAATTCGTGAAGGAGAGACTTTTACGCTGGTTGGAGAGAGCGGTTCCGGCAAATCAACCTTGGCGATGGCGCTAGCGGGTCTACATAAAACTGCAGAGGGTTCGATTCTGTTTAATGGTGAAGATATTACCAAAATGGATGACGAAGCAATGCAATCATATCGTAAGAAAATTTCTTTTATGTGGCAAAACCCGGTGGGTTCACTAAGTCCGCGTTTGAATGTTGGGTCACTGATCACCGAACCGTTTCATATTCATAATCTAAAACAGAAAGACCTGAAAGCGGAGAGCGATCGATTACTACAACTCGTCGGTTTACCGAAACATTTTTCAGAGCGTTATCCTCATCAATTAAGTGGTGGTCAGGCGCGTAGAGTTGGCGTGGCCAGAGCATTGGCATTGCATCCAAAACTGATCATCGCCGACGAGCCAACAGCGGGGCTGGATGTATCAGTACAGGGCGAAATTCTCAATTTGCTGAATCGGTTGCAGGATGAACTGGGGGTGAGTATGTTTGTGATCACCCACAATCTGAATATTGTGCGGCATATCTCTGATCGGACAGCGATTATGTATCTCGGGAGATTTGTAGAGCAGGGCGATACTGATAATATTTTTGCAAAAGCAAAACATCCTTATACCCTGGCATTGCTTTCAGCCAACCCTGAAGCAGATCCGGATGCGAAAATCAATCGAATCGAGCTTAAGGGAGAAGTGCCAAGTTTAATGATGCGCCCTACTGGCTGCGAGTTTCATACCCGATGTCCGTTTGTTTCTTCGGGCTGCAGTGATCAATTTCCGCCTGTTCTTAACGAAGGTAAGCACTGGCTTACCTGTCACTATCCTCGATAGTTCTATAGTTGAATGTTGCCGGAGTGAAATAAGACTTTTGTACAAAGTTAGAGAAATAGAGCACCAGTGGATCACGATGTCTGATGGTATCAGGTTGTCCGCTCGGCTATGGATGCCGCAGTTGCCCAAGCGAGAAGCTGTGCCAGCTGTTCTCGAGTATATCCCTTATCGCAAGCGGGACATGGTGCGTCTGCGTGATCAACGCAATCATCCTTACTTTGCCAAGAATGGTTATGTATCGATCCGGGTGGACATGCGAGGGTCAGGTGACTCGGAGGGCGTCATGCCAGATATGTACGCACCAAAAGAACTGGATGACGCGATTGAAGTGATCGAGTGGATTGCGAGGCAACCCTGGTGTGATGGACAGGTTGGTATGATAGGTATTTCGTGGGGTGGCACCAGCAGTCTGCAGGCTGCCAGTAGCAGACCGCAAGCGCTTAAAGCGGTTATTGCTGTTTGTGCTAATAACAACCGCTTTGATGATGATATTCACCATATGGGTGGATGTTTGTTGACAGATACAGTGGAATGGGGGGCAACATTGCCTGCAATTCTAGCCTCGCCACCCGATGCGCAGACAGTGGGACCAGAGTGGAGAGATATTTGGCAGCAGCGTTTAGATTCCCTCTCTTTTCCTTTGGAACAATGGGTAAAGCACGAATCCCGTGATGACTATTGGCGATGGGGCAGTGTGAATGAGGCGCCCGACGATATTCAATGTCCGGTGTTGATGATAGGAGGTTGGAGCGACCGATATAGTAATACGGTGATGAACTTTCTGCAGCAGTCGAAAGGGTTAAGCTGGGGAATCGTTGGTCCATGGGGGCATCACTATCCTGATCAGGCTAATCCTGGCCCCGCTTTTGGTTTTCAGCAGGAGGCGGTGAGGTGGTGGGATCACTGGTTGAAAAATAAAGACAATGGTGTGGATAAGGAGCCACTGTTAAGAGTATGGATGCAGGAATATTTAAAACCTGAGAACGCGCTCGCGAATCGGCCGGGTCAATGGGTAAGTGAAGAACAATGGCCATCTCCAAACATTAGTATCCAACATTACTATTTTGATCAGAACAGACTCGTTACGGTTAAGCCAGAAACAGGAGAAACAGACACCATTCCCTGGTCGCTCTCCGTCGGAAATGCTGCGGGGGACACTGGGTATTTCGGCAGGGCGGGGGGATTGCCACTTGATCAAAGTGTCGATGATGCTCAGTCGTTAGTATTTCAAACTGATGTCTTAGAAAGTGATATTGCTGTACTTGGTAAGCTTGTTGTCAAGGTCAGAATTCAGGCGGCTCGACTACCAGCTACTTTAGTGGTGCGGCTTAGTGATGTGCACGCGGATGGCAATGTTGCCAGAGTTTGTTATGCCATCAGGAATCTAGCGCTAGATTCGAATGGTGAAAAAACTGAAACGATCAAGACGAATAAATGGATGCAGATAGAACTTGAGTTTCCGAACACAGCGTATCGTTTCGCCAGCGGCCATCAAATCAGAATTGCCCTTTCTAGCAGCTACTGGCCGATAAGTTGGCCTTCCCCAGCTGCACCCCAGATAACTTTGGATCAATCAAGCTGCATGCTGGTACTGCCGGTTCGACCAAAAATGAATACCGACGGGTCGATTAACTTTGCTGCTCCGCTAAGCCCTGATGAAATTCCTGTCCAGCATAAAGTAGTGTCTGCACCGTCGTTAAAACGTTGGACTGATTTTGATCAACGTCATGGACGGCATGCCACCCATTGGCATCAACCATTTCACTGTATCTATCACTCCAACATCAATCTGAAATTTGGTTTCGAAACCAAGGCCGATCACACTATATGTTTCGATGATCCGAATAGCGCCATGTCGCACTTCCGGCATACACTTTACTTTTGCAGAGGCGATTGGGAGGTATACGTGACGAGCAGTGCGAAATGTAGTTCTACGGAAACACATTTTATTCTAAACGGGAATTTAGAAGTGAATGAAAATGGAAAAGTCATCTTTCAGCGGGATTGGTCTCCTGAAATACCGCGTACCTGTTCCTGAACAAATGAATCATTAGACACTATGGTAAATCGTATCGATCACACCTGGATTCCACTATCTGATGGTTGTCGACTGGGTGCGAGATTATGGCTACCTGAAAACGCGCAAAAACAACCTGTGCCTGCAATCCTTGAGTATATTCCTTATCGTAAGGATGATTCTTCAGCAATCAGAGACAGCACTACCATCGCATGGTTTGCTACTAAGGGATATGCCTGTATCCGCGTTGATATGCGCGGTTCGGGAAGTTCTGACGGCATTATGTTCGATGAATATAGCGATCAGGAAATTAACGATGGTGTGGAAGTTGTTGACTGGATCGCTCGACAACCGTGGTGCAATGAAAGAGTTGGCATGATGGGAATATCCTGGGGCGGAATTACCGGTATGCAAATTGCACAAAAAAAACCGGAAGCGTTGAAAACTATCATCACTCTGGGTGCCACTGAATTTCGCTACTATGATGATGGCTCGTATTACTTGGGATGTATGACCGGGCAAACTCTTGGCTGGGCCGCGATCATGTTTGGTTTTAACACCAGACCTCTCGACCCTGAACTAGTAGGGGATAGCTGGAAACAGCGCTGGCTTGATCGATTAAATTGTACGCCTCACTATATGGAGCACTGGTTTAGTCACCAACGAGAGGATGACTACTGGCTACGAGGAACAGTGGGTACCGATTACAATGCAATCGAAATTCCCGTTTATGCGATAAGCGGTCATGCTGATTGCTGGCCAAATACGGTGCCAAGATTGCTTGAAAATCTGTCTGTGCCCAGACGTGGTTTACAGGGCGCATGGTGTCACCGCTATCCACATCTTGCGATACCAGGACCATCAATTGGTTTTCTCGAAGATGCCAATCGCTGGTTTTCGCAGTGGCTCAAGCAAGAAGACACCGGCATTTTGCAGGAGGCGACCTATCAGATATTCCTGCAGGACAGCGTCAGGCCGCAGCCGTTTTATGATCAACGTCCCGGTAAGTGGATTGGACTGTCTGGGTGGCCGGACGACTCGGTGCGAACCAGAACCTGGTATCTTGATAAACAAGGCTTGACCGATATGCAGCCATCGGTATCTGAAATCGAGGTTAGTTCGCCGCAGCACGTTGGATTGAAGTCCGGTGAATATATGCCCTGGTTTGCTTTCGGTGAAGCGGATGAATTACCCGACGATCAGCAGTCTGAAGATTATAACTCTATTGTGTTTGATCTGGAGGTGACAGAAACGCTGAATATTGTTGGGAATGCCATTGCGGAAATCACCTTTCAATGCAATCGACCTCAGGCGCTTTTAGCGGTGCGACTTTGTGATGTCTGGCCCGATGGTGCAAGTACACTGATTACGCGCGGAATCATGAATCTCTGTCAACGTACTGGTAAAGATACACCGCAAGCGTTGGAAGCTGATCAAACTTATACCGTTAACATTCAGTTGAATCATGTTGGCTATGCTGTTCCTGCGGGGCATCGCTTGCGTCTGGCGATATCCAGCAGCTATTGGCCAATTGCTTGGCCGTCACCAACCACGCCAACGGTAAGCCTCCGCTGCGGTGATAGCAAGCTACATCTGCCGCTGTATTCGGATAAAGACATTAAACTAGAACTCACAGAGTTCGAAGATACAGCACTCGGTCAGCCAATTTCTACTACGCTGTTAAGAGAGACCAAACAAACTCGTACTATTAGTATAGATCCCGAAAGCGGTAATCATGTTTGGGAAATCAACGCCGATAATGGCGCTATTCGATTTGAAGACAGTCAGCTAGAAATGGCGTCGAAGAATCTGCAGCGCTATACGATTCATGCTGATGACCCCCTTTCGGCTTGTGCAGAATACGAATGGGAATGGAAATACAGCAGAGGCAAAAAATGGGACATCAAAACCTGGACACGAACAGAAATTAGTTGTGATCTAGAATATTTTTACCTCAAGGCAAAAAGTGTTGCCTGGGAACATGATCGAGAAGTATTCAGTAAAATCTGGAATAAAAAATATGCCAGAGACCTTTTTTGAAGTGAGATCGCAAGTTTTTCGAACTAGCAGTGGAGGGCCAAGTTAGAATGATAAATGTGTTTAAAGCCTTAGATTGGCTAAACTAAATACAATGCGCATTATTGTTTTCGGTTTTGAGAAATTTGGAGGTCTTTCCTCCAATCCATCACAACTGGTTGTGGAGGAGCTAGCTCGTGAGGATCAAGCAGCGCTTGGGTGTCAATTGATCACCTGTGTTTTGCCCACAGAGTATGCAGCATCGGTAGAGAAGATAAATCGTCTAATATCGGAAAATAATCCCTCGATTGTTCTCGGATTAGGGGTTGCGTCCTCTCGCCAAACTGTCTGTTTAGAAAGATTCGCACTTAATATTGATGATGCCGTGGTTAAAGATAATGCAGGGTTTGTAAGGGTGGGAGAAGAAATCGAACCGGGCGGACCCGAAGCACTAATAACCTTGATTGATCTCCCTTCAATACTTAAGAGCCTCACTGATCAGGATATTCCAGCAACTATTTCAAATCACGCAGGGACGTATGTCTGCAACCATGTGTACTATCAGGTGTTACGCAAATTACAAGTAGAAAATACCAAAACGGGTTGTGTATTTGTTCACTTGCCAGGGGTAGGCGGGCAAACCACCGTCGGTATTAACAGTGAGAATCGGTGGGGAATACCAGATTTGGTAAAGGCTATTAAGCTGGTAATTACGGGATTAGTTAAGTTGCAAGATTCTGAAAATGGCCGCGGTAACTAGATTGCTACCGCGGCAGTATAAACCCGTGGCGGTCTTTTTCATGGACCATTGTCGAAGCATGCAGGGTATGCTTCGACAATTGTTACCATAAGGCGATAAATACTTCAGGTGCTGCACTTTTCAGACACGCCTTGCACACTAGAGATTGAAGTTACCTCACCGCCTTCAGTTTTTCTATAGGTGCTAAACGAGCCGTCTGCGTGTTTCCAAACGCCATAACATCGTTGTTTTCCTTGATCGGTGGAGCACATTTTATCTCCTTTAAAAGTCCACGTGCCTTGAGTAAAAGGTTTGTCGTCTATAGATCGATGACGTGTACCGTCGGCGCATGCATGAGTAGTGAATGTTCCGGACTCATTGCCTCCAGAGCCTTTGTATTCCCAAGTGCCTGCATTGATCTGGTTGTTAGTAAGCTCTGCCTTTATCTCTTCAGGTGAAAGACGAAGTGGTCCTGGATTTGGTGAATCTATCTTCCAGGTTTCGCTTATAGGAGCGCCGTCTCTATAGAATTGGTAGTTTGCTCCCGACAGTGGAACAACATGCCAACATGCTCCGCCACCATCCCATTTCTCACACCACTGATCTCCTTTCAATCTCCAGCTAACGCTATAGGAAGATTGCGCGCCGCCAGGAGGGTTCCAGATCCCCGATGCTTTACCCTTAGTTTTTCGCTCGGGAATGGCGTCATAACTTTGTGAGAACGTTGCTCCAGCAGTTTGGGTGGAGTTTCCAGACATTGTGGCACCCGACATCAAACTAACGAGTTGGTTTGCTGTAAGCGCACCGTCAGGAGCTGGGAGAGATGGGACTTCTGTTGTTGCACAGCCCGCTGCAAACAGAGTTGCCGTAAATACAGGAATAATTCGAGATAACATTTGTAGCCTCCGATTAGAAATTAATTTCAGAAGCAACCCAGACAAACTCTGGTTCGTCATTGCGGAGCCAAAATTATGGACCACGTTTTCTGTTGACTTATCGACGAACCCGCTTAATCTGAGGTTGCAACGCCTGGGGAATGCCCCGGGTTTTTAATTTACCCAGGAGGTTTAACGTTGACTGTGGTGAATACCACAAATGCTAGAGCAAGGTGGTTAGTCCTAAAATTTGATTTAAGTAAGCTATCTCTTCAGAAAAGGGATGAAAGTTAAGATTGGGTATTAAAAAAGACTCTAGAGTGTAATCAAAGAGCTAAGAATTACGCAGGCTCATCGATTAACGCTTGGATCGCCTCCTCGATTTGCAGCGCTTTCTTGGTATTGGCATGGGTTTCTCCAATAAAGTTTTTACGTATGTTGCCGCGTTTATCAATCAGATAGTAGCTCGGCCAAAAGCGATTGTTCATAGCTTTCCAGTAACGAAAATCGTTGTCCATTACTGTTGGGTGCTTAAGCTCAAACTCTGCAATTTTCTCTTCAATATTTTCCCGAACTTTTTCATGTTCAAACTCGGGGGTGTGGACGCCGATGATAATAAAATCATCGCTGTCGAAACTTGCTTCCATCGCGTTCATCCACGGAAAAGAGCGATAGCAATTCCAGCAGTCGAAGGTCCAGAAATCCAGCATCACTACTTTTCCGCGTAGCGATTCCATTGTTATGGGTTCTGAATTCAGCCATAGATCAGGACTGGTCTGATGGAATTCCGGCGCTTTAACATCGCCGGTGGACTGCGCTTGCGCCACCCAGCTTTCACTATTTATTCTGTTTAGCGCCAGAATGCCGATTACTGCCAGTACCAAAAGGAGTGAGAAGTTTTTTGCGGCTTTGATCATAATTAAGTTCTCTAGCTAGCTTAAAAGGCTTAGTCAATAATGTACTGAATACAGTGTGATTTGAAATTGGACTATGTTGCTGAATTTAGTCAGATTCTGGAGAATTTAGTTCAAAACTAAAGCGGAGGTTTTGTAAACGATATTGGAAAAAAAGCGGGCTAGGCTCTATCCCATTGTATTTCCTGCCTTTGATCAAGCTGTATAGAAACCGGGGGTATGACTTGATCTGTAATAATCTGAAGAGCTAAATCAGGGCTGTTGTAATGCGTAATTTTCTCAGCACTTAAGTCACTTTAACTGCTTGACACCTAATCGGAACGACCAGTTTCGAGTGACTCCCAAATCTCTTTCACTTGTTTCTTCATTCGTAGGGCTTCTTGCCAGCGATCCGATAACTCTTCTCCATTTTTGTCAGTGATTGCGTAAGGTGGTGGGCCTAATTCACAGAGAAAATTCATTACCGCATTTTCATCGTTTCGATTTCGCCAGTATCGAAACCCTTGTTCCCACCATTGTGCATATTGCTTTTCCCAGTAGGCATGCTGGGGAAAACCAAGTGGAACTTGTATCTGCTCTCTGTTGCTGATTCTTCCCTGAAGAGAAGCAGAGCGTTTTAGTACCCGGTCGATCCAGTCGTTGTGCATCTCATCAACTGGTTCGGGAAACTCTCTGGCTACTACAATATGTGATAAATCGGCTACCAGTTCCAGTTCTGGTATGAGGTCCAGTAAATCCAGCGTAAACACCACGTCATTGGTAACCGTCAGTCGGTGAGTCTCCAGAAACACCGGAATACCGGCCTTATCACCCATTTCCAGCCACTGACAGATACAAGATACTGCCTCGGCAGGCGTCCACGGGAAATAACGCCCGTTAACGGCGATATATCTTGTATCACAGTCTGCTGCCAGATCAATTATTCCCTGTAAATCTTCCGGGGTAGCGGGGAATGCAATCAGTGCGCACCCAAGATCGTATTTCTGCATAAGAGGCAGATGTTTGAGCGCGCTCTCGATATCATTCCAGGCAAAATCCAGTGCGACACCGTCGTATCCCGCTTCAGACATCATCACGAATTTTTCTTCGTCACTCCAGGTAAATCCATCTGGTCGACGTAATTCCATTGCCCATAGGGATTGAAACACTTCCAATTTTTGCGCCATTTTCTTTTAGTCTGGTTCGTTATTCGGTTAGCAATGTGTCGAGAATCTTCTGATGAAATAGTTCACCCAGTTTGTCGTGAAAGGGCGTATAGATACCTAGGGATGCTACGTCACTTTTCCTGGCTTTTTGAAGACTTTCAATTACCTTCATATCCTGTGCGTTGATGTTGTTGATCAGATCACAGAGTTGTTTTCTGGAAGCTTTAAATTTCTCAGCTAACGCTTCTTCACCAACTACATAAAGAGCAAGTTGTTCTTCGCATTTATCAACGTCAAGAGGCTGTAAGATCATTGCCCATAGATAAGTACCCTCCATCACAAAACAGGTATTGGGAAACAAAAAAAATAAATCCTGGCGTTGTGCTTCCAGGGGATCCATTTCGTGCCATTGTGGTAGAGGTGTAGTGGTTTTGCTTTTATCCGCACCGGCTGTGGAATGAGAAAAACCGATGATATTTTCTGAGAGTCTCAGGTTCTCAACATTCAGTCCTAGAGAGGCTTCAACCGAGTTACCTATCTCAGGATGTATCCAGGGTAAGTGATAGTTATCCAGGAAGTTTTCAGCCGCTAGTTTCCAATTCCCTTCGATTGAAAATCGTTTGTTACTCATAAAACGCAACGCTTTCTGAGGGCGATTGCGGGACCAACGGCTCTGAAGCGGGCAAATAAATTCTGCAAACGGCGGAGCATTACCGGAGAGATTGATAAATATCACGTCGTACCAGATGGTGAACTCAACTGGTACTAAGCCCATTGATTTTTTTTGAAGTGTGTCGGGAGCGGATCCTTCGGTGCCATCCCAAAACGGCGCAGACAAAAATTTTCCATCGAGTGAATAACACCAGGAGTGATAGGGGCATCGTAACAATTTTCCAGCAGCCTTTACCTTATCCAACACGATATGGCCACGATGACGACACACATTGTGAAACACCTGGATCTTGCCCTGGCTATCTCTAGTAAGCAGTAGTGGTGCGCCTAGTACTTCCAGTGACCAGGCGTGGTCGTTTACCGAATACTGAGTAGCAAAACCAATCGACATCCAGCTCGCGGCGTAGAACTTCTCCATCTCTGCAGAAAAGATATCCTGGTCGATATAACAGTTTGCGGGAAGTTGCTGCTTATTGTCCCGTGCCTTCTGAAGTGCAGACAAAGTAGCAGTTGGAATAGTCAACTCATCATGCGATCGATAATCGCTATTGATAAACAGTCGATGACTATAGCAAGAAGTGCCGCTGTATACTGGTTTTGTTTTATCGAGAATCAAACTCCATAAAAGTGTCGTTGGTGCTAGAAAATCCTACTTGTTCTTAGACAAATGATCAAACCACACTAACAAGTTGCGATGCGTCAGCTTGAAACCCTGTCTAGTGCTTTTCATCGAATCGATATGGATTGTTTCGGTTTTTCAATTTCATAGGCAGATGGATTAAAAACATGGTGCCATGTCTGTTTCAAAAACTGGAGGGCTGCCGGGTATCAACTAAGGCGGAATGCTCTTTAGAGCAATATATGGCTTAGGCGTATCGTTTTTTAGTCTTTATCCGATAATGAAAAATCGGTAAAGCTGACACTGAAAGCAGTGAAGCAGGTTAACCAACACGACTGTTTGTGTTTTCTAATTAGCAATAAATAGTGGCTTTCCTAATGCTTTGATATCAATTTCGATTCCTAGCCCAGGTGCGGTAGGCGCGCTGCCTGTACTACGAACGGACCGGGGCTGATATCCGGCAATATGTTCATTGTTCCAATCGTTCATAAATGAGACGGTTAGAGTCTGATCTGCCTTAGTGCTAGCTGCCAAATGACTCACTGCCGCGGTGACTAGATCGCCGCCCCAGGTATCCTCGATCGTAACGCGAAGGCCCAACGAGTCAGCAATATCGCGAACTAATTTAGAACCCGTTAGTCCGGCAAACTTAGAAATCTTTAGATTAATTGCTTCCATACCTTCACTATAAAATGCCCGCAACATCGTATTTTCGTCTGTAATAACTTCGTCAAGAACCATCGGTAAATGAGTATGTTTTCGCACATAAAGACACTCTTCCAGTGTTTTGCAAGGTTCTTCAAAAAACACCCTGTCAAATGGTTCTAGCAATTTCGCCGCGATCATTGCATCTTGCAATCTCCAGCCTCCATTGGCATCAGCAATGATGTAGTCATCGTCATCTGTGGACTCAAAAATGAGTTTTACGCGGTTCGCGTCTTCGTAGGGATCCGCGCCAATTTTCAATTGAAAGTGCCGTACACCTTCATCTTTGCAGGCCAAAACATAACTTTGCATCTCTGTTGCAGATCCTAATGGCACTGCTTTATAAAGTGGAAAGGATTCTTGTAAACGACCGCCTAATAGGGTTGCGACATCTGTGTTGAGAGCTTTTCCAAATAGATCCCAACAAGCAACGTCGATAGCGCTCTTGGCATAACTATGTCCTCGCAATGCGTTATTCATAGCGATATGTATGGCAGACAAATTAGTTGGGTCTTTGCCAATTAAGCTGGGAATGATCTCATGAATAGCCGCCCGCGCCCCTCCAGCATGAGAGGATAAGTACAGTGGCCCCAGTGGACATACCTCACCCCAACCATCTAACCCTTCGTCTGTTAAAATCCGAACTACTGTGCTGGGCAAGCTAGACACTACTTGTCCTCCAGACATCACATAACTGCCGTGCCGATAGCTTAGCTCGTATCCATATACTTCTATATTGGTTATCTTCATTTTGTCGGCAGTAATTGTTGTCCTGTCATTCTATACAATCTGAATGTTAGTAGTAGCGATATTGAGCTACGATAAAGCAAATTCAATTCGATCAAGACGGAATGTCTTGAGAACAACGCTTGTCATTTTCCTAACGACTGCGAATTTCAGCGAATACAAGAAAAATGCTCAGAGATTGGATGGATGTTTGTACACAACTGTTTGTGTCGCATCGAACCCAAGTATATAGGTGGCTTCAACACCTACCATCCAATAGCTATAGCTGACCGCGCCACCAGCGGAGATCGCCAGATCACTTGCCGAGGAGTTACTAATCGCTGGTAAACCACTTTGCTTGAACGGCTCTCCTAATATAGAAACAACCGAGTTCCTTGTTTCGCCCAAGCGGATGCTGTTCCAACGACTCTCAAAGTCATACTTATATGCATGAAAGATATAAACGACGAAGACCACGATAAAGATAGTCACCATCAATCCTTTCGGTGCATTCTTTAAATGCTTTAGCATAGCGCGATGCGGTTATTTAGGATTGTAAGATTAACACTCTCTAGCGATTACGAATCGATAGATACCAAGTTCTAATTAATCATTCAAGAAAGTGAACTCAATAACTAATTGTTCGTTAAGTTTAAAATCTTGTATGGCTATTACTGCAAGATATATGACATAAAATGATATATTTATGACACCTTTAGCAGTTGGACGCAAACGTTTTTAGAAAAGCGTGTAACCTACATTAGGCTAATCAAAACACTATAAGAGGATCACAGTATGTCAATAAAACCCGCCTTAACTGAACTACCGATTGCTACGGCCGAATCCGGCTTCTATCGGGGATTCAGTCAAATTGTAACGATCACTTCCAAAATTTTGATTGGTGGTTTGGTCATTTGGGCCATTGCATTCCCGGAGCAGTCTGGCGCAGTACTGAACGGCATTAACAAATTTATTTTGGCCTCTTTTGGTGCTTGGTATATCTGGACTGTGACGTTGTTCGTCATATTGTGTATAGCGCTGGCCATCTGGCCAACTGCGGGCAGATTAAAGTTGGGTCTTAAATCGGATGTACCAGAGTTTTCCAATTTCTCCTGGTTTTCCATGATGTTTGGCGCTGGAATCGGCGTCGGCATGTTGACGTGGGCGGTTGCAGAACCGGTATATCACTTTAATAACAATCCGGAGGTAATCCAGGGTCTTACGACTGGTGGTGCGGCGGATAATATTCGTATGGCCTATAAATGGTCGTTTCTTCATTGGGGGTTAGGTGCTTGGGCGTGTTATGCCATCGCCGGACTAGCGCTTGGCTTTTTTAGCTATCGCCGTTCTCTGCCATTAACCATGCGTTCGTCATTGACACCAATATTTGGTTCGAAATTGTCCGGCTCAGCAGGTAATATTGTTGATATCGTTGCGGTTGTCGCAACGATCTTAGGCGTTGCACAGACATTAGGTTTTGGCGTTGAACAATTTGTATCAGGTTTAACCAGAGTCGGTATTGGTGGATTAACGAATGAAGCAGGGACAGCAAATACGACAGGAATACTGGTTGCGATTTGTGTGATTATGATAGCTTCGACGCTTTCTGCTTTGTCAGGTGTCGGAAAGGGAATCAAGTGGTTGTCTAATTTGAACATGGGCTTAAGTATTTCTTTGCTCACTTTCTTCCTTCTTTTTGGTTCAACATTCTTCGGCCTGAAAGCCCTGGTAGTTGGTATCTGGGATTATCTAATTGCACTGCCAGATATGAGTGTTCGAGTTTGGTCTGGTGATGGCAACCCTGATAGTGTCGCTTCAAAACTAGAAGGCTGGCAAGGCGGTTGGTCCGTATTTTACTGGGCCTGGTGGATCGCATTCGCTCCGTTTGTTGGATTGTTTCTAGCACGCATATCAAAGGGCAGAACGATTAGAGAATTTGTGCTCGGTGCAATGATTGTTCCTTCATTAATGTGTTTTGTCTGGTTTACATGGGCAGGCGGTACTGCAATCGATCTAGAACTGAATGGCGGTGCAGAAGGCGTTATTATGAGTGCACCTGATGGTGACAAAATATTCGCGATGACCAACTTTATGCTGTCGCCGATCTCAGATACTTTGTCATGGGCAATGTCTGCGATGATCGTTGTGTTGTTGATGACCTATTTAGTTACCACAGCGGACTCGGCTGTACTGATTGTTAATACCATCAATGCTGCAGGGGATGAAGGTCCAAAAGCACGACCACATATTATCTTTTGGGGTATCGCACTAGGTTCGGTTGTCGCTGCGCTGCTACTGGTCGGTGGATTGAAAGCAATTCAAACGGCGATGGTAATAGGCGCTCTTCCATTCTCTTTGGTTATGGTTTTGCAGTGCGTTGCGCTAGTGAAAGCAATATACAATGACGGTCGAAGAGAAGCAGCGGGGATTGCCACTACTACCTAGTCTGGCCGTGCATTAGCCGCATACATTCGTAGATAGTGTTTTTGCGAGTGTACTGAAACGAAAAGCTGGCAGTGAGGCGATGGGTTTAATCGCCAAGCTTGCCAGCTTTTTTACGCCTGCGATGTCTGCATCGATATGGACAAATAATATCCTTGAGTTATCTTAAACGAGATCTGTTTTTCTTGCTGTCCAGCTAGTTGTTGTTTTTAGGTTCTTTCTTTTTCAATGCTGCGGATTCTTGCCTCGCTAGGGGTGATTCCGTAACTCGATTGGTAACGAGCGCTAAAATGTCCAGCAGAGCGAAATCCAGTAGCTTTGGCAATATCCGCTATTTTTTCACTGCTGCTTTCTATCAGCGATCTCGCTTTCTCAAGACGCAGCGTCAAATAGTATCGGGCCGGGCTGGTTTTCATGTAGCGTAGGAACAACCGTTCCAACTGGCGTTTCGAAATGCCAATCAAGTGGGCCAGTTCTTCAGGAAGCAAAGGTTGTTCAATATTTGCCTCAATAAGTTGGATGCACTCGAGGACCACAGGGTGATTGATTCCCGTTCTGGATTGGAGGTCCATAGTTTGAGGTTCGCCCGAGTTACGGATATGCGGATGTATCATTCGATCCGCTATGGAAGCCGCCAGTTCGTGGTCATACATGCGCTCAAAGAGAAAAAGCATCATATCGATGGGAGCCGCGCCTCCTGAACAGGTAAAAACATTCTCATCCATTTCATAGATATCATTGGAAAGCAGGTGTTCGGGCCAGCTATCTCGAAATTCCTCTCGATTCTCCCAGTGAGTTGTGCATCTTCTATCGTCTAGTAAACCAGCCTTCGCCAGAATATGGCAGCCTGATTCCAGGCCAATCACTGTGGCCAGTTTATCGTTTTGACGATTCACCCAGTGAATCACTTCCGGATTTTGGATGTCTTTAACGAAAAAAGGTCCGGTCAGTATGACGAAATCAAAATCTGGTGCAGTCTTTAACGAATAGTCTGCGACATGAGACAACCCATTCGATGCTTTTACCGGTTTGCCATCATCAGTGACAATGGACCAGTCAAACAAAGCTGTTTTTGACACACGGTTGGCGATTCGCAGCGGTTCAAGTGCAGCTGCCATAGGGAGCAGATTAAAGGAGTCTGTCAGGTAGAAACCTACTCTATTTTGTGCATTGTTGCGCACATAGCCGACTTCTAAGCCTTGCACTTTATTAATTTTCGGAAACGAGAGTTATGGTTTATAAGTATATCCATTTTTTGCAGATAGTGAAAACAGTTTGGTGGGTCTAAGCTGCAATAAGACATGCGTTTTAAAGTGTTATGTTTAGCGTTATATTTGCGCTATGAATATCAAAATGATGCCGGGACAATTTTTTATTGGGATCTTTATCGTCATCTACTTTCTCTATAGCTTTGTTGCTTTTAGGAATAGGTTTGAAGAAAAATGGCGTACAGTAAACTTGGGTGATTTAAGAGCGAGTGTTGTTGCGATACTAGGTGGAAACTATAAAGAACAACGTTATATGCAAGGAGATGTTTTCGAAATAAACCAAAGTGATGAAATCGAAAATAAAGCAATACAGTATCTCGTTTGGGAAGTAGGGGTGAACAACTTTTATATACTAGGAATAGATAGCGAAAATACTGTTGTGGTAAAGGCCAGATCTGAAGTATCTCGACTGGGTACGGGATAAATCTAAAACCCCGCAAACTTAATTCCCGGCGTAACCTGACCGCAGGTTACCCGCTGTTGTGATAAAATAAAAAGGGATGCAGCTACTTATTTCAAAGGATCGTGAACAGCGACATCGGAAAGATGCAGATCGCGCTAGGCTTGCCGAAAATGAGATAAAGTTGATCACTGGAGCCTTAAACGGGTAGAAAAATAACAAAAAGAAAAGGCGTCGGTTATTTTTGGCTGGCAACGCATCGGGGACCGATTGTTTTGATAGGGGTCATCCTTGACGCATAGTTAACAGTGGGAGCATTACATCGATACATTCCGGTATCTATGTATCATAGAAAGTACTTATGAATAAATTCACCAGAATCACATGTGTGTACTTTGGCTTGATGGTTATAGCAGATATGGCAATTGCGCAGAGTATCAATCCCAATGATAAATATGTTCCATCCATGCTCTACTTGCTGTTGGATGACCAAGAAGAATCGAAAATCGTGTTGGACGAGCTAAAAGCATTCCCCACGGCATCAGGGGCAGGAAGTTATGTCACCGGGGGGCGCGGCGGAAAAACTTGTTTTGTCGATACTTTAGTGGATAGCGCTAACGGGCGATACTTGGTAAGTAGCGATACCTATTCTGGAAGTTTAAGATATTGTCTTGAGGAGAATCCTTCTCTTGCTAAGACGGTAGTTTTTCTGGTTGGTGGCGAGTTTAAAATCACTCAAGGGGATATCTATGTTAATCAAAAACGTGGAGGCAACATCACCATTGCAGGACAAACTGCGCGCGACCTAGGCGGTGTACATATTACGCAGGGTACCTATAAACTTTTCTTTGATAATATCTACAACGTAAATCTACGGTATGTCGATTTCAAGCTCGGATTGGCTTTTACCGATAGCGCAGTTTCAATCGGAACGGAAGAAGTAACAATCGATGGTCAGTCGTATCCAATAGAGATCAATCGCAATGATTTTAGGGCGTTTGAGGTGGGACCTTGGACATACGTGATCGATGGTGATACCGGAAATATTGTTAGAGAAGACGATGGATTCAAGATAACGCGCACCTATGATGTCATCATAGATCATGTTACGACCGGCTTTCATGCGGATGAATCTTTTAGTATTGGCTCCTATCATACTAATGGCGAAGACTTCAAAAACATTACCGTGCAAAGATCACTCATGCTGCCAGGCATAAGGGGTCACAACGTGGGGTCAATATTTGGTAGCTATACTCGCCCCGAAGCTGAAATTCTTGCCAAAAACATGGATGTGCATCATAACCTTTGGGTCAACAGTACACATCGACAACCGAATATTGGAGGTGGGTCTGACGCTAAGGTTCGTGTGTTTAATAATGTTGTTTATGGTTGGCAGTCAAGAACGAATAATTTAGCTGGCGGGGCCAGGGTCGATCTATTCAATAATTACTACAAGAAATCGCCTTCCACAGGGGCGTCCTCACAAAGGCTAGATCGAATGTTTCGATTTGACTTTACTCTTGACTGGGTTGAGGGCCCCGTTATTCCTGATATTTACCTGGCAGGTAATTTCATTGAAGGCGTCATTGAAGATTTGAACGCAGACAACTGGCCTGCGATCAGGCACCATAGAACAACAGCTTATGGAGAAGCCAATTCTCAACTATCGACCGAATATCAGCGCCTTGCTCCACTAACGGAAACTGAAAATGTCATTCAGTTCAGCGACGCTCACGAGGCCTATGACAGCGTTATGAATGATGTGGGTGAAGGAGTCAGGTTCAATGCTAGTGGTGAGACTTACTTCGATGACCCGGTTGGTTTGAAGTATCTCACCTACGTCATAAACCGAACTGGCCCGAATGTGCTGCCGAGTTCAGAAGACTGGATTTTCCCAAGCTACCCATCTAGTAGTGTTAGTCGTAATTTGTTCGATAGCGACGGCGTCCCAATTGGCTGGGTGCCGCCGGAGAATATAGATAATCAAGCGGGGTATTCCAATCAAGAATTGTACTTTGCCTATATGGCAGGCGATTTTTATAGACTACAGCCTCGTTAATATTATTAAGAAACGGATGAGATCATGCCTGTCTTATAGCTATACCAGGCTTTGTAGTGAAGTGCCGTTTGGTCGCCCAGCCAAAGAATCAATATCAATCCATTAACGATAAGATATGTTAACTCCAGCACTACTAGCTGGTAATGAACGGGTCGAGTTGGACCTATGAACACCAGGAAAAGCGCTGCAAAAAATCTCACAGCGTATGGGTTCGTTATCGAAGTAACAAACCCCTGTCTAAAGAGGCAAAAATTGGTATCGATGGAGCTTGTGTGCTTACATCTTTTTAGTATCTTTAGAAAGATGAGCTGTTGACCAATAAACCCAAGGGAGCAAAGCCCTAACCATTGTTAAGCCCGTGGTGCATCTGACACTGTTTGTAAATACAGATTTTCCTGTTAACTGGCGCAAACGAAAGCGCAACTTTCCTTTGTAAGCACACCTACAAAAGTGTCGAGACGCTCAGACTGTTACTCTTAGTATTGCGAGGTTAGAGGTCCTGAATTGATCAAACCGCGACCTATTGGGGGGCGAAATAGGGAATCAATCCAGTCAGATGGTGGCAGTTAACGTAATCCAGATCAGCATCTCGATCCACTACAAATATCTCATGATATGTTCTTAGCTCTAGCCTATCCTTGTATTTCTGGCGCTCCTTTTGTGCTTGCCCGAAAATAGCCAGGTGCGAAGGATGGTTTCGTGACCATGATTCGAGATGTTGCAACGAAGCGAAATAGCCGAGACAGAATGATTCTTTCTCCAGCTTTCCCTCCGAGTCAATGACATCAACCTGTCGCATATTCAAACACCCACTTTCGACCGGGTTTTGCCGAAGAAATTCCATCCCTAAATCAAGCTTGGGTTTAAGATTTTTTTCGTAGCTGGTCAATTGCTCCTCGCCACAATCTCTCCAGGATACACCTGAGCGGATCACGACAATATTTTGGGGAAGGCGAATTCGTAACCGTTTTCCGATCGATGGTCGCGTGTTTGGCTGGGGTACCGCATCGATCAAGGATGATTCTAACTTGTTAAACCCAGAAGCAGGAATACGATCTCTCGCTGCACCCCAATATCCACTTTCTCCCATTGGTTTTATTTTGTGTCTTGGACAAGCAGCTAGACCGCGGATGTATTCCTTGAACGCAATGGTTTCAAGACTACTTGTTGAGACTTCGATAGACTCTCTGAAATAGCCAAGATCCCCTTTGTCCTTTTTGATATCGTTCCACCATTCTCGATAGACGGAATTGTTGAGCCATTTTTTGTAGGAATTTTTGTCGGACCAATAGGCCGTGGCAAAAATCGTGTCGTAAGATTGAGGGTCGGTATATTGCGCAAAATCAAACAGCAAAGGGCCGTCAGGCTGGTTGAAAAGTGTCGAGGCGATGTCTAAGAATTGGCGACTATCTGAAGCTGATAATGTTCTCCCTTGGACGCCTAAATAGCAGACCCGAAAGGCGCTGATATCGTCTGGAAATTCTGCTGAATAACGCTGTACCGCGGGAGTGAAACCTGGTTTCTTCTGCATTGGATAACACCGATCTTCCATGCCGGCATTTTTACTTTGATTCATTACATATCTCTCGAATTGGAAAAATATTAAATTTCTATTCTATTATTTAGAATTGTGTATTATATTATGGAAAAAACTGCAATCAACCACTTTTAGGTGAATTTGGCTTTTTTCTTTGTTATCAACGACCGCAACATGAAGCCGTCCTCTTATCCGACAGCTGGTCGACTGATACACTTAGAATCATCAAGTCATAATATAGAAAACTATCGATGGATAAAGCTGTTGTCAAAGCCTTCCTGTTACTGGAAACCCTGGCAAAAAGCGGGCGCCCTTTAGGGGTAACTGAACTCTCGAAACTGTGTGATATGGGTAAGAGTAATGTACACCGGCTTTTGCAAACCCTGCAGAATTTACAGTACGTAGAAAAAACGGGAGATAATAATTACCAGGCCTCATTACGTATGTGGGAACTCGGTAGTCAGATTATTTCTGGACTGGATCTAAGAGATATCGCACGTCCCTGGATGTATAAATTGTCCGATACCACTAACGAAGCAGTACATTTATCGATACTCGATCGGTTCGAGGTTCTGTACGTCGACAAAATTGAAAGCAAAGAACCAGTTCGGGCTTATACCCAACTGGGTGGTCGTGCGCCGGCCTATTGCACTGCTACGGGAAAAGCAATGATGGCGTACCTTGATCCGCAGCAGATAACAAAGTGTTTTGACACGGTTACAAAATATACCCCCAAGACGATCACCGATTTGGATCGCTTTCTAGTGGAGGCAGAAAAAATTTGCGAGCGCGGATTTGCGGTTAATCGGGGAGAGTGGCGCGCGGATATTATCGGTCTGGCTTCACCGATTGCAGGCAGTGATGGCTCTGTGGTTGCATCAATTGGTCTGTCGGCTCCGGCTAGTCGATTACATGTAGACGAAATGGAAACTTTTGCACCGCGTTTGCGGGAGTTTGCAGAACGTATCTCGATGGCGCTCGGATGCTCTTTGGAACAATGGACCATGCTCGGGAAAGGAGTAGTTTCTCAAACCGTAGGCGATGTAAATTCGGTAGTAGTGTCACGTTGATCAAAAATTTAAGTAGAGAATAGAACAATGACATCTCTGAAGGGAGTAAAGGTAGTCGAGTTTTGTGAAATCGCCGCCGGCCCATTTTGTGCAATGCTGCTCGCTGATTCAGGTGCGGAAGTTATCAAGGTTGAGCGGCCTGCTGGTGACGCCATGCGAATGTGGCCGCCAATCAGCGATGGTTATAGTGAGAACTTCGCTTCGATCAATCGCAATAAAAAATCTGTGATTCTTGACTTGAAAACTGAGCAAGGAAGGAGCGCAGCAAAACAGTTGATCCTCAATAGCGATGTGGTAGTTGAGAATTTCAGACCGGGTGTCCTGAACAGACTAGGTATTGATTATGGAACGATGTCTGCGATTAAAGAGACGCTGATCTACTGTTCAATCTCGGCATTTGGCCAAACAGGCCCACGCGCTAAAGAAGGTGGTTTTGACCTCACAATGCAGGCAATGGCTGGTGTTATGAGCGTGACCGGTGAACCTGGTGGCCCACCGGTCAAATGTGGCGTACCACTTTGTGATTTTGTTTCCGCACTATACGGAGCTTATGGAGTAAGTAACGCTATCGTCGAGAGGGCATCTACGGGTAAAGGACAACACATTGATGTTGCTATGTTGGGTGCAACCCTTGCAATTGGCGCGCTGCAGACAAGTGAGTATTTTGGTACGCGAACTGATCCAAAGAAACTGGGATCCGCGCATCCACGTAATGCCCCGTATCAGGCGTTCAAGGCGAACGACGGTTACTTCGGAATGGCCGCGGGAAATAATAATCTGTGGGAACTGGTGTGCGATGTTCTTGGAAAAGATCAATGGAAGTTTGATGATCGTTTTCTAAACCCGAAGTTACGGGCGCAGAATCAGACTGCATTAAAGGAGTTACTCGAGAAAGAGTTTAAGCACAACACCGTTTCCTATTGGCTGCAATCGTTCAATGAAAAAGGCGTTCCATGCAGTCCCATCAACAGTTATTCTGAAGCACTTTTGGACAAACAAGTTTCGCACATGGGTTGGGTACAAGAAATAACATTACCCAACGGTCACAAAACGAAAACGTTTGGGCCCGCTCTGCGCATTGATAACACCATATCGGCGATCCGCCAGCCACCGCCGGAACTGGGTGAACATACCGACGATGTCCTCATGCATCTCGGTGCTAAGGAAGTCAATCAAATGGAAGAAAGCGCCTAAGCGTCATGCAGAATGTAGATAGTGATGCGGCAGTTCTTGTCGCGCGGGAAGGGGACACGCTTTCACTGACCCTGAATCAGCCACAAAATGCCAATGCGCTTTCGCCCCAAATGGTCGAGCAGCTGATTACCCTCTTCACCGACGTAGCAGGTGTGCGAGTGTGTATTTTGAGGGGGGCGGGTCGAAATTTCTGCGCAGGATTCAATCTCTCGGACATAGAGAGCATTAGCGACGGAGATCTTTTGCTTAGATTTGTTCGCATTGAACAACTATTGCAACTGATCCACCATGCCCCGTTTCCTGTGATTGCGCTAGCGCAGGGAAATGTAATTGGTGCGGGTGCCGATATTTTTGCAGCTTGTTGGCAAAGAATTGCAGCGCCAGATGCACGTTTTCGTATGCCGGGCTGGCAATTCGGCTTAGCGCTTGGAACCAGACGGTTGTCCCGCTTGATTGGTAGCTATCAAGCGAGAGAAATGTTAATCGATTCTAAAACGGTAAGTTGCGAAGATGCATCGCGATGGGGTCTTGTTTCTTGTATTGAGTCTGAAGATACTTGGGATTCAGTAGTTATGGAGCTCGTGCATCGCTGCCGAAGTTTATCTGATCAGTCCCTGGTCGAAATGTTAGATTTAACAATCTGTGATACGCGCGATCTAGACTTAGCCGCATTGGTACGTACCGCAAGCAAGCCAGGATTGCGCCAGCGTATTCTCGAATATACTGCAGGGGTTCGAGCCGAAAAGCAAAAACGCAATGCTGTAAATCATTAAAAATATATGTCTCAAAAACACCCTAATGAACTCCAAGGCATCCATGATCTAGGCGGAATGTTATGCGAACCATTTAATGAGGAAGAACACGAGTATCTGCCTTGGGAGAAGAGAGTGCATGCATTGCGTGAACTGCTTGCCAGGAAAAAATTATTGAGTGTCGACGAACTGAGACGGAGTGTCGAGAGTATGGGCGCAGAAAAATATCGTTCTCGTTCTTATTATGAACAATGGATCTGGGCCATGAGCCAAGTGATGATTGAAAAAGGCGTGATTTCCAGTGACGAACTAGCGCGAAGAATGGAACAACCCAAGAAAATGGGGGAACAGTAACTCGTGGATAGTGCCAGTTCATCAACCGCGGAGCGAAAACGACCTCGATTTAGTATCGGTGAGGCGGTGAGAGTTCGGTCTGGTGCGCCCATTGGCCATTGTAGAACCCCGCACTATTTTCGCGGTGTTCTCGGCTGGATTGAACGATATTGTGGTGCCTTTCCCAACCCCGAAGAGCTTGCCTATGGTCGAGATGGCCTGCCGGAAGTTGACTTGTATCGCGTGCAGGCGCGCATGACTGATGTTTGGGGCAACAGCCTTTACGTAGGCCGGCCTCAAGATACTGTAGTGGTAGAAGTCTTTGATCACTGGCTTGAGTCGCTGGAAACATCTTCATCCTCGCAACGATAATATATGTCTCTAGAACATTCCCACGACCACCCGCACCCTAATCAACCTGATGAGGAGGATGCCGAGCAATCGGTATATCAAAAAATGGAGGTTGCTCTGCGAGAATTACTCGTTGAGAAAAATATTATTAATATGGAAGAGCTCCACGGTATTCACGAGCAAATGGATAACCGTGGTCCTCACAATGGCGCCCGGATGGTTGCAAAAGCCTGGTGTGATCCGGACTATCGGGATTTGTTGTTATTAGATGCGACCGCTGCAGCAGAAAAATTGGATCTCGAGCCGACCTGGCTACATTTGGTCGCGCTTGAGAACACGACAAATGTGCACAATCTTGTCGTTTGCACGCTGTGCTCTTGTTATCCATGGCCATTGCTCGGCCTGCCGCCTGATTGGTACAAGAGCCGCGCATATCGTAGTGACGC
Organism: uncultured Gammaproteobacteria bacterium; assembly: GCA_937992195.1. GTDB lineage: Bacteria > Pseudomonadota > Gammaproteobacteria > Arenicellales > Poriferihabitantaceae > VYFG01. The sequence goes on along the minus strand of CALKKV010000006.1, from coordinate 25,442 downwards.
GGTCAATCATCCCCGAAAATTACTCAGTCAGTTTGGCACCATTGTCCCTGATGAGGTTGAAGTGCGTGTGCATGACAGCTCTGCTGATATGCGGTATTTGGTCGTACCGCAAAGGCCTAAAGAAACTGAGGGTTGGACCGAAGAAGCGCTTCAATCCTTGGTTTCAAGGGATAGCATGATCGGAGTGCGCAGGGCACGCGAACCGACTCAGCGGAATAAGCAATGAATTTAATGACACCGCTAGTTGGACAAAGCGCTTGTGCATTACGCCAGCAGATTGCAGAGGGCTTGCTCTCGCCGGTTGAACTCCTCGAAGCAGTTATTGATCAAATCACAAAGATCAATCCAGCAGTAAACGCAGTAATTGCCACTGATTATCAACGTGCACGGGTGCAAGCCAAGGAAGCAGAAACAGCGGTTAAACAAGGCAAGCGTCTCGGTATGCTCCATGGCTTGCCGGTCTTGATCAAGGACCTGTGTGAAACAGAGGGATTAAGTACTACTTATGGCAGCCTGGTATATAAGGATTTTGTCCCGGATGTTGATTCTGCAGTGGTAGCGCAGTTGAAGGAAGCGGGTGCAATCGTAATTGGAAAGACGAATACCCCAGAATTTGGAGCTGGAGCGAATACCTCCAATAAGGTGTATGGCGAAACCTGCAACCCTTTTAATACGCAATTGACAAGCGGTGGTTCATCAGGTGGCTCCGCAGTAGCCATTGCCTGCGATATGGCTCCGCTTGCCATTGGTTCTGACCTTGGTGGAAGCCTGCGGATACCTGCGTCATTTTGCAGCGTTGTTGGGATGCGGGCTTCCCCTGGTGTCGTTCCATCGAATGGTCATGTACTTGGGTTTTCACCATTGTGGACAGATGGACCAATGGCGAAATCAGTCGATGATCTTGCGCTTTGTCTTGGCGCGATTACACACTATGAATCAATGGATCCACTTTCCAGACCAGCGCATCGCATTGTCGGGTTAGATAAGTTGCAATCGACAGATTTAGCTACGCTGAATGTGGGCTACTCAATTGATCTTGGTGTCGCACCCATCGACGAATCCATCGCGAACGTATTCCAAGGCAGGATTGCGGTCATCGAAAATGCATTCAAGCAATTTAGTAAAACCGATTATGAGATGCCGGAAGCGGCCGAGGCCTTTCGAATATTGAGGACCGAAAGCATCTTCGCTGCTTACTCAGATCTTCCGGAACATGAATTCGCATTGTTAGGTGACAACGTTAAAAATAGTATTCGGGAAGCAGCCGCCTACTCCTTTCCGGATATTGCGATGGCGGGGAAAACTCACACTAAACTGTTCAGGGAATTTCAGTCTCTGTTTAACGATATCGATCTGTTAATTTGTCCGGCAACTGCGGTCACACCCTTTGCTGTTTGCGATAACTTTCCGAACGAAATAAACGGCCGCTCTTTACATAATTACTATGGCTGGTACGCGATCACCTGGGCACTTTCTCTTACTGGGTGTCCAATAATCACGATTCCGTTTGGTCAAGATCACCATGGTATGCCCTTTGGAATTCAGCTTGTGGCCGCTCGCTATCAGGACAAATTTCTGCTTGAGACGGCAAAAGCAATTGAAACTTTGTTGACTGAAAATCAATTGGGTAGAGTGTCACCCGATTTCGTCTGCTTAGAAGAAGCTTCCGCAGGAAGCTAATTTCGAACCCCGGCAGCTTACGCATGTAGGCTTTAACTCCGGATATTCAGTGTTTCTATTTTCTGTAATATAGAATAGTACTTCGAAATACAGGATTTATTTGCATTTACTCTGTGATAATGCCTTTTATTCGATTAATATAGTACGCTATTCTATATATCAGAAAAATATAGAATGTATTCTGATACAACCATTAAATACCAATGACACGAGAATTTTGATCATGAGCGATTATCCTTTTGACCTTGGCACCTATAGCCGCCCTATCTCTACAAGTTCACAAGAAGCACAACAATGGTTCGATCGGGGACTGAACTGGATCTTTGGCTACAACCACGAAGAGGCTGGCGAATGTTTTCGGAAAGCGATTGAACACGATGCAGACTGCGCCATGGCTTATTGGGGACTGGCTTACATTATTGGACCAAACTACAACAAACCTTGGGAGCTATTTGACGAAAACGAAATCAAGACTACCTTGTTGGAATCTCGCAAAGCAATCGCATTGGCCAATGAGAAACTTGATAAGGCAAGTGCTATAGAAAAAGCCCTTATTGGTGCCTTAGAAAAGCGTTATCAATCCGAACAACCGGTCCCCGATCTGTATGTGTGGAGCGGAGAATATGCCGACGCAATGCGCACTGTATACAATGATTTTAAAGCAGACCCTGATGTGGCGACACTGTTTACCGAAGCCATGATGAATCGTACCCCTTGGAAGATGTGGGATCCCCATAGTGGCGAACCAATGGAAAATGCAGATACTCTAGAGTGTCGAGCAGTACTCGAAGAAGGACTCGAGTTAGTTAACCAACGTAAAGATCAACCACATCCTGGATTACTACATCTGTACTTGCATCTGATGGAAATGTCACCCTTTCCGGAAGCTGCGCTAAAGGTTGCTGATCAGATTCGAGGTCTTGTTCCTGACGCAGGGCACCTTGAACATATGGCCACACATATCGACGTATTATGTGGAAACTATCAGGATGTTGTAGTCGGAAACTCAGCAGGCATTGTTGCAGATGTAAAATATTGGAACCATGCAGGAGCCATGAATTTCTATTCGATGTATCGGGTGCATAACTATCACTTTAAACTCTACGGCGCGATGTTTCTGGGTCGCTATGATCAGGCTATGGAAGCGGTCAGCAATATGCGCGAAACCATCCCAGACGAATTGATTAGGCTTGAGTCACCACCAATGGCAAACTGGCTTGAAGGATATATGTCAATGGAAACCCATGTGCTGGTGCGGTTTGGAAAATGGCAGGAATTAATTGACGCACCGTTGCCTGCCGATCCAGATCTTTACACAATGAGTGCAGCGATGAACTACTATGGCAAGGGTATTGCTCATGCGGCATTAGGAAATCATGCTAAGGCGGCGAAAGCACAGAATAATTTTGAAAAGGCCGCAGAGGCAGTCACAGAAGAGCGACACATCCATGTTGTGAGTTGTGAACAGATTCTTGGTGTGGCAAGTGAGATGTTGAGTGGCGAAATTGAATACCATAAAGGTAACTACGATACCGCGTTCAAGCATTTACGCCAAGCTGTAGAAAATGAAGACAACTTACCTTACGACGAACCATGGGGTTGGATGATGCCAAGTAGGCATGCGCTCGGTGCTTTATTGCTGGAACAGGGGAATGTAGATGAAGCGGCGGCGGCGTATGAAGCGGACCTCGGTATGGATGACACCGTTCTGCGCTCTAACCGTCACCCGAACAACGTTTGGGCATTGTTTGGTTTACACGAATGCTATACCCGTATGAATAAGATTAAAGAAGCCCGGATGATTAAGCCGCAACTCGATTTCGCACTTTCGAGGTCGGACAAGATTCATGCGTCCTGTTTTTGCAGCTTAAAAAAAGCCGCTGCCTAACGTGGATGTGAGCAATATAACGCGTCAGTTTTATCCTGGTGCGTTGGTGGTTGAACAACGCTTCATCATCTATTGCTCGGTGCTGGCATGGTTTCTACTTTTTGCAGTCAATCACACCCATCTTGCAGTGTATCTTGATCACGGCAACTGGACCCGAGTAACAGATGACGGGAGGGTGCACCAATCAGGAGGTGCTGCCCATCATCATGTCGTTTTTGCCAGTCTCGGGTGGATTGTAATGGTGGTAGCGATGATGTTGCCGACTGTAATACCTGTGCTCGGAAAGAAAGATTCGTTGCATCAGAACGATGGTGGCTATTACAAAGGTGCCTTTGCACTAGCTTTGGGCTATGTTTTCGTATGGATATTGTTTGGAATTGTGTCCCATATTCTTGGTATGTTCGTGACAGCTTTTGCGAGTCATATCGTGATATTACGAAATCAGAGCTGGATTGTGGGGGTAATCCTGATGCTCGTGGCCGGGTGGTATCAACTTACTCAGACCAAGAGTCGCTGCCTACAAAACTGTCGGGAAATGTTCTATGGTGGGGTGAACTTAAAACACCGCTTTTCTCGTCGTTTTGGACAAAATATGGTTTCGCTGTTAAACGGAATTGACTATGGCGTTTGCTGTATCAAAAGCTGCTGGAGTCTGATGCTGCTAATGTTTGTTTTTTGGTCTGATAGCATGGTTTGGATGCTGATACTTGGTATCGCGATGAATACTGAGCGTCTTTGGCTAGAGCAACTTATTCATCGCGTTTTTGGGTGGATATTAATTGTTATGTCCATATCCATCTCGTTCTTTTATATGCTTTAGACCCATGGACTTGGATACTGACTTTGAGATGGTTTGACCTTTTGCGATGAATTGCATCGCACGTCTTCTGGAGAAAGGGCCTAGCCTCGCTAGCGCGAATACTGGTAAAAATGGCTTTGCTTAACAGAGCATGAAACAAGGTATCCAGAGTTAGCTCAAACTGAAGACCTGCATTGATTCAAGCTATCGGGTACGGAATCGGGTTATTGTTTTGGCGCTACAAACTCTATTCTTGCCCCACCAGGGATCGCACACATCATATGGGTCGCGCCGCTGCTTTGCATAATCTCAGGAGCAAATTCAATTTCAACTCCTGCATTTTTTAATTTTTCATAGACAGCATTCAAGGTCGAAATGTCGGCTACCTTTAATGCAAAGTGATGCATGCCAATATTATTATGTCGATTAAACGGCTGACAATTCTCGGGATCTTTAGCTTGCCACAGGGTCAGCATGTTATGACCGTCGCTCACAAAAGCTGCGGGGTATTCAGGACGCTCTCCCAGTTTCTGGTAACCCAATAAGTCAGTAAAAAATGAAACTGCTTTTGGTAAATCCACTACCGTGAGCCCAAGATGATGAATTCCCTCGATTAAACACTCGCTATTACTTACAGCCATTTTTTCTCCAACAGGTTGTTTTAATGTACAGATCGGTACAGTAATAACAAGATAGTGTACAAATCTGTACATGTCAACCTATAAACGATAAAGTCTCCTTGAAGTTAGATCCTACCGAGAGTTTTGTGACGAATAGAAATCAGCCGCGTAAGGAGCATCTGTTAAACACCGCCTATACATTATTTAGTACGAATGGATTCCATCGCACTGGCATTGATACGATTGTTCAACACTCTGGTGTTTCGAAGACGACAATGTACAAATATTTTCGGAGCAAGGAAGAGTTAGTGCTGGAAGTGCTGAAAAGACGGCACTATGAAATCATGAATCGAATGGATAATTATCTGAATGCATCGAAACGGCGGCATCCCGAATATGCACTTCATCAGCATATCGAAGTTATTTTGGATGAAACTGACCAATGGATTCGGTCAGAAACATTTACTGGGTGTGACTTTATTAACGCCTGTGCAGAGTTTGCGGATCACAAAGACCCAATTCATCAAGTTGCTGCCAAACACAAGCGAGCCATCTTGCAGAAAATTGAGGATTTATTGGCTGACTATCCGTCCACAAAAGCAGAGCAGATTGCAAGACAAATCGTATTGGCGTTGGATGGCGCTATTGTTCGCGCTCAGGTGTTAGGGGATAAATCTGGCATTGCATTAGTAAGATCGATAGCTGCTTCTTTATTGCAGGTTAGAAACTAGCTGAATAAACGGAATCTATATAAAGTACTCTTTAACATGATCGATAAAAGCTTTGACGGCTCTGCGGTTTGAGCTACGCTGCAAACTAATACAGCATAGACGCAACGGCCGATGTTTACCTTTTAGTGGAACATATTTGACTCTGGTGCCGTCGTAGTTGGTCGAACTATAAGGGTTGAGGTTCAAAACTGAATAGCCGAGACCATTGCCAACATATGTGCGAATTGTTTCAAATGAGCCAATCGCAATGGTCTGTTCCGGTCTCAGATTGCGACGCTCGAACAGGGAGAAGAAATAGTCTCGACTGTATGGTAGGTCGAGATAGATGAACGGTTCACTGATTACGTCTCGTAATGAAGCAAACGGTTTTTTCGAACAAGGGTGGTCATGATGAACAACCAGCTGCGGTGGTAACTCGTCGATGATATCGATACGGTATTCATTTGACAGACCAATATCAAATGTCAGAGCCACTTCGTATTCTCCATGGCGAATACTTTCCAGTACCTCGTGTTGGTTTCCGATGAAGGTGGAAATAGTGGCGTCAGGATATTTTTCCTGAAACGACCGAGTAATGCCTGCCATATAAATTGGCGCGACATTCACAAAAGAAGCTACGCGAATTTCTCCATACACTTCGTTACTGACGTTCGTTGCAATGGCATCAAAATCCGTAGCGTGATTTAACAGCATCCTGGCTTCCCTGAGCAGCGCGATCCCAGAGGCTGTTAAACGAATACCCCTGGAATTTTTTCTTAAGAAGAGCGCAACGCCATATTGTTCTTCTAAGTCCTTGATTGCATTAGAGATAGAGGGAGCAGAAATGTTGAGAGATCGAGCGGCGTCAGAAATAGAAGCATGCTCTGCGGCAGAAGCGAAATAGCGCAGTTGACGCAATGTAAACTTCATATTAATTTCTTATGAATTAGTTGAAAAAATAATATTATACATATGATACCGCATATGACACTCTCATGTTTCGCATCATCAGAATCAAGATCTGTCCAATTTCTGCCAAAAAAGAAAACGAGTTAGGCAGCCATACGATTGTCGCATTCGAGCAAATCATCTCAGCGTCAATTATTCGAAATTGAAATTTCGTCAATGAGGAAAAACATAATGATATTTACCACTTCTATGAAAGCAGCAGTCTCGCGCTCTGCATCCCTTTTACTTATAGCAACCCTATCGCTGGGTACCTCCGTTGCTTCTGCGGAAGACAAAGGGGTTGATGTAATGATTTCGCCTGCGGGAACCGGCCCTTACCTTGCATGGGCTACGATCCAGACCTATGCAAAAGATCATCATGATTGGCTAAGACCGAAAGCAGTCGAAGCGCCTGGGTTTGTCTATAACGTGCGTTTTGCAGCAACCAATCCAGACATATGGCAAACCACGATGTTTGGTTCTGGTGAAGTCGTTGAGTGGGCGGCGATTAATGGTAAGCCTCCCTTTTTCAAGAAACCGTTGGACGCTGTAAAGGATTTCAGAGTGATCGGGACTATGAGTCAAACCAGCAATCTGTTTGTTGCAACCGATAAAGCGCTGCAGTCGCCAGAAGATTTCGTTGGCAAGCGGATTGCCACTGGGTTGCTCAGTCAAAATGAGTGGGGGATGCACCAACGATTAATTCTTGACGGTATGGGGGTCACGGATAAAGCCAAGAGCTACAGCCCTCTGGGTCCCAATGCCAATGTAGAAGCCTTGCTCGACGGTAGAGCGGATGTCGGGACCGTTGTTTTACACTCTGCGTTAGGATTTAAAAATAATCTAGAAGCTGGTCCTTTCAAAACATTAGAGTCTTCTGGTCGCGAATGGCACTACGTTAGTATTCCAGAACAGGCAATACAAAAATATATTGATGATACCGGGGCACCTTTTATGGTTAGAAAGATTGCGGCGAATACGATGAGCAATCAGCCTAACGATGTCACCACTGTCGGTAATAATCTGTTGCTGTCTGCACATAAAAGCTTTCCGGAAGATATGGCCTATGAATTTACTAAGCTGTGGGTAAAGATGGGACCAACGGTGGCAAAATATAATGCGGTTGGTGGGATTTGGGATCCAGAAACGATCGCTAATATGGCGCGGAATCAACCTGAGAGAATTCATCCTGGTGCGATGAGAGCCTACAAAGAGCTAGGTTTGGTCGAATAGCCTTTCTCCGGGACTATGGAAAGAGGGAAAGGACTCCCTTTTTGACTCCATGGTATTCAGGTTGGTGTTAAATATATGAATCAAGTAGAGGTCGCGAAAACTCCGACCAGCATGTCCGTTAGGGCGATGGCTTTACTCTCGAATCTAGTTACGATTCTCTTAGTTAGCTACAGCGTAGCAACCGTCTGGTATTCAATAACCGGCGCGATGGAACACTATACCATCCATATCACATTGATCTTTCTGTTGGTGGTCAGCGATCTATTATTGAATGATGCAACCACACAGAAACCTAAACATTTTTTTAATCGACGCAACGGATATCGTATTTTATTTATTGCTTTTGTGTTGGCCGGTATCTATTTTGTTATTCAAGCCAAGGAACTTGAATTTTCTCAGCCATTTATTACCAATTTAGATTTTGTATTTGGCTGTGTTTTGGTTGTTTCGATTCTGCTCGTAGCCTGGGCCGTATGGGGACTCCCTCTTGCTGCTATTTGTCTCATTGCAGGAATCTATTTTGCATTAGGACATTTTCTGCCTGAACCCTTCTCAACCAATCGCAAGTATGACGCAAACCTGATTATCAGCTATTTGTCAGGTATGGGCGGACCGCGTGGAGTGTTGACCTACGCGCCTTTATCTGCCGATGTCATTTTTCTACTTCTGGTTTATGGCGGTATTTTGCATGGGACACGTATTATCGACATGTTCGGTGAGATTGGTAAGGCCATCGGTAATTTATTTCGTGGCGGTGTCGCATATTCCGCGACTACCGCAAGTCTGTTGATTGGTATGGTGACCGGTCAGTCAGTCAGTAACATTGCGTTGTCCGGTAGTATGACCATACCGACGATGGTTCGAACCGGATTTACCCGTAATGAGGCTGGTGCAATTGAGGTGTTGGCATCAACAGGCAGTCAGCTGCTACCGCCTATTATGGGTCTAGGCGCTTTTCTGATGTCGGTTATTCTTGGTGTCTCCTATATTGAAATTGCTATTGCCGCAATTATCCCGGCAGTGCTGTACTTGTTTGCAGTGGTGTCTGGAATAGTTTGTCTCATCGCCGCATCACGAGAGATCCCCTATGAAAAACAGAAGGTGGATTGGAAGCTCGTAGCTTGGATTGCACCCTCATTCTTGATTTCGTTTATTGTCCTGATTGTGCTGTTGTCTATGCGGTATTCCGCACCGATGGGCGCGTTTTGGGGTATCTTGCTCGCGGTGGGGTTAAGTATTTTACGGCCTCAGGCATATCGGCCAGCGTTCGCATCACTCTTTAGTGGGATGCGAGAAGGCGCACTGGCTGGAGCGAAACTCACTGTGATTTTGTCGGCCATTGGGATTATCGTTCAGATGCTGGTTACCACTGGGGCCGGTCTTTCTTTGGGCCGATTAATGATCGAGGTTTCTTCTGGAAGCTTGGCAATAGGATTGGTGTTAGGGATGCTTGTTTCTTTATTTATTGGCATGGGACTTCCCACTCCAGCTGCTTACGCACTGATTGCAATTGTTGTGGTGCCTTCGCTGATTGATCTAGGATTAGAGCCGCTAGTGGCAAATTTTTATGGGTTCTACTTCGCAATTTTCTCAACGCTTAGTCCACCGGTTGCTGTTGGGATTTTAACTGCGTTACGAATTTCTGGGGGCACATTTATAGGTACTGCGTATGAGTGCTTGAAATTGGGTGGTGTGTGTTTCCTAGTTCCGTTTCTGTTTGTTGCCTTTCCTAATATCCTCGGATTTCCAAATTTGCGTCTCGAAACCCTGGTAATGATCGGCGCTTTTTTTCTTGCAACTTGTATGTTGTCCGCAGCTACCTACGGTGCAATACCGGGCCGCATTTTAGGCTCCAGTGAGCGTATTTTAGTTGCTATATGCGGGCCCATTATTTTCACTCTAACGCTTTTCGCAGATGCAGTGTGGTACCACTTCATAACACCCTTGTGTTTTGGACTATGGTTACTTTGGGGTATTTATGCCCGTCGGACTGGCCAAGCTATGTTGCCATCCTCCTGAAATCTTATTGATCGCTGTATCGAAACTTAACTTTCTCTAATCTGATGGCTGATAATGTAAATGTGACTATCGTCGAAGAAATGGTGCAACGCGCACGTGTCGCACAAAAAACGTATGAGCGCACAGGTTCCCAAAGAAAATACGATACGGCCTCAACTGCTGCCGCATGGGCGTTGATGGAGTCAGACAGAAATATTGTTTTATCTGAGCTAGCAGTTGCCTCCACTGGGCTCGGTAATGTTGAAGACAAAATTAAAAAGAATCATCGAAAGACACTTGGGTTATTACGCGATCTTCAAACAGCTGTTACTTTTGGGGTAATCGAAGAAGACGCGGTAAATGGTATTACGAAGATTGCCCGAGGGCTAGGGGTTGTTGCTTCTGTGGTTCCCTCGACCAATCCTGTTGCGACGCCAACCAACAATATCGTAAACGCGTTAAAGTGCGGTAACGCTATCGTTTTAGCTCCTTCTCCCAGTGGAATCGCGGTCTGTGAAAAACTGGTGAACTATATACATATTGAGTTTGACAAAATTGGCATCGACAAAAACCTTGTTCAAATGTTACCCGCACCTGCTTCAAAGGCCAAAACTCAGCGTCTCATGGAATTGGCCGATCGGTTGATCGTAACGGGAAGTCAGGATAACGTTCGGAGAGCGTATTCTTCGGGAACGCCTGCAATAGGGGTTGGAGCTGGTAATGCTACGGTCATTGTAGATGAGACGGCCGATCTTGCATCAGCGGCGCAAAAGATTGCGACGTCAAAAACTTTTGACAATGCCACTTCCTGCTCATCAGAAAATGTGTTGATCGTGGTGAGTAGTGTTTACGAGCCGTTTGTGAGCGCATTGCATAAGGTCGGAGGGAGAGTTCTCCTGGATAACAACACGGAAAAACTCACTGAATCATTATTCCAGGATGGAAAACTTAACCGGCAAATAATCGCAAGAGATATTGATCAAGTGATTGATGTCACCGGAGTTGAAGTTAATGAGGTTGAATCCGCAAGATTTCTAGTGTTACCTGCCAATGGAATCGGGTCGGATCACCCTGAGTCTGGCGAAAAACTCTCTTTGGTTGTTGCCCTTTACCAGGCAGCTGACTTCGAAGATGCCAAGGAGATTGCCAGTCGTATTCTTGCGTACCAGGGAGCAGGGCATTCAGTCGGCATCCATACTGTAAACGATGAGCGTGCCATAGCGCTCGGACGGGATCTGCCGGTTTGCAGGGTCATTGTTAATCAGGCGCACGCTGTAGCTACAGGAGGTGCTTTTGACAATGGATTGCCGTTCTCCCTCACGATGGGATGCGGCAGTTGGGGCGGAAATTCAATCGACGAAAACCTACATTTTAAGCATTTTATGAACGTCACAAGCGTTGTCCGACCCGTCCCGCCCCAAGAACCATCACTTGATGATGTATTTGGCCAGTACTGGCAGTTAGCCGGCAGATAATCAACGCTCGATGCTCTTCATAAAGTCGTCTCGGGTTCGATGCGTGCTTAATCAAATGGATGGTTAATGACTATTGCAAGCTCAAACCTTTTTATATCAGATCTGATCGCAACCAGTAGGCCCACAACTGCCCTCGCTTTGTAGATCGCCCGGATTGGATAAGGGAAAAGTGAACCTGTTGATTTCTAACAAACAGGCGAGAAAAAAATGGTCGGCTGTTGTTCATTGAAGAGTGATTTTGAATCTAAGTCCAAAAAATCATGAATTGCGCCTGTCACGAAATCACTCTTTTTAGCTGGTTAAATTGCGTGCTAGCGGGTTCGCAGGATTGCTTTAGTTTTATAGGCTACAGACTCTTTAAATTTAAGGGATAACATTAAGTGATGGTAGAGGTCGCTTGCACTCTGCCAGGAGAGAAGCAGTGTTCGAATTGTTCTCTTAATAGATTCTTCTGGACTTTTCCCATCGTGTTTCTCGGGAGCTCTTTTACAACGAATATTTTCTTGGGTTGTTTGAATCGCGCGATTCTGTTGCTGATCATTTGTTGCACTTGGTTTTCAGAAGGTGCTTGATCACCGACTAATATCGCAACGACGCCTTCTCCAAAATCAGGGTGGGGAACGCCGATGACTGCAGATTCCTTAACGCCATCCAGTTCATCTAATACCATTTCAATTTCTTTGGGGTAGATATTGTATCCACCAGAGATAATCAAATCTTTTCCGCGACCTACAATCGTTAGATAACCGTCTTTGCTTAGTAGGCCCAGGTCACCGGTAATAAAGAATCCATCTTCAGTGAATTCTTCAGCTGTTTTCTCAGGCATCTCCCAATATCCCTTAAATACGTTCGCGCCTTTTACTTCAATCGAACCGACTTCGTCACTATTCAGTTCTTCTCCATTGTCAGCTGAAACAACGCGGATTGTAGTTCCGGGCAGAGCGTGTCCTACGGTTCCGGCACGACGATCTCCATTATAAGGGTTGGAGGTGTTCATATTGGTTTCGGTCATACCATAGCGCTCAAGAATTTTATGTCCTGTTCTTTCTTCAAACTGGATATGGGTCTCGGATAATAGTGGAGCGCTGCCGGATACAAACAGCCGCATGTGCTTTACCAAATCTCGATCGAAATCAGAGGAGTCCAATAACCTTGTATAAAAAGTCGGTACGCCCATCATGGTGGTGGCTTTCTTGATGTCGCGAATTACATTTTCCACTGAGAAGCTGCTCTGAAAGATCATCGACGCGCCCGCTACCAGGCACACGTTGGTGGCGACAAATAGCCCGTGGGTGTGAAATATGGGTAGTGCATGTAAGAGCGTATCTTTCGATGTGAATTGCCAGACATCTGCGAGTACTTGAGCGTTCGACCAAAGATTTTCGTGGGTAAGCATTGCGCCTTTGGAACGCCCCGTGGTGCCTGAGGTATAAAGGATTGCAGCAAGGCTGTCAGCGGATCGATCTATCGCTTCAAACGTATCACTTTGTGCTGAAGCGGCGTTAGCGATTTCGCCACTGCCATCGTTGTTGAGTGTCACAAGATCGCTTCCTGCGTTTTTGGCAACTACTTGAAGTCCTTCTGCGTGACCCTCGTCGCAAACAAACAACCGTGGTCTGGCGTTATCGAGAAAGTAGCTGACTTCGTGGGGAGTGTAGGCGGTGTTAAGGGGAAGAAAAGCTCCGCCGGCTTTTACCGTAGCCAAATACAGGGCGATGGTTTGCCAAGACTTGCCTGTTTGCACGGCAATTCGGTCATCCGGCTTAAGCCCGATCTGCTGTAGGTAGTTGGCAATACGGTTTACTTGTCTATTGAATTCATGATACTGAATATCAATGTTGTTTGGCAGCTCAAGAAAAATTTTGTTGCTTTTCTCATGAGGTGAAAGAAGCTTCTCGGTGAGGTAGTTAGACATGTGTTGATTAAGGGAAGTTAATTCTGTGTTGCGCTATAAGCTGAAGTTTGAGACTCCTCTTTGATCACTTTCCAATACTCTTACGAATAACGTTGTTGCACACAACTTTTTGGTTTTGCATGTAGTTCTCATGATTTTCTTCAACCGTAGCGAGATCGTATATATAGTTAACCATGAGCCCATAGGATTGCTTAAGGCCTTTTTCAGAAAGATCTGCATGCCAGTTAAGGCGATCCAGACTTGCGCCATTTTTTAAATGAAACCTTGCCACCGGGTCGAGTGGCTCCGATCGGTGATTCTTTTCTTCCACAAGATAACGGGCGGCGAGCTGCTGTACTGATTTCGGCACAGCTCCGGTGGCAGAATCATTTTCACTGTCTTCTGCGAACTGACTAAACCAGTCAATGAATTCATCGTTTTGCTCATTGCTCTCAATCCATTTACGAAATCCAGGTACTGGAGAAATGGTTGCAAACTTTCGTAATTGAGGAAATCGTTGTTTAAGGTTTGTGGCAACTTGTTTGATCAAAAAATTACCAAATGATACGCCGGCTAATCCTGCGTGGCAGTTGGAAATTGAATAGAAGATGGCGCAATTTGCCTGTTCCGTGGGAACCGGTAACTCATCACCGTCTAATAAAGATTCGATCTTTGAGGGAATGCTTTCCGTCAGCGCTACTTCAACAAAGACCAGAGGCTCATCTTCCATTGAGGGATGAAAGAATGCAAAGCAATGACGGTCTGTTGGTTCGAGTCTTCTTCTAAGCTCGGACCATCTTCCTATTTCATGCACTGCTTCATAGGCAATGATCTTCTCAAGAATATGCGCTGGGGTGGTCCAATCAATGAGACGCATATTAAGAAATCCACGATTAAACCAGGAGTTGAACAGATGTCTGAAGTCAACATCCATCTTCGCTAGCTTGGGGTGGTCGCGGGTGAGTAGCCGAAGATGTTCACGCATTTTTACCAGTTGTTTGGTGCCGCCCGGCGCTAGATTTAGCCTTCTGAATAGTTCCTGCCTTTTTGGCTCGGCGATTTGTGTAAGATGGCGGAAAGATTTAGCGTTGGCATTGTCTGCATAATTTTCTACAGCGCTGCTCAGAGCATCTATGTCAAGGTCGTATTGTTCGTTCAATAATCTGAAAAAGTCGAGGCGATGAGAAACATCGAGTTTCTGATAGGCTTTTAGTATTCTTTCTGATATGAGTAAGCTTGAGTATTCTCCATCGGAGTTCATCATCATGGCGCATAGATTCTCGATGTTCTCTGAGTCGTCGCCAAAAAGATATTTACGGAGAGAGGCGGGTGCCCAATTTTCTAAACTAAAGGAAGGAACGAGTTCCTGGAAAATACTCATTAGCGGAAAGGTTTTGCGATGATGATTGGGAGAATGTGGTAGAAATACTACACGCGAAAAGAATGACTATTTCTGCAACTTTATACTAAATTTTATCAGAGAAACTGCAACAGTAATGCACCCTGAAAACTTTGAATTTGGATACGTATGGAATTAGCCGCTGACAATGTGGCGCCTCAAAATAAAGTGCTGAAGGGTTTTATCCTGAACGCAGCGTCTCGCGACCGAGGTGGCCGCGTGTATGTCGAGCTTTGGGTTATGACCGAGGAAGGACCCCATCGACTATTTGTTAATGATCAGCAAACGGTATGTTTTATTCCACAGGAGCAGATTTCACGCGCAGCACAGGCGGTTCAGCCTCTCGGTTCTTCGGTTTCCTTAAAGCCCTTGAACCTAAAGTCGTTTGATCAACGGCCGGTTGCCGGACTCTATTCGAATTCGATTAGCGATCACTACACCGCGCTGGACCAGATACGGCACAAAGGTGTTGAGGTGTTTGAAGGCGATATCCGTGTACACGAACGCTTTCTGATGGAGCGCTTTGCGTTTGGCGGGATTGAATTTACCGGCAGCTTCAACCAAAAAAAGAACTTTACCGAAGTCAGCAACTGTAAGATTCGCAGCGCTGAGTTTCGGCCGACACCGCGCAGTTTGTCGCTGGATATAGAATGCGCAATGGATGGCACTTTATTCTCGGTAGGACTAGTTTGTGATGATCCTCGTATGCAGGTTGCCCGGGTATTAATGATCGGAGAGGAAGAGCAGTGTGATGATCTGTCAATTCTCTGGGTTGAGGATGAGTCTGCCTTATTGCACCTGCTGATTGCCGAGATAAAAGCAATAGACCCCGATTTTATTATTGGCTGGAATCTGGTGAACTTCGACATGCGTGTGTTGTTACAGCGTTGTCAATTGCATGGAATAGAATTCGCTATTGGCAGGGACGGTCGTGGTGCGCGCTGGCGGGATATGCGTGGGGAGCATGAGAAGGGGTTTGTGACCATTAATGGTCGACTGGCAATTGACGGTATCGAAGCGTTGAAATCTGCCACCTGGAGTTTTCCGAGCTTCTCTCTCGAAAATGTTTCCAGAACGCTATTGGACAGAGGCAAGAAAGTTGATCAGGATGTCGATGATCGCCTGGCAGAGATCGAACATAACTTTCGGCATAACAAACGCGCGCTTGCTGCATACAATCTTGAAGATTGTCAGCTCGTTGTGGATATATTTGCGAATACTGAGATTATTGATTTTTTATTGCTTCGATCGCAGATCACCGGGCTTGAGCTCGATAGGGCGGGTGGATCGGTTGCTGCCTTTACCAATTTGTATTTACCGCGGCTGCATCGCGCTGGGTATATCGCCCCCAATCTTCCTGAAGGCGGCGGCCTGGCCAGTCCTGGCGGCTATGTCATGGATTCGACTCCCGGGCTCTACAAGAATGTGCTGGTACTCGACTTTAAGAGTTTGTATCCGTCCATTATCAAGACATTCAAAATTGATCCGATGGGTTTAATTGAGGGTTTGAACAATCCCGATCACGCGATCGAAGGTTTTCGCGGTGCAAAGTTTCACAGGGAAAATCATTTCTTGCCTCAGATAATTACTGACTTATGGGCGCAGCGAGACCAAGCTAAGCTAAACAAGGATGCAGCACGGTCCCAGGCGATCAAGATACTAATGAATTCTTTTTATGGGGTTTTGGGTTCCGGCGGATGCCGCTTCTATGACCCGCGACTTGCCAGTTCAATTACGTTGAGAGGTCATGAAATCATGCAGAGTACTCGCAAGATGATCGAGGCTCTTGGTTACCAGGTTATCTATGGTGATACGGATTCAACGTTTGTTTCGTTGGAAGATGATTTAGATCTTACTCAGTGTAATGCAATTGGCGCGGAAATAGCGTCCAGGGTCAATGAAAACTGGGAGCAAAGAATTCGATCAGAACATCAGCTAGAGAGTGAATTGGAAATTGAATTTGAAACCTGCTTTAGTCGATTTTTGATGCCAACAATTCGAGGGTCGGAAGCCGGTAGTAAAAAACGCTATGCGGGTTTGCTGGTGGCGGATGACGGAGAGAGTGAAAAAATCATCTTTAAAGGCCTGGAAAATGTGCGCGCCGACTGGACGCTCTTATCTAAAGAGTTTCAAGCGTCAATGTTTGACTTGGTATTCCATGATCAAGATCCCTCGGATTTGGTCCGTACCACGGTTGAAGACACGCTCTCGGGAAAGCATGACGACAAGCTGATCTATCGTAAACAGTTGCGGAGACAGCTAGATGCCTATGTGAAAAATGTACCGCCCCACGTGCGAGCAGCGCGGCTCGCAGATCAATTTCTCGAAGACAATGGTCGCCCAAAGCGCTATCAGAACAAGGGCTGGATTCAGTACGTGATGACAGTAAGCGGTCCCGAACCCTTGGAAAACAGAGTAAGCGAAATTGACTACGAACACTATATCGCCAAACAGCTAAAACCGATCGCTGACGCGATCCTTCCTTTTATTGACCTCGACTTCGATGCTCTGGCAAGTGCACAAGCGGTTTTGTTTTAAATCGCGTAGCTATTGTTTAGTCAGCATAGGAGGGATCTGTGCGGTCAAGTAGCTCCTTATATTGTTCGAAATGCGAGTAGGCCATATCTCTCACTAAATTCCAGCCCAATGCGGTTTTTTCTGCAATCTCGTCGGTCATCACATTGAGTGGCTGACCTGTTTGATACGCCATTACCATGGTTCGACATGCGCGTTCTAAATAGTAGAGATCTTCAAATGCTTCTTGAATGGTTTCGCCAACGACGCTGACACCGTGGTTTCCCATCATCATTATTTTTTTATCTCCGATCACTTCGGCGATACGCTGCCCTTCGTCTTCATTGTCCGCCATACCATCAAAACCAAGATCAACGGCAACTCGGTTATAGAACTTTGCGGTGTTTTGATCGATAGGTTTTATTGAGGGGTCCTTCAGGGTTGCCAAAGTCGTCGCATAAGGTGGATGGCAATGCAGCAATGCTTTAGCTTGCGGAAGCCTGCGATGTATCCGCGAATGGATGCACCATGCAGATGGGTCTGGCGCGTCGGGTCTGGACATAACTTCTTTGTCGTTGCTGTCAAAAAGCTGCAACTCGCTCGCTTTGATCAGTGAGAAATGTCGCCACCTGGGGTTCATAATAAACTGCGTGCCGTCTTCAGAAACTGTTGCGCTAAAATGATTTGCCGTAGATTCATTCCACCCTTGATCAGCGATCATGCGGAAACACGCAGCAAGGTTGATCTTAAGCTGCTGAAGTTCAGACGTTTTTTCGTCGCTAGCTTTAATATTAACTGAGTGAAGCTTGGATTGATTCTTGCTCATCGTTTTAGCCCGTTGGTTTGTACTGAAGATACTGCTTTATTCGGGGTTTGACAATAATTGTATTTGTCGTCAGTCCCCAATAAACTGAACGCCTGTTTTTATGAGATGTGAAAAATGACGTTAACGCCCTCCCAGACCAGCTTCTTTCATGAGAATGGTTATTTGGTAGCAGAAAACGCCGTTTCACAGGATTTGTTGGTTGCACTGCAGCAGCAGTTTGGCGAATGGGTCGAGGAGAGCAAACAGCATGATGCTGCCTTTGGTGAGACGATCAATCAGAAGCCTCGTTTTGATCTGTCTCAAGAACACAGCGTGGATCAACCTTGTCTGCGTCGAGTGAACGCTCCTGTAGAAATCTCTGATGCATACTGGAATGCTGTAGCAGACAGTCGAATTCCAGAGATGGTCACCCAGCTTATTGGTGAGAACATTCGCTTCCACCATAGTAAGATCAATTCGAAGCTGCCCGGCAGTGGTACCGAAGTTAAGTGGCATCAGGATTTTGCGTTTACGCCGCACACGAATCCGGATTTGGTTACCGCACTTTTGATGATCGATAACGTGACTCCTGAAAACGGCCCGCTACAGGTGTTGCCGGGCTCGCATCTGTCTGAGTTACATTCTCTTTGGCATAACGGCGTGTTCACCGGTGCGGTTGCCGAAGAGATGACTGAGTATTGTGAGAGCAATGCGGTTGAGTGCACCGGTAAAGCAGGATCAGTTTGTTTGATGCACACCAAACTACTGCATGGCTCAAAACCCAACCAGTCGAAGCTGCCTCGAACGTTGTTCATCAGTGTATATGCCGCTGCGGACTCGATGGCTTGTTCACCAAATCCAATGCCGAGTATGTTTGAGGGTAGGTTGTTAAGGGGCATTGAGCCGGGAACCGTTCGTTGTTGTGACTTGCAGTTAGCGCTTCCCGAGTTGCCCGATAGCGCTTCTTTTTTTGACCAACAAACTGCTGCCAAAAGCGAGATCTAATCGTATGCTGGGTCATAGAAATTCAGAGACTTAGCGGAGACTCGGTGAATTAAATTGATGCGTGTTGAGTGTATAACGTCGCAATTTTTAGATTTTCGTGTTGTTTCATAGACGAACGACATAAAAATCACATAAAAATCATTGGATTAGGGTATATTCTGCGCGTTTCAGGCACTTCTTGAGGGAATGGTCTAATGGAAAGAATGCCTACCTTAAACGCTCAAAGACATGTTGTTTTCTCATTGCATAAAACTCTATGAACGATCGCAAAATTGAAT
This sequence comes from uncultured Gammaproteobacteria bacterium, assembly GCA_937992195.1. Taxonomy (GTDB): domain Bacteria; phylum Pseudomonadota; class Gammaproteobacteria; order Arenicellales; family Poriferihabitantaceae; genus VYFG01. Next base: position 6,196 of record CALKKV010000006.1, on the reverse strand, counting down.
CTAAGGACGAACTCGCTTTCTCTGAACCGAGCAAAGAAATGATAGCGCTGTATCAGGAACATGTGCCGATATATGCTTCTGAGTTGCGCGCGGCAATTGTTACCGATGATCAGAAGGCAGTTTTGTTTCATGCGCACAAGATGAGTTCGGCGATGAAAACAATGGGGTTTATGAATATTGCTGATCTGTTAGACGAAATCCAGAAGAACCAGTTGCAGGGTGAAGAGCTACGCGAAGTTGGAAAAAAAATCGACAAGCTCGTAGATCACACTCTGGTTTTAATGTCGAAATAGGACAAAGACTTCCCAGGATCCTTTGTTGCAGCTCTTTAGAGTGGTTTTTAGCCGCAGTCTTCAAATTGACTATACCGGCGCCTAGTTTTGCAAGCGTTGCACTTACCTCTTATCGTGGTCCGAAAACACGTCATTCTCTTGTACTTTTGCCGGGCTTATTTACTGTTGAGACATGAATCAATAGAGCCGTGAAAATACCTATTTTAAAAGTGAATTGAGCCAAGGAAGTATGCGTTTGTTGGTCTCAAATAGCGTATACATAACCGCGTTCTTAAGTGTGAAACATGGCAAAATCAAGGGTTACAGGGCGTTTACAGTCCATATTATGGCGGCGAATCGCTACGAATCATAGGATTCGTCGGCTAACATCCGACAGCGCTTTATCATAAAGAGTTTTCACTTCCGAAATACACGAAGTGTGATGCCGCCATGTTGCGTAATATAATGATTTTAGGGCAAGGCCCAAAACATCTTAAGGTAGAAACACTATGACTCGATACTCTGCATGGAGTGTTATCAAAAATGGCTTTTCTGGACAGAAAAACTGGAGTCGCGTCTGGCGTGATCCGGAACCGAAAAGTGAATACGACACAATTATTGTTGGTGGCGGTTTACATGGTTTAGCAACCGCTTACTATCTAGCAAAAAATCACGGCATGAAGAATATTGCGGTGGTTGAAAAAGGTTGGTTAGGTGGCGGCAACGGCGGTCGCAATACCACGATCGTTCGATCTAACTACATGATGCCGGGCAGTCGTTTCTTTTACGAGCATTCTCTGAAACTTTGGGAGCAGCTAAGTCACGAGTTAAATTACAACGTGATGTTTAGCCAGCGCGCGCATATCTCTTTGCTGCACAGTCCTGCAGCGCGTGATGCCACTGCAAGGCGATATAACACCATGCGTCTCACCGGAACTGATGCGGAAATCTGGAGTTTGGATCAGTTAAAAGGGGCGGTGCCACATCTAAATTATGACAATGCGCGTTTTCCAATTATTGGCGCTGCGGTTCAGCGCAGAGCGGGTACGGCGCGACATGATGCGGTTGCCTGGGGGTATGCCCGAGCAGCAGATCAGCTCGGTGTCGACATCTTGCAAAACTGTGAGGTCACTGGCGTTCGTCGTGGCAATGGAAAGATTACCGGACTGCAAACTTCACGTGGTGATATTTCTGCAAACAAAGTGGGCTTCGCGGTAGCCGGTAACACTTCTCGGCTTTGGCAGATGGCGGAGCTTGGCAAGCTGCCGATTGAGTCACATAAACTTCAGGCATTTGTCTCGGAGCCGTTGAAACCTCTGTTGGATCAGGTGGTTGTCTTTGGCGTAGGCGGAGCGCATTTCTATATCTCTCAATCTGATAAAGGCGGTATGGTCTTTGGCGGTGATCTTGACTGGTATAAATCATATGCGCAGCGAGGAAACCTACCCATTGTTCAGGACGTATGTGAAGCTGCTACTTCAATCTTGCCTTGCCTCGGGCGCGTGAGACTTTTAAGACACTGGGCCGGGGTAATGGATATGTCGATGGATGGTTCGCCATTTATTTGTAAGACTCCAATTGAAAATTTATACCTCAACGCGGGTTGGAACTATGGCGGCTTTAAGGCCAGTCCTGCATCGGGTTGGTACTTTGCAGATCTGATTGCAAACGATCGACCTAATCCAGTGATAGAAGGATACAACCTCCAGCGATTTGAGCGCGGCGTCAATATTGATGAACGTGGCGCTGGGCCGGATCCAAAACTACATGGATAACACGCATTGGGTAATACGAATCTAGACGAACCGAAAAAATGATTAGAATTAACTGCCCATTTTGCGGCGAACGAGACCATAGCGAGTTTACCTATGGCGGTGATGCTTCGATTGTCTATCCGGCTTTGGATGCATCGGAAGAAGAGTGGCATGACGCGGTTTACCTGCGCGAAAATATTCGTGGAATGCAATCTGAAACCTGGCACCACGTAAGCGGTTGTCGCATGTGGTTGGTGGTGCAAAGAGATACTGTGACCCACGAAATCCGATCGGTTAGAGCGGCACATGAAGACTATGCCAAGTTATTTTCCGATCCGGCTGAGGAGCAATCATGAGTGCTAAACGTATAGCCGAAGGAGGGCGTATTGATCGTTCGTCCATGCTGCAGTTTCAATGGGATGGTAGATCGATGTCCGGTCATCCTGGAGATACTCTTGCCTCTGCACTGCTGGCGAGCAATGAAAAAGTGCTGGCGCGAAGTTTTAAATATCACCGTCCGCGCGGCATTATGTCATGTGGCGTAGAGGAGTCCGGTGCGATTGTGACAGTCGGTGAGGGCGCAAGGCGAGATCCTAATGTTAAAGCGACAATGCAGGAGTTGTACGATGGTCTGGTCGCCAGTGGCCAGAACGCCTGGCCGAATGTGCGTCAAGATATCGGTTCGGTAAATAGTTTAATTAGTCGCTTTCTCTCCGCAGGTTTTTACTACAAAACCTTTATGGGTTTACCTCCGTTTGAAACGGGTAAAGGTACCGGGATATGGATGTGGTACGAAAAGTTTATTCGTAAGGCTGCGGGTATGGGAACCGCTTCTCGTGAGCCCGATCCGGATCAATATGAGCACGGCCATTTGTTTTGCGATCTATTGGTTGTGGGCGGTGGCCCTGCGGGAATGTCGGCAGCGCTAGCAGCGGCTGAATATGGCCTTGAAGTCATCCTGGTAGAACAAGATCGCGAATTAGGTGGTGATCTATTGGGTCAGCAGGGCAGCGATGTCGAAACGCGCCGCAGCGAACTGGTCGGGGCATTGGAAAATGCAGGCGTGAAAATAATGACGCGTACCACCGCATTTGGCTTATATGACTATGGCACCGCAGGTCTTTTAGAAAACGTCACTGATCATCTGGCAAAGCCAAACGAGTTTTTGCCAAGGCATCGCTTTTGGACGCTCCGGGCAGCTCAGACCATTCTTGCAACCGGTGGACTCGAGCGTCATATCGCTTTTGATAATAATGATCGACCAGGGGTGATGAATGCTTCCGCAGGTCGCACTTACCTTAACCGTTATGGTGTGCTTGCCGGCGAACAGGTTATTGTTGCGACAAACAATGATTCGGCCTACCGGTGTGCTTTAGATCTTTCTTCCGCTGGTGCTGAAGTGACACTGCTTGATGCAAGAGCCAAAGTGCCGCCTCGATTACTTGAAATGATTGGTGATCAAGGAATTTCTTTGATGACTAACAGCGCGCCACTTTCAGCGAAAGGCTTAAACAGTATTACAAGTCTTGAAGTAGCTGGCAGTGCCGCCAGCGGTTGGCGATCAAAAGGACAGGAAGACTGTGATCTTCTGCTGGTATCTGGTGGTTGGTCTCCGGTTGTTAATCTGATGTCTCATCGCGGTGTACGCCCAGTTTGGAATGCTGAGAATGCGTGTTTTGTTACCAATGATATCCACGAAGGTATTCGAATGAGTGGTAGCGCTATGGGTGTTTGGCACACCAGTGACTGTGAAGATTCCGGTACGGCTGCCGGTGAAGCTGCAGCCAAAGCATTGGGTGCTTCCACAGGTTCAGGCCGGTCTGTTACCGCTTCCCCACCAATTGGTGGTTGGGAAATGCCAATCAAACCTCTTTACGAAGTAAAAATTGAAAACCGAAGTTCCAAGGCGCTGGTGGATCCACAACATGATGTGACCACAGAAGATATCCGTCTTGCGCATCGCGAAGGTTTTGTATCGGTAGAACACTTAAAGCGATATACCACCTTAGGTATGTCTACTGATGGCGGCAAAATGGGAAATATCATCGGTTTAGCGTTGATGGCTGAAGCCATGGGCTGCGAGATTCCTGATGTCGGCACTACCACATTTAGACCGCCTTATACCCCGGTATCGATTGGTGCACTGAGGGGGCGGAGTGTGGACGAGCATTTCAGGCCACTGCGAAGAACGCCAATGCATGACTGGAATCTTGCTAATGGCGCGACAATGACAATGGCCGGTCTATGGCATCGTCCCTGGTACTTTGCCAGAGAGGGTGAAACCATCACTGAGGCTTATATAAGGGAAACCGAAACAACGCGAAAAACAGTTGGGCTTTGCGATGTCACTTCTTTAGGAAAGATTGCGGTGCAAGGGCCTGATGCTACCGAGTTTTTAAATCGGATTTATACTAACCCATTTGCCAAGCTACCGATTGGTAAAGCGCGTTATGGAATCATGTTGCGAGACGATGGTTTTGTGATGGATGACGGCACCACCTGGCGTCTGTCGGAAACCGATTACTTTATGACCACGACGACAGCCCATGCCGGGAAAGTCATGGCGTGGTTAGAGGAGCTGTTGCAGACGCGTTGGTCAGATTTGCGTGTCCATGTCACGACGGTTTCAGAGCAGTGGGCAGGTTCAGCGGTTGCCGGTCCGCAGTCGCGTGCTGTGCTCGAGGCATGTGTCACGGATCCTTCTGTAATGAGTGACGATGCGTTCCCGTTTATGGGTGTAAGAGAAACAACATTGAAAGACGATATCCCTTGTCGAATTGCCCGTATCAGTTTCTCTGGAGAAATGGCCTACGAGGTTTATGTGCCTTCTGACTATGCACCGGCGATGATGGACATGTTGCATCAAGAGGCCACTGCAGTTGAGGGTTGTCTTTACGGTTTGGAGGCGCTTGGTGCCTTGCGCATTGAAAAAGGACACGTTACAGGCGCTGAATTAGACGGTCGGGTTACCATTGAAGACGCGGGACTAGGAAAAATGGCATCTGCCAATAAATCTTATATAGGCAGTGCGTTGCGTAAGCGACCCGAGATGGTGCGGGATGATCGACCGCAGCTTGTCGGCATTTTCCCAAAAAATAAATCAGAGAAATTTAATGCCGGAACGATTCTTTGTAAGAAAGAAGAGGTGTCGGGTTTGGGAGAAGGTTGGATTACCGGTGTGACCCATTCTCCCGCATTAGGCCATTGGATTGGTATTGGATTTATTAAAGGCGGCTATAAAGCCTGGGAAAATCAACAGGCGGTTGGTGCCGATCCGGTGCGAAGTAATCAGGTAGAGGTGGAGATTGTGTCGCCACATATGTATGACCCAACCGGAGAAAGAATGTATGGTTAATCGCGTCTCTGCCCTTGAAGGGCATTTTGAATTTGGCCGGTTTGGTGCTGAAGGATCTACCGGGATCACGCTTTCGGTTGTCAAAGATTTGCAGATGTCCCAGGTGGCCGCGTGGCCAGACTCTATTGAGGCAGTTGGTCAGCTACTGGCGGCTCAATTGCAAAGTGAGGAATTCGCTGGGCCAGGTAGATCGGTCACCGGCTCTGGTGGTTCAATGTTACGCGTTGAACCACTGAAATGGTGGTTGCTTGGTGCTGACACCCCTGAACTGGAAGCTGAGCAGGGTGCGACGCTGGATCTTTCACATTCCCGCACAAGGGTGCGTATTTTGGGAGAAGACGCGACGACGCTGTTGAATCGACTTCTGCCACTGGATCTCCGAGACCAGCAGTTTCCTTCGGGCAGTGTTGCTTCTTCGGCAATCCATCATGTCGGAGTCACCCTATGGCGCAGTCAGCAGTCATATGAGTTATTCATTCCAAGAGGTTTTGCCCTGTCGGTTTGGGAAGTGTTGTTTGAGTCTGCATTGCAGTTCGGGGTTGAAGTTGCCTAGCGTTCAAGAGATATCTAGGTCAAGTATGTTCGCTATCGAATAGCGATTAAGATTGATTGTGACGCTGTTGCTTTGCTATGGACTTGTGCCGATCGAATTCAGTGCGTCTTTTTGCAATTTCTTCTTCAGATAATAGAGCAATATTATTGTAGTCCTTTTTCCACTCGTGGGATGCATGCCATTCAATTGGGGATTGGACGGTGGTTCTGGGAGATGTTGCATCACAGAATAAGTTAACTGCCATAGACGCAGACTGATTTTG
>CALKKV010000005.1 GCA_937992195.1 uncultured Gammaproteobacteria bacterium | reverse complement strand
ATGCAAAGGGAGTTGTGTAGCCAGTTCAACCTTTTCGCACTGTTTAAGTTGCGTGTTGAAGTATTGCAGGCAGGGGATTTGGAACTGATCCAGAAAAACTCCTTGAGCTGGCAAAATCTTTCGTTCCATGGCGCGCCCTCGGAAGGCAGCTTGAATTCGCTGATGTAGCTTTTGTGCTTTAATCAATGGTGACGCCATGGACTGCATCAGGCGGATGTTTGATATTGAGTTGGTATAAAACAAAAGGCTCAATATGCCCCAGTAGTATGAGTAATCCCACAACAGTTTTAACCCCATCATACGACGATCACCAAACCCGCCGTATGTATCGGTGTAAATCGCCAGCGTGTTTTGGTAGACCGATTCAACAATTTTTTGATACACCGCTGAAGTGAAACGGATATCTTTTCCGCTAGACGCTTGGTGAATAAGTTGACAAATTAGCGTGTTGTTTATCGCAATAAAGTCGCTACCTGGAGAATATAGCGGGTCTGTAAAGACACCGGCTTCACCGCTAATACCCCAGCCGTTTTCAGAAAAAACCTGCTGACAGTCATACGAATAGTCACGTAAAACTTTAAAGTCAAGACACTTGGCGCCTGTCATCGCTTCGGCTATCCTCGGCTGGTTGGTCTGCAGCCACGAACGCGCTGACTGAAAGTCATCGATAGCACTCTGTTCAAATGCCTGATCGTCACAAACGATACCAATGCTCGTAATATTCGAAGCTAGCGGGATAATCCAAACCCAATAACCGGGACCCATAAGATGATTGGTGCTAAGCCAGCGTTGACCTACCGGTGAGCATCGGTTTTGCCAATCTGGGCTGTGAGACCAGTCGTCTATCTGAATTTCTTTGTCGAGGCGGAACCAAATCGCATTGCCGGCGTGCTGATTAGATTTTTCGAGGCCTAGTTTTTTCTTTAACAGTGACTGCCTTCCTGCAGCATCCACTAGCCAACGTCCCTCAAAGATTTGATTGCCCATGCTATTGTTAGCATGGAGTTTTTTTATCTTCCCTGAAACATCGACTGCTTCAGTAGCGCACCCATCAAGTAACCGTACACCCATTTCTTGTACTTTGGTTGCAAGATGATTTTCTAAACGACCGCGATCTATTTGAAATGTCGGAATGCCAAACGTTTGGCTCGCACCTAGTTCATCCTGCTCGGAGAAATCTTGTTGTTGGCTGCCAAAAAAGCAACGAATGCCAAATTTTTTTAGCTGATGTTTCTCAAAATGATCAGTAAGTCCGATCGTTGTGTTGAGGTAGTGAGATCCTATCTCGACGGTGGACTCTCCGACCTTGGCAACCGCTTCAGGAACAGGAAACTGATTGCGTTCAACCACTGTGACGTCCAGCTCGGGCTTCGAAGTTTTGATTTGGTGAGCAAGCGTCAAACCGGCAAGACCGCCTCCCGCTATCAATACATCAGCTGTTTTTGAAGAGCGACTGGTCAACGTTTCAATGCCAACTTTAAGGAGGTTTCAGCGCTCAGCGGCATAAATATCTCTGCGTTATCGCCCATAGCTAAAGCTTCCAGTAGACACAGTATTCTGGCCGAAGGGTTATGCTGGTAAAGTGTTTGCAGGGAGGTCATCGCCAGATCGGGCCACTCTGCTGGCTCGGCAACCACGGACAACGTGATGTCGATAGCGCCATTTTTGGAATCGTTGTCTTGAGAAACTGGCGCCAGCACAATGGATGCCGAAAATGGCAGTTGGTTAACGAGTACAGGTATCAGCGGGCCTTTTGCGGGCACGTCGCAAAATGTCAGTAACGCAGGCTCGCCACTTGTCGTTAATTGCGCAACGGCTTCAAGTAGCGTGACCGATGTAGAAACTTCAAACCCGGCAACCGAGTTGGCGGATTGCATGCAGTGAGTACTGATCGTCCAATACCCCGCTGGCGCGTTATGTACGGAGTTATGAAATTTGGTTGGGGAAAGTTGCTTTGTTTCTGTGTTCAGTGTGCGGCACATGTAATCAGTGATATCAATATCACCAAAGCCTGAGCTAAAAACACAATTCAATTGCTGTGGACTAATCCCTGCGTGTTCACTGGCTTGGGAGGAGGTTTCAACAGCGAGCTTCACCGGTAGCGGCGCCCTGCGTCGTTCATTTGCCGGAATGACCTCTGGTTTCGGTCCGTTTGGCTGCGTCTCATCAAAGTCCACTTTCTTCAGAAAACAGTCGTGTAGCTGCGACCAATTGGAAAAGCCAGGCCCCCAAACTCCGAGCCCTTGAATGCGACAACGCAATGATCCTGGTTTAGTCATAGCAGCAATGTATTTTTAAAGCTAGCCACGACTAAACACTAGGCTGCAGTTGTTGCCCCCGAACCCAAATGAGTTCGTCATCACGTGTGAAACCGATTGCTGTTTGTTGTCGCTGGAGATTGACAGCGTTAAGCCCTCTTCAAGTTGGGACAAATTCAAGTTTCCCGGAATGACATCGGTTGTAAAGGCATCCAATGCAATCAGCGATTCAGTGATTCCTGCGGCGCCGAGAGTATGGCCCATCCAGCCTTTGGTCGAAGAACATATAGTGGAAGCAGGAAACATAGATCCTACCAGGGTGCCCTCTACGGTGTCGTTTGCCTGGCTGGCCGTTCCATGGAGATTGATATAGTCGATTTCTTCTGGAGCTAAATCAGCAAGTTGCAGTGCCTGTTCCATAGCAATCTTAGCGCCTAAGCCTTGGGGATGCGGTGCAGACATGTGATGGGCATCTGAACTTTCGCCATACCCGCTTAATACCGGAAGTCCTGCGGTTTCAGCATCACCCTTGACCAGTACCGCAAAGCCAGCCGCTTCTCCTAGATTGATACCGTCTCGATCAGCATCAAAAGGGCGACATGGTTTTTCAGAAACCAGCTGCAAGGAATGAAACCCGTGAAGAACGCTCAGGCACAGTGTATCGACACCGCCAACCAGTGCAGCATCAATCAAGCCTAATTCCATCCAACGAGCAGCGGTTGCAAACACTTTAGCCGATGACGAGCAGGCGGTGTTAATCGTCATTGCCGGTCCGGTTATTTCGGTGCGATCAGCGACAAATAAACTCGGCGCATGTGGATTGTGTACTTGCGGTTGGTGGTACTCTGATTTCACCGCACCGTCAGGATCGAGATCTTTGTAGGCAGTTTCCGTTCGATCAATACTGGATGTGCTCGAACCCATCACAATCCCTACACGGCGTGAGGAATATTGTTGTTTGATCCGATCAATTGACTCTGCAAGTGTGCCAAGATTCAGGCCGATCTCGGCCAATGCGTTGTTGCGACTTTGCCAGGGACCGAGAGACTGCTGGTCAACTTCAGTCACCCTGCCAATCCAGGTGTCGAGATCAGAACCAGGAAAGTCATTTATCCGTAAGCCACTTTTTTTTGTTTCTATCGCGCTACGTATTTCCTCCATCCCAGACCCAGCAGCACACACACAATCATAGTCAGAGATTAAAATAGCCATGTTAAAAATGGATTTAAAGAAAACGGATTAAAGTAGAATTGGAGCGAGTTCGAGCAATTCGACGACTGCGGAAAAATTACTATTTTAACAGTAGCAAAACAGCATCGCTATGAACCAACGGGGTATTATGTATTACCGTTCACACTGATGTGTGAAAATAGCCAGCGCTAGACAAATATCAATCAACAAGGTAATTGAATGAAACATTTTTTAGGCGGCATTTTTGCCGCTGCGATCATCACAGCTCCGGGTGTCCATGCGGAAAAACTGCCGGTATATGAGATAGGGATTGGTCCCGGAGCGGTTTACCAGAACTACTACTTGGGCACCAGCGATACGCGTGGATTTGTGTTCCCTGCCATCATTCCGGTAGTTCGAGGGGAAACTTTTAAATCTGATGAAGAAGGTGCTAGGGCGCAGCTATTTAAAGATAGTAAATACAAGTTAGATTTGAGTGTTGATTTCAATTTGGCAATCAGTAGTGATGATATTGCGTTACGTGAAGGGATGCCTGATATCGACAGCCTGCTACAAGTAGGTCCATCACTCCAGATATCTCTGGACAAAAAGCCCGGGAGGGAGTGGTTGGTACGCTTGCCTGTACGTGTTGGCGCAACGATTGGTAGCGATTTTGAAGGGGCCGGATTTACCTTTTCGCCCGATATCACTTATTTGCGGGACTTAAAATTTGTCGGAAATTACTGGCGTTTAGGGCTATCGGCAGGGCCGCAATTTGGTACCTCCGAGTTTCACGATGTGTACTACGGAGTCGATGAAGAATTCGCAACCGCAGATAGGGAGGCCTATGACCCTGACAGTGGTTTGACCGGATACCGCTTTCTCGCAACTTTCACCTCGAAAAATCGCAAGCGGATTACCAGTTGGTTCCTGCGATACGAAGATTTGAGCGGTGCGGTGATTGAAGATTCTCCGTTGGTGGAACAAAGTGGCGGCTTCACGGTCGGATTTATCTACAGTGTGTTGTTGTTTAAATCAAAGAAACTCGTGGAAGTCAGTGACTAGGTCTCAAGTTTGATAAACCGGAAAGCGTATCGAAAAATATTTTTGCTGGGAGTTGTGCTGCTGATACAGGGTTGTGCTTCGTTCCAGCCGACCGATTTACACTATGACAGTGTGAAGACCGAAGGTATGCCTTTCGCCGTGGAATACGGTGTTTATACTCCTCCTGGCTGGACCAAAGAAGAGTCTCTGCCGATGATTCTTTTTTTGCATGGTGGTGGAGACAGCCATGTAAGCTTTGAAGAACATGGCGGCAACGATTATTTTGATGAACAGATCACCGCGGGTAATATGCCGCGGGTAATTTTGGTCTCGCCAAACGGTCGTTTCGGGCTGTGGGAAAATTGGGCAAACGGTCGCCGGCTCTATCGAGACTGGATACAGCAACAAATTCTTCCTGAAGTTATTGAACAGTTTAACGTCAAACAGTGTCCAGACCACTGTCATTTAATGGGAATTTCGATGGGCGGCTTTGGGGTAATGCGCTTTGCGTATTTTGCCAACGACCAGTTCTCAAGCGTTAGCGCTATTAGTGGGCCAATTGTGGGCAAGGAAGATGGTTCAACACCCAAAAGCCCCATATGGATACGTATGTTTCTGCGAATGGAGCGAATTTTTGGCGATAAAGACGGTGACAGATATGCCAGAGAAAATCCTTATAACGCTTGGTTAAACGACCCTAATCTGGCTGATATGCGGCTGCAGTTAGTTTGGGGGGACAATGATAGTAAGGGTGTCAAAAGATCGAACCGAGCTTTCCATGAGTTTCTAAAGAGAAATAATCGTCCTCATGACGCGTACGAGTATGTGGGAAACCATAAATGGGTTTCCTGGAAACCCACCTTTAATCGCGTTGTAAATTTTTTAGTTGACGCTAAAAGCTAATCTTCCCATCGCACATCAAAAGTTTTTACCAGTTTTTCAACCTGCTCCTGATTAAGCAACCTCGGTTGCATCCCTTTCGTTAGCAAGGTTAGCTTCGCAGTTTCTTCTAGTTCTTCCATTGCATAGGTCGCAGCTAGCAGATCTTTTCCTGCAACCACGGGTCCGTGGTGTGCCAGTAAAACCGCGGAGCGTTTGCCTGCTAATCCCTTTACCGCTTCTCCCATTGCTGCGTCACCGGGCATAAAGTAGGGCAGTAATTGAACCTTTCCTAATCGCATAACACTGTATGCTGTGATTGGAGGAAGTGCATTGTCAGGATCTATATCGGGCAAGACAGAGAGGGCGACAGAATGTGTGGAGTGTAGGTGTACGACTGCTCCGGTTGCATTGCGTGTTTCATAGAATGCTTGATGCAAAGCCATTTCTTTTGTAGGTGCATCGCCGCATACAAGGGTGCCATCGGTATGGACTTCGCTAATGCGTGCAGGGTCGAGATCCCGAAACGAACTGCCGGTGGGAGTAACTAGTAGCGTGCCGTTCTCGGTTCTGGCAGAAATATTGCCAGAGGCTCCGCTGGTCAGGCCCCGATCAAATATCGACTTGGCGATCGCTGCGATTTGCTCGCGCAGTTTGGAATCAGCGCTCATTGGTTATCCATAAGATCAGCGGCTTTAAAAAAGAAATCTGGCGCGCCAAAGTTTCCGGATTTCAGGGCGACTACCAGATTTCTTCCCGAGACCCGCAATGCCGGCACACCTGGATCAATCATCGGTCCTATTTCAAGGTCGGTTACATTGAGCGCTCCGACAATGGCGCCTGAGGTTTCTCCTCCTGCGCTAATCAATCGACGCACGCCTTTATCAACAGATTCTGCAGCAACTTGAGAGAAGAAGTGCTCTACCGTTTCTGCCGCTTTGTCACCGCCACATTGCGCTTGAACTTTAGAGACCGCTTCTGGCGTATCGGAAGAATAGATCAAAGGTAGCGAGCTTTGTTCTAGCGCCCAGGCGACAGCGCTAGATGCGGTGACGGAACCATCGAGTAACTGCGCAACGTCTACTTTTAGTTGCGCGCCACCAGATTTTTTATGCTCAGCAATTTGCGCTCTGGTTGCATTTGAACAGGAGCCAGACAAAACCAGCGCGGATCCAGATTCACCTTTCCAGTGATCATTGTTCGCTCTACCTTTTGCTTTTTCAGGCTGAAACCCGAGACCAGAACCACCGGTAACTAAAGAAAACGAAGCGCATGCCTGATTGAGCAACGCCAGATCATTCATTTCCAATGCATCACATACCACCAGTTGGTTGCCTGACTTGGCTATCTCAATCATGGCCTCTCTGCCTTTCCCTGCACGCAAGGCTGCAATGGGTAAATGACCAATACCTCTTTCGGTTTGATATCCCAACCAGCGCCGAATATCTGGATCAGTCATCGGGGTGATTGGATGGTTCTGTAATCCGCTTTCAGAAAGCAGTTGATCTTGAACAAACAGATGTCCTTGATAGAGGGTTCTACCAACAACCGGCACAGCGGGACACACTACGACAGGATCCGTGGTCCCAATGGCATCAATAAGGGCATCGATCACGGGGCCGATGTTGCCTTCTTTAGTCGAATCAAAGGTCGAACAGTATTTGAAGAAAAACTGCGTGCAGCCCTGGTCGGCTAACCAACGCCAGGCTTGCAACGATTGCTCGACCGCTTCGAGTACGGGATTGGAGCGACTTTTCAGAGAAATAATGCCGGCCTCAACATCTTCCCGGGCGTGGTGATCTGGCACACCAACATATTGCACAGTGCGATAGCCGCTTTCCGCCAGCATTAACCCGATGTCAGAAGAGCCAGTGAAATCATCACCGATTACCCCTAATTTCATTGATTTTACTCGTTCTATTTTTTAAACGCAGAGTTTAACATTGTAAATCCGCTATCTTGTAACAGCTTCAACACACTTGTTCTAATCATCATAATTCCGTTAATTTTCAAACAATGATCTTTGCCGCGCTAACATTGATTTTATTGCTCGCGAGTTTTCTGCCACAGTGGTGGGTAAGAAGCGTGACCCGGCGCTACAGTGCTGAAATTGAAGGTTTACCTGGCACAGGAGGAGAGCTCGCGAAACATTTGATTGAGCGATTTGCGCTTGAAGGGGTAAGGGTTGAGGAAACCAAGCCGAATACAGATCATTACGATCCGAATGACAATTGTGTGCGCCTCGGGCCGGATAACTTTTCAGGTAAATCAGTAACCGCTATTGCAGTAGCGGCCCATGAAGTGGGTCATGCAATACAGTTTACCCATCAGGAGAAGATATCCAGACTGCGCGGCAGATTTTTACCCGTCTCCATTGCCCTCGGAAAACTCGGAGTTTGGTTACTGCTAGCGTTTCCTCTAGTCTCGATCATTACGCGCTCGCCCTCTGCGATGGTGGTGATGTTAGTGGTAAGTGTGTTGTTACAGTTAGCTGGGGCGGCGATGTATCTCATCGTGTTGCCTGAAGAATGGGATGCAAGTTTCAATAAAGCGTTGCCGATACTGCAGGAGGGGGAGTATTTGCCTGAGGAACATATTGAAGGTGCCAGAAAGGTATTGCGGGCTGCGGCGCTTACTTACTTCGCGGGTGCACTGGCGAGTGTGGCGAATATTGGCCGATGGTTGATTCTGTTACGGCGCTGATCAAATAATTAAAATTTTTCTTGCAGATGGTTCGCGAAGAGATAGAGCAATAAACCGATAACGCAAAGGGTTATCATGGTATTAAGCACAACGTTATATCCGCCTGCTCGCCAGATCAATGCGCCGAGTAGTGGGGCGGTAGCGCTACCGACCAGGTATACCAGGGCGAGCGCCCCAGACTTTTCTCCAAATTGCGTTTGCCCTAACAGATCTCGCGCGACCACCGGGCGGATGATGCTGACGATACCGTAGCTGCCACCAAAAATAATCACGAATAGAACCAGCAACGAAGGGTTTGAACCCGCAAGGGCAAGAATAAAAATGGAGAGGGCCATAAGAATAAAACAAGAGATCGCCACTCCGTGGTTGCTGACATGGGGTGCCGAGATCGTCATAACTAGTCTGCCGGTTACCTGCATTGGGCCAATAAATGCGGCGACTGTGACCGCCAAATCTTTGGACACCGTTCGCTGATCGAGAATTGCTAAGAGATGGTGTAGCGTGACACCATGAGCGATACCCAGCGTGGCGAAGCTGATCGCCAACAGCCAAAACAGCGGCATTCTGGCCAGATGGAGAGTTTGCCTAGCTTCTGTATCAGCGTTTTCAGCGATATAGAGCTGGCGGTCCCTTTCCATCAGGGTTGCGGCAAACCAAAGCGCGGGTGCCGACACGAGCAAAATTACGATGGCGAAGATGCGAACGCATTGCTCCCATCCGTACATTTCGGTCAGCACATGGGCCAATGGAAAACTGAATGCACCGGCGAAACCCGCTAATAATGTGATGCTGATAATGGCTTGCTTGGCTTTTTGGCCGCGGCAGCGTGTCACGACTGCAAAGCAGGGCTCGTATAAAGTGCAGGCAAATGCCAGCCCAATGAATGACCAACATAAGTAAAAGTGCCATAACTTGTCGATAAAAGACAGTAAAAACAGGAAAAGTGCACCTAAAATGCAACCAAAACCCATAACTGGGCCGCTTAAACCCTGATCAATCAATTTGCCTACTGTGGGAGCAGCAAAGGCAGAGATAAGAATAGCTAGGGTGATGGCACCCGTTATTTGTGATCGCGCCCAGCCAAATGCAGCCTCCCAATGCAGCAATAACGCCGGAAATAGGTATAAAAGACTGGCCCAAACCGTAATTTGGCCCAGTGCCATTAATAAAATGGGTTTATCGCGAAACATTTTGGTTGGATTTAGCCGGCATTTTAATAGCTATGATAGACCAATGTCGTGGCAGATGAAGGATGGGTCGGATACGAAAATAATCAAAAAAAGTGAAAAAGTTTTTGACGAACCCAACATCTAGGGGTTACTATCGATAAATCGCCACTACATATAGCTACTCGAATGATTTCGCGTTTTATTTGGGGAAATCAGTAGTTTGCGATATAGACATAAGGAAGCTTCTAGATCGTAAAGATCGGAGAACCGCAAGGATTGTGAAAAATGCCGAAAAATTAAAAACAGCACGAAAGAGGATACAACGAGTATGAAAACGGCCAATGCAGCCGCCACCGCCGAGGCGAGTGGATCTATGAATAAACCCAGTCAAACTGGTCAATCCCTCAGTGACCTTTCTTTGCAACCAGCTTCTGTGGATATTTGGGACAAGAAATATCGACTGAAAACCATGGAAGGCGCCCCGGTAGATGCCAGCATTGAGGAAACCTATGAACGTGTTGCTATCGCCCTGGCGGGGGTAGAAGACGGCAAAGCGAAACAAGAGCTTTGGCATGAGAAATTTGTTTGGGCATTACAAAATGGCGCGATTCCGGCCGGACGCATCACTTCTAATGCCGGTGCAAGAGAGCACAAACCAGCAACCAGTACCATTAACTGCACGGTTTCAAACACCGTTCCGGATTCTATGGATGGGGTGTTGAGTTCGGTACATGAGGCCGGATTAACGTTAAAAGCTGGATGCGGGATTGGATACGAATTCTCCACGTTGCGCCCTAAAGGCGCATTTGTCAGCGGCGCCGGGGCCCACACCTCGGGGCCGCTGTCCTTTATGGATATATTTGATTCTATGTGCTTTACCGTGTCATCAGCGGGCGGCCGCCGTGGTGCACAAATGGGTACATTCGATATCAGCCATCCTGATATCCAGGACTTTATTCGCGCTAAGCGTGAAGATGGCCGACTTCGGCAGTTCAACCTTTCTTGTCTCATTACCGATGAGTTTATGGAAGCGGTTAGAGACGACACTGAGTGGAAGTTGTCTTTTCCGGCGACCAAACTGGAAGTAGAGGACGAGCGTTACGATATTGTCTGGAGAAACTGGGCAACTACAGATGGCTATACCACCAACGATCGTGGTGAGGTAGCCTGTCGTGTCTATAAAACCATTCCAGCAACAAAATTGTGGAACCAGATTATGAGTTCTACCTATGATTATGCTGAACCCGGTTTTATTCTGGTCGACAAAATCAATGAAATGAATAACAACTGGTTTTGCGAGAATATTCGTGCGACCAATCCTTGTGGCGAGCAACCGTTGCCACCTTATGGCGCCTGCTTACTTGGATCAGTCAACCTCACGCGTTTTGTAGAAAATCCGTTTACCGAAGCAGCGGAATTTAACTGGGAAAAGTATCGGGAAGTGGTTTCTGTATTTTCTCGTATGCTGGATAACGTTGTGGAAATTAATGGACTGCCGTTGTCAGCGCAACGTGATGAGATTAACGCTAAGCGGCGACACGGTATGGGTTTTCTAGGTTTGGGATCTGCCTGCACAATGCTGAAGATGAAATATGGTAGCCCTGAGTCATTGGAGTTTACCGAAGAAGTTGCGAAACAAATGGCAGAGGTCGGTTGGAAAACCGGTGTAGAGCTCGCGGAAGAAAAAGGTTGCGCTCCTATACTCATGAATGACTACCCGGTTACAACAGAAATGCTGGCCCATCGCCCTGAGATGGCGAAAGACGGTTACAAGGTTGGTGACATGGTCCAAGGCTCTGTATTGATGGGCCGTTATAGCCGCTATATGCAGCAATTCCCGAAAGCGCTACAAGACCGAATCGCAGAGTCTGGTTGTCGCTACACCCATCACACCTCGATTGCACCAACCGGCACCATTAGTTTGTCTCTTGGTAACAATGCAAGTAACGGTATCGAACCTTCTTTTGGCCATATGTATAGCCGTAACGTTATTCGCGAAGGTAAAAAATCAAAAGAAAAAGTAGATGTATTCTCTTACGAGTTATTGGCCTATCGTCATTTAATCAACCCTGAAGCGATGCCGTATAGCGAAGACGAAGACAAGCAACTGCCCGATTATTTTATTACTGCTGACGATATAAAGCCGAAGCAGCATGTTGACGTCCAGGCAGCTGCGCAAAAGTGGATCGACTCTTCTATTTCGAAAACCGCAAACGTGCCAACCGATTTTGCCTTCGAAGACTTTCAGGATATCTATCAATACGCCTGGGAGAAAGGGTTGAAGGGTTGCACCACCTTTCGCTTTAACCCTGAAGTGTTTCAGGGTGTTCTGGTTAAAGAGCAAGACCTGGAGAATACAACCTATCGCTTCACGCTGGATAGCGGAGAGATTGTGGAAGTTAAAGGAAACGAAGAAATCGATTACGACGGTGAAACCCACACCGCGGCCAATTTGTTTGATGCCTTGAAAGAAGGCTATTACGGTCGATTCTAGGCGGGAGAGAATGATGACTATTAAGATAGAGAAAAAAATCGTTGGCTACGATGTTATCAAGCCGGAAGATACGCAAGCAGAAGTAGCAAAGCCAGAAATTAAAGAATCGACCATTGATAGCGATACTCGTGAGCAGGCTAAAATTGTTCAAATGCATGAAAAGGTTGTGCGGCCGGAGATGCTTATCGGCAGTACCTACAAGATTAAAACTCCGGTTTCAGAGCATGCGTTTTACATAACAATTAACGATATGGTGCTAAACCCCGGGACACCTTATGAAAAACGCCGACCCTTCGAGATATTTATTAACTCGAAGAATATGGATCACTATCAGTGGATTTCTGGTTTGACGTTAATCATCTCTGCAGTATTTAGAAAGGGTGGTGATGTCACATTTCTGGTCAATGAATTACAAAGCGTATTTGATCCAAAGGGAGGCTACTTTAAAAAGGGTGGTAAATTTATGCCGTCTTTGGTGGCTGAAATTGGTGAAGCCATTGAAAACCATTTGAAAATGATTGGCATGATTGTCGATCCAGGGCTGGACGAGCATCAGCAAAAGTTGATTGATGACAAACGCAAGGAATTTGACGATCGCCATAAAGCGGCTGCGGGCGAAGAATTGAATTCAGCATTTCCGGAATCTGCAGTGCTCTGTGTCAAATGTAATACCAAGGCTTCCATTATGATGGATGGTTGTATGACCTGCCTAAACTGCGGCGATAGCAAGTGCGGTTAAGGAACCAGCGGGGAGATAGATAAGAAGGCAGGGGTTTTGTTCGCTTCTGGTTTATTTGTCTCTGTGGTACCTTGTTCTTTCTTTTTTTGTTGACGGAAGTGTCTAATGGAATTGTTCCTATTATTCATCCCCGCGGTGATAATTCCTGTCGGGCTTGGTGCCGCTGGAATATGGTGGTTGCTTGCCAGCGCCTCAGAGGATGGAGACTCCACTGAAGATACGGATGATCTTGATGGCGGATTTTAATTTGCTACAGGCTTATTTTCTGATTCAATCCTGAGATTCGCTAACTCCGCGGTATCTCCCAGCGCCTTGCGCTATCTTTAAATCACCTTTCTGTTAAGCAAGCTCTGTCTGAGGTTTTTCTTAACTTGGGCCAAGGCTGCCAACGTCTCCGTTTGTCGAAGGTTATTCCTCTAATTTCCTCTTTATAGGATTGAGTCATCTAACGGTTACGGCCCCATTTGTATGGGTATAGATCTTTGAATCTTTAACTCTGGCGATGGAATGGTTTGATTTCCGACGGACTAGTTGCTGATTTGGAAACAGATAAACGGTGTCACACCCAGATTTGGGCGGTAAAACATCGAGTTCAACCAATAACACGTCTATTTTTAGCGCTAGCTGCCACTTGAGTACGGGAAAAGTGGTATCTAGCCCGGCGGGAAATTTCGATAGAGGCTGTTCAGCAGTTATTTAAGTGCCAAAATCTCACAGTTTTTGGTTACTTTGACAAAATTTGTCATCCGTATTTCGTCAAGTAAACAAAACTTTAGGAGTATTTCCGGGCGTACGTGACAAAAAAAGATGAGAAACAAAATAAATTATTTCTCATATATATCAATTAGTTAGAAGTTATTAAGGTCAAATTGTCATATAAAATAGAAAGTTGGCACGACCCTTGCTTCATACAAACCAGAGGCCGAAAGGCCGGGGGTATTGACCAAAACCGACAAGTTCATAGAGGTGAAAGTGGTACGTTAAAGGGAAGGTTCGAATCAGTCTTTAGACTGACTGGTGAAGGGCCTTCCCACTTTTTTTGGGGAACGTTAAAAAACCACTTAAACACCCAACAATACTGAAAACAAAGACAAAGACGATTAATAAGGCCCAACAGGGATACTAACTAAATTTCGCCTTGCAGTAAAAAAGGCAACTAAAATATGAAGATTATCAGCACTACACTAAATGAAAAAGAGATAACTAAGTTAGCATTAGCTGCAACAGATGTTGTCCACTCAATGGACTTTGAGTTACCTGATTTAGCTGAGACAAAAGCAAATTTTATTGCTCTACTCGACACTTTAGAAGAGCACTACACTGATAATGAACTATTATTTGACGCCCGCGCTACTATTTTGGGCCAACCTACCAGGAGGATGGACATCTACGTTCTGACACACAAACTGGTTAAGATGGCGCGCGCTGACAAGCCTTCTGCACTGGAGCGGTTGATCGATATTCCGCAGGAAGAAGAAACCACAGTAGTGCCCGCTAAAGTTCTGGAAAATTTCTCTCTGGCTGCTGTTCAGCACTAGGAAATACGCCACCCGAATAAGGGTGCAGCAAACATATTGAGAACGCCCGCTTATGCGGGCGTTTTGCTTTCTGCGTTTTAGTTTTCTTCAGATATCGGCATAATCCATATAAATCAATTTGGAGAAAGAAGCTGATACATAGTTTGTGCCCTGAAATAGTCAAATTCCCGAGACCACCACAAAGAGCCCGGCCGTATATTGCCCTTAGGAAATTTGGTGTGGCGGTATTTTGCGCTGTATTGCTTGCGGGTTGTGTCACGCGGCCGCCCTCAAGTCGAGAAGATTTGTGCAAAATCTTCGATCAAAGACCCGGATGGTATAAGTCTTCAGTGAAAGCGGCGAATTTCTGGAAGGGCCCGATTGACGTGCCGATGGCGATTATGGCGCAGGAATCGGCTTTCCGTGCAAGAGCAAGGCCACCAATGCGTTTCTTTCTCGGCTTTATTCCCTATGGCCGTGCAAGCAACGCCTATGGATATCCGCAAGCGTTAAATAGCACATGGGCAACCTATCGAAAAGACGCTGGCACGTTTTTTAGTCAAAGAGATAATTTTGACGACGCGATCGACTTTATCCAATGGTATATGCATCAAACAGCATTGCAAAATAAAGTCGCGAAGACCGACGCCTATGCACAATATTTAAACTACCACGAAGGCCAGGGCGGATATCGCCGTGGTACTTATAAAAACAAGAAATGGCTAATTAATACAGCCAAACGAGTGCAGCAAAGAGCGAATTCGTTTAAAACCCAGCTGGCTTCCTGCCAGCCGGCATTAGAAAAGCGTCGAAAGCGCCGATGGTTTTTCTGACAGAAATGCAAGGTCGTAAACGAAAAGATTGAAATGCAAGGAGAACAAAGCACAGGCAAGCGAATATCCTTGGTATTGGGGAGCGGTGGAGCAAGAGGGCTTGCCCATATTGGCGTAATCCGCTGGCTTGAAGAGCACAATTTTGAAATTGTGTCTCTAGTGGGGTGCTCGATGGGAGCATGTGTCGGTGGAATACATGCGACGGGTAAGTTGCATGTCTATGAGGAGTGGGTAAGAGCAATTCGCAAGCGTCATATTGTTTCACTACTAGACGTGACTTTTCGAAAAGGCGGTTTACTAAAAGGAGACAAGCTGTTCAACACGCTGCGAGAGCTATTGGGCGAGTATCAAATTGAAGACTTGCCAATCAAATTCACCGCGGTGGCAGTAGACATAAATAAATCTCGGGAAGTTTGGCTGACTGAGGGCCCAATGTTTGATGCGATTCGGGCGTCTACTTCGATTCCTTTGCTGTTCACTCCAGCGCACGTTGGTGACAGAAAATTGATTGATGGCGCGGTAATGAACCCGATACCCATAGCGCCGACAGTTGGTGATGCCAGCGATTTAGTGATTGCAGTGAATGCCAGTGGTGAATTGAGAGAGGGGATTGCCAGTGCGGCCAAAGTACCGACAGAAGGGCCAATTTCGGAGACCCAGGCAGGAAAGCTACAGGAGAGAATCGTACATTTTCTGGAGGGATTGCACAGCGCTCGGTCAGAACAAAAAGAAGACGATGAATCGATTACGGAGGTGGTTTATACGGCATTTGATGCTATGCAAAGCACAATCGCCCGCCAGAAAATAGCGGCTTATCCGCCGGATATCTTGATAGAGATCTCAAGGAATGCCGCAAATATAATGGAATTTGACCGTGCGGATGAAATGATTGAGCTTGGATACAAAACGACAGACCAAGTAATGCGACAATATATTTGAAGCGATTAGAACCTTGCCCATGCAAAGGCCTGTTAAACTCGATTCTCAATCTCAACACTTCTACATTTAGCGAATCATGATGAAATTACACGGGAGCCTGGTTTCTCCATTTGTGCGCCACTGTCGTATTGCCCTTAGCCAAGAGGATCTCGCATTCGAATTTATCGAAGTTGATTATGACACTAGCGCAAAAAATTCACCGACCAAGAAAGTGCCTTATCTGGTTGATGGCGACTTATTATTGAGTGACTCACGTACTATCCTGAAATATGCACGAGAAAAAGCAGGTAAGAGTTATCTCGAGGACATTCAGGATTTTGAGTTGTTTGAGATTGCGAATACGATGATAGATAGTGCGATCAATCTTTTTCTGCTTGAAAACAATGGCCTAACTCCGGATAAAGTGCCGTATTTAGCGCGACAACAGCTCAGGATTGATGATGGTTTGAAGGAGTTGAATCGACGAATAGATCCGTCCAATGGTATTCAGTCTGATGGCGTAGTTCGTTGTGTGTGTTTTATCGATTGGGCTGTTTTTCGCAAGCGTATTTCAATCGAAGGCCTCGACAATTTAATTCAATTAAAAACCATTGCAGCCAAAGACAGTGTAATCGCAACCACTGCACCGGATGCTTAAGCGACCAACAATCTGACTGTCAGCATCTTGCTTTCAGCGCACAACGTATAGATAGATGTTTGGAAAAAAGAAAGAGCCGTCTCAGGCGCCAATATCAGAGAGTGATACCAATGCTGCTTTAAATAGCAGCAATAAGCTCGCGGCAGAAAACACAAAAATTCTTGCGGTCATCGCAAAGGATTACTTGAAAGACCGAAAATCCAAACGGCGATGGAACTGGGTAATCCGTGGTTTGGTGTTAGCGTATGTTGGCTTTCTGGTTTTCGCATGGGTAGCGAAAGGCGAGACGGTCCCTAAAGGATCGCATACCGCTTTAATTGAACTGAATGGGTTGATCTCTCCCAATGCCACCAGCGCCGATGATATTAATGGAAGTTTGCGCCGCGCGTTTGACTCTAAAGATACCAAAGGCGTAATTCTGCGGATCAATAGTCCTGGGGGAACACCGGTTCAGGCGGCAAAGATTAATCAGGAAATTTATAGGCTCAAGGATAAGCACCCTGATAAACCGTTTCATGTGGTTATTTCTGACGTCTGTGCTTCAGGGGGATACTACGTAGCCGTTGCTGCGGACACAATTTACGCACACCCATCCAGTATCGTAGGCTCTATTGGTGTGCGAATGGATTCGTTTGGTTTTGTTGATGTAATGGAAAAAGTTGGTGTTGAGCGAAGACTGATCACTGCGGGTGAGGATAAAGGGATGCTCGATCCATTTTCACCCGTTGAACCGACGCAGGTAGAGCATGCGCGAGATATGCTAAAAGAAGTACATCAACAATTTATAGATGCCGTAAAAAAAGGAAGAGGAGATCGACTGGACACCCGAGAATCTCTTTTTGGCGGACTATTTTGGAGCGGAGAGAGAGCGAAAGAGTTGGGATTAATAGATGACTTCGCAGGAGTTAAAGATGTCGCTCGAGATGTGATTGAAGAAGAGAGAGTTGTGCTCTATTCTCCTAAAAAATCAGCCTGGAAAAAACTGCTGAAGGATATTGGTGCAACCTTGAGTGCACAATTGTTTGAGTCTAGCTGGCAGCTGCATTAACGAAGCACTACTCCGCCATAGATAAATACTAAAACAAGCAACCCAAAAACACATAAAGGGACGAAGCTTACCCAGGCAGCTGTGCGTTCGCGATTAGCGCGCAGCAGCTTTAGGGTGGCGAAAAAACAGGCAACCAAAATAAGAGGATAGGCTACCATTAGGATTCGCAACGTGTATTCGTGGAAATATCCCGGGATTTTTCCTTCTCCGCTAATTAAGATAAAGATAAATGGAACCAGCGGCACGATTAACAGCGAGGGTAGTGCAGACAGTATATTTCCTGTGTAGGTGAGTTTTCTCATCGACATTGGTTACATAGTTTAAAGATTACTTTTAGCATCTGATTCTCATTGGCTCGATCACTATTCGTTTAATTTATTCAAGAACTGAGCTGGTATGAAGATTTTTCTAGCCATTGCTGTTGAATTTCAACTCCCCAGCCGGGTGCATTTGTAACCGTTGCCTGCCCATTCTCAATTTGAAAAGGAGAGGTGGTAAACAAATCGTATTGCCAGGGATAATAATCGGGTCCTTCAATGGAAAATTCAAGATACTTGCCGGCATTTGGTATGGCACGAAGAAGATGCATGGTGAAAAGTGTCACCATCGAGAGATTCGCACAATGCGGTGTAACTGGCATATTTTCCGCGGCCGCCATTTTAGCGACTTCCAGTGTGCGAAGCATACCGCCAAGATAGCAAATATCGGGCTGCACAATATCTACGACACGTTCTGTGATCATACGCTGCCAGTTTTGTAGTTCACAGTCTTGTTCCCCGCCCGTAACATCGATAGACAGTGCCTTGGTTACTTGCTTGGTTTGCTCATATTCCCAGTAAGGACAAGGTTCTTCGAAATGGCCGATGTTATTGGCTTCTAATAATTTTCCTACTTCGATTGCCTTTATTGGCGAGTAACAGGAGTTCGCATCCACCAGTAGCTCAGTGCACGAATCTACAGTTTGGCGAACTAATGGAACAATCTCTTCGGTGCGTCCTGGCCATTCATCCTGATCATGTCCGCACTCGGAGCCGATTCGGAATTTGAAAGCGTCGAAACCATACTTATCTTGAAGAGCGGATAGTCGTTTCGCTTCGTCCGCTGGTGTGATTTCTCTGCTCATAGAAGAGCCGTATGCGCGGACAGGACCTGGTGTGCCACCTAAAAGCTCGCATACACTTTTTCCTTCACGACGACCTCGTAAATCCCAAATAGCAGTTTCAAAACCGGCGAGCGCGCGGCGTAGATAAGAGCCTGGAAATTTATGTTCTTTTTCAAGAACAGTTTGGATAAGCTGATCGAGATTTTTTTCATCTTGATGTAGAACCCAACGTGCTACCTGTCGATGTAGAACCCTGGCCGTGATATCTGCGTGGTAGGGAGCGGTTTGTCCAAATCCGGTTAACTCGTCTTCCGTAGTAACTCTTACAAAGCAGACAAACTCGGTAGTAAATGTTTCAATACTTTTTATTTTCATGGTTGAAATAAGGTGGTTGTTATAAACGAAGCTTTAGCTCTGTAAACTCCAGCCTTGTACTGTTTTATCGGATACCCATTCGGTTACTAAGTTATTGAAGATTTTAAAGTGCTCAGAATCTAAGTGATGATCAAACGCCACTTTGTCGGTGTAGAGCTCATATAAGAAGAAACGGCAGGGCGCATTCTCAGCAATCGCGACATCAAAATGATGGCAGTCTTTCTCGAGTTTCAATGAGTTAGCAGCTTGTTCCATCATGGCAGCGTGAAACAGATCGAGAAAATTCTCTTTGACAATGAATTCAACGGTGACGACGTACATAATTGAAAAAATATGAAGGGATTGATTGGCAACTTATCCTTTTTGCTTCACCATATGCAACTAAAATAACATGTGATTTTTATGCAAAACAGATCTCCTCTCTTGTTGGCTATTGGCGGCATGCTTGCGATGACTGCTGCAATGGGAATTGGGCGTTTTGTCTATACCCCGATTCTCCCCATGATGGTGGATCAGCTTGGACTTAGTCAGGCACAGGCCGGATTGATTGCTTCCAGTAATTTTTTTGGGTATCTGTTGGGAGCGATGATTGCAGCGACACCGCTTCTCAATGGTTCTGCACGAAAATGGCTTCTCATAGCGCTGTTTTTAAGTTCGATCACCACTGCTTCGATGGCGTTCTTTAATAGCTACTATGGTTTTTTGGCGGTACGGTTTATTGGTGGGTTGGTAAGCTCATGGGTTTTGGTATTTGCGACGACGTTGATTATCGAGCGCTTAGCTGAATCGGGGAGGGGCGAGCTAACCGCTATTTTATTTGCCGGCGTTGGTGTCGGTATTGTGATCGCGGCTTTGTTGACCGGGTTAGCGGTTATATTAGATCTTGGTTGGAAAGGGGCTTGGTTATTGAGTGGTATCGTTGCTCTTTTGGCGACTTTAGTGGTTGCGCATCTGGTGCCTGATCGAGAAAGGAGGGTGGAAAGTACTGCCGCCAAAGCGGGGTCACCAATAAAAGACCTAGGTGGTTTATTGCCCGCGTATGCACTATTTGGTTTTGGTTACGTCATTACTGCGACGTTCCTTGTTCAACTGGTTCGAGATTCTCGGTTTTCATTGGAGGTCGAGATTTTAGTTTGGGTTATCGTTGGTATCGCGGTAATTCCTTCGATTGGACTATGGAATCGTTTGGCTGCGAAAGTCAGTAATGTTGTTGCATTCTCTATTGCAACTCTAGTGCTCGCAGTTGGGGTGGCGTCGAGTGTTTTGATCACCCACATCACGGGCTTGATATTCTCTGCTGTGTGCTTAGGTGCGACATTTATGGGTATTACGGCGCTTGGTTTAGTTGAGGCGCGGAGAAGGGCAAGTGTAAATGCAAAACGTACCTTGGCATTGATGACCGCTGCTTTTGGGGTAGGACAAATTATCGGGCCTGCTGTCGCAGGATTTCTGGTAGATCAAAGCGGTAGTTTTCTATTGCCTTCAATGCTTGCGGTGATCAGTCTAATCGCCGCCGCAATCGTGGTGAGAAAAAAGACAGTGAAACTTGATTAAAACGACAGAAATGAAAGACTATTATCCAAAACGTATTGTTTGTATGACGGAAGAATCTACCGAGCTTCTCTATTTGCTTGGAGAGGAGGATCGAATAGTTGGAATTTCAGGCTTTACTGTGCGACCCCCTAGAGCGCGTAAGGAAAAACCAAAAGTCTCTGCATTTACTTCTGCCAAGATAGACAAAATACTCGACCTTAATCCTGATTTAGTCATTGGCTTTTCGGATCTACAAGCGGATATCGCAGCAGAGCTGATTCGGAAGGGGGTGAACGTCTATATCTTCAACCAAAGATCAGTAGATGAAATTCTTTCGATGATCAGTCAGGTTGGTGCGATGGTGGGCGCAGTTGAGAAGACGAAAGAATGGCTATTGCCAATAACTAAAAAGATAGCGGCCTTGCAACAAGCAGCGAATAAAACATCACAACGGCCAAAAATTTATTTTGAGGAATGGAACGATCCATTAATTACTGGCATTCAATGGGTGTCGGAACTTGGCGAGATCGCGGGAGGAATAGATTGTTTCCCGGAAAAATCCAAAGAATCGCTGGGGGTCAACCGTATTCTCGCTGACCCATTGGAAGTGGTTAGAAGAGAGCCAGATATTATTGTTGGTTCGTGGTGCGGTAAAAAGTTTCGCCCCGAGCAGGTCGCGTCTCGCCCAGGGTGGGAGCAGATTCCCGCGGTTGTGAATCATCAGATTTTCGAAATTAAATCGCCGTTAATACTACAGCCGGGACCGGCTGCTTTAACAGATGGTTTAGACGCCCTGGTTTCTATTGTTGAGAACTGGCGGCAGTCCGTTGCTACTTGTGCGAAATAAAACGCTCTTCGGGTAATTCGATCAAGCTCGGAATATTGCGCGTTTGCGCTGCCCGCAAAGCAGCGGCTAGTTGATCGTGATTTGTGACCGATTCGGCATAGCATCCATAGGCCTTTGCGATACCAATAAAGTCAGGAGTGTGAATGTGGCAGGCGATAGGGTCCATGCCAGCATCACGAAAGTTCTGCGCAATCTCACCGTAACACTGGTTATTCCACAAGACAATTGTGATCCCCACTTGTGCTTCTATTGCGGTAGAGAGTTCGTTGATTGTAAATTGCAATCCACCATCGCCAACCAGTACTACAACCGGTCGATCGGGCGCCGCGAGTTTCGCACCGATTGCAGCGGGTAGCGCCAAGCCAAGTGTACCGAAGCCGGTTGAAGCCGCCGTAAAACTTCTCGGGGAAGGCGCATCATATTGTAGCGCAGCGAAATAGGTGGGCTGGGTAGAGTCACCCATTATCACCAAATCTGGCAGTGTATCGACCAGCGTTTCAAACAGCTTTTGATATCCAGGATGTGCTTCTGTTGTTAATTGCTTACGTGTCTGTTGCGTACGCCGAGCGCCATCATTGTTTTCTTTTACTTCAACCAATGGCAGCAAAGCGTCGATAGCCTGACCCGCGTCACCGAGTACAGCTAATGCCGGTACATCGTTGCGACTAAACTGTCTGGGATCAATATCAAAGCGCACGAGATTTTTTGGTATTTGGGAATCCTGATTAAAAAAGAAATCATAATCTGTCTCTGCTAATTCGGTACCAATGGCGACAACTAAGTCTGCTCCACCATAAAGCGCCTGAATCGGATCCTGTGCGGGGCAACCCCCAACGAGAAGAGGGTGATCCGGACACAATAACCCTTTGGCGTTTTGGGTTGTGGTCACCGGAGCACCAATTTTTTCCGCCAAAGCTTGAACAGGCTTTGCCGCGCTGACTGCGCCTCCACCCGCTGCGATAACAGGTCTCGCTGCTTCATTTATACGATTAGCTGCTTCTTCTATGCTGTTTGCATGAGGTTGTGGTGGTTGCGGAAGCGCCTGCGCCGTACCATCTATATGACTAGCATCACCGGTAATGATATCCAGCGGAATCGAAATATGTACAGGCCCCGGCCGTTCGCTCTGAAAAATAGCAAATGCTCTGGCGATTACTCCCGGTAGCTGGCCAACAGATGCCAATGTATGACTCCATCGACTACACTGTGCCATCGCTGCCTGAAGGTCCGGGGTCTCATGCAAGCGCCCTTCACCGAGACCGAGGTGATGAGTTTTGTTGTCGGCCGAAATTACCAGCATTGGTATTGAATCCGCTAACGCCTGCCCCATTGCTGTTGCAATATTCAAGGCTCCAGGACCAGATACGGTGATACATGCAGCGGGCTTTCCGGTGATTCGTGCATAACCGTCCGCAATAAAACCGGCGCCTTGCTCATGACGTGGTGTGACGTGTCGTAATTTCGAACTCGCTAATCCACGATAAAGTTCAATGGTATGGGTGCCCGGGATACCAGATACGATCTCTACTCCATATGCTTCGAGTAGCTCGATCAACTTTTCTCCAGTAGTTGTCATAGATCAAAAATTTGGTTAGGAATAAATACGGATGGGCATCAGAGATCAGCTAGCGTGCTGCAATAAATTGACTCAGTCGATCGCAACCGGCCATTAGAATATTCATTGGCTGAACCAGAGAAAACCTGACATGCCCGCGAGTCGCCTCACCAAAGGCACTGCCTGGCAACAACGATAGCTTTTCTGCGTCGAGGAGATTTTTGGCGAACAGCTTATCATCATTTTCTATTGTAGAGACGTCCACCATAATGAACATGCCGGACTGTGGTTTGCGGTAGCTTAAACCAGGTATCTGATCGAGACATTCGCATACTCTATCCCGACGCAGTTGGTATCGATCACACATTTCTTTGACATAGTATTCGTCATTGTTTAAAGCAAAGGCCGCGGCGTCTTGTATAAATTGTGGACAACCAAAAATGGACATTGCAGAAAAGTGATCTAAATGCTTGGTTAAATCAGGCGGTGATACTGCCCAGCCCATTCGCCAGCCGCTCATTGCATGAGATTTTGATAGTCCATCTATCACCACTAAGTTGTCGAGTTTCTCAGCCGCTGTGCGCAATGAAATGTGCGGTTGGTCGAATGTAAACATGGAATAAACCTCGTCACAGACAAGCCAAATTCCTCTCTCTTGACAAAAAGCTGCGAGGCTCGCGAGCAGGCTTGCCGGCATAATCGCACCAGTGGGGTTTGCCGGCGTATTCAAGAAAATCACTTTGGTTGTTGCATCAACTTTATTTGTAATGTCTTCAATACTTGGAACAAACTCCTTTGCTGGTGTAGCCATCACAATTTGTGGCTTGGCGTTTAGCGCTGCCATGATTGGTTCATACCCTACATACATTGGGTCTATCATCACCACACCATCGCCAGGATCAAGCAAGCAGGACATGACTGCATAAATTGCAGCGGTTACACCAGGAAAGATGGCGACTTCTTCCACCGTGCAACGATGGGGAGATACTCTCGATTCATAGTCCGCGACAGCGCGCCGCAGGTTTAGCTCCCCTAACGCTGGTGAGTAATGCGTGCGGCCAACTCGCATGTGACTAATTGCATTATCGACAATGGGTTCCGGTGTTCTAAAGTCCGGATCACCAATTGAAAGCAAGATAACGTCTTCTCCCTTGCGTTTTAGTGCAACCGCCTCATCGTGAACGGCCCAGGCGTCATCGCTATCTAAATTCAAACGGTTAGCTAGCTGACTGAAGTCTGGTAATTTTAATTGGGGCATGGGAAAATGACGATTCGGATCGGAGTGGATTATCTAAGTCGTTGGTTTTGACTTATCCAAGTATTTATAAATACATGGATTGCGGGGTGACAAGATGGTGCAACTTCTCAGGACTTTTCTCAAGTCCTTATAACTAAAATATGGAGCAAACTATTGAAAATATTCTATAAAAGATGCGCTATTCAAGCGCTGGCCCTGGTCGCGGTCGTTTTCGTTTTCCTCAATATCGAAACCGCAGTTGCACAAGAATCCGATGCTACGGTCGAGAGAGAAGATCAAATAGGTCGTATTGTGGGTGGTCGGCCTTCAGCAGAGGGTCGCTGGCCTTCGACAGTAGCGCTAGTCCGAGCCGGTCGTAGTTTGTTTTTAGGGCAATATTGTGCGGGTACTATCATTCATCAATCTTGGGTTTTGACGGCGGCACATTGTGTCGACGGTCTTACAGTGAGAGACATTCAGGTTGCAACGGGAGTAACTGATCTGTTTCTACTTCCTGCCGAGTTAATCGATATTGCACAGATTGTTACACACCCTAGAGCTTCCAGCGTTACCTTTGATTTTGACTACGCGTTGCTGAGACTTGCGCAGCCAACTAACCAACCAACTACGGCGCTGTACGGTGGCAATTCTGATCTGGCTGGGTCGCTAGCAACGACTGTTGGTTGGGGCTCAACAGATCGGTTTGGTAATTTCTTTCCCAGTGACCTAATGGAAGTAAACCTTCCGGTTGTAAGCAATACTCGGTGTCGAGCAGTTAATCCGGATGAAACAACGGATCGAATGTTGTGTGCTGGCAATCTTGCATTGCGGCGTGACGCATGTTTCGGCGATAGCGGTGGTCCGCTTTTTGTGAGTGTTTTAGGGAGAACATTGCAGGCAGGCATTACGAGTTTTGGATTTGGCTCGTGTGCAAACCTGGAAACCTACGGAGTCTGGGCAAGGGTATCTGCGGGAAGCAATTTTATTCGACAGATTGTTCCTTCAGCAAGAATCGTGGATGAGCAGCTAATCCAAACTAGTTTTATTATTCCGCCAATTATTAGTACCCTGTTAGACTAATCCGATAAAGGTTGCAGGTGGCTATATTGGTTGGACTTAGAAGCTGAAATACCAGATCTCAATGTAACGGTTTCTTTTTATCAGGCTTCTGCTTTAACATTTCCGCGACAAATACTTCGATAGACTCCAAAGCAGATACATCGATACCGGTTGTAAAGCCTTTCTCATGCAACAGTTTTACGACCTTTGAGGTGGATACGTTTCCTTTGGCTCCCGGCGCATAAGGGCAACCCCCCAAGCCACCAATTGCAGAATCGAAAGTGCGAATTCCCATATCCAGACTCACTGCAATGTTATCCAGCGCATTGTTACTCGTATCGTGATAGTGACCGGCGAGCTTCTCTGCCGGTGCAATTGCAAGCGTTGTCTCAAGCATCTTGGCAATAGTTTCAGGAGTGCCGCTGCCTATGGTGTCACCAAGAGACACTTCATAACACCCTAAAGCAAGTAGCTTCTCGGTGATTTCTGCGACTGCAGCGGGATTAATTTCTCCCTCATAAGGACAGCCGACAACACAAGAAATATAACCGCGTACCAGTTTACCGTCTTGCTTTGCGAGCTCAAGAACCGGAATAAAACGTTCCAGACTTTCGGCAATGCTGCAGTTGATATTATGTTGACTAAAAGATTCAGAGGCCGCAGCAAAAATAGCCACTTCGTCTGCCTGCGCTTTTTGCGCAAACTGATAGCCCATCTTATTAGGTGTAAGTGCTGCGTAGGTTACGCCTTGATGTCGCTCGATTCCTCCCATCACTATCGGCGCATCTTTCATTTGCGGCACCCATTTTGGAGAAACAAAACTGGTTACTTCGATTTTACTAAAGCCCGCTTCAGACAGCATGTTGACCAATTGTACCTTTGGTTCAGGCTTTATCTTTGCTTTTTCATTTTGTAGACCGTCTCTCGGGCCCACTTCAAAAATCTGGACAAATTCACTCATGACGCACTCTCATTTGATGGTTCGAGACTTAACAGGACGGCTCCTGCTTCAACCTGATCTCCAACACGCACATTGATTTCTTTTACAACACCAGTTCGTTCTGCTAGCAGTGAATGTTCCATTTTCATTGCTTCCAACTGAATAAGGATATCACCCTCGGCTACGCTGTCGCCAATATCAACTTTAGTTTCAATAATATTTCCTGGCATTGGCGCGATAACTTCATCGCCGATTGAGCCGGCATCTTTTGTTCGTTCCAATGCGTTGTCAAATAAAATTGTCCAGGCTTCTCCCTGATAAAAAACAGAAATATTGTTTGTTTTTGTAAGCCAATAAGCCTTGATATTTCGGCCATTAATGTCAAAGGTTGCGCTTTCACTCTGACCATCACTGATCCGGATATTAGATATAAGAAAAGATTTTTCGTGTAACTGCAGTGTGACAGCTTCAGCTGAATCAACGGTTGTTTTTATCTCAAATATTCGAGTGTCATAGGAGAGACGAATAGTTTGATTACTCTTGCCCCAATTTCTCCATGCTTTGAGACTAATCCAGGGCGAGGAGGAGTAGGAGTTGTCGAGTAGACCAAGGTGAGATAGTGACGCAATGACCCATACTTCATCAGGAATATCGGGTCGTTGCAATTGCGTTTGGTTGTTTTCTATGAGCGCCGTGGTCGCCAAACCAGATTCAAATTCACGGGTAGCACATAGCCGACCTAAAAACCCGACGTTCGTTATACAACCACCAATATGCGTCTTTGATAAAGCAACCTTTAACTTTTGAAGCGCTTGGTCTCGGCTATCTCCAGAAACAATTAGTTTTGCAATCATTGGATCATAGAACGGCGATATCTGATCCCCTTGTTGTACCCCGGTATCAATTCTGGCGGCTTGAGGAAACGATAGCCGTGACAAAGTACCCGTTGCGGGGAGAAATTCATTGTCTGGATCTTCGGCGTAAATGCGCGCTTCAAACGCGTGCCCAGCGAGAGATATATCGTCTTGTTTCAGCGGCAGCGGCTTTCCTTCAGCAACCAGAATCTGCCATTCTACAAGGTCAGTATTCGTAATCAATTCAGTTACTGGATGCTCAACCTGTAAGCGCGTATTCATTTCCATAAAGTAGAAATGGTCCGTGCGTAAGCCAGCACTTGCATCGACGATAAACTCAACGGTTCCAGCCCCAACGTAGTTCACCGCACGAGCAGCAGCCACCGCTGCTTTGCCCATTTCCGCTCGCATCTCCGCAGTCATGCCCGGAGCAGGTGCTTCTTCAATTACTTTCTGATGTCGTCTTTGTAAAGAGCAGTCGCGCTCATTGAGATGAACCACATTTCCATGACGATCCCCAAAAATCTGTACTTCAATATGTCGCGGTGAAGACACGAATTTCTCGATTAACACGCTCTGGTCGCCGAAACTTGCCATGCTTTCTCGCTGTGCGCTGGCTAGTGCCGATGCAAAATCATTGGCATGATCAACCTTGCGCATGCCTTTACCGCCACCGCCGGAGCGGGCTTTGATCAATACCGGATAACCTATCTTTTCTGCTTCGGACGCTAAAAATGCGGCATCCTGATTTTCTCCATGATAACCAGGCACCACTGGAACATTAGCCTCTATCATCATTGCCTTTGCGGCATCCTTTAGCCCCATCGCCTCGATTGAATCAGAGTCTGGCCCGATAAATACAATGTTCTCGTTGTGCAGCGCGCGCACAAATTCGGGATTCTCGGAGAGAAAGCCGTATCCCGGATGTACGGCGTCAGCATCGGTTTGTTTTGCTGCATTAACAATGTTCGCTATTTTCAAATAGCTTTCGCTGGCTGCCGCCGGTCCAATATGTATCGCCTCGGTCGCCATGGAGACATGCAGCGCATTTCGATCAGCGTCTGAATATACGGCGATTGAGCGAATTCCCAATCGATCAAGCGTCTTAATAATGCGACAGGCAATCTCTCCTCGATTAGCGATCAGTACTTTTTGAATCATAGCTGTGCTCACATGATCCCAGGATTACATTCTAAATAGCCCAAAACGGCTGTCCGCGATGGGCGCGTTTAAACTTGCCGCGAGAGACAATCCGAGCACGTCTCGAGTACGCGCAGGGTCGATTATGCCGTCATCCCATAACCTTGCCGAGGCGTACAGTGGGTGACCCTGGTGTTCAAATTGGTCAACGATGGGCTGTTTGAATTCTGACTCTTCCTCGGCGCTCCAGCTGCCTCCTTTTCGCTCTATACCGTCACGTTTTACGGTGGCCAAGACCCCAGCCGCCTGTTCTCCTCCCATCACACTAATCCGACTATTCGGCCACGTCCAGAGGAAACGCGGGTCATAAGATCTGCCGCACATACCGTAGTTACCAGCGCCGAAGCTGCCACCAATGATTAACGTATGTTTGGGGACTTGCGCGGTGGCTACAGCAGTTACAAGCTTTGCGCCATCTTTAGCGATGCCGCCGGTTTCATATTGCTGCCCGACCATGAATCCGGTGATGTTTTGTAAAAACAGT
The DNA here is from genome assembly GCA_937992195.1 of uncultured Gammaproteobacteria bacterium. GTDB lineage: Bacteria > Pseudomonadota > Gammaproteobacteria > Arenicellales > Poriferihabitantaceae > VYFG01. Next base: position 43,669 of record CALKKV010000005.1, on the reverse strand, counting down.
AAAGGAGTTTTACGTTGACAACAGAGCTGAACAAAATGTGTTCCTTTTAAGGATGACTCGGAAAACAGAACACCATTGTTCGCAATGATTCCAACTTTAATGCCGTGAATCATTGCGAAACCACAAACCAGCGTGGTGCCATATCTGGCTTTAAACTCATCGAATCGTGAGCCATCCACGATTCGAGCAATGATTTCCCGCACATCATATGGTTGCCTAGGGTCTGCCGGAATAACACCATACAATTCTTCCGGGTCATATCTGGGGGGTTCCACCTCGGACAATCCCATTTCTTTTGTGGTTGTTGCTAAATTGGCAACAGCTCTACGTGCAAGTTCCAGCGCATGAAGGTCGTCTTCAGCAAGATGGTCAGATACCCCAGAAAGGCGGGTATGGACATCCGCTCCACCTAGGTCTTCGGCACTTACAACCTCTCCGGTCGCCGCTTTAACCAGCGGAGGACCTGCGAGAAAAATTGTTCCCTGGTTGCGAACAATGATTGATTCATCGGACATCGCAGGTACATAGGCGCCCCCGGCAGTGCAGGAGCCCATTACCACAGCGATTTGCGCGATTCCCTGGGCAGACATATTAGCTTGATTAAAAAAGATACGGCCAAAATGATCGCGGTCTGGAAAAACTTCGTCCTGATTGGGCAGATTAGCGCCACCAGAGTCAACAAGATAGACACAGGGTAGATGATTCGCAGCCGCTATTTCCTGCGCACGCAGATGCTTCTTTACGGTTAATGGATAGTAGGTACCACCTTTAACTGTTGCATCATTGCAAACAATCATACATTGCCGACCTTCGATATTGCCGACGCCTGTAATCAGTCCGGCTCCTGGCGCTGCGCCGTCATAGATGTTATGGGCCGCAAATAAACCCGTTTCCAGAAACGGCGATCCAGGATCGATTAAAGCCTGGACACGATCTCTCGGCAGTAATTTACCGCGGTCAAGATGCCGCTTTTGCGGACCTTTGCCGCCGCCCTCCATGGAAGTATTTGCAGCGTCTTCAATTTCGGCAATGGCCGCGGCCATTTTCTTCTTGTTTTCCGAAAATGCTGCCGAATTCGGAGAAATTGCCGATTTAATAATAGTCATCAAAGAAGGTGGTTAGATGGTTTCTTCAAACAGTTCTCGACCAATCAACATTCTGCGTATCTCGCTGGTGCCGGCACCAATCTCATAAAGCTTTGCATCACGCAACAATCTTCCGGTTGCATATTCATTAATATAACCATTGCCGCCCAGTGATTGAATTGCTTCCAATGCCATCTGCGTTGCTTTTTCAGCGCTATACAAAATACATCCTGCCGCATCTTTACGGGTTGTTTCACCGCGATCACAGGCCGCGGCAACCATATAGACATAGGAACGACAGGCGTTCATTGTTGTATACATGTCGGCTAACTTACCTTGCATTAACTGGAAGGTGCCAATTGCTTCGCCAAATTGCTTACGTTCGTGGACGTAGGGAATAACTATATCCATACAAGCCGCCATGATTCCAAGAGGGCCTCCAGCTAAGGTCACCCTTTCAGTGTCGAGCCCAGACATTAAAACACCTACACCGCAACCCACTTCACCCAACACATTTTCTTCGGGGACTTCACAATCATTAAATACAAGTTCGCAAGTATTGGATCCACGCATTCCCAGCTTGTCCAACTTTTGAGCAGTGGAGAAACCCTTAAAATTTTTCTCTACAATAAACGCGGTGATGCCTTTTGAGCCACCTGCTGGATCTGTTTTTGCGTAAATGATCAAGGTATCAGCATCGGGTCCGTTGGTGATCCACATTTTATTGCCGTTTAAAATATACCGGTCCCCCTTTTTTTCCGCACGTGTCTTCATCGATACAACATCTGAACCGGATCCCGGTTCTGACATCGCTAGTGCACCGATATGTTCACCACTGCATAGATTGGGCAGGTAACGCTGCTTTTGTTCTTCAGTGCCATTGCGACGTAACTGATTAACGCAAAGGTTGGAATGCGCGCCGTATGAAAGACCAATTGACGCAGAGGCTCTGCTAATTTCTTCAATCGCCACAACATGAGCCAAGTACCCCATACCAGAGCCACCATATTCTGATTCTGCGGTAATACCTAATAATCCCAATTCTCCAAGACGTTTCCACATCGTCAATGGAAAGGCATTATGTTTGTCAATGTCCGCAGCTAGGGGCGAGATCTCATCTTGCGCAAAGCGATGCGTCATCTCTCTTAGAGCGTCGATTTCTTCGCCTAGAGCGAAATGCATTGAACTTGTAAACATGACTGAATGGCAGTGATAATCAGAAAGGCGCACATTATATCCTCAAACTGAAGATTGTCTGGTTGCAAATATTTGTTGTCACAGTATGATGGGTCAGTCGACTAGGCGTTAACCGTACGCAGAGTTGATGTTGGCAGAAATTACCTTTTCCCGACAACACGCTGAGCACACAGCTATCGAATCGACAAAGATTCGGTAACAAACATAAAAATTGCTGTGTACAGCATCGCTGGAGTATTCAATCATGCGTTATAACGTCTCATTACTTGACAAATATGATCTACAAAAAGATCGTGCCTACCTGACTGGAATAGAAGCACTAGTCAGATTACCTCTGTTACAACACCAAAAAGATCTGCAGGCTGGCTTAAATACCGCTGGCTATGTCTCTGGTTATCGTGGCTCGCCAGTGGGGACATTAGACATGTCTATGAATCAAGCGAGTAAGCAACTAGCCGAGCACAATATTAAGTTTAATCCTGGGGTCAATGAAGATCTTGCGGCGACAGCTGTATGGGGGACCCAACAAATAGACGTTTTGCCTGACCCGCAATACGACGGTGTTTTTTCTATGTGGTATGGCAAGGGGCCAGGCGTAGATCGCAGCATGGACGTGATCAAACATGCTAATAATTATGGAACCGCCAAGTATGGCGGTGTGCTGGCGGTAGCCGGCGATGATCATGCCTGTAAATCCTCAACTGTCCCGCACCAGAGCGAGCATATGTTTATCGGTGCGGCTGTGCCGGTGTTAAATCCTTCGAACGTCCAAGATGTTCTTGATTACGGTTTATTCGGCTGGGCACTATCCCGCTTCAGCGGCTGCTGGGTTGGTTTAAAAGCAATTACTGAGAATATGGATTCTGCAATCTCCGCGGATTTATCGCCGGATAGAGTGCAAATTTGTTTGCCCACCGATTTCGATATGCCTGAAGGCGGCCTCAATGCACAATGGCCAGCGACACCACTTGAGCAGGAAGAGTTGCTGCATAGACATCGAATTTATGCGGCAAGGAACTTCGCTCGAGTGAATCGATTAAATAGAGTAACGCTTGATAGTCCGACACCGCGACTGGGAATTGTTACCAGTGGTAAATCACATATGGATGTGATGGAGGCGCTTAACAGTCTGGGAATTGATGATCAGACCGCCTCTTCAATCGGTATCCGCGTGTTTAAAGTGGGTATGAGCTGGCCTCTTGAACCGGTGACATTTCACGAGTTTGCGCGTGGTCTAAACGAGATATTGGTGGTTGAAGAGAAACGCAGTGTTATTGAAGACCAGATCACAGGTCAGCTCTACAATTGGCCGGTATCGGATCGTCCAAGAGTGATTGGAGAGTTTGATGAAAACGGCAATGTTTTGGTTAGTAATCTTTCCGAACTGACACCAGCAATGGTTGCCCGAGCAATTGGAAGCAGGGTTCTGGCGTTTTATGACAGCGAGCAGATTCGTGAACGATTGGAGTTTTTAGACCGTAAAGAACGGCGTTTAACCAGAGCGCCAGCGGCACTCACGCGAACGCCATATTTTTGTTCAGGTTGTCCACATAATAGTTCGACCAAGGTTCCGGACGGCAGTATTGCTCATGCCGGTATCGGCTGTCACTACATGGTTAAATGGATGGATCGCAATACCGAGCTGTTCACCCAGATGGGGGGAGAAGGTGCTTCCTGGATAGGACAGGCTCCCTTTGTAAAGACCAAACATATCTTTCAAAACATTGGCGATGGCACTTACTTTCATTCCGGCATTCTTGCGATTCGCGCGGCGATAGCCTCCGGTGTGAACATCACCTATAAAATTCTCTATAACGATGCGGTCGCAATGACTGGCGGACAATCTGTCGATGGCTCCTTAACCCTTTCGCAGATTGTGGATCAAGTGCGCGCCGAGGGTATCGAAAGAATCGCGGTAGTTGCAGAGGACGTTGACCAAGCCCGCGACCAGCTGTCGCAGCAACGCGATATCACGCTGCATCCAAAAAGAGATTACGCACAACTGCAAACTGAAATCAGAGAAGTTAAGGGTACGTCCGTCATTATATTTGATCAAACCTGTGCATCGGAAAAGCGACGCAGACGAAAGCGCGGCTTAATGGCAGAAAGCGATACACACGTCTATATTAACCCTGCGGTTTGCGAAGGCTGTGGCGACTGCAGTAGTAAATCTAACTGTCTCTCTATCATTCCGAAATCTACCGAGCTCGGTTTAAAACGCCAGGTAGACCAGAATGCCTGCAACAAAGATCTAAGTTGTGTAGACGGATTTTGTCCGAGTTTTGTGACCCTTGAAGGAGCAACGCTTCGAAAGCCCGAGGCGGTGGTGAAAAGTGCAGATCTTGAAATTGTTGTGAAAGAGCCGAAGATTGCAGCACTTGATCAGCCCTGGAATATGTTGGTTACTGGAATAGGCGGAACGGGTATTTTAACCGTAGGTTCTATTGTCGCAATGGCAGCGCATCTCGAAGGAAAAGGGTGTTCTACTTTAAACCAGACGGGCCTTGCACAAAAATTTGGTTCTGTTGTGAGCCACGTAAAGGTTGCAACCGAACAAAATCAAATTCATGCAGTGCGTATTCCTGATGGCGATGCAGATCTATTGCTTGGATGCGATTTAGTGGTATCTGCAAGCGCGGATGCATTAGCCAGATTGGGTAAAACCAGGTCTAAAGCGATAATAAACAGTTATGAAACGGCTACCGCAGACTTTATTCATGATCAAGACTATTCGTTTCCAACTTCTGAGTTACAAGCAGCGATTGAACAAGAGGCAGGCAAAGGAAATGCTGAGTTTGTCGACGCTACGAGAATAGCTCGAGACCTGTTAGGAGACACCATAGCGAGTAATTTATTCTTGCTTGGATATGCTTATCAAAGGGGCTTTGTTCCGGTGTCCTCAGATGCAATCAATGAGGCGATCCGACTTAACGGTGTTGCGATAGATCTTAACCAGTCTGCTTTCTTATGGGGACGTCGTGCTGTTGTGAATCTCGAAGCAGTGTTGAGCCAGCTTGGTAATAAAGTACAGCCAGATAGTGCATTAACCAGGCTCGAGGATATTGTGTCCTGGCGATACGACTTCCTGGTGGAGTATCAGGATACCCAATGGGCGGACAGATATCGAAAGTCGGTAGACCATGTTGCGCAAAGTGATCTTAAGGAAGAATTCGGTGAACTCTCCATTGCTTATGCGAAGAGCTTGTTTAAATTAATGTCTTATAAAGACGAATATGAAGTAGCGCGACTATATTCGCATCCAGAGTTTCTTGAAGGACTCAATAAGCAATTTGATGGAAACTTTAAAATCAATTTCCATATGGCACCACCAGTCATATCTAAAATAAGCGAGTTTGACGGCTTGCCAATAAAACGTAAGCTGCCCGGATTTTCCCTGTCGATTTTTCGGATGCTGGCGAAAATGAAATCTTTGCGGGGCGGGCGTTGGGACATGTTTGGAAAAACAGAAGAACGCCAATGCGAGCGAGAGCTGATCACAGATTTTGAAAGCCTGGTAAATAAAAACCTGGACAAAATCAACGAAGAAAATTACGCACGCTTTGTAGAGATCGTCAGCTTGCCACAAATGATCAAAGGATTTGGGCATGTTAAGAGGGCAAACATGGAGAAATATAAGCAACAATTATCGATGCTTGAGAGACAATTGACTTCTCCTGAATTAAAAGTAGTTATCAATGGCTAACGACTTTTTTGATTGCAATATTCGATTTGGAGTGAGACATGGCTGAAATAAAAGCAGGACGCTGTCATTGCGGCGCAGTGGAATTCGAGGTGCAACTAGAGAACGGCTTGGAGCAGCTGAGACGCTGCAACTGTTCTCTCTGTAGTCGCAAGGGCGCGATAATGGCGGGTGTTCCCATATCAGCGTTAACCGTCACTAAAGGAGAGCAGTCTCTTTCCCTTTATCAGTGGAACATGAAAATTGCCAAACACTATTTTTGTAAGCACTGCGGTATTTACACCCATCATCAAAGGCGAAGTAACCCTGGAGAGTTTGGTTTCAACGTTGCATGTCTGGATGGCGTACGTATAGAAGATTTTTCCGACGTTGAAATGATGGGAGATGGCAGATCAATGAGTCTGGTAGAAGATACTTAATGATTCATTTCTGTTTGGAAGGAGAATATATAGCGCTTTACAAACTGCTGAAGCTGGAGGGAGGTGCGTCTACAGGAGGTGAAGCCAAGGCTTTGATTTCTGCAGGTTTGGTCACAGTCAATGGAGAAGTCGAGCTGCGTAAGCGCAAGAAGTTACATGTAGGTGATACGGTTAAGCTTGAAGGATATGAGATTGGTATCGTAAACAAAAAAGAGGGCGCTTAATGAAACTGGGTAGATATCGACATTACAAAGGGAAGTTTTATGAAGTCCTTGGTGTAGCACGCCACTCGGAAACAGAAGAATCTTTGGTGGTTTACCGACCTTTGTATGGTGAAAAAGAGCTTTGGGTAAGACCTCTTGAGATGTTTGAGGAAACGGTGGAGGTCAATGGCGCTCGGGAGTCCCGCTTTTCTTACGACCCGGAACAGAATTAATTTTATAGAGAAACGTGAAATGAAGGCTTCGCTAAAGGTAGGCATGACCTATGAACATAAATTCACTGTAAACAAAAACAAATTAGTTCCGGCGCTCTACCCGGAGGCGCCTGAGTTTCAGGAAATGCCAGAGGTTTTTGCCACTGGGTTTATGGTTGGGTTCTTGGAGTGGGCCTGTTTGAAAGCGGTGATTCCCCATATAGATTGGCCAAGAGAGCAGACTGTTGGTACCCATGTTAATTTTAGTCATGAGGCTGCAACGCCTGCAGGGGTTGAGGTGGTTGCAAAAGTTGAATTAATCGAAATAGACGGTAAACGTCTTTTGTTCAAAGTCGAGGGGCAAGATGAAGAGGGGGTGATCTCTCGTGGTACCCACGAGCGGTTTATCATTGACAAAGAGCGCTTTGATACCGCTGTTAATAGAAAGAAAGACAAATTTTCTAGTTAGCCTGGTTTGAGTGTAAGAGTCGTTCTTATAAAACCACTGGTGTGTCAGAATTCGAAATATCGATCGGTGTGACCCCGTCGGTCATCCAACAATTTAGATATGGCGCTGCGCTCTGCTGACTTAGCTCAAACAGGTAAATCAAACTTTTACCATCATTGGTTTCAATTTTGACCGGCACTCTCGCTTGATTATCTCGAATCTCTGCTTCACCAATTTCCAGCTTGGAGTGATTGAGCATTGATCGATAGGCGGGGTGACTAAATAATCCGGTAAAGCGTTCTATTGGACCGGTGCTTTGTTTGTTTTTGGGAGAGGCAAATCGAAAGGTAATTTCTATGCCTGCGTTAGAAAATGGTTTGTCATTGTTCGCGAGCGCGCGCATTTGAATTCCCACAACTTCCTCAGGCTGATACGCTGGACTTGGTTGAAGCTCGGGAACAAATTCATTTTGAGAATAGCCAATGTTGGAATTTGCTAAAGCAAAAATAGCAGCGAGATATAATACAGTGACAGACTTACCTTTAAGACGAACATAGTTTTTATGGCAAAAATCGACAATTGTGTTCACTAGTCTTCTCCTTGAAAAATAACTTCACAATATGATCAACCTCCAGGGTTGAAAACAGCGTGAATTCCGTATCGTCACATATCGTTATCGTAGTCTGTTTTCTCACGCTTTTGTGCGTCATTAGCTTCGGCTGAATCGGCAGCCGCGCCAGCTTTTGCAACCGTCTCGCGGATGGCCTCTTTTTGCTCAGGCGTCGCGTTTGACATCTGATCGTCTGGAAGTCGAACCCTGACTTCACGATGGGCGAAAAAGATACCGCCTTTCGCCAGAGCGTCGCGCACCTTTCGGTAAGCTTCGCGCCTTACAACCCATTGCTCTCCCGGCTTGGTAGTGAATTTCATTCTGACAATCAAAGCAGATTCTTCCACCCGCATAACTCCCTGAGATTTCAGTGGCAAAATAAAGTTTGGACCTAGCTCTGGATCTTCCAACATCTCCTGTCCAACCTTCTTTATTATCTTTCTGACCTGTTCAATATCTGTGTCATAAGACAATCGTAACTCAAGCTTCATCGTCACCCAGTCACGACTTAAGTTTTTGACTGTTTTAATTTCACCATAGGGAATGGTTTGCACGGCACCAAGGTGGTGACGCAGTTGCATAGAGCGGAGCGAAATTTTTTCAACGGTTCCCCGCAATTCTTCTATTTCAATATATTCGTGCTTTCTGAACGCATCATCGATAAGAAAAAAGATACCGCTCAATACATCCTGAACCAGCTTTTGGGCGCCAAAACCAACGGCGATACCGACTACACCAGCACCGGCAAGTAGAGGTGTGATCGCAATGCCCAATGTGTTTAATACAGAAAGTATGACAAAAGCCGCCAAGATGACCGTGAGAAATGAACGCGTCATTGGTAACAAGGTTTCTGCACGAGTAGCGCCTGCGCCACCGCCTTCACCTTCGAGAGATTCCAGCACACCCATCTCCTTTGGAAGCTGCCGTTCAATTACTGCGTTGAAAAACTCCCAGATGATGTAGGTAATGGTTGCGATAACCAGTAGATCGATGCCATGAGAAATAAATTGGCTAACAAGCTCATTTTTTATAATCGGACCGCTGGACAGTCCCCAGGCTAGGCTCAGCATATAGACTGCAACAGCGACCATTAGCAGCCTAAAGCCAGTTTGTACTACCCGAACAAAACGCGCGGATCGTTGCTCAAAATGTGGGCTTTCGAGCCAGGTAAGCTTGTCTACATTTTTCAAAAGACCGAAGAAAATACGATCCGCCACAAAGAACGCTAAAGTAATCCACCAGCTAATACTAACAAACCCAGCCTCTTCCCATTCTCCAACGAACGCTTTGTAGAGCCAAAGCACCCAAAGCACCAAAAGCCAGGCGGTAAAGAGAAAAGGCCACGCAACCATGAAGAAATCCCGGACGATTGCCTGCTGTTCGCCATTCTCTGTTTCAGTTACAAACATTCCAGTAATCTTTTTCCGCATCGACCAAACGCGACTCAGAATAATCAGGTTCAACGACAGCGTATAGGGTATGAGTAGTCCGTTTAACAGCGCTTCATGCATCCCAGCTTTTGTCAGATAAGTGAACATTGCATCACTAAATTCAATGATGAAAAAGAACACCAAAAACCAGTTATGTAATCTTTCTGACGAGCTATCGTCGAGAGGAATAGGTCTGAGGGTAGGGCGCCTGGGAGAAAAAATATTTCTTAGCAGAATCATCCACAATCGAAACATGATCAACGCCGCCGCTAGCTCATTGAAGAGTAGTTCGAAAAAACGATTCTCGCTTCTGAAATAAATCACAGCGGAATAAGTCACAAGGGCAAGCACCGCCACGCCAATCAGCTGTACCAGGATACGAATAAATATGAATTTAAATTTCAGCGATAGGGTTTTGTCTCGAGTATCTACATACTGATATAGTCTTCGAAGCAGTTTGCGGGTAGTAATTTGCTCCAAGACTAACGCCAGTATAAACACCATGAGAATAGTGCTGGCGACACGCATGCCTGACCAACCGGACTCCGGATTGGTTGCTTGAGCCATTGCCCGTGTAAAGTCGCGAGGATAATCTGGAAACTTTCGCACAAATCGCGCGATCTTCTCACCAAGCACATTAGTGCGGGTCTGTTCCCAGTCGCTGATTAAGCCTTGCTCATAAGAAACTTCGTCATAAGCGCTGCCTTCAGCGTTATTTTGCGGATTATCTTTGTTTGAAGACTCGCTTAATACTTCAATTAAAGTTTGTCGAATCTGTTCTTTAGATAGACCGGTTCGCTCGTCCAGGTCAGACACCGTCTGCGCAGGCGCATCACTATTATTCTTTAAATACTCTTGGGCAAAGTTTGGTGCTACCGCAAACATCACCATAAAAACACTAACGCACAGAATCAGGTTTTTAACCCATCCACTATGACGACTAGAAATATTATTGTCAGAAGAATATCGATCTGAATCTTGTGACTCCGAGTTCACTTTTTATACCTTTTCAAGTTGGACGTCGACTTCTGTATACACAAGCGCAGTGTAAAGCGCTTGCCACACTTTTTCTACTAAACAATCCACTGCCATTGTTGGGATTGTGAAGAAGGTTCCACCGTTTTAGCTGCCAAACCCTGGTGTTCCAGATACTCGAGTGACGCCAGCAACGAAAGCTCGGCGCCTGCATAGAGAGACGAGGGGATGTCTTTATAAAGCAGTTTACGTAAGTTGGTTAGCGTATTCACACCCTGACTCAATGCACCTTTTACCTGCTCTATGCGATCGAGACGATGTTGGATAAATGCAGCGATCAGCTTCTTGGGGTTCTCAATCGGTAATCCATGGGTTGGATAGAAGGTGGATTCCGCTCGAGTGGAGAGATGTTTAAGACTATTAATATAGTCTGCAATGCTGCCATCGGGCGGCAATATGACCGGCGTCGCCCACGCCATTAATTGATCACCGCAAAATAACGCGTCGGCTTCGCTTATTGCGAAGCACAGGTGGTTAGAACAATGTCCAGGCGTATGAATGGCTTGCAGCTGCCAATCTTTGCCTTCGATGACCTCGGAATCTACAACCGTAAAATCCGGTTTGAAATCGCGATCGACGCCACCTTCCAACGCCCCAGCGTCTAGGTCAGCATGTGGACCAAAGGCAAATATCCCCGCGCCTGTTTTTTGTTGCAACAATCTTGATGCGGGAGAGTGATCCGTGTGGGTATGGGTGACGATAATATGGCTAACATGTTCACCTTTGAGTCCAGACAGTATTGCTTCAACATGTTCAGGCATCATCGGACCAGGATCTATCACGGCGACTTCACCATTTCCAACAATGTATGTTCCAGTGCCTGGACCGGTAAACGGCCCCGGGTTGTTGGCCACGATCCTGCGGATGCCCGGCGCAACTTCTACCAGCTCTCCATAGCGAGGAGAAAAATCAGTTTGGAAGTCAATTGCTTCCATCGGGTTAATTCCTATGGTGCTGCAGGTTAAGCCACTGAATAAAAGCTTGCTCGTTACATTCTTGTTTTAGCGACATTACGATATCCTGAATTAATTTTGGACCTTTGTAGATAAACCCGGTGTAGAGCTGTAATAAAGAAGCGCCTGCCTTCAGTTTCTCAACCGCGTCTGCAGGATTGTCTATTCCGCCCATACCAATAATTGGCACTGATCCTTGTAGAGCCTTTGCCAGGGCGGTAATTACCCAGGTTGACTGACCACGCACCGGTGCACCGCTTAAGCCACCGTTTTCATTTCCTCTGGGGTGGTCTGCAACGGTCGTTTTGTCTATGGTTGTATTGGTTGCGGCGACAGCATCGATTCCATGGATTTGTACCAGACTGGCGATCAGTTCTATTTGATCACTATCAAGATCTGGGGCGATCTTTAAAACTAATGGGACTTTTTTTCCGGATTGATCCGCGAGCGCTCGCCGTTTAGTAACAATCGCAGCAAGCAATATATCCAGCGCTTTATCGTTTTGCAACGCCCGAAGATTTTGCGTATTGGGTGAAGAAATATTCACCGTAATGTAATCGGCATGTCGATACACCGCTTCCATACAGACGAGATAATCATCTGCCGCTTTTTCTATTGGCGTCTTGGCATTCTTGCCGATATTAATTCCTTTAACTATGTCGGGCTTTGTCGATACAACATTTTCAAGAAACTGTTGTAATCCACAACTGTTGAAGCCCATACGATTAATAATTGCCTGATGTTCCTTGAGACGAAACATCCGGGGTTTATCATTTCCGGCTTGCGGTTCGGGTGTTACCGTGCCCATTTCAACCCATCCGAAACCCATAGCCGAGAACGCGTTTCCACAGCTGCCCTGTTTATCAAGACCTGCAGCAAGACCAATCGGATTTGGGAATTGAATTCCCATTACTTCCACTGGTAGCGTCGGCACCGCACTACCGAATCGACTTTCAATCAGTGAAAGCAGTCGACGGCTGTTGTTAATCCTGGCGAGGCTATTAATAACAAGATCGTGACTGGTTTCAGCAGGCAGCTGAAAAAGGAGTGGCCTGATAGTGTTATAGAGTGAGGGCATCAGAACGATTCGTCAGGCTGCAATAATCGCCATTTGCCGGTTTCCAGATCCCCAAGTGCGACATTGCCAATGCGCACTCTAATCAGTCGAGAAACTTTTAAATCTACGAGATCACACATTCGTCTGATTTGTCTCTTACGTCCCTCACGCAATGTCATACGAATCTGCGAGCCTTTGAGTAGATCAATCTTTGCGGGCTTTAGTGCCTTGTCATCCAGAGAAAGACCGTGTCGAAGTAATTCCAGTTTGTCCTCAGTAATTTCTCCGCGAACCCAAATTAGATACTCCTTTTCTACCGTTGTGTTTTCGCCGATCAGCTGGCGTGCGATACGGCCATCGTTGGTAAATACGATTAAACCCATGGAATCGATATCCAGTCGCCCTGCAGGCGCAAGGCCATGGCGTCCCGGAACCTGATCCCAGGCCGACTGCCGGTTTTCTTTTTGAATCAACATAACTGCAGACTCATAGCCTTCTTCCGGTAAGCCCGAAACATAGTCCATTGGTTTATTGATCAACACCGTGATCTTTTCTGACTGGGTCTTTTGCGCCTGCTCGGCTAATTCGATATGTTGAGACGCTAGAACTTTTGTTCCTAATACCGTGACCGGTTCACCGTCCACAAGAACCAGTCCTTGTTCAATAAATCGATCTGCTTCCCGACGTGAACACATTCCGCGCTGGGCCATCAGCTTAGACAGTCGGATCTCGGTCAAGACACCGACAAAGCAGCGGTTTGTGCATTGCCGATATAAGACGCCGGTGTCAATGCAAGAAGTTCGTCTCGCGCCGCTTGAGGGATATCAAGAGATTCGACAAACACCTTCAGGGTTTCTGGAGTGATTCCGCCGGTGCCGCGGGTGAGCGCTTTTAACTTTTCATAGGGTTGATCAACCCCATAGCGCCGCATGACGGTTTGGATCGGCTCGGCCAGCACTTCCCAGTTACTGTCCAAATCCTCGGCTAGACGCGCGGCATTAAGTTCGAGTTTTCCAAGCCCTTTTAGAGTCGACTCAACCGCAATCAACATATAGCCAAAGCCGACACCCAAATTTCTCAATACGGTGGAGTCCGTAAGATCACGTTGCCACCGACTGATTGGCAGCTTTTCCGCAAGGTGGGTAAGCATGGCATTCGCCATGCCAAGATTACCTTCGGAATTTTCAAAATCTATTGGATTCACTTTATGCGGCATCGTGCTCGAACCCACCTCTCCCGCGATTACTTTTTGTTTGAAGTATCCGATGCTGATGTAACCCCAAATATCGCGATCCAGGTCTATCAAAGTGGTATTGAAGCGACACAGGCTGTGGCACAGCTCGGCGATATAATCGTGCGGCTCTATTTGTGTTGTCATCGGCGCATAGGTCAGCCCTAATGATTCGACAAATCTTTTAGATATTCCTGGCCAGTCAAGTTGCGGATAAGCCGACAAATGGGCATTGAAGTTACCCACAGCGCCATTCATTTTGCCGAGTAGCTCCTGGTCCTTGATCTGCCTTGCGGTACGCGAAAGTCGAAACACCACATTAGCGATTTCTTTTCCCAAGGTAGTCGGGCTCGCGGGCTGTCCATGGGTTCGCGCAAGCATGGGTACCCCGGCAAACTCTTTCGCCATGGTATTAAGCTGGACGATTAAATCGTCTAGCTTTGGCAGCAGTACCTGATCACGACCACCTCGCAGCATCAGCGCATGGGAAAGGTTGTTTATATCTTCTGAGGTACAAGCGAAATGAAAAAACTCGCTGACTTCCTCCAGCGCAGGGCGGCCAACGATTCTCTTTTTGAGAAAGTATTCAACAGCCTTTACATCATGGTTGGTTGTCCGCTCAATCTCTTTGACCGCCGCCGCATCTGCAGTGCTAAATGCGTCCACTAGTTCGCGCAGAAAAGCGACATCTTCTTTAGGGAAGGGTGTTACCTCATCGATACCATCAGTCTCAGAGAGCGCAATCAGCCATTCAACTTCTACTTTTACTCGGCAATGGATTAATCCGAGCTCGCTGAAGAACGGTCGCAGGCTTGCGGTTTTTCCTGCATAACGGCCATCAATTGGTGAGAGGGCTGTGAGATCGTCTAGGGGCAGAGTAGAGGTAGTCAATTTCGGTATGGTAACGCCCGAATAACAGGCTTTTAGGTGTTTTGAGCGCGCAGATTCTACCACACCAGTGCGCGAGCTCGATCGAGCAATAAACTATCTGGCTAGTGCTTGCGGATAGATTTAATCTTGTGCAGAGCGGATGATGCCACCGCCGATACAGACATCGTCGTTATAAAAGACAATCGATTGCCCCGGCGTCACCGCCCACTGCGGCTGGTCAAAAACAATGCGCGAAAAGTTAGGTCCAAGCATTGATATCACACAGCTTTGGTCTTCCTGTCGATAACGCACCTTAGCTTTACATAGCGTAGGCAGAACCGGAGGTAGTCCTGTAATCCAGTGAAGGTCTTCAGCGAGCACAATCTTGTGCATCAAAGACGGATGGTCATGCCCTTGCACGACATAAACAATATTTCGTTTGACGTCTTTTTGCGCAACATACCAAGCCTCGCCTTCGCCACCAATGCCTAACCCCTGACGCTGACCAATTGTGTAGTAGTAACACCCTTGATGCTCACCCATCACTTCACCATCCAGAGTTTTAATCTGGCCTGTGCGCGCGGGCAAGAACCTGCTTAGAAAGTCATTAAACCGGCGCTCGCCGATAAAACAAATTCCAGTGCTGTCTTTTTTGTTGTGGACGGGTAGTCCCATATCTTGCGCCATTGCGCGGACGCGGTCCTTTTGCAATTCTCCAATCGGGAAATTCGCATATCGCAGCGCTTCTTGATCCAGAGTATGTAGAAAGTAGCTTTGATCTTTACCGGTGTCTCGGCCTTTGCGCAGTAGGAAGTGGCGTTCTTGACGCTGCAGGCGCGCATAGTGTCCGGTGGCGATATAGTCTGCGCCGAGATCCAGCGCCCAACGCAGAAATTCCTTGAATTTGATTTCTTTGTTACACACTACGTCAGGGTTTGGTGTGCGCCCAAGACGATATTCACTTAAGAACATTTGGAAAACGTTGTTCCAATATTCGTGAGAAAAGTTGACGGTTTTTAAAGGGATGCCAAGGGTTTTGCAAACCTCTTCGGCGTCTGCTAAATCTTCAGCAGCAGAGCAATACTCTTCGGTATCGTCTTCCTCCCAGTTCTTCATGAACAGGCCGGTGACGTCATGGCCTTGCTCAATCAGTCGCGCTGCAGCTACCGAAGAGTCTACGCCGCCGGACATCCCTACTATAATTCTATCTGCCAAATCCCGTTCCCCAGTAAATCTTTGATTCTATTTAAATTCGAAAAATTGGCTGATCAATTTAGTAGTCGGAGGTTAGGAGGGTGTTGTCCATCCTCAGCCGAATAGAAATTATTCGCCGCGTAAAAATCGGTGCCAAAAAGATCGCTTGACGGTTACCCCATCTGGATCTTCTGAGTTATCTATTACTGCGCTTAATAAACTGATGTCTTCCCACTCAGCGCTTGGCTGAATAATAGGTAGATGGCCGTTTGGCTGGAACCATGAGTCGACAACGAATCGTTTACCGGTCTTGATCTCTCGAATCTGACCTGCCCAGTGCTGATCAAATATCGCCTTGCGATAGGCTTCTTCGATTACAACATGGTGTCTTAGAAAACCATTTCCCTCGAACAAGCGCATATAGGTTGTAGTGTTCACAGATTCATCGATGCAATCCAGCTGACCGGTTTCACGGTTATCGATATTCTCGACTTTATCGAATTCAAGGTCTCGGTGGGTGGGCGTATACCGGCCAATCAATACTTCTAACCAACCGATTGCCTTTCGAATCTGTTCGCGTTCCTCTTTCGGTGTCGCTGCGGGCTCACGAAACCAGCCGGCAACAGAATCCCACTCAGAAATCGGAAGCTTGACCGTCGCTTTCGAAGCACAGCCGAAATCGTAGCAAACAGGAATCGCGCTAAATGAGACATTAGTGGGGATTGCGATGCCATGATCACCTGGCGTGTTCCCAGAAGGTATCAAGATACCGTGATCACGTGTTCCGGCAAAAGCAGTGAACGAGACTAATGTAAGGGCAATAACTAAAGCTTTCATAGGGCGATTATACGATGGGAAAAGGCTTAGAGTCAGCTGACTGTTGCCGGTTCCATACATAACTGAAGAAATTCGGCAATTTTCACTGATTTTCAGCGACAACTCGCAGCATCTTACCGTCAAGTTCGTCTAAAGTTACCCCAGGGCGATGGAAGAAATCCGGTGCCAGCATTTCGATAAATCGCTTTGCTTGAGCAGGTATAAATTTACCCCGGCGAATCACAATCCCATAGCTTCGGGATGGAAAATGCTCCTTTACCGGGATCGTAGCCAATTTATCCCCTTCCTCGAGACAAATATCGGTAACAATGGAGATGCCGAGGCCGGTTTCCACGTATTTTTTGATCACAGCCCAGCCCCCTGCTTCCAAGGTTACCTTGTGCGGTATGTTGTATTGCTGAAATACCGATTTCACCAGGCCCCAGGTGCTGAGATAGCGCGGCGGCAGGATAAGGTCGAATTTTGCAATTTCTTCCAGCGTCACCTGGGTCTTGTTAGCGAGGGGGTGATCGAGCGGCGTAATCAAGGTTGGATTGAACTTGAAAACCGGGTGATAGCTGACATCATCAGGCATATCCAGCATCGAGCCAACGGCAAAATCGGCCTCATCAGCGCGCAGCATAGCCATGCCGTCAGCCCCGGTAACATTGTGTAGGCGGATGCGAACGCCAGGGTATTTGTCGGAGAACTGCTTCAGATATTTGGGCAGGATGTACAAAATGGTTGATTCTCCTGCTGCAATATTCAGATAACCGCTATTGAGATCACCACATCGTTCAGCAAAGGTGTCCCTGAGAGAGTCCATGCCTTCAACCATGGGAAGCGCGATCTCTAACAGCGCCTGGCCGTCTGGGGTTAGCCGGATTTTTGGCCCCCGTCGCTCGAACAACATGGTGTTGAGTTCGCGTTCCAACGCTTGAATTTGCAGCGAAACCGAGGGTTGGCTGAGATACAACTGTTCCGCAGCGCGTGAAATACTGCCGGTTTTGGCGGCAAAACAAAAAGCCCGCAGCTGCTTAAGGCGATTTTGTTTGTAATAGGAAGCGGCTTTGGGTTTCATCTGATTTAGTCACCCCAAGAGCGCTTAAGTCTCGGATTTCCATTGGTCAGGCAATACCACGCCATCGCCAAAAAAATACGCTTCCATCTGCGCTGCCAAATACTTCTTATGATCGGCATCAAGGGGATTTAGCTTGTATTCGTTGATCAAGATGGTTTGCTGCCGCAGCCAGTCCTGCCATGCATCTTTCGAGACTTGATCGAAAATGCGCTGGCCAAGCTCACCGGGCCAGGGCTGGAAATCCAGGCCTTCAGCGTTATCGCCATTTTTTATGCAAGTGATAGTTCTGTTCATGATTTATCGTACCACTGGCGCCGCGAATTTTCAGGGCTCAGAATGAAATTACGCGGATTTATCCAGCAATTTTTGCCAGCAGCCTATCGATGACTGCAGGTAATCCAATATTTTGAGGCGATCCAGGGTTGTACCAGACCAACTGTTCGCAGTCCATAATCCGCAATTGCTTCTCCGTTATCTGTATCCAGTGCGGGTGGGCTAACAAATCATAGTGGGTGAAGCTGTGACGCATGACATCGAGAGGTTTTGTATCATCTACCTGAAAACCATATTTCTCCTTCACTGCGGCCAATAGATCGCTGTCTTTCGCCTCCTCTGGAACAGACCATAACCCTCCCCAGATACCGGTTTCAGCACGTTTCTCCAGCAAGATTTCACCGCTTTGGCGCTGAATGATCAGCATCGCGATTTCTTTTTGTTTCTTTGCTGCTTTCGGCTTGCGAAATGGGTAGCGTGATTGGGTTTGGGTGCGACTGGCTTCACAACTCTCGGCCACCGGGCATTGCGGGCAATCCGGTCGGCTCCGGGTACATAGCGTTGCACCGAGATCCATAATGGCCTGGGTATAGTCGCCAACGCGACGCTCTGGCGTTAGTTTTTTCGCCAGATCCCAGAGAGTCTGCTCTACTTTCCGCACTCCCGGATAGCCTTCGATCCCATAATGCCGGGTGAGAACCCGCTTCACGTTGCCGTCAAGAATTGCATGATGCTGGCCAAAGCAAAACGCCAGAATTGCCCCTGCTGTCGATTTGCCGATTCCGGGTAATCTGACTACTTGCTCGAAATCTTCAGGAAATTTTGACCCATGATCTGCGACGATCATCCTAGCGGCTTTATGAAGGTTGCGTGCCCGAGCGTAGTAGCCAAGCCCTGACCAGTGGTGCATGACACTGTCGTGATCTGCAGCTGCCAAAGAATCAATGTCGGGAAACCGCTGCATAAATCGCTCGAAATAGGGAATTACCGCTTTTACCTGGGTCTGCTGCAGCATGATTTCCGAAACCCAAACCCGATACGGGTCGCGATTTTGTTGCCACGGCAACGTTTTGCGTCCGTGCTGGTCGAACCAGACAAGAAGCTTGTGTGAGAAAGGTAGAGCAGAAGCGTTTTCGGACATGATCACAGTCTAACCGAAGCGCATCAATTTGGTACTTTTACACCTCGTCAAAGTCGGTTGCTCACGGCATAATGAGAAACAAAGATGTCCCGATGGGAAAACAGAATACAAATGATCAATCTTCAATTTAATCTTCGACAAAACTCCAACCCGCTGCGCCCTGCTATCAAAGCGCGCTGGCCAGTCATGCTGTCCTTGGCAGCTTGTATTCTTTCCTCTGGTAACTCGGTCGCGGAGACAATTATCAAGAAATCGGCCATTGCCGAGTTTGGTGAGCCTCTCTATGCCGAAGGTTTCACACATTTTCCCTATGCAAATCCGGATGCGCCCAAGGGGGGGAGGGCTGTCTTAAGTGCGTTTGGCTCTTTTGATACGCTGAATTTCTATGTACTAAAAGGCAATTGGCCGGGGAGCATCGGTCTGGTGTACGACAGCCTTATGACAGGATCAAGCGATGAAATTGATGGCTTGTATGGCGTATTAGCTGAATCAGTAGAATATCCCGAAGACAAGTCTTGGGCCGTTTTCAATCTGAGAAAAGAGGCCAAATATCATGATGGCGTCGGAATTACGGCGAAAGACTTTGAGCTGACATTCAATACGATAAAAGAAAACGGAAGGCCATTTATCCAAGCGTTTTATCAGGACGTCACCGGTGTCGAGGTGCTCGACGATTATCGTATTAAGTTTAGTTTTGCGACAACCGGGTCGATGAAACCGATAACCATTGTCGCTGGTATGTCTCCCTTGCCCGTGCATTACTGGGAAGGTAAAGACATCACTGAATCTACTTTGGTACCGCCCTTAACCAGTGGACCTTATCGTGTGAAAGATGTTGATGCGGGAAGGTCAATTACTTATGAGTTGGTGGAAGACTATTGGGGGAAAGATTTACCAGTGAATATCGGTCTTAATAATATTGGTGAACTTAGATATGACTATTACCGAGATCTGACCGTGCAGTTTGAGGCGTTTAAAGCGGGCGAGATCGACTTCAGAAGTGAGCCTAGCGCTAAGCGCTGGGAGGTTGAATATGACTTTGATCAACTTGCTACAGGTGAAGTCCTTAAGGAAGAAGTGCCGAGTAAAAGCCCAAGAGGTATTGGTGGATATTTTTTCAATTTAAAACGAGAGCGATTTCAGGACATTCGAGTGAGAGAGGCGATCACCGCGCTCTACGACTTTGAGGCGATTCAACGAACTTTATTGTATGGAAAATATAAGCGCATCAACAGCTATTTCCCTAGCTCGGACTATGGTGCTGTTGGAGCGCCAACGCCGGCTGAGCTTGAGATATTAAAGCCTTTTGAAAGCGAGCTTCCGCCGGGCGTTCTTGAAAAAGAATTTATCTTACCGAAAACTGATGGGAGCGGCAGAGATAGAAAAAACCGGAGAAAAGCACTAGCTTTGTTTAAAGAAGCGGGCTGGGAAGTAAAAAGTGGAAAATTAGTGTCTTCTTCTACTGGAGAGCAGTTCAAAATGGAGCTAATGACCGGTTTTCCCGAATCAAGAAGGTTGGCATTGCCGTACATTGAAGCGCTAAAAAAGTCTGGAATAGATGCGTCTATTCGTCTGGTAGATACTGCGCAATGGCGAGAGAGAGTTAACAGCTCTGATTTTGATTTACTTGTTGCACGAAACAATTTTTTCCCTCCTCCGGGAAATGAGCTGAAGGGAGCGTTTGGGTCTGAGTCAGCGGATATAAGAGGTGGCAACACTGCAGGTATAAAAAACCCGGTAGTCGATGCTTTAATAGAGCAGATTGTCGCGGCAACCGAACTTGAAGTTTTGCAAACCACAACGCGCGCTCTCGACAGAGTATTACTCTGGAATTATTACGTCATGCCAACCTATTACAAAGACGATAGCTGGATTTCTTTTTGGGATAAGTTTGGTCGACCTGATCAGAAACCGATCTACAGTTTAGGTTTCCCAGAGACCTGGTGGATCAAGTAGCAGAGAGTTCTCTTTAAGCTCAAGTCCACTTTGTTTTTTCACTAAGCTCTTAAATGCTGTCTTATATCATACGTCGTGTTTTTCTGATGATTCCCACGCTGCTGGGAATCATGCTGATCAATTTTGCGATTATTCAATTCGCGCCTGGTGGTCCGGTAGAACAAGCGATTGCCGAGTTTCAAGGGCAGGGTGTAGACGCAACAGCACGGTTCTCTGGCACCGGCTCGGATGTGCAGGGTGGTGACAGTGCAAGTGTTGGTGCGGGTGACAGTGGTGGTTTAAGTAAGTATCGCGGTGCGCAAGGTCTCCGCCCCGAGATCATTGCCCAAATAGAAAAACAGTTTGGTTTTGACAAGCCTGCGCACGAACGTTTTTTTCTGATGGTATCGAACTATGTAAGGTTCGATTTTGGTGAAAGCTATTTTAGTAACAAGAAAGTTGTCGACCTAATAATCGACAAGATGCCCGTATCTATATCGCTAGGTTTATGGACGGTTCTAATTACCTACCTGATTTCTATCCCGCTGGGCATTCGAAAAGCTGTGCAGGATGATAGTCGATTCGATGTATGGACCAGCGGCGTCATTGTGGTTGGATATGCAATTCCAAGCTTCTTGTTTGCAATTCTACTTATCGTAATGTTCGCCGGTGGCCAGTATTTCGATATTTTTCCGCTGCGTGGTCTGACCTCAGAAGAGTGGGATACTTATCCGGTTTGGAAGCAGATTCTTGATTACTTTTGGCATATTACCCTGCCGGTAATTTCTTTGGTGATAGGAAGCTTTGCGACACTGACGATGTTAACCAAAAACTCGTTTTTGGATCAGATCAAACTACAGTATGTGCAAACAGCAAAAGCCAAAGGTCTTTCGGAAAGTAAAATCTTATATGGTCATGTTTTCCGTAATGCAATGCTCATTGTGATCGCGGGCTTTCCGGCTTTACTAGTATCAGTTTTGTTTACCGGATCGATGATTATTGAGGTCATATTTTCTTTGGATGGTTTGGGGCTATTAGGTTTTGAGGCTGCGCTCAATCGAGATTACCCAATAATGTTTGCAACCTTGTTCATTTTCACGCTGCTTGGAATGGTCATTCAACTCGTTCGAGATATTATGTACACGATCATTGATCCGAGGATTGATTTTGAGGCGAACAGGTCGTAATGGAATCACAACTAGCGCGCCGAGAAGAACATAAGGTTTTTGGTTTGACAGTGTCACCCTTAAACCAAAGAAGATGGCAAAATTTCTGTGCCAACAAGCGCGGCTATTGGTCGCTATGGATTTTTCTGGTTGTTTTCGTTTTTACGCTGTTCGCCGAGTTTTTTGCAAACGATAAACCGATCTTAATTAAATACCAGTCTGAGTATTTTTCACCGATTTTTAAGACCTATCCTGAAACGGTATTCGGCGGTGAATTTGATCTCGAAGCGGATTACAGAGACCCCTATATTGTCGACTTGATCGAAAGTAAAGGTTGGATTGTTTGGCCTCTTATTCCTTATTCATCCAGCTCTATCGACTATGAGCTGGATGTGCCGGCGCCTTCACCGCCCTCAAAACGGCACCTGCTTGGTACAGATGATCAGGCGCGAGATGTTCTGGCTCGGGTGGTTTATGGTTTTCGAATTTCGGTTCTTTTTGGGCTTGTGCTAACCATTTTCAGTTCAATTATTGGTATCGCAGCGGGTGCAGTTCAAGGTTACTTTGGTGGTCTGACAGATCTTCTCATGCAGCGCTTTATCGAAATATGGGAAGGCCTGCCTGTCCTGTACCTACTAATTATTATGGCGGCCGTAATACAGCCAAACTTCTTTAGTTTGCTGGCATTGATGCTGTTGTTTTCCTGGACCGGGCTGGTAGCGGTTGTTCGGGCAGAGTTTCTTCGTGCGCGGAATTTTGAATATATACGCGCAGCAAGAGCGCTAGGTGTGAGTGACACTACGATTATGGTTCGTCATATCTTGCCTAACGCAATGGTTGCAACCCTTACTTTTATGCCATTTATATTAAGCGGTTCAATTACGACGCTAACTAGTCTTGATTTCCTGGGTTTTGGGTTGCCGGCAGGTTCACCGTCACTGGGTGAGCTTTTGAATCAGGGAAAAAACAATCTTCAGGCACCATGGCTAGGAATCACGGGATTTCTTGTGATCGGTTTTATGTTGTCTTTGCTGGTGTTTATTGGTGAAGCAGTGCGCGATGCATTTGACCCGAGGAAGTTATTCAAATGAGTTCGGCTCCGGTTTTAACGGTAGAAGATTTGTCGGTTAGCTTTCGGCAAAGAATTAATCGTCAGGAAGTGATTTCCAATGTTGTAAAGGAAGTTGGTTTTGATCTGCATGCTGGAGAGACACTGGCTTTGGTCGGAGAGTCGGGCTCTGGTAAATCGCTAACCGCGCTTTCTGTGCTGCAGCTGCTACCATATCCCCAAGCGTTTCACCCTTCGGGCTCGATCCGTTACCAAGGTAAAGAGCTTGTGAGCGCAAGCGATGATACATTGCGGCAAGTTCGCGGTAATGATATCTCGATGATATTTCAGGAGCCAATGACGGCGTTAAACCCGCTCCATGTAATCGAGAAGCAGATTGCAGAATCACTAGAGCTTCATCAGGGTATTGAAGGCCAATCCGCGCGCGAAAAAATTATCGAGCTGCTGAATCAGGTTGGCATTCACGATTCCGAGAAACGTTTGGGTGCATATCCCCATCAGCTTTCTGGAGGACAACGGCAGCGGGTAATGATTGCGATGGCGCTTGCGAATAATCCGGAAGTGCTACTTGCCGATGAGCCTACAACGGCGCTCGACGTGACGGTACAGGCACGTATTCTGCTGCTGCTGAAAGAGCTTCAACGGAGCAATAACCTTGGCATACTGCTAATTACCCATGATCTTAATATGGTTCGGCAGGTGGCAGATCGTGTACTGGTCATGCAAAGCGGCCGAATGGTTGAGCGCGGCACAACAACCCAAATTTTCACCTCGCCGAAGGAGCCATACACGCAGACATTATTGGCAGCCGAACCGCCATTAAGGCAAGCGCCGGATAGCTCTGAGCAGGTGTTGTTAAGTGCAAAAAACTTGAAAGTCTGGTTTCCTATTAAGCGCGGAATCCTTAAACGAACGGTTGATCATGTTAAAGCGGTTAATGATGCAAGTTTAGAATTGAAACCCGGTCATACCTTGGGAATTGTGGGCGAGTCGGGTTCAGGAAAGACGACTTTGGCGCTCGCGTTACTCCGATTGATTCAAAGTGAAGGCCGTATCGAGTTTCTCGGGGAGCATCACGCAAATCCGGACAAGGAGACGCTGCAAAAAATGCGTAGGCAGCTACAAATGGTGTTTCAGGATCCGTTTGGCTCGCTCTCTCCCCGAATGGCGATTACCGATATTGTGAGTGAAGGTCTCGATGCACACGGCTTGATTACAGATCCGAACGAACGCGACCAAAAAGTGGTGGAGATTCTTCAAGAAGTAGAAATAGATCCCGCTATTCGGTTTCGTTATCCCCATGAATTCTCAGGTGGCCAGCGTCAGCGAATTGCCATAGCACGGGCACTTATTCTGGAGCCCAAGGTGCTGTTTCTCGATGAACCCACATCGGCATTAGATAAAACAGTGCAGGTTCAAGTTTTGGATTTACTCAATCGGATTCAGCGACAGCATCAGCTGAGCTATCTGTTTATCTCTCACGATTTAAGTGTTGTACGTTCGATTGCCGATGATCTTTTGGTGATGAAGTCGGGTGACGTTGTGGAGCAGGGTAACGCTGCTGAAATTTTTGCGAATCCACAACACGAATATACCAAGGCTTTACTCGATGCAGCATTCAATATTGCCGCATGACAAGTCCATTACTTTCTCTTTCTGAACAACAGTGGGAGGATATGTGCGACGGCTGTGGTCGCTGTTGTTTGGTTAAACTGGAAGATGAAGAGACGCTTGAGGTGCACTATACCAATGTCGCCTGTCAGTATCTTGATCAAGAAACATGTCGCTGCAGTGACTATGAAAATCGTTCTGAAATGAACCCCTCATGCATGGTTTTAGACAGAAGCAACTTTGACACACTATCAATCATGCCGTTTACCTGCGCCTACCGATTGGCACATGAAAACCGTTCCATTGAACAGTCAGAAGAGTCGCTTAGCGTTAGGGGGAAGGTGGTTTCAGAAGAGTTTATCCATGAAGACCAGCTGGTCGAACATGTTGTAGAGTGGGTATCAGTGAAGCTGAAAGGTGAGCAATAACTCTCCCTTTGTTTCACTAGTGTTTTTGCAGAATTAAGTCGTGATTGACATTTTTAGTAGTGCCTATTTCTTGTGCAAGAAGCGTTCGGTACTTTTCTACTACCACCGGAGCTAGCGAATAGAAGAAATCGCTTTGAATATGACGGCTCAGCAAGAGAATTGAGTCCTGGTTATATGCAGTCTCTAGTGAATTTGAATACCAAACCAAAGCGTTGTCCAGATTTGCGATCTTTCCTCGGATCGCGGCCTCTGATTTAACGCAATATGCAGTGGGTAGAACCCAATTCTCTCCACAGATTTCAATTTCTTCGAGAATAATATCCGCAACGTCGAACGCTTCCTGATATTGCCCTAAGTGAAGATGGGCTTGTGCCAGCAGGCTTCGGAAATAAGGTAAAAACAGAAGTCCATATTTTTGTTCGTAGATCTCCAGGTTGCGTTCCATGATTGCAATGCGGGATTTGTCACCATAAGTCACTACATTTGCAAATCCTAGCAGAATTTCATGGGTAGCAAGAACGCCATCAAATTCATATCGCTTGCTTAAGGCAATGGCTTCTTCGCAATGTGTCCGCAACTGGACCATGTTGCCGGAAAGTTGTTCGTAAACGGACGCAAGTTTCAAAGTCTCTGCGATGGTATAAGGATGACCAACCTGACGCGCGACACTCAATGAGCGGTTTATACTGATTAGTGACGTAGAAACTTTGCCAAGTAGCAGTTGGGATACTGCGCCGAGACCGAGAATAGTGACAAATGGATCTTGCCCGAACCGTTGACCTGCAGAAATATCTTGAGACGCGGTCTGAGAACCAACTGAGAGTTTGGTTAAAGCAACGGCTTTTCGAAGATTACCGTGAACCAATCTGGTCATTGCTCTGATACCAAGACATGTTAGCGTTAACAGCGGGTCGTTGATTCGGCTACTCAGGGCGCTCAACTTGGCGCTGGTGCGAACGCTTTCAGCATACTCAGCCTGGGCAATCAAACATCTCCAGTATCCGTATAACGCTGTCCATTCTAAACGGTCACTTTTGGTTTCTCGAGCCAGTTCAATCGCGCGCTCGTAGGTTCGGGTAACTTCAAACCCATAGTATCCAGCGCTGGCTGTCAGAGAAACCCCAAGATTTAAAAGCAAAGACAGCTCCAGTTCTTTATGTAAATAAACGTCTTCAATCTCAGCGATTAATGACAGTCCTTGTTGCAGGTGCTCGATGGATTCCAAAAAAGCTGATTTTGCGATGGCAATCTCTGCTGCCATATTCCAAAGTTCAACCGATTCGGCTATCTGTTTGGTTTTACTTAAGTGATGGGCGAGGACTTCAGGATACTTTCTGGAGAATTCCGGATCGTTCTTCAATAGCAGGTCTGCAATCTGTTGATGGTATATCTGACGCGTTCGAATGAGTAATGACAGATAGGCTGCTTCCTGAAACATTAAATGACGAAAATGAAAACGATCACTGGAAGGATCTGAATCAGGAACAATGATATTTTCATGCAACAGTGTGTTTAGCCCATGATTAGCATCAATGTTGTTTAAATTTGCGATAGATGAGATATCAGAAAAACTAAAGTTCTCGCCAAAAGTCGAAGCAAGTTGAGCAAAACGCCTGGTAACACCTAGTTGATCCAGGCGTGCATTCAAAGAGTCTTGTAGGGTTTCTGGAATGGCGTATCCCGCCAAGACGGGGTTTAAATTAGCCGCCTTTGAAAGATGGGTTAAGGCGCTCAGGCAAGATTCTTCGAGAAACAATGGTATGCCATTGCTTTTCTTTACCAGAGACTGTTTTAAACCGAGCGGTAGTTTATTTTTCTCAAAAACAGACTCAACCAGACGGCGCGATTCCACTAAAGTTAACCCTTCTAATCTTATGTCAGTCAGTGCTTCATGGGTTCCCCACTCCGGCTGGAAATGACCACGTGAGGTAAGTATCCCCAAGACTTTTTGGTCTACTGAATGCGCTAGCAGTTGCCGAATAAATGCGAGAGTGGAAGGGTCTGCCCAGTGTAAATCTTCGGCCATTAGTAGCACTGGTTTGGATTTTGCGAGGGTATAAATTACCTCGATCAATATAGAAGCTATTCGTTTTCGTTTCTCTTCGGGATCAAGATTGAGTGCTTTCAGACTAACGGGAGAGGGGAGCT
The DNA here is from genome assembly GCA_937992195.1 of uncultured Gammaproteobacteria bacterium. Taxonomy (GTDB): domain Bacteria; phylum Pseudomonadota; class Gammaproteobacteria; order Arenicellales; family Poriferihabitantaceae; genus VYFG01. Next base: position 16,357 of record CALKKV010000005.1, on the reverse strand, counting down.
GCAGAAACTCGGTAAACAACAGGTGCTGGTCTATTTCCTTTAATTTAACAACTGACATGGCCCAGCTCATGCTGGTTTGCTTGGTGGCGATATCGTCTTCATCAGAAATTCTTAGCCAGCGATATCCTTCATCGCGAACAGGGCGCAGATAACTATTTTGGTGGTAAGGTGAACAGTCAATGCGTATCCGATGAAATTGGTCCGAAGCAAGCTCTTTCTCGAATCGGCGAATCAGACGTGATTTACCAATGCCTGGTTCTCCCTGGATATGTACAAAGCGACTGACGCCTGCACAAGCGCTCTCATAGTTTTGTTGTAGAAGCTTAAGCTCGGTATTGCGGCTTATAAAGTTGGCTGAATTTCTCTTAAGAATGTTTCCAGTCCTTTTTTGTAACTTTCTTTTGGCGACAATCTGCCAGGCACTCACCGGTCGGGAGAACCCTTTAAAGTTGAATTTGCCCATTTCGCGAAATTTAAACGCGAGTCCGACCAACCTTCGAGTTCGAAACGCCACCACAACCGTATTCGGCTGTGCGATAGTCTGCAGTCGCGCGGCGAGGTTAGGTGCGTTACCAAATATGAGTTCATCCTGATCGCGCCGTTCTCCTGCGCGATCACCCACTACGACCAAACCAGTGGCAATCCCAATCCGAATCGACAAAGGCCGTTTGTTTTTCCATTCCGGAGAGAAATTATTCTCACGGATAGCGAAAACCATTGCGAGTCCGGCTTGAACAGCTCTTTCTGCACTGAATTCGCTCGCGTTGGGATGACCAAACAGAACCATAACTCCATCGCCCAAATAGTTTGAAACATGCCCTTGATAAGACTCAGCGACGTTGCGACAAATTGACTGAAACTCATGAATGTCTTCGGCTACCTCTTCCGGATCCATAGAAGAGGTTCGGCTAGTGTAGTCCGCAATATCGCAAAAAAGAACGGTGACCTGTTTTCTGACCGCTTGTGAGCTGTTCTGGATTGTTTCTGAGAACGGGTCAGTTTTGCCGGTCGTTTTCATTAGATCGAGAGAATCCTGCCCAGGGGATACCAGGAAAGTGCGTTTGATCGAACTTTGACTAACATCAATGTGCGACGATGCATTCTTATTCTTTATTTAGTTGTTAGAAAACCGATCAATCAAGTGATTTATTGTTGGTTATAAATTCTGCGGAAGGAGTGCTAACGTTGGCACCACGCACTATCCTTGTGCAGAGTTCAGGGTCGTTGAAAGCGAGCTAGGCATCAGGCCTGCTTTTTTCAGCGCTTTGCTTAACCTTTCGGTTTCTGTTTGTCGATAAAGAATATAAACTTTGGTCGATTATTGCAACTAACCAGCTATTATCTGTTAACAATGAAACTGTCTGCGCTCGCCAATCAAATTCAAACTTCTCCAATCTTGACCATTGCTGCGATGTTAAACGCGCGTAAAGCAAAGGGCGAGACGATTTACAATCTGACGGTAGGAGATTTTGATGCCGACATCTTTCCAATCCCAGATGAGCTTACCGAGGCAACTTTGCAAGCATATCGGGATCATCAAACAAATTATCCAGGGGCATATGGATTAGCAGAAATTCGCCGGAGCGTTGCCGCTTTGATCAATCGCACTTGTGGTCTTGCACATACCGCTGAAGACGTCATTGTCGCTTGCGGTTCCAGGCCCTTTATTTACTCGTTCTATCGCGCGGTCGTTGACCCGGGCGACAAGGTTGTTTTCCCCGCTCCATCCTGGAATAACGAACACTATGCGGGTATGTTAAACGCAGAGTCTGTAGTTGTAGAAACGCGTCCTGAAAACAATTTTATGCCGAGTGCGTCTGAGCTGGCGCCCCATCTCGAGGACGCTGTTCTGCTAGCATTATGTTCGCCGCAGAATCCAACCGGCACGATATTTACGGAAGAGGGACTGCAGGAGATATGCGAGCTAGTTATCGATATTAATCGCAAACGTAGTGGTGAAGAAAAACCGCTATACGTGATGTTTGATCAGGTCTATTCGATGCTGACATTCGGTGACACACGATTCTCTCATCCTCTAAAAGTTTGTCCGCAAATTCGCGACTATGCTGTGTTCGTAGACGGTATGTCAAAAGCATTTGCAGGCACCGGCATCAGAGTTGGTTGGGGAACAGGAGCGCCTCACATTATCGAAAAAATGGTGTCGATCATCGCCCATGTTGGCGCGTGGGCAACCAAACCCGATCAGGTCGCCGTTGGACAGTTTCTTGCGATGGACGATGCCGTCGACCGCTACCTCAACACATTTCGGCAAAGTCTATCGGACAGATTGGATGCCTTTTATGACGGCTTTATGTCGCTAAAACAAAAGGGGCATCAGGTCGACGCAATTGCTCCGCAGGCGGCAATCTATCTCAGTGTAAAAATAGATATTTTGGGTAAACGTACAGAGGACGGCACAACGCTATCGACCGAAGAAGATGTACACAATTACATAATGAATGAAGGCAAGATTGGAATGCTTCCTTTCTCCTGGTTTGGTGCGCCGAGTTTTGGAAATTGGTTTCGTATTTCTGTGGGTACCTGTGAACTCGAAGAAATTTCTCTGATGATGCAGTGTCTGGAGTCCGCTCTAGATAAACTATCTTAAGACAGCAATGAGAATTGGACGGGTGATTTAAAGGTAATCGCTTTTAGCTATTCTTGATATCTACAGAATGCTCTGATTTCAGACTCAAAATTTGTGCTGATAAAACAGACAATAGGCAATAACCTAAAAAGAAATAAAAACCGCTTCCGAGCATTGCTTCAAAGCTCAATAGTCCGCCCTCGCGTTTAATTGCATTTGCCGCAAGGAAGGCTACGAAAACTCCTATCACAAATACATCAGCCATTGACCACTTACTCATCAAGCTGCTGATATTTTTCAGGCGATGGGAAAGACTGGGGTTGATTTTAAAGAAACTGAAGAGCAGCATTAATCCTTTGGCCGCGGGAATGATGACACTAAACAATCCTATGAGCGCGGCGACGACTGTGTAGCCATTGTTGTAGAGTTCTTTGATTGTGCCAATTATGCTGCGAGTCTTTTGGTAGACCTCGAGTTGCCCTGAAACATCCATGTTCGCGATAAGCATTTCGGCCACGGCGTCGAGTAATTCTGGCGTATCCGGGCTCTCAACGATAATGTCTTTACCTATGGTTACCAGATCAGCTTTTTCTACTGTCCCGGTTAAGGTGAGTAAAGGTTGGGTTAAACCGGGAACAAGCAGGACGTATGCAACCAAAAGCAATACTAGCCCCAATATTCGATTCATATTTAAATAATCTAAAGTGGTTAAGTGAGAAATAGTGTCTGTTCAGTGATGGCGATATAGTCCGACCAAAGAGTGCACTCACGATTTCTTGAATGATAACGCGTTATCTTTCTTTGGGTGTAAGAAACAGGAACAATAGACGCTGTCAGATGTCCATTAGTCGCCTATTAAAAACATCAATACGGAGAAGCGAAATATAAATCCAATGATATTGAAGAGTTCGAAAATTTTCTGGATTTTAATCGTAACGCTACTGGTCAGTGCGTGTAGTACTAACTCGCTACTGATCAAGTATTTTTATGGAAGAATGGACAACAAAATGCAGAAGAGCATTTTGAACTACGCTACTTTTACCAAGACCCAAAAATCCGAAATAAAACAGGCGGTTGATGATTTTTTTGCCTGGCATCGAACTAGCGAGCTCCCAAAGTATGCGGATTATCTTGGACAGATTAGCAATGAAATAAAAGAGAGCGATTTCGATCAAGCGAGCGTTCTGGATCACTTGAATAGAATACGGAAAATGAGTCAGGACAGTTTCAAGCGATCGCCGGTAGCGATAGCGGCCCCTTTTTTTAAAGAGATTAGCGATGAACAGGTTTTAGAGATAGAAGCCCATCTGAAAAAAAGGGACGAGAAATTTACCGAGTGGTATGAAGAACGCGAGCTAACCGGCGGTGATGCAGGAAGGTTAAAAAAGATTGTGAAAAATGTTGGTCGGGTTGGGATAAAACTTAATGCCGAGCAGGCTCAAATTATTCAGAAGGGGTTGGATCAATATCGCGGAGGCCCTTTGGAGCGATTCGAAATTTGGAATCGTTGGGAAGCCGAATTGATCAGGTTATTTCAGCGACGTTCCGAAGCAGAATTTGAAGAAACGATTACCCAACATCTTCAACAATACCAAAATCAAATGCAGTTACATTCACCTGAAAATCATCTGCACAATCAACAGGTTACCGCTCGCGTAATTGATGAGTTACTGGTGTCATTAACGCCAACTCAGAAGGCAACCTTGCTGAAGAAAATCAATCAAATACGTAAAACCCTAATTTCCATCGCTAATAAGTAATGAAGGAACCTCTGCAATAATCATGGCCGGAAAGCTTGAGCAAAAAATAGCCAATACCAGCGTTGCAAAACTTCGCAATAGTGCGCAACACCCGGCTCCTGCTATTCCGTGCATTTTGCGCCTTGATCTTGAATACTTTTTATCTCAATCTTCCACCCCAGGCTTTTGCAGAGGCTCCTAAAATAAAGTCTATAGCGTGGCTTCTTAGGGTATATCAAGATGAAGTTGAATTAATTCCTTGATTCAAAACTAAATAATTTCATTTTAAGAGCAGCCGAATTAGTGCAACATTGCGCGTCGCTAACGACTATAATCCAATCCAAATATAACGTATCCTAGAATCCGTTCATAAAAGAACGCACCTCATAAGTAAAATCTCATGTATGCCCTGATAATTGACATCATTGTCTCGTTGTTGCTTGGTTCTATGGTGTTCTTTGCGGTAATAGTCGCACCTACCGTATTTCAATCTCTAACACCGGATCAAGCGTCCAATTTTCTACGAACCATCTTCCCCAGATTTTATTTGTGGGGTATTGCTTTCTCGATTGCTGCACTGGGTGTTTGTGTTTTTCACTCTCCTAAAGGATCTGTCCTGATGTCGTTAATCCTTATCGGGTTTATTTATTCAAGGCAAATATTAATGCCCAAGATAAATGAATCACGAGACGCTTACCTGTCATCTGAGAGTGCAGAAGACAAAGCCAGATTCGATGCATTACATCGCCGCAGTGTCATTATTAATGTCGCACAAATGTTGATGCTGGTTACCATCATTATTGCGATGAACGACGTAACCTAGACAGTATGACCCCTATAAACCGCTCTCAAAATAGGCGTGTCTAAATCAGGGATAAAGCGCATCCTGAACAAACAGGTTGTATCCTGGGCGTTATACGATTGGGCTAATTCTGCATTTGCCACCACCGTCATGGCTGGCATTTTTCCGATTTTCTACAGTAGTCTCAGCCAGGATATCAGCACTAGAGACGCGCAGTTTTGGTTCAATATCTGTCTCTTGGTTTCGAGTATCGCTGTTGCGATTGCGGCGCCAATCCTAGGTGCGATTGCAGATGTCGGGGGTGGACGTAAGAAGTTTCTCGCCACTTTCGCGATGCTGGGTATTACTATGGCGGCGGCACTAGCCTGGGTGCAGGCTGGGATGTGGATTGTCGGGCTTGTAATTTATGGTCTCGGGAAAATTGGTTTTGCCGGTGCCAATATTTTCTACGACGCCATGCTAGTTGACGTAGCGGATGAAAAAGACTTTGATCTAGTATCTGGTTTTGGGTATGCCCTTGGTTATATCGGTGGCGGGCTATTATTTCTAGTAAACGTGTTGATGATCACGCAGCCAGGCACCTTCGGCATTGCTGATGTTTCTACCGCGGTGTCGATTTCATTTTTTAGTGTTGCGGTATGGTGGGCGATTTTTACTATACCTCTGCTTAGAAACATTCCAGAGAAACAGGCTAAAGAAAAGCAGTCTGTTGGTGAAGCGATTCGAAACGGCTTCACTCTTCTGAGACAAACGTTTGCTGAAATCCGTCATCTTAAAACGGTGTTGATTTTTCTTTGTGCATATTGGTTGTACATAGATGGCGTTGGCTCAATTATCAAGATGGCGGTATTTTTTGGGAGTAGAGTGCTTTCTTTACCGAATGACAGTCTTATCACTGCCTTATTAATCACGCAATTTGTCGCTTTTCCCGCCGCTCTGTTTTTTGGTTGGTTAGGTTCCAAGATTGGCCCGCGAAATGGAATCTTTATTGGCCTTTTTGTCTATGTCGGCGCGATTCTATACGCTTGGGCAAAACTGGAAACTGCTGCGGATTTTTATAAACTCGCGGTAACCATTGGCCTGGTGCAAGGAGGCGTGCAAAGCCTGAGTCGATCGCTGTTTGCAAGGTTGATACCCAGAGAGAAGGCAACGGAATTTTTCGGGTTTTTCAATATGGTGGGCAAGTTTGCAACCATCCTTGGTCCAACTTTGATGGCTCTGGTCCCTGTTATGTTCGCAAGCGCAGCTGATCGTGACGTAATTTTAGTTGTTATTTTGCTATTCGTTGCCGGTGGTGTATTGCTGTCGCAGGTGGAAAATGTGAAAGCAGGAAATTAATTTCGACTTTTTGTCGAAAACACAGTTCTTTATTCGTTACTCCGGTAATCCCAATCAAAAATGGGATTATTTCTAACTTTCAACTTAGTCTGCTGATAAAGAGACTACAACAGGAGAATATCGATGCAATATCTACTAATGATTTACAGTGAAGAAGGCTCTGGACCAGAGCCTGGCTCCCCTGAATTTGGCGACTACATGCAAGCTTACTTCAGTTTTACACAGGAAATGAAAGAAAGGGGGTTGTTCCTTGCCGGAGAGCCTCTTGAAGAAGTATCGACTGCCAGCACCGTGCGGGTAAGAAATAACCAAACCGCAGTAACGGATGGACCATTTGCTGAAACGAAGGAAGTTTTGGGAGGGTATTACCTACTAGATTGTAACGGGTTAGACGAGGCGCTAGAGTGTGCCGCGAAAATACCGACCGCAGCACATGGAAGTATCGAAGTCAGGCCAATCATGAAATTGCCCGATATGCCTAAATGATACTGACGAAGTTGTCAGCGTTTAGTGATAAACAAACATCAAAAGATCGAAGCTGTGGTGCGAGAGCATCACGGTCGTTTGGTTGCCGCGCTGGCAAGTCGATTCTCTGATCTCTCGCTGGCGGAAGATGCTCTGCAGGATGCAGTGGTCGAGGCGCTGGCAAACTGGTCTTTCGAGGACTGGCCGACAAATCCCCCCGCGTGGTTGATGACGGTGGCAAGCCGTAAGGCGATCGATCGATTGCGCCGTCAATTACTGCACCAAACAAAGATTGATCAGCTAGAACTAGATGCCGAGTGTGATCAACCTGTTGAGAAAAGCTGTGAGGATATTCCTGATCATCGGTTGCAACTTATTTTTGCTTGTTGTCACCCAGCTATAGCTGAAAAAAACCGCACAGCGCTTATTCTCAAAGTGATTTGCGGCCTGTCGACTGAACAAATCGCAAAAGCATGGTTGGTTTCAGAAACGACGATGGCGCAGAGGTTGGTAAGAGCAAAGAATAAAATTTCTAAAGCAGGCATTCCTTTCTCTATACCTGAAATCTCTCAGCTTTCAAAACGCCTTACGGGTGTTCTGGAAGTGATTTATCTGATCTTTAACGCAGGATATCAAACTAGTGATTCAGCTAGTTTAGTCGACATCGACTTGTGCGATGAAGCGATATATCTTGGCAAACTCGTAATGTCACTATTGCCAGATCAAATGGAAGCCACTGGATTAGTAGCCCTGATGCTATTCCATCATTCACGCGTTAACGCAAGAACAACTGCTGAGGGTGATTTGGTGCTGATGGAAAACCAGGATCGATCACTTTGGAATCACGAAAAAATCGCATTGGCAGACAAATTGTTGAAGGGTGCTTTGATGAAGGGTGGTCTTGGGCCTTACCAAGTGCAGGCAGCAATCAGTGCTGTTCACTGCCAGGCAGCGACTTTTGAGGACACCGATTGGCGACAAATATTACTGCTTTATCATCATTTAGAACTGTACCAACCAGGTCCTGTTGTACAGCTCAATCTGGCGGTTGCACTTTCCTTTGCAGAAGATCCGACAAAAGGTATCTATTATCTGGACCATCTCCCTGAGCTTCGAAAGCTAACTCAATATCATCCGTATTATGTTGCCCGCGCTGATATGCTTCGCCGCATTGGAGACCCGTTGGCTGCTGCCGAGCAGCTGCGAATGGCAATTTCGTGTACTGACAATAAGATTGAAGTCGAACATCTCAGACAGCAGTTAAATGCTTTAGATAGCGAAAATTCCTGAAGCAAATTCAAGAACAATGCGCTAACGCATATTCATTGTAGTTAGTACCATCGAACTACGCTAATAAATCGCTTTCAAAAGGAAAGCGCGTTATATTTTCGACGCCGTCTTCAGTGATCAATACTTGGTCTTCAAGTTTTACTCCTTCTCCCCCATTTTCCGAACCCATATAAGCTTCAACACACAATGTCATTCCGGCGACGATTTCGCCGTTGTATCCATGTTCATCATAGTCCTCGGGATAACGAATAGAGGGGTATTCGTCGCATAAGCCGACCCCATGCATCAGCACCCCATATCGGCCAGCACGAAATTCATCTTCCAATGGCTGACTTTGTTTGGTGACTTCTTCAAATGTCATGCCGGGCTTTAGGATGGATTCATTGTATTTAATATGATCGTAGGCGACGCGATACAAACGTTTTTGTTCGGCACTGGGAGCCTGATCGCCAATCATCCAGGTGCGAGACAGATCAGCGCAAATACCATATGGGCCGATCAAGTCCGTATCAAACGCTAACAGCTCTCCATTTTGCATGACTCGCGGTCCCGACTCCTGGAACCAGGGATTAGTGCGTGGTCCAGAAGAGAGTAATCGACACTCAATCCACTCGCCTCCGCGTCTTATATTCTCGGCATGCATCACAGACCAAACATCATTTTCACTAATGCCAGGTCTGGTTGCTTCTTTCATAAGCTGCATAGAAATTTCGGTGGAGGCAAGGGAGCATCGCATTGCTTTTATTTCGTCCGGGCCTTTCACTAAACGTGCCAACTCCATAACCTCTTGTCCGTTAGTGACTTCAAGGCCTAAGGCGTCGAGCGCACGCAGACCGGCAATCTCAATCTTGTCTACTGCTAACCGCTTGTTATCACCAGCATGAGTTTGCATCAGATCCTGAATAACTTTTGCAAACTTTTTGGCATGATGATCGGTTTGATCTGCGGTTTCAAAATAGAAAAAGGACGCTCCTCCGCGCACCTCTTTAACTAGCGGAAGGTGGGCGGATAGATGTTCACAATTGTGGAAGTCGAACAAAACCATATACCCACTTGCTGCAACAAAACAGGCTCGCCCGTAGTTATGGGTAATCCACACTTGCATATTGGTTGTGTCGGTAGCATAACGAATATTCAGCGGATCAAATAAAACCACGCCTGCAAGATCTCGCTTAACCAATTCTGCTTTGATTCTCTCCAGCCGAAACTCTCGCATGCTGGTTAAGTTTGGAATAGCAATGCCAAGCTCTTCCCATTCGTTAAAGGCAAGATCGGTCGGTCCAATTTCAACCCGATCATTAAAATTTGGAGAACCATCCGGTTTGATATTACCGCCACGCCGACGACAGGGGTCAATTTTTCTGTTTGAGCTGTTGTTCACAAAAGGATGGTTCATGGCTAAGTGGATTGCAGAATTTGAAATTAGAGCTGACATGTATACCCGCTAGTAAGACTCTAAACCTCTTGGTTTTTCAAGTACAGCAATGCGCGAATACAAAGTCGCAAATCGAAACCTATGCGGAATTTTTGTCGCAGGAGAATAACTTTATATTTATTCTGGCAGTGGGATATATTCGTTATCGCCAGGAACTGAGCCAAACAGTCCAGATTTCCATCGCTCTTTAGCTGCCTCTATTGCAACCTTGTTGGATGCAACAAAATTCCACCAAAGGAGCCGTTCTCCGACAGGCTCTCCTCCCGCCACGATAATTTGGCAGTCCGATTCAGCGGATATGATTAAATCGTCTTCATCGCTACTTACCAACATACTTCCGCAAGAGTACACACTCTCTATTGCATCACTATTGACGTTTGCAGAGCCAGACACCACATAAACGGCTAGTTCTCGATAGCTTGTTGGTAACTCCAGCACCTTTCCAGCAGGCATAAAACAATCGAGATATATTGTTGGTGAGAAAGACTGAACAGGCGATCGTTGATCAAATGCTTCTCCAATAACAACCTTTATAGTCACATCGTTGTGAGTGATCTTGGGGATGTCTTGTTTTGCATAATGATGAAATGCCGGTTCACAATCTTCTAGTTTTCTAGGCAGTGCGATCCAAGATTGGATTCCGTGGAGCGACGATGGGATGTCAATGTCATCACCGGCGCGTTCGGAATGCACAATTCCTTTGCCCGCGGTCATCAGATTTACAGCGCCAGCTTCTATAGGTTGCACAAATCCGAGACTGTCTCTGTGCAAAAAACTGCCGTTAAATAAGTATGTCATCGTCGCAATCCCGATATGTGGATGCGGTCGGACGTTGATACCTTTTCCCGGAGGGAAATCAACAGGGCCAAAATGATCAAAGAAAATGAATGGCCCAACCATCTTTATTTTTCTGTCGGGTAATACACGTCTAACAGAAAAGTCCCCTAAGTTCCTTTCCTTTGACTGAAGAGCAGTTAACGTCATTGTTGTTAAATATTAATCAAGAGGATTTATTGTACCTTTAAACCGCCAAGCTCTACTTCTCGATAATCATTAGTTTTTTCCAATTGGCTTTTTGTTTTTTCTCGTCATATGTGCGGGCGCGCACACCGAAATAGCGTATGTTTTTGTACGCTGAAATTCTAGCAAAAGATATTAGGAAAGTTTAAATAAAGTCCAACAAGGAGAATAAAATGGCAAGGAAAGCGAGATTTTGTCAGCCGGGAATACCCGTATTGTTGCATCAGCAGGCGGCGTCAGATATTAAGATTTTCTATGATCAAGTCGATCTAACTGCGATACAAAACTATATTGCTGAAGGTATCAAACATCGGGGGTGTGAAATTCATGCGTACGGTTTTCTGGAGAACCAGCTATGGCTAGTATTAACACCGGTAAAACCCAATGCAGTACAGAAGCTAATGCAGTCTGTTAGTCGGCGTTACGCTGCCCATTTCTTTAAACGTCATGCTGACCGGCACCCTGATCGCAAATCACTATGGGGTAAACGATACCATTGCATACCGTTAGAAGCAGAAAAATACTTGATTGATGCGATGTGCTACGTCGAGTCAAAAATCGAGAATGCAGTTTCATCCAGTAGCAAAGATGAAGTAATTGCCCACAGCAGTTTTCAGCAACACGGAAATCCGGAGGGAATTTTACTGGTGCAACCCCATTTACAATATCAGTTTCTTGCAGAAACACCCTCCCAGAGAGTTATTCAATATTGCAAGATTCATGATGACTGGCGAAGACATAAACACGAGCATCCAATTACTGCTGCGATTGAAAAGCAGCTGGCTCTGGGCTCAGCCGGTTTTATCCATGCTTTGGAGGTTGTTTCCGGAATACGCTTAAGTCCAGGAAAACCGGGGAGGCCGAGAAAGTTACACTAGGGAGCCTCTGCAAAAGTCATGACCGGCTAGCTAGCGCGAAAAGTATCTAATATCAGCGTTGCAAAACTTCGCAATAGTGCTATGACGTGCATTTTGCGCCTAGATCTTGAATATTTTTTATCTCAATCTTTCACGTTCAGACTTTAATAAAGGCTCCCTAGGATGTCTCTTATTTTCGGCAGATTCTTATGGGATAATGAAGTAAATCATTAAGCACGAGTGAAGAATGAAAACGTCGATAGTGACTGACCCACTTTTCCAGGAACATCAGACTGGTGCGGGTCATCCCGAACGCAGTGAACGACTTTCTATGGTCCAGAGGATGTTGGAACAGCAGTCATGGTACTCAGACCTGCAACAGGTAAAGCCAACTGCGGTGCAACCAGACTCCATTGAGCTCGTGCATGGTGCTGAGTATGCTGACAAAATTGCGTCAGCTTGTCAGGCGGGCGATCCCTGGATAGATACACCGGATGTTGCGGTGTCAGCAGAATCATTTAAGGTGGCATCCCATGCAACCGGCAGTTTGCTTGGACTGGTCGATGAGGTTATGACAGAGAAAGCCGATAATGGTTTTGCGCTGGTCAGGCCACCGGGGCATCACGCTGAGCATGACACCGCCATGGGTTTCTGTATATTTAATAGCGTTGCCATTGCCGCCAGACATCTGCAGAAGGAGCATGGACTGGAGAGAGTGATGATTATTGATTGGGATGTGCATCACGGTAATGGAACACAACACACTTTCGAACAAGATCCCTCTGTGCTTTTCGCGAGTCTGCATCAATTTCCCCATTACCCGGGAACCGGTGCAGCTTCAGAAGGTGGAATCGGGGAAGGGGAAGGGACAACGATTAACTGCCCAATGGCTCCCGGGGTAGGAGATGCTGAGTATAGAGCTGCTTTTGAAGAAGTGATTTTGCCGAGGGCGTTGTCTTTTAAACCTGATTTTATTCTGGTTTCCGCGGGTTTTGATGCCCATGAAGCAGACCCGCTAGGATCTATAAACTTAACAGACGACAGCTATCGTTGGATGACCAAGGTAGTGATGAATCTCGCTGACCACACCTGTGACGGCCGCGTGGTTTCGGTTTTAGAGGGGGGCTATGATTTGAATGCCCTGGCAACCTCAGTCACAGGGCATGTTTCGACATTGTATACGGGTTAGACACGAAACGACAATGTATTAGTCTCTTTGCAAATAGCATGCTCAGGCTGTTGCGAATTGGCGAACCAAAGATCGACCGTAAGATGAATCATAGGGAAGATATCCAAGGACTACGCGCGTTCGCAATACTGCTTGTGGTAGCTGCCCATGCCAAAATACCAGGGTTATCCGCTGGATTCATTGGTGTAGACATGTTCTTCGTAATATCAGGGTATCTGATTACAGGATTACTTTTAAATGAAATAAACAACGATGGGCGTATTTCTTATGGTGAGTTCTTTTATCGTAGAGTAAAAAGGCTCTTACCAGCACTGATTACGATGGTAGTCATCGTTTCCTTTGCCTCCATTTTTCTATTGGCTCCTTTTGAACAGGATCGCCAAGCGTTGAGTGCCAAATATGCACTCATCTGGTTGAGTAACTTCTATTTTGCTTTCACACATGTTGGATATTTTGATACGACATCGGAGACCGATCTTTTTCTTCACACTTGGTCTTTAGGTGTTGAAGAGCAATTCTACTTGATTTGGCCTTTTTTGCTGGCAGCTATTGCTAAGCTCGCAGGAAGTAGGCATTCAATTAGTTTGCTAATTTTTGGGATGCTTGGCCTCCTTCTTTCTATTGGGATGTTTCATTTTAATTCTGATTGGGCATTCTATCTTATGCCAGCACGAGCCTGGCAGTTTGCTGCAGGCGGTTTGATGTTCGTTAGTTATACACACTTTAAGAATAAGGAAATTAGAGTGTACGAACGGGTCGTGTCTAGAGATACAGTCGCATTGAGTGGTTTTTTTCTTGTTTTAATCGCATTGTTAGTCGTAGAGAAAGCTGGGTATCCTGGTCTTTGGGCGCTGTTGCCAACGCTTGGTACTTGCTTGATGTTGGTCGGTGGGAGAACTGGAAGAGAAAGAAAGTCGCTATTTTCCAGAGCACTTTCGGTGCCGCTTACACAATGGATAGGGAAAATATCTTATTCATGGTACCTCTGGCACTGGCCGGTACTGGTTTTCGGCTTTAGTGTTTTAGAGTCTGATTCAATCTTAGTGCGCTTTACGTTAGTTTTATTTTCATTGTTGTTAGCGTTAATTTCATACTATTTTGTCGAAGCGCCTGCGCGATATGGTCGCCTTGCGTTCAAAAAATCAAGATTGTTCTTTCTTGGCTCGCTTGGTCTGTGCGTTGGATTGTTTGGTATTGTTGGGATATGGCAGTCCAATATCAAAGACTGGAATTTGTCTCCTAAACAATTACCTTATATAAAAGCAAACAACGATCTTGCTAGAATTTACGCCGACGGTTGTGATGGCTGGATTACGAACCACAACCTGATTGCGTGCTCCTACGGAAAAAGAGATGCAAGTAAAACAGTTTATTTGTTGGGCGATAGTATCGGTGCACAATGGTTTCCAGCAATCGAAGAGCTGTTTGTCGGAAACGACTGGAATATTGTCGTACTGACGAAATCATCTTGCCCGATCATTGACGAAGATTTCTACTATGCTCGTCTCAATAGAATTTATGTTGAGTGTGAAGGTTGGCGAGATGCAGCGTTAGACTTGATTGTTAAAGAGAAACCCGAAGCTGTGTTTATAGGGAATACTAGAGTTAATTTTAACGAAGAACAATGGAAGAGCGGAACCGATAGGGTAATTGGAAAAATCGCAGGAAATGTAGGAAATATCTATATTATACAACCTACCTTGGCTTTACCTTTCAATGGTCCTTATTGCCAAGCTAGATGGCATTGGCAGAACAATTTCTTTACTCCTCTTAAAAGTTGTAGCAATTACCCTGATGTAAAACATGTCACCAATATTGGTGATTGGCTGCGATCGATAGCGATGGGATATGAAAATGTAAGTGTAATCGATATGAATCCTTATCTGTGTCCCGATGGTGTTTGCCAAGCAGAACGCGATGGGGTTATTTTATATCGAGATCAACAACACATTACAGCGAGTTTCGCAAAATCAGTAGCTGAGCAACTGGGTAAGCAGACTAGGATAGAGTTTAACTAAGCTGTTTTAAATTATAGATTTAAGAGATTGTTCAAGAGAAGCGATGTTGATCACCGCATAATAGTCTGGAGCATTGTCACTACCGCGAAAGGTTTTCTTGACGATGCTCTCAAGGTTAGGTCGTTTTTCTGCAGCGGTTTCTCCCTTCCCTAATCCACCACCAAACTCAATCATTATATTTGCTCCAGCTGTGCCGGCAGAAACAAGGTTTCTGTGCCAAAGAACAGGATTAAATAACTGCATAAACAAACTTGAGCGAATAGCGTTTACATCATTTTCGTGCATTTCTCCGGTAAAGTTAGACAGTACAGAGAAGCTTGGATTAGTGAAATCAGCTTCTTCCAAAACAGAACGAAAACGTCTTGCAGCTTCTACCATATAGTAGGTATGAAAGGCGCCTTCGGTTTTTAAGCGCGCGCTTCTTTTTCGAGGAAATTTTTCAGCCATGGTTGCTGTCAGCTTTTCCAGATCTTCAGGTCGACCGCCGACCACGTTTTGATCGGGTAGATTGCAAGCGGCGATACCGCAATAGTGTTGTTGGGCTAGCTGAGTCGCTGAATCCAGATCGATCATCAGCGCTTCCATTTCCCCTTCGCCAAACTCACCCATCAATTCTCCTCGTTTACGAACAAGGGAGAGACCTTGGGAAAATGATAGTGCACCAGCCGCAACTAAAGCGGAATATTCACCCAAACTATGACCAGCCGACATGCTCGGTGTAAGAGTACTATTCGTTTGCTGCTGGAATAAGCGATAGCATGCGATGGAATGAGTTAGCAAAACCGGTTGCGTATTACGGGTTAAGTTGATCTCATCTTCCGGATCGTCAAACGATAGGCTTTTTACATCAAATCCAAGAATGTCACCTGCTTCATTATAGGTATCTTTGACGATGTCATAGGCATCGTATAGATCTTTTCCGATACCGCGATATTGTGATCCCTGTCCGGGAAAGAGAAGTGCTAAAGATTGATCAGACATGTAAGGCAAAACTTGGTAGATAGAAGTGAGTCAAGATGAAACGTGGGAAGACCGGATTATAGCGCAGTCGCTTATGTCAAAACCCACGCCGTTTTGTTGATGGTTCGGTTACCTTAATTCGCTACAATCCGTGCCCTTAATTCAGAATAGCAGGTGATTTCTATGGCGACAGTGATTGATGGCAAAGCCTTTGCGGCCAAATTACGAGAAAAAATTGGTGCAGCGGTTGCTGATATTCAGTCCAAGCATGGGATTAAACCAGGTCTTACTGTTGTTCTGGTTGGTGAAGATCCAGCCAGTCAGGTCTATGTCAGAAGCAAGGGCAAGCAGACGGTTGAAGCTGGAATGGAGTCTAGCGAGCATAAGTTACCGGCTGATACCAGCGAAGCAGACTTACTCGCTTTGATAGACCAGCTCAATAAAGAGGAATCGGTAAACGGAATTTTGGTGCAGCTGCCACTACCGAAACATATTGACGAGTCCAAAGTAATTAACGCGATTAGTGTTGCCAAAGATGTGGACGGCTTTCATATTGAGAATGTTGGTAAGCTTTCAATTGGAGAAGAGTCGTTGGTTCCCTGTACTCCGGCGGGGTGCGTGCTTTTGCTCAAAGACCAACTTGGAGATTTAACCGGA
>CALKKV010000004.1 GCA_937992195.1 uncultured Gammaproteobacteria bacterium | reverse complement strand
AGCAAAACTCGGACAGCCACTGTTCGACTTTATCGAACCTAGATAGGTAGATTTGTAAGATCAAGTTCCAACTTTTACATCTAACGTTTAATAATTCGTTGGACTAAGTTCCACAAAACGTGCGATAGGGTATTTTACTTTCCGGTGCAGGGTTCTCAAATTCTTCGCTATCAGCGTGTGCTTCGAATGGCGACTCCAAAATCGCTAACAGCTTCTTGAACGGCTCAAAGTTCTGTTCGTATGTAGCCGCATCTAAAGCTTCTTCTACCTTGTGGTT
The DNA here is from genome assembly GCA_937992195.1 of uncultured Gammaproteobacteria bacterium. GTDB lineage: Bacteria > Pseudomonadota > Gammaproteobacteria > Arenicellales > Poriferihabitantaceae > VYFG01. The sequence continues at coordinate 9,614 of CALKKV010000004.1, read as the reverse complement.
TCGGGGAATATATCTTGGATTTGCCCTTGCCATTATCCCAAGCCTGGTTTGCATCGGCACTTCCTCAGCGTCGAGCCTGTGGCGCCATAGCGCAAGCCATTGAGCGATAGTTTCAGCATCATCAAACAGAGATAGCAAAGAGGTTTGATCCCCTTCGGCCGCTTTGGATAGGCCAATAAAAAGATTGGTAAAATCGATATGCTGACCTTCTAAAGACTTTAGAAGACCCTTTACGAGCTCCATGTCTTCTTTTCTTTCAGTGACCAAACCGAGTTTCGAACGCATATTTTGCAACCAGTACTCGTAGTATTTTTCCGAGAAACTCTCTAATACAGCGGTTGCTTTTTCAACCCCTTTCTCCTGGTTGTCATCGAACAATGGCAATAAGGCTTCAGCCAGGCGAGTAATATTCCAAATCGCCATCGTAGGCTGGTTTTGATAAGCATATCGCCCCTGTAAATCAATAGAACTAAAAACTGAAGCAGGATCATACTGATCCATAAATGCGCATGGACCATAGTCAATTGTCTCACCTGAAATAGTCGTGTTGTCAGTGTTCATTACCCCATGAATAAAACCAATCGCCATCCACTTCGCTACAAGCTTCGCTTGTGCATCTAACACCTCGGATAGAAACAGCAGATATTGATCAGACTGTCCTGATACATCTGGGTAATGACGCGATATCGAGTAATCGGCTAGTAACCGCACTTTCTCGATATCTTCCCGAGCGGCAAAAAACTCGAAAGTGCCGACTCTTAGGTGACTGCTAGCGACTCTAGTCAAGATCGCTCCAGGCAGCTGACTTTCTCGCAAAACTTTTTCACCGGTAGTCACAGCGGCCAAAGAACGTGTTGTCGGCACTCCCAAGGCGTACATCGCCTCGCTAATTAAGTACTCTCGCAACACGGGACCAATTGCCGCCTTGCCATCTCCCTGACGAGAAAACGGCGTGCGCCCAGAACCTTTTAACTGAATATCTCTGCGCATGCCATCTCTATCAAGTACTTCACCTAGAAGCAATGCGCGACCGTCGCCCAGAATGGGAGTAAACCCGCCAAATTGGTGACCGGCATAAACCTGAGCGATAGGGACAGATCCTTCTAATATTTTGCTGCCACTAAAAATCTCGGCGCTTTGGTCATCGGTGAGCGCTTTGATATTGAACCCTAGTTCATCTGCTAGCTGGTGGTTGATTCGAATTACTTCAGGTTTTGGCGCAACAACTCCCTGCCAGGCGACGTAGCATCCTTCGAGATCGCGATAATAAGAATTATCAAATTGGGCCTGAAGAATATTTGACGCTGTCATCGCTTTTTACCGAGTAACCTGCTGTTATGTTGCAAACCAATTTTGCCAGAAACTATGCCTTTGTTATCTATTTTTTATTCTGCTGTTTCTTGCGAGACTTTTCACCGTTACCCGCGTCTCTAATCGAGGATTTAGCGCGACTTTTTGAAGAAGACGCTTGGGTAAAAAACTGCTGTTCGAGCAACAATTTCTTGTAGCTATTAAACCGACGCGCATCAAGATTTCCTGCTCGAATTGCCGACATAACATTGCAATGCAGCTCTCGCTCATGAGAACAATTTGAAAACTTACATCCTATTGCTAACGCTTCGATATCGGGAAAGGCCTCAGCCGCCGATTTATCGAATCGACCCACTTTTAGTTCACGCATTCCTGGAACATCTATAATCATTCCACCACCAGGTAAACGATATAACTCTCTATGAGTGGTTGTGTGTCTGCCCTTTTTGTCTTGCTCTCTAATCGTCCCCGTTTTTGCAGCGTCGAAACCAGATAGGGTATTCACAAGCGTAGACTTGCCCACACCTGAAGAGCCAACAATAGCGATGGTAGATCCCTCGGTTATCCAAGGCCGCATACACTCCAGAGCCGCCGAATCTCGTGCATCAATCACTTCTACGGCTAACTCATCGTCCACTTCTTTTACCCGCTCCAGAAAGTGATTCGGGTCATCCACTAAATCCATTTTGGTAAATATCACTACCGGGGTCACCTGAGCTTCCAGTGCTAAACTTAAATAACGTTCCAGTCTGGACAGATTGAACTCTTCGTTGCAGGAGGTAACAATAAATAATGTATCGATATTTGCGGCGATTAGCTGGATATCTGATTGGGTTCCCGGCACGACCCTTTGCACCACACTCTTTCTATTCAAGAGTCTTTCTACACGCTCCTTGGTTATATCCAACAACACCCAATCACCTACCGTGGGGCGCTGTTCAACGGGGAACTCAAACCAACCGCTTCCCAGAACAATGCTTTGTTCTTCACTTCCATTGCTTACCACCACTCGAGAGCGGTGAACTTGCACTACCCGAACCAGGCAACCAGATGCCAATTCCTCAGAAGTTACTTGTGCTTTAAAAAACGATGTGAGACCTAACTCAAACATTTTATCGATGAGCCAGGTTCTTTAACAACGGTAGTTCGCCTAGATAATGGCATGACGAATGCGCGCGGATACCCATTCACTAAGAATTACCGTTGCCAGGATCACGAGTAGAATGAGTGAGACCTGAGTCCATGCCAGCGTCGAAATCGATGCATCTAGCTGCAGTCCGATACCGCCAGCGCCAACCAGTCCTAAAACAGTCGACTCACGAATATTAATATCCCAGCGAAAGACGCTGATACCGGCAAACGCAGGCAGTATTTGCGGAACGATTCCATAGGTAAGTTTCTGCGCACCAGATGCACCCGTTGCGGTAATCGCCTCAACCTGCGCGGGGTCTATCTCCTCTATCGCTTCGTACAGGAGCTTCGCGCAAAACCCAACCGATCGCAGGCCAATTGCAATCACCCCGGCTAAAACCCCTGGGCCAATAATTGTGACTAACATCAATGCCCAAATTAGCGAGTTAATGGAACGTGACGAAACGATAATAAACAAAGCGATTGGCCGGACAAACACTCTGCTGGGCGTTGTGTTTCTGGCTGCACAAAATGCAATGGGCACGGCAATAATAATCGCCATCGCAGTACCGAGCGTCGCAATATTTAAAGTGTCCCAAACCGGCTGCCATAGTTGCTCCATATAGCTCCATTTTGGCGGCACCATACGTTCAGCGAGATCCGCCGCCTGCCTCGGAGCATCTTCTACAAACATCCAGATGGTTTTATCCGAGATCAAACGCCAGCAATAAACAAAAATAGCAACGCCAATCAGCCAGCCAGCCCAAATCATCAACTGCTTGCCGGTGGCCCTCCTCTGCCATTCGCGCTTCGAACCGTGAAGTGAAGTCATCATTACTGTACCCACTGACGGATGTAACCCGAGGAGTATTCGACCAACATCACGATACCAATAATTATCAACAGTATGGCGGCAGCAGAATCAAACTCATAGCGATCAAAAGACGTCAACAAAGTGGCACCAATGCCACCGCCGCCAACAATCCCAACCACCGCTGACTCTCGGAAGTTAATATCCAGTCGATACATACCTAGGCCGATCATTCTCGGCATTACCTGCGGTTGCACCGCATAATTTAACCATTGCAACCACCCTGCTCCGGTCGCCTTTACCGCTTCAGCCTGCACTGGATCCATATCCTCTATATCCTCGGCAAGCAACTTGCCGTAGAAGCCAATGGTGCCAATACTCAACGCGAGAAACCCTGCAAAGGGTCCGAAGCCAAACAGCTTCACGAAAAATATCGCCAGAATAATCTCTGGGAAAGTGCGCGATACGGCCAGCACTCCGCGGCAAAAGTAATAGACAGGTTTAATTGAAAGATTGCGCGCGGCGCCCAAGCCAACCGGTATCGACAAAGCAATACCGACCACAGTGGAAGTGACCGTCATCCATAGACTCTCAACAATGCCCTCATAGATCGACTCCCATCGCGAAGTAAAATCAGGCGGAAAGAAAGCGCCTAAGAATTTTTTTCCGCGATCAATTCCTTCAGACGTCCGCGTCCAATTGATCTCCATGGTGCCAAAAGCCAGTGCCAGATAAATCACGACACAAACCATTAGCCCCCATCTAAGTGTAGGGTTCTTGATAAACGGTGGGCGTTTCCAGTGACGAGATGTACTCATACCGCCTGTTGAACATCCTCTATATTTGTTTCAGAACCTTCCGCATCATCGTCAACATTTTGAATCGTCGCTTCCCAATCTTCCTCCCCGTAAATCTGGGTCAATACTTCTGCAGACATGCCGTCAGGAGGACCATCGTAGACAATTTCACCTAGCTGCAAGCCGACGATTCTTTTGGCAAACATTTGCGCGAGTAATACGTCGTGAATATTAATAATCGCCGCAAGTTGACGCTCTTCACATAGCTCACAAATCAAGCGCATAATTTGCCTTGACGTTTTTGGATCAAGACTCGCGGTAGGTTCATCGACCAGCAGTAAATCAGGCGTTTGCATCAACGCGCGACAAATTCCAACCCGTTGCCGCTGGCCGCCAGAGAGCTCATCGGCGCGTTTGTCCGCCATATGATCCAGACCGACACGTTCCAGCAATCGAAAAGCTTCATCGATGTCGGCTTGCGGATATTTCCGAAAGAAACTTCGGAAAAATCCAACATAACCCAGGCGACCCGATAGTACGTTTTCCATGACAGAGAGCCGCTCTACTAACGCGTACTCCTGAAAAATCATACCCATTCGCCTGCGTGCTTTGCGCAACTCTCCCGACCTTAGATTGACTAAATTGAGCTCAGCCAATTCAATCGAACCCGAGGTTGGTTCGACCAGACGATTGACACAGCGAATTAGCGTACTTTTGCCAGCACCTGAGGGACCAATAAGGGCAAGAACCTGACCTTTTGGCACCTCAAGACTGACACTTTTCAGCGCTTGATCACCGGTTTTGTATTGCTTAACAAGATGTTGAATGCGTAACATAGTTACAGCGCTCCGCCTCGTAACCTACCAGCGACCGGCATTTCGAAACTCATAAAAACTGCAATTACTTGCAGTCGTAGCTAACACCATTCGCAGCGTCAATTTTTCGAATCACGTCCCAATCAGATTTATGATGAATCGATACAAAGCTTCCTTCTTTTTTAAACTCCTTAGCAAGTTCAGATCCTTCCCAAGGAAAAGTGAAGAACGCTTCTTTCACCTTTGCAGCAACCGCAGGATGAAGATTGTGAGCATGGCCATATCCGGTGGTAGGGAATGTCGCAGACTTGTAAATCGTTTTAATCGAAGCGGCGTCTACAGCGTCGCGATCTATCATGCGATTCAAGACAGAGTTTGCAACCGCAGCAGCTTCGTAGTCTTTGTTCGCCACACCTAAAATAGAGTTATCGTGCTTGCCGGAAAAGGCTGTAGAAAAATCTGTTTCCGCAACAAGTCCAAACTCTGATTTCAGCAGTGCGGAAGGCGCTTTGAAACCTGAATTAGATGTTGGCGAGGTAAATGCCAGAGACTTCCCTTTCAAATCTGCCGGCGAGGCAAGCGGGCTATCAGCAGGAACAATAATTTCCATCTCATAACCAAAAGTGCCGTCCTCTGAGGCCATCATGGCGAAAGGAACCAGACCGGCACAAGATACCGCCACCGGATTTCCGCCGGTGTTAACCCCTGCAATATGTAATCTGCCTGAACGCATCGCCTCGTATTGCGCGGCATAAGATTGCACAGGAAAGAAAACGACTTTCTTTCCGGTAACTTCAGCCATATGTTGAATAAAACCATCCCAAACTTTGGCATACACCGCAGGATCCTCTACCGGTGTATAGGAAAAGATAATCGTTTCTGGGTCGACCCACTCTGAAGGATCAGTAGGTAGATCGGCGACTAAATCGCCATCACGGTCGCAGTACTGCTTGTCCAAGGTGCCTCGCGGGCAATCTTCGGCCTGGGCTGCAGCAGAAAAAGTAAATAAAGCGAGTATTAATAGTAACCTGGAAAGCAGGCTTGAGTGCTTGTTCATAGAAGACTCCTCTTTGTAGTAAATTTTAATTTTATGTCCATTCGGCGATGTAGTGCTTTCGCTGTTCGACGAAATTGTGAGAAAGTATACCAGCAAAACCAATGTTCGCTAGAACTGACAGCGAGCTTAAAACAAGACTATTACAACTTGATGAAACTGTCAGATTCACCCTCAATAATTCTATGATTGAAACAAAAAACCGAATATTTATTATGCGCCACGGACAAAGTATGGCAAATATTGCAAACCTGGTAGTCAGCGATGCAAGTAATGGTATGGATAATTACGGCCTCAGCGAAGTCGGTGTTGAACAGGTTTTAAGCAGCATCAATACAACAACCGAGCTTGATGCAGCTACATTGATCTTTAGTTCTGATTTCATGCGGGCAGAACAAACGGCTGAGCTTGTTAGAAAAACCCTTGATGCCAAATCGGTAACGACATCCAAAGCATTGCGCGAACGGTATTTTGGTGAATATGAATTAGGACCAGATAACATCTATGAGGAGGTCTGGAAGAGAGATAGTGAAGATCCTGACCAAACTGTCTCTGGAGTTGAAAGTGTCAACAGTGTGTTAAAGCGAGCAACTAATTTCGTTGAGACACTGAATCAACAACATACAAATAAAACCATACTATTGGTTGCCCATGGAGATATTCTACAGATCTTACTAACGACATTTGCTGGTAAAGACGGCAGCCAACATCGCAGCATTCCACATCTAGACACCGCTGAAATCAGGCAGCTGTGTTAATACTTATTTTCTGACAGCGGGAAATATACCTATTGAGATTTGAATTACAAATGATCATCATAGGAAAAAATATTTAGTTTTTAACAACACACTAACGAGCAGAAATATGGCGATCGAAGACACAATGTGCACAATTGTTCCTTACTTCCAGGTTCAACAAGGCAAGTTAGACGAGTTCAAAGCACTCGGAGAAAAGATGGTTGAACAAACCAAGAACGAAGCAGATGTTTTGTTTTATGGTTTTTGTTTTAACGACCACCAGGCGTTTTGCCGAGAGGGATATACCGGTGCAGCAGGGGTCTTGGCCCATTTAGAAAACGTCAATGACTTGCTAGGCGAAGCGTTAAAAATCGCGGAAATTGAACGATTGGAAATTCACGGTCCCGCTAGCGAAATCGAATCTTTGCGCGAGCCTTTAAGCGGCTTGGGCCCCGTGTTTTTTACCCTTGAGGCTGGCTTTAGAAGGTAGCAAGCGCAACAACTTTTTATTTCTAATCTAGTGCAGTGCAGGATTCGGTTTTTTGGCAACATCTGATACAGCGAATCCTGCCTGTCAAAGTTTGATATTCAGCTATTGCTTTTAGATCACTTGTGCGGATACGCAACTATTTTCTTATTCAGATAGTGTCGCAGCGCCATAGTACTTCCACATCATCAGTGAAACAGCGGAGCGGTATGGCGACCAACGCATGGCGATTTCCGCGGTTTGCTTGCCGTTGGGTTTTTCTTCCAAGCCAAGGTATCTTTGCACAGCGATCTGCAGCGCCAGATCATCAGCCGGATATATATCTGGATGCCCAAGCGCAAACATCGAAAATATTTCACCTGACCAGCGTCCAAAGCCGCGAATTTGAATAAGCTTACCGATTACAGAATCTGGATCCATTTTTTGCAGTTCTGTCATATCCAATTGTTTCGATCGAAACATTTCTGCAAGCCCTTTCGCATACTCAACTTTCCGCGCTGATAAACCACATGCCCTCAATGTCTCGTCGCTTCGGTTGAGTATTTTTCGCCAGGTCACTGTATTCTGACACTCTCTCGATACCTTGGCTCCGATTGCTGCAGCTGCTTTGGTTGAAAGCTGCTGAGAAATAATGACCTGAAGCAATGTGGCAAAGTCAGCGCTGCGCTTTCGTGGCTCAGGATAGCCACAAGCATTAATCACCTCTTTTAGCTGCGGATCAATTTTGATAGCGTTGTTGCAAGCCCTTTTTAGCTTGGCTTTGTCTTTTGATGTGATCTCGAGATGCATAGGTAGAATATTTGGGTTTTAGACGCCTTAACTTGGTAAAGATCGTAAATGAATTTGCCAGTCAACGGTTACAATTGCCATTCGGCATTCAACAAAGCGCTTGATCAGCAGGCAAATGGCACCATAGTCCAGTTAATGCATCCGTTATTAACTACCAAACCTCATAATCAAGGTCATTAGTGGTTTATAATCAAGAGGTTGGCGTAACCAACTTAGCCTTTTACCGATAACTTAAAACAGACTTCAAAAATATAAAATGCATATTCTGATCGTTGAAGACGATGAAGCAACAGCGACCTACATCCAGAAAGGCCTGATCGAGGCAAATCACACTGCAGATCATGCGAATGCTGGAGACCTGGGACTGAGAATGGCTAGCGACACCAATTATGACGCCTTGATCGTTGATCGTATGTTGCCTAATCTCGATGGTCTCAGCTTGATTGCAGACCTTCGTGAACAGGGCAAGGACACACCGGCGTTGATCTTGAGTGCGTTGGGTGAAGTGAATGACCGAGTAGAGGGATTAAAAATGGGCGGTGATGATTATCTCACTAAACCATTTGCCCTGTCCGAACTCCTCGCCAGACTCGAGGCATTGTCACGCCGGAATAATGCTGAATCAAAAGATACACAGCTAACCGTAGGCGAACTTAAGATGGATTTGCTCGGTCGTGAAGTACATCGAGGAGAAACCAAAATTGATCTGCAACCGCGTGAGTTTCGGCTTCTAGAATACTTAATGCGACATAGCAATCAGGTTGTGACCAGGACAATGCTCCTTGAAAACGTTTGGGACTATAATTTTGATCCGCAAACCAATGTAATCGATGTCCATATTAGTCGGCTTCGAGGGAAAATAGACAAAAATTTTGACAGTCAGATGCTGAACACTGTGCGCGGCGCTGGTTATATTCTGCGTGAAAGCTAAACGTAAATTATTCCATAGCTACACCTTTCGACTGGCGCTTCTCTATGCGCTGATATTTAGCATATCAACGTTAATCTTATTTTACTTTTTCTATATATTTACTGCGTCGTATATGACGCAGCAAATGGATACAACAATTGAAGCAGAAATACAGGGATTGGCCGAACGCTATGATCGCGAAGGTATAGACGGTCTAACCAAACTCATTGCGGACCGAGTAAGCCGCCAGCAAGCAACTGGTAACTCGATATACCTGCTGACAAACTATACTCTCCAACCGCTAGTGGGTAATCTTGATCGCTGGCCAAAAAATGCCTCAATCGACAACGATTGGCTGGAATTTTCACTGGAGATCAATGAAACAACCAAAGAGACACATTTAGCGCGAGCACGAATATTTCGCCTTCCCGGGAGATTTGGTTTGTTGGTCGGTCGCGATGTCGATCAGCTGACTCAAGCGAAACGCCGCATCGTACAAGCGTTAACCTGGGGTCTTGCAATCATGATCGTATTGGCATTTCTCGGCGGCATGGTATTAAGTCGACGCACGGTGCGAAAAATCGAGCGCATCAATCAGACTACCCGCAGCATCATGTCAGGCGATCTATCGCGAAGAGTCGCGGTAACCAATAGAAATGACGATTTTGATCAGGTCGCTGCAAACCTCAATCAGATGCTCGACCGAATTCAAACTCTGATGGAGGATATTCGCCGCGTATCAGACAATATTGCACACGACTTGCGTACGCCA
>CALKKV010000003.1 GCA_937992195.1 uncultured Gammaproteobacteria bacterium | reverse complement strand
CAATAATTTTGTTGCGTGCATCGGATCCTCTGAAATTTAGTGATTCCAGGGGAAAATATTCGATGCACGCGCTGTTTTAGCTAAAGTTTAATCGCTAAACACTTATTTTCAAAAGATATTTTGTGGGGATATCTCAGAATCTGACACCTTTTCCGCTTCATATTTGACTTCAAGGGAGGTACTCATATATGACACCTTTTCGCGACACTTTCCGCAAACCAAACAAGTAGATTAAGATGCTACAAAAAGCAAATAAAATATAGTTATAAAAAATCAAATCCGCGAATATCGTAATGTCTTGAAGAGGCACGTTACTCTCTACATAGCCTGCATCTTCCTTCTTTGGAAACGCAGGATCCCACTTCCCTATCAATCGAGCAAATCCGATATAGGCAAAAAAGATTGAAGTTATAGACATAAGAAAAAAAATTGGATATCCGAGCAAAAGCAGAAACAATTTTGCATAGTACAAGTAAGGACCTTTTGCAGAATTAAGACATGGAAGCATGATGCTGAAACATACGTAAGTTGTAATAGCTGGAGACAATATAACTAAACCCCAGTTTCTAATATTTACATTAATTTCAAAAAACAATAAACTGATATATGCACATCCTAAAGAGATTATAGCCATGATGAATCGGTTTGATTTCCGCTTAAGTTTGTCCATTCTCTAATGCTCTAATCATCAAGAAATCTATAGCCGTCCGCGATCCTTTGAGAGTCACGTGGATCGTCAAATAGAGTAATTGAAGGGCCAATTTGTTTTCCATGCATTATTTGGTCTATCCCCCCTATCACGTGTAGTATATCCAATCGAAATCCTGCGGCATTTCCTGCATACCCGAAAGCCATGTTACCTTGATCTGTAAGAGCTTGTCGATAAGGAATGTACTTCGGGTCATCCCGCGCAACGCTTATTTCGCCCACAACTTGAGATCGGTAATTCCATTTTCCACCTCCCTGAAAATTTTCAAGTAATTCGCTGGTGGTTGCTTGCGCAAGTTCTTCTTTTGTATAAGGCGTTTTAGCCATAAGCGGTGGACCCCATTCATTATACGCCAAAGCCGCAGCCGCCTGCACAGCAGCCAACACCGGATTCCCTCCAGCTATTTCCGCCGATAAAGCAGCCCCACCAATCGTCGCAAGCCCTTGGTTTATCTTCGTCCAATCGTTTGTCGATACACTTATTGACTTACCGATCCCGGCTGCAAGTGCCCCAGCGAGCACATCTCCTCCACTAGCCCCGGCACTGACTCCTCCGATTGTCGCATGCGCTGCGATTGCCTGACCTGTAGAAATTGCTCCGGCCTTTAGAGCTTTTCCTACCGCTCCATAAGCCCCCGCACTCAACGCGGAAATAACCGCACCCTTTAGGTCTCCGCCGCTTGTTGTGTATGAAGCGGTTCCAGACCAAAGTGCCGCGGTGGCTGGAGAAAGGCCACCAGATGCGATAGTCGCTCCAATCTGCACCGCAATCTTAATGTTTCCAACCTTTCTGCGATGGTCAATCGAATCTATCCAGTCATGGGAGATCCTGGCGATATGTAGCCCTGCCACTAATCGCTCGGCATCACCGCCCGTCACGCCAAAATCTGCTAAATCTCTCTCTCCAGTGGCAAATCGCAGTATCGTTTCCACTGCACAATCCGGACAACCCACGACCGCTTTCACGTTGTTTATATGCTCATTCCTAAGCGCATACAAACTATCTTTACTTACTTCTCCATCGAGAATTTCAGTAACAACTTGTCTTTCTGCAAGCGTCTCAGCATGAGCTGCTTGCCACCGAGCGGCGAAATAGCCACAATCCTCCCCGCGGCCGCATCCAGCAGCGCTGCTCGGACTATGCCCACTAGGATCCGTATACCCCATCGGCGAATTCATCACATACGCATACCGATTAAACGCCTGGGAATTACTCGCATCAGGCAACACCGTATCCGCACTTAAAAACCGCCCCAAAACCGGATCATAGATCCGCGCATTCATATTGATCAGGCCGCTTTCATCGTCCATCTCATGGCCGGTAAAGCCGCGACTCGAACTAGACTGAACCAATACCGGGGAATGCTGCCAGTCACTCTGACGACGATTGCCCCAGGGATCAAAGCTTAATCGCTCAACAACATTTCCTTGGTCATCGGTAATAACGTCTGTCGAACCCAAACGGTCTTTCAACAAATATTTATCGTTCCAAACATTGGCGACTGGCTTAAACTCTTTCTCGAGGGTTGATTGCCCCATAGTCAGATAGAACTTAAAACTGAGCTCGCCATTCTTGACCCGTCGCTCCATCGATTTTCCATAGTAGATAATCGATTCAGAATCAGACCCGTTTTGGGTAGTCTTATGGATCCGCTGGTTTTCCGGTCCATAAGCGAACTGGGTGGTGACATCCGGTGTTTGAATCGCCGACGGTTTATTAAACGTCGTCCAGTCGATTTGTCGTCCCCAGGACTGGAAATTGCCGTTGCTGTCTTTGACGGCACCTGAGGCAATCAAGTTGCCATTGGCGTCATAGAAATAATCTCCGTAGGGGTTGACTGGAGGGGTTGGAAAACCACCAACCGCTGGGTCTGGATCAAAGTGCACGCCGCCGACAACTCGCTTCAAGGCATTGGGGCCACCCAAGGTCGCGAGCGGACCACTATATTCACGAAAAAGAATCGGATTTAATTTTTTCTACGTCGGCCCGTTTAGTCATCCATCACACCTTTGCAACACAATAGGAATAAATGATATTTGAACTCTTTTGTATCTAGCACAAGCTCTGTTTAAATACCAACATGGCATGATTCGAATAGTCTTTAAAAAGTGCAAACCGATGCGCTAGTATTTCACGCACATAGCGATAACTCTAATCTTATCTCGTTCATCTTTAACTTGACTATCGACCTATTTTGGAATTTCCAACCATACACATCTTCTTAAAATTCAACCTTGCAAAAAATTAATCAATATCCAGCCTTAAAGCGAGATCTGCCCACTCCCAGAAAAAAAGTGTTAGGCTTTTAGATTATTGCTATCCATCATTCTCTCAGTGCGACTAATACTTGTCTTTTTCTGTTGGCTTATTCCAAGCAACCTAGTGTATGCCGAAACCCGCTGTGCCATTTTGCTTCATGGATTGGGTCGATCCGCGGACTCAATGAATAAGATAGAAAAAGACCTGATTGCGCATGACTATAAGGTTTGGAATAAAAGCTATCCCTCTACCGAACATGGTATTACCGAACTTGCTACTTCAGCGGTTCAGCCTGGCGTCGATTTTTGCGGTGGACTGGCGACCTCTAATTTTGTGACGCACTCTCTTGGCGGCATTTTGGTTAGGACTTATCTGCAGAATGCAGAATTCAATGGTCGCATTGTGATGATCAGTCCACCTAACAAAGGCAGTGAATTACCCGATGTCTTACGCGAGGTTGAGCTTTTCGAAAAAGTACTCGGTCCTGCTGGCACTGAACTTGGCACCGACGCTGAAAGCAGACCGAACACCCTTGAGCCAATTGAAGGTGAGATCGGTATAATTGCAGGAGATCGCACATCAGACCCCTGGTTTTCCTGGTTAATCCCAGGGCCGGATGACGGTAAAGTGTCTGTTGAAAGTACGCGGCTAAACGAAATGAAAGATTTTCTAGTCGTCAATCACGGTCATACTTTTATCATGCGCAGCGCCAACGTCATTGAGCAGACGCGGTATTTCCTGGGAAACGGCGCATTTAAAAAATAGTCTACACCGCCGAGAACTTAATAGTTCATATCTTCAAACTCACCTTTTCGCTTAGCGATAAATGCGAGTAAGGCTTCGTCAATTGCCGGGTCAATCTCCGGCGCTTTATAATCCGCCAGCATTTGTTTCCAAATACCATTCGCCCGCATCACCGCATCTTTAGAACCTTCTGAGTCCCATTGCTCAAAGCTGTTATTGTCAGCAATATTCGAGCGATAAAATGCGTCCTTAAAATTATTCTGGGTATGGTCACAGCCGAGAAAATGCGCCCCCGGACCAACTTCTCTTACCGCGCTTAACGCTTGACCATTTTCGCTCAGATCAATGCCCTTGGCATAGACCTGCATCATCCCTAACTGATCGGCATCCATAATCAGTTTTTCATAACTGGAGGCCAGACCACCCTCTAGCCAGCCAGCCGCATGGAGCACAAAATTCACCCCTGCCGTTATCGAAGGCATGATGGTTTGTGCACTTTCATACGCAGCCTGCGCATCGGGTACTTTGGAACCGCAAAGAGAGCCGCCGCTGCGAAACGGTACACCAAGACGGCGCGCCAAAGATGCTGCACCATTGAGCACGATAGCGGGTTCTGGAGTGCCAAATGTTGGCGCCCCTGACTGCATCGACATGGAGCTAGCAAAGGTGCCAAATACCACTGGCGATCCGGGTCGCACTAGTTGTGTAAAGGTAATACCCGCCATCGCTTCAGCGAGAATCTGAGTCAACGTACCTGCTGCCGTTACCGGTGACATCGCGCCGGCAAGAATAAAGGGCGAGACAATACTTGCCTGGTTATTCCGCGCGTAAACTTCAGATGCGCCGAGCATTGTTTCGTCAAACACCATTGGCGAGTTGGCATTGATCAAATTAATCACAACGGTGTTCTGTTCAACATACTCCTCACCAAACAGAATCTTGCACATATCCACGGTGTCTTGCGCGCGCTCCGGATGGGTTACCGAGCCCATAAATGGTTTATCACTGTACTTCATATGGGCATACACCATATCGAAGTGACGTTTGTTCACAGGCACATCTGTCGGCTCACACACGGTGCCGCCAGAATGATGTAATGACGGCAGCATATAGGTGAGTTTGACAAAATTCTGGAAATCTTCAAGCTGTGCATAGCGTCGGCCGCCGTCAAGATCGCGCACAAATGGCGGTCCGTATACCGGCGCAAAAACCGTGTTGTTGCCACCAATCATTACGCTTCGGGCAGGATTTCGCGCTTTTTGCTCGAATATAGCCGGCGCAGATTTTTGAATAATTTCTCGACACATGCCGCGAGGAAATCGCACTCGCTCCCCATCGATTGATGCACCAGCAGCCTTAAACATGGCAAGGGCCGGCTCATAGCGAAAATCGATCCCAATCTCTTCAAGAATGGTGTCAGCATTGTGTTCAATTAGGCTCAGACCTTCATCATCGATTATCTCGTATAAAGGAATCTTGCGAGAGATATACGGCACAATCTCGGGAGCCGCATCGCCCGTTTTGCTTACGCCACGAGCACGCCGCCCGCCTCTTTTTCTAGTTGTTTCTGACATCAGATGGCCATCAGGTAGAGATACGAATAACCTCTGAGTATGAGGCGAAGCACGGAATAGGCAACATCCCGACTCACGACTCAGACATAACTGATTGCGTCATAGGCGTCGCTGAGAGATAATTACCCGAAATGTGAGCGGGATACGGAAAAGTAACCACAGGTATATCTAATGCCGTGCCGTAATCCCACAATTTATGTGATACCGGATTCAGACTAGCCGTTTGGGGCTGATTCTAGGGGAACTCTTTTTTATTCCAATTCACAAATGTAATTCTGATCTGGTTCGATACTAACGTCCTCCATGGCAAAAAAAACGACCTCCAAATCAGCGCCAAAGCCTGCCGCGACGAATGTGGGCTTAACGCGTTATGGATTTCTGCTGATTCCGGAGTATTCAATGATGGCGTTTACCGCCGCGGTTGATCAGCTTCGAATGGCCAACCGGCTGTCTTCAAAGACACTGTATGAGTGGGTGATTCTCAGTGATGATGGCAAACCTGTTACCGCAAGCAATGATTTAGAACTCGCTACCACGGCGATTGCAGATGCCGGCCCATTGGATGCCGTTTTTGTTTGCGGCGGCACCAATATCGAGAGCAAAGTTGATAAAGGCCGTAACAGCTGGCTGCGGCATCAGGCGTCAAATAACGTTGCGATTGGTGCTTTGTGTACCGCTACTTATCTACTGGCGGACGCCGGTTTGTTGAAGACCAGTCGTTGCACCATTCACTGGGAGAACATGGCGGGATTACGGGAGCAATTTCCTGAGCTTGTTATTAGCCCTGATTTGTTTGAAATTGATAACGATCGTTACACCTGCGCCGGTGGCAGCGCTGCGATGGACATGATGGTTTATCTAATTGCGCAAAAACACGGTTGGGATTTAGCAACCGAAGTTGCTGAAGAGTTTCTGGTCGAGCGCATTCGTGGACGAAACGATCGTCAAAGGTTACCGCTTCGACTGCAGCTCGGCGCAAGTCAACCAAAGCTTGCTGAAGCAGTTGCTTTTATGGAAGCGAATATAGAAGAGTTGATCAGTCTGAACGAGATTGCATCCCATGTAGCATTATCACGTCGACAGCTGGAAAGACTGTTTCAAAAGTACTTACATTGCGCACCAACCCGTTACTATATGCGCCTACGACTCACCCATGCGCGGCAGCTGCTTTTGCAAACGAGCATGCCTATTGTCGATATTGCTTATGCAAGCGGCTTCGTATCGACGCCACATTTCAGCAAGTGTTTTCGTGAATTTTTCGGCATCCCGCCGCGAGAAGAACGCCGAACCCACAAACAAATCGAGAACGACGCAGCGTCTGAAGCCAGCTAAGAAACGCTGACTGAACTAGGCCACACTCTATGCCGCCGACAAACGTATTTTACTATTCGCCTGATTGCGTAAAGTCTGCATACAGGCGCTCGCCGCCTCTTCTCCCTTCTGTTTGAAATGAGAGAAAAAGAAATCATGATGCGCCCGACTTTCTGAAAAGTGATGTGGTGTCAACACCACTGAAAGAATAGGGACTTCAGTATCAAGTTGCACCTGCATCATGGCGTCTAATACGGTAGCTGCAACAAAATCGTGACGATAAATACCACCGTCAACAATCAAACCTGCTGCGACGATCAAGGCATAGCGCTCTGATTGAATCAGTCGTTTACACTCCAACGGAATCTCGAGACTACCCGGCACTTCGATCAGCTCTACATCGCTGTTTTGAAAACCGTTACTGATTAATTTTTCGGTAAACGCGATGCGACTTTGCGCTACGATTTCTTGATGCCAGCCTGCCTGGACAAAGCCGATCTTTTTTCCTTTGGGAAGAAAGGTATCTGATTGGGTCATGTGCAATTCTCTGATCTATCAACTGCATCTGTTCGCAGTTCGACTCTACTTAATCGGGACGATAGACAACCACAATCAAAGCCAAAAGATATTGAATAATATCTTTTGCTTAACCGACACAAGGTTAACCAAGCATCTGTTGCGTCACCATTCTCTTTCATCCGGACTATGACCGTCGGCTTCGGAATTACACCGAATCTGCTGACCTTTCATCAACTTTAGTGAAAGCGCTCGCGGGCTTGTGTCCAACCAGGACACTTACCGCCGGTGGGGAATTACACCCCGCCCCGAGAACGAAACCGGAGTATAAAGGAAAATAAACGTGTATCGCGCAATCTTTTCGACATTAGCTCGCGCGACGACGGCGCCGACGCTGGCGACCACCATCACCACCTTGCGTCGTTGATTCTTCAACGACCGGTAGCGTGACTTCCTCTTTGAGGCGCGTATAAGGGGCAGTTTTATGGGGAATCGCCAGTGCTTCGATAAAATGATCTTGAAACTTCGGCTCCACCGCGGTTTCTATTTTTTGTATTCGCCGCACTACATCTTCGATTTCATCACGCGCATCGCGGTCAAGCAGCGTAATGGTTGCGCCTGTACCTGCGGCATTGCCTGCGGAAGTAACGTGTTTGAGCACACAATCCGGAATCATGCCGAGCACCATCGCATACTTGGTATCGATGTGTGCGCCAAACGCGCCCGCCAAACGAATACGGTCTACGGTATCAACACCCAACTTGTCCATTAATAATCGGCAGCCAGCATAGAGTGCAGCTTTGGCAAGTTGTATTGCGCGCACATCGTTTTGCGTGATGACCACTTTCACCGCACCTTCATCATGCACCACATAACTGAACGTTTTTTCATCGGCAATAATGCGCGAGGATTTCGCTTGTAATGCGCCATCGATCACGCCATCGGTTTTAATGATACCAGCGAGATACATTTCAGCAATTACCTCGATAATGCCGGATCCGCAAATACCGGTAATGCCGATTTCAGTCACTGATTCAGAAAAATCCGGGTCGTCTGACCAAAGCTCGCTGCCGATCACGCTAAAGCGTGGTTCTAACGTTTCCGGATCGATCCGGACGCGTTCTATCGCGCCGGGGGCTGCGCGCTGCCCTCCGCTAATTTGCGCGCCTTCAAATGCCGGGCCGGTCGGGCTTGAGGCCGCCACCATTCGTTTGTTATTGCCAAGCACGATTTCCGCATTGGTTCCAACATCAACAACCAGACTTAACTCTTCACGTTCATAGGGCGCTTCAGATAATGTCGCGGCAGCAGCGTCAGCGCCGACATGACCAGCAATACAAGGCAAAACATAAACCCGTGTGCCTGGATTGACCGTTAGATTGATATCACTGGCGCGCGCCTTCACGGATTTATCCGTAGCCAAAGCAAAAGGAGCACCACCGAGCTCAACCGGATTAATTCCTAAAAGCAGATGGTGCATGACAGGATTGCCGACCAGTGTAATATCCATAATCTCATCGACAGAGACACCAGCCTCCTCAGCCAGCTCCAAAATCAAAGCCTGCAATGCTTCTTGAACCGACGCGGTCATATCTTTCTCGCCGCCCGGATTCATCATCGCATAGGACACCCGGCTCATCAGGTCTTCACCAAACCGGATTTGCGGATTCATTCTTCCATTTGAAGCGACCACCTTGCCAGTCACCAGGTCGCATAAATGCGCGGCAATTGTGGTCGACCCAACATCGACCGAAACTCCATAGAGCGTATCGTGCAATCCTGGCCAGATTCCCACGATATCTTTTTCATCGTATACAGCCACGGTGACCGACCATGCACCATCGCGTAGCGTTGTCTGCAAAACCGATAACAAATGAAAATCGCAGGAAAGATCAGATAACGACCACTCAAACTCCAGCGCATCCATAAGTCGCTGTAAGTCACCGGCCGGATCATGCATGTTGGGCTCAGGCACTTCTACATAATGCAGAGTTACTGAAGGATTCACCGTAATGTTGTGCACGTCAGCGCGCTTACGCACAACCTGTTTATGCGCCTGACTTTCAGGAGGGATATCGATAACCACATCACCCTGCAATAACGCCTGGCAGCCTAGCCGTCGGTTGCCAGGTGTATCGGGTGGAAAAAACTCCGTCTCGCTGGATGATCTGGGAGAGAGATTTTCTAACTTACTGTGAATACCAAACTTCGAAAATTCACCAACACTCTGGTCAATTTGGCAGCGATCGCAAATACCGCGTCCGCCACATACGGTATCCAGATCGACCCCAAGCATTCTGGCGGCATCTAACACACTTTTGCCAAGCGCTATTTCACCGCGCTTTCCAGAGGGCGTAAATACAATTTGAGCAGTGGATCGATCGGTCATTACAAAATTGGTTAAGGTGATCCAGAAGGACTAGCGCGTTGTTACCTCGGGTAACGCATGGTAATCGCTTTTGTCTTCAGTAAAAATATTTTCTCTGGTTTGTAAGCCGGTGGGGTGATCAATGGTGCCGGCCATTACGCTAATTCTCTCACCCTCTACCTGCCGCCAAAATAAATTGCCACCACAGTTTGTGCAAAAACCTCTTTCTGCAAAATCCGAAGAGCGATACCAGGATAAGGTATCGTCGGCCAGCAATTCGAATCCGGTATTAGGGACTCTGGTCGCCGCAACGTGATGTCCGGAAGTTTTCTGGCACTGCTGACAAAAACAATTCACTACGTCCCGCAATTCACCGGTCAGGCGATATCGCACACCGCTACACAGGCAACTTCCGGTAACCGAGCGAACCTCAGTCATATCAGGCACTACGCCGTCGACGTCGTCCGCTTCGACCACCTGCAGCACCCTCTCCTTCTGGCGCTGGTTGGCGGTATCGCGCCAGCCATGCGGCACAGTTGGCATCATGTCCCATCACTACGTTACCAGCCATTACACCCTGCATTACTTCTTCATGTAACGGGTTAGTGATAGCAGAAGTCATACCTGCACCGATCGCCATGCTCAAAAAATGTGCGTCCATTCCTTTGCGGTTTGGAATGCCAAAACTAAAGTTAGATGCACCACATGTGGTATTCACCTTTAGCTCTTCGCGCAAACGATTGACCAAATGCACAACCTGTCTACCGGCGCTATTGACTGCGCCAACCGGCATCACCAAAGGATCTACCACGATATTGCTATAGTGAATCCCATGATCCGCTGCGCGTTCAACAATTTTCTTGGCAACGACAAAGCGATCATCCGGGTTTTCTGAAATCCCGGCTTCGTCATTGGAAATCGCAACTACCGCACAGTCGTACTTTTTTACTAGAGGCAGCACCGCTTCAAGTCGCTCGTCTTCTCCGGTAACAGAATTGAGAAGCGCTTTACCTTGATAAACTTCAAGGCCGGCCTCTAATGCAGCAACGATAGAAGAGTCAATCGACAAAGGCACATCGGTTATTGACTGAACCAGCTGGATCGCTTCTGCCAGGATCCGCGGCTCGTCTGCTAGCGGTATCCCCGCATTGACATCGAGCATGGTTGCTCCGGCGGCAACCTGGGCTCGGGCGTCGCTCTCTACCCGGCTGTAGTCCCCATTTTTCATTTCTTCCGCCAGAATTTTTCTTCCGGTTGGATTAATACGTTCGCCAATAATCACAAACGGTTGATCGAAACCAATTTTTACTTCTTTGGTTGCGGAGCTAATTACTGTATCTGTCATGCTGTTTAGGAATAAAGTGTAAAACGGGCCCTTTCGAAAGAACCTAGGAAACGCAGATTGATTAGGCCTTATCCCAACCTTCGTTTTTGATTAATGCGATTAGACGTTCTTTGTCGTATGCCTCTTCTAACTTCGCAGCAGCCGCATCCGCTTCCGCCTGCAAATCATCGCCACATGACTCACTGACGCGGCGCCACTCTTCAAGGTATGCATCGGTATCACCGGCGCCACCGCGCATTGCAGCACGATCAATCGCATCAGCAAACCGAGGGGTTAATTCGACTTTGGCGCTGGTTCGTCGCTCTTTCGCCATAACTTGAGCGGGTATATCGCGCCAATATACTGTGATTAGTTTTGCCATTGCTTACCTTAAGAATTAAATATCACGCAGAGCTAGCCACGTTGACTGTTACCTTCAATGATTGATTCAGAAAGTGATCACCGGTTTGCACTTTCTCATATTCCAGTCCTAAAAATTCAGCTGCTTCAATTGCACATGCTTCAATTTTTTCATCCGAAAGCTGTTCTAGGTAAACCAGCTTCTTGTAGTGCTGAAAATACATGTCTTTTAATTCGGGATGTCGATCCATACCCAACCCCTTGATGATAAGCCTTTTGAAGTGGCGTGCCAAAAAATCTGTCAGGTAGAATGTACCAAGCTCCCTTTCAGTTAACTGGCTAAATACATCACTGCCGGTGAACATTTCATAACAATGTGCTCCCGGCAATCTCTCAACACGCTCACGTTCAATAAGCCGATCCAGCTGACCGCCGGTACCGCAATCAGAATATCCAATAAAGATAGTTTCATATGCATCACGGTTTTCTCGAATTTTTTCTTCGACTTTTCCTGTGATCAACTGCGGCTGATTGTGCAACTCAGCGGGGAGGCACTGAAAATCTATATGATCCCAACCATTCAAATCACGCACCCGCACAAGATCATGGGCAAGCGCACCGCATGCAATGATTAATACCCTCCCGCTCTTTGCTTCGCCAGATTGATCAGGCGTTGAGGAAGATTTCGGTTGTAATTGGCTTTGCGCGTTCATTAATCCTGTAAGTCACGATCAAGCCAGAGATCGCGTGACCTTAAGCAGCGCGACGCTGACTGATCAGATTCTGCGCCGTTTCAACTGCAACCGCTGCGTCACGGCAATAGGCATCTGCGCCAACGGCGGCACCAAATTCTTCGTTTAGCGGCGCACCGCCAACCAGCACGATAAAGTCATCACGAATTCCTTTTTCAACCAAGGTATCGATCACCACTTTCATATAAGGCATGGTGGTTGTGAGCAGCGCAGACATACCCAGGATATCCGGCTTATGCTCTTCAATCGCAGCCAGATAATCTTCCACTGGATTATCAATCCCCAAATCGATAACTTCAAATCCAGCGCCTTCCATCATCATACCAACCAGGTTTTTACCAATATCATGAATATCACCTTTGACGGTACCGATTACCATCTTACCAATAGGTTCTGCACCGGTCTCGGCAAGTAGCGGACGCAAAAGCCCCATACCGCCTTTCATCGCATTTGCCGACATCAATACTTCAGGCACGAATAAAATGCCATCACGGAAGTCGATACCCACAATACGCATTCCTTCTACAAGGGCTTCGTCGAGCACTTTACTTGCACTCCAACCGCGATCCAGAAGAATCTGAGTGCCTTCTATAATTTCTTCTCTCAGGCCATCGTATAAATCGTCATGCATTTGCTCAACAAGCTCATCGTCAGGCAGGGCTGATAGATCAATATCTTCTTCAAGGTTTTCGTCGCTCATCGTCAGAATCTCGATTGGTGTTATGTTATTCCAGTATCACTGTTTGATACATGTTGACTCGCTCTCCAGACTTTTCCAGAATTCGGAGAACGCGTGTTTTTCGTTTAAAATCCCTTCACCCGATTTCGTATGTGTTTGTTTCTACTGAAAAACACACCTTGATTTGGTGATGTCGCGTATTCTATTCAACTTTCTTCCTTAATTGTCGATCTAACTGCGACAATTTTCCTAGAAAAAACAACGCCTGGAGACAAATTTCGCAAGCTCGAGAGCATCGTTGACTAAAGTCAACTCCCGCAGCCGCAAAACACCTCTAAATTTGTCTTTTCTTCCCCCCTAACACTAATTTCCACGCTTTTTGTGTCGACCCTAAACACACCCCAAAAACAGGCCGTGCAACACCTCGGCAGCCCACTATTAGTGCTCGCTGGCGCGGGTAGCGGTAAGACCCGAGTAATTACCGAAAAGATCCGCTGGTTAATTCAATCCAGAGCGGTATCCCCGGCAGATATTACCGCTGTGACATTCACCAACAAAGCGGCCAGAGAGATGCGAGACCGCCTGAACCAACAGTTGGGCGGGGCTGAAGACAGCCAGGGCCTGACCGTCTCTACTTTTCATTCTCTGGGAATGAAAATACTGCGTCGACACGTTAGCGATCTTGGGTTGCGCGGTGGCTTCAGTATTATCGACCCACGCGATGTCACTACCGTATTGGCAGAAACCTTGCGAGCTGACCCCATCCATAATAAAGATCTGGTCGATCAAGTCGCTCGCAGAATCTCATCCTGGAAAAACCTCGGGCTGGAAGTCACAGACGCCGCAAAATCTGCAGAAGACCCCGTATCCAAAGCAGCTCTAGCGGCCTATGCAGAATATCAACGCTACCTTCAAGCCTGCAACAGCGTCGATCTGGATGATCTGATTTTTTTACCTGCCAGACTATTTCGGCAAAATCCTGAGATTTGTCGTCGATGGCAGCTCGAAATACGTTACCTGCTGGTAGACGAATATCAAGACACTAATGCTGCACAATATCAACTGGTAAAACACCTCGCGGGAGAAGGCAAACGGCTGACCGTGGTTGGTGACGATGACCAGTCGATCTACGCATGGCGGGGAGCACAACCGCAAAATCTGAATATCCTAAATGATGATTTTCCCAACCTATCTATCATTAAGCTTGAGCAAAACTACCGCTCCAGTGCGCGAATTTTGAAAGCTGCGAATCACGTGATTGCCCACAACCCGAGAAACTTCGATAAAGCGTTATGGAGTGATCTCGGACTTGGCGACATGATTCGCATTGTGCCTGCGGAAAATGAAAAGCTGGAAGCCGAAAGAGTGGTGTCCAGCATTATGCGGCATCAGTTTACTCATCGCAGTACCCACGGTGATTTTGCGATCCTGTATCGTGGCAACCACCAGGCGCGCGAGCTAGAGATAAAACTGAGAGAAATGCGTATTCCATACAAAATCAGTGGCAGCTCTTCTTTTTTTGATCGCGGAGAAATTCGTGATGTCATGGCATACCTGCGTCTGTTGACTAATCCTTCAGATGACACCGCCTTCCTCAGAGTTATCAACACACCACGACGCGGAGTTGGCGCCACCAGTCTCGAGAAATTAGCCGGGCTCGCTAACAAACGCGGTCTCGGCATGTTCAATACATTAACCGACCCTGAGCTCCATCTTGTGTTGCAATCCAGGCAGGCGCAATCCCTGCAGGGGTTTGCCAAAGAAATGTCTTCGCTCAGCGAACTTGCTGAAAAAAGTGATCCTATCGATACAGTAAATGCGATGTTAGCTGCCATCGAATACGAACGCTGGTTACACAAATCTTGCGAAACCGCAGACGCTGACCGGCGCTGGGAAAACGTGCGTTTGTTGATTGATTGGCTAGAGGGCGCAAACCGCCATGCCACGGAGGAACGCACGTTACCTGAACTCGTGGGCGAGCTGATATTAAACGACGCTTTGG
Organism: uncultured Gammaproteobacteria bacterium; assembly: GCA_937992195.1. GTDB lineage: Bacteria > Pseudomonadota > Gammaproteobacteria > Arenicellales > Poriferihabitantaceae > VYFG01. The sequence continues at coordinate 74,170 of CALKKV010000003.1, read as the reverse complement.
ACCAGCAAAAAGACGAAGAAAATACCGACCAGGTCAATTTAATGACACTACATGCGGCTAAAGGTCTCGAATTCCCGCATGTGTATATTGTTGGCGTGGAAGAAAATATCTTGCCCCATAAAGTATCGATAGAGGAAGGAAGCGACCAAGAAGAACGTCGCCTTTTCTATGTAGGAATCACTCGTGCAATGCGCTCGTTAACCCTGTCTTATGCACTCAATCGAAAACGTTTCGGTGACACGATGGAATGTGAGCCAAGTCGCTTTCTTCAGGAGCTACCGGAAGACGATGTCGAATGGCAGGATCAAAAATCGGCGTCACCCGCACAGGTACAAGATACCGGACGAGCACATCTGGCCAGCATACGGGCGTTGCGGAATCGAGGTTAGCTGCGCCTTTCCGTGGCGCTATTCGCAGCTAAATTTGTTTTTAGCAAGCCGCGGTTCTTGGGGCGCAAAACAGGCGCCGAGTCGTTTACCTTGTCCAAGCAAATGATGGGTTAAGCCTGTCGCAATAATTAGTTTTTCTCCGTCATTTGTGGAAACCACAATGGTTTGGTTACAACGATTCGAGACAGCGATACTTTTGGAAGTAGAACTCTGTTCAACACACATTATTGCCGACTGCTCAGATGAACAACCGGTGGAGACGATCGCCATGCCAATTACAAGCAAAGCACTTAAAGGAATCGAGCGCTGCATCATTCCGATTCCGGCAGCAAATTAGCAGGCGATCTCACCTGTTGCATAATCTCAAATAGCCTCCCCTTACCGCCGCCCAGTTCAACCTCGGTCAGGCCATTGATCTCGTGAGGGAAGACCAACCACTGGTCGGTTTCATGCAGATAAAAATCCGGTATTCGGGTGGTGGCATTGTTTCCTGGCTTGAACCAAGGGGTTGCAACTTTTATCTGGTGAGGGGTATTCCGACGGGTCCTCACAGTTAGCTGATCGATTACTGCGTCAATACTTCTTCCTGAATCGAACACATCATCAACGATCAACAATGAGTTGTGGGCGTTCAAATTCTTCACCAAATACCCGAGACCATGAACACGCACATTCTTCTTGGTTTTCGCTATACCTTTGTAAAGCGATGTGCGTAGACTGATATGGTCAGTATGAATGGAATAATGCTCAAGTAGTTCCTGGATAGCAATTCCAACCGGGGTGCCGCCACGCCAGATCGCAACTATAAAATCAGGTCGAAATCCACTATTGATCACCTGCACACCAAGTCGAAAAGAATCTTCCAAAAGTTCTTCGGCAGAGATATAACGCTTATCAGACATATTTCACTTAGATGACCAAAAGCGCGAATTATACCGAGAGCAGCCGCTACTTTCAGAGATGACCAACCGAAAAGGTTGAAGCTGCAATTTAAAAGCCATTTGCGCTAACGACAAATCCAGCTCTGTGCCCCATACTCAACACAAAATATACAACGCATTGGCGACCTTATCCGTCGCATACCTAAAATCTCTCGATAGTTCAGCCACCCAGTGAAAAAACATAACTCTTTGCGCATTGAGAGCGCGGCTTTCAGCAGGATAGCTCTGCCCTTGATGGCAGCCTACCTTGCAGAGTTTCTTATGTTTGTCACCACCAAGTTAGTGGTTGGCGATCTCGGCTATTACTCTCTTGCAGCAGTTGGCATTAGCGGCAGCCTTGGATTCGAGATCATCGCAATTCTGATGGGTCTGCTCTCTATTATTGGTGTGCTTTGCGCCCAGGCTGAGGGTGCTGGTGACAAGCAAAAAGCAGGACTTGCCGTTCGCCAAGGATTTATTATTTCATTTCTGGTAGGTATTCCAGCTTCTTTCTGTGTGTTTTATCTGGATCAGATACTGATCTGGACCAACCAGGATGCAGAGGTTACTGAGCTTGCTTCGCAGTTCCTGAAATCCCTCTCTTTCTTTGTGATTCCGATAATGCTGTTTTCTGTTTTGAGGAATTTTGTAGCAGCGCTATCGAAAGCGAATATCGTGATGTACATCAGCATCGCCGCGGTAGCGTTAAACTATCTTTTCACCGTTTGGTTCGTGTTTGGGGGATTTGGTATCCCTCCTTTGGGCGTCTTTGGCGCCGGTGTCGCCATCACTTTGGTGTCATGGATTATGCTGTTATGTTTGCTGGCATACGTCTATTACACCAAATCTTTGCGAGGATACGGTGTGTTCGCTAGCCGCTGGAAGTTTGACCCGGAGTTATGTAAAGAAATTTTTGTCCTGGGCATACCGATAGCCGGTCTGGTTTTTCTGGAAGCGGGTATGTTTTCGGCAGCGTCGATTCTTTCGGGGCAGTTTGGCGCCGAGACGCTTGCAGCATACGAGATTGTGATGTCATGGGTAGGAATTCCCTTTGTGTTGGCAATGGGTATTGCCGAAGCAACTATGGTTCGTGTCAGTCATGGTGTGGGCGGCGGCAGTATTTCGAGAGCGCGCTATTCTGGTCTGTTTGGCATGATAACCGGCAGCGTATTCTTGGTGGTGCTTATGGCTATTCCTCTTGGTCTGCCTCATTTCATCATTTCTCTGTTTGTTAGTGGTGGCACCAGCGGTTCGGATAAAGTGATCGCTATTGCAATTCAACTGCTGTTTATTGCCGCAATATTTCAGGTGTTCGACGGCTTACAAGGAATCGCGGCTCGAGCATTGCGCGGATTAAAGGACAGCATTGCTCCCTTATGGATCGCAGGTTTTGGTTATTGGGTTTTGGGAATTGGCGGCGGTGCAATATTAGCGTTTCACTATGAGCTCGCAGGCGCAGGCTTATGGTGGGGTTTGGCATTGGGGCTAATGACTACCAGTCTGCTTTTGAGCTGGCGTTTTTGTTCGATCACCTTGCGGGGGTTACCCAAGGCTTCAACCTAAGAAACCTCTGTAAAAGCAGGTTGCGCATTGCCTAAAGAACGGTTTCACTATGACTGATTTAACAGCTCTCCGTTTTCATAATACTGACCGATGGCATTCAATTCTATAGACTGTTTTAAAAGTCTCGACACAGATCAACAAGCATGGCTAAGGGAAGCGACAACCGAGCGCTTAATTAGCAGTGGAGAAAAACTGGTCAATGAAGGACAACCCTCTCACTCCATGTACTTTGTTGTTTCCGGACGGTTTTCTATTTCTGTCTCTGAACAGCCTGAACCCATTGCACAAATAGGAGCTGGACAAACAATCGGCGAGATCGGTTTCCTTTCAGGCGATGTACGAACGGCAACTGCTACTGCAATTCGAGATAGTGTGGTATTGCGACTTGCTAGAGAAGACTACGAAACGCTTTGCGCCAAGATCCCTCAACTATTGCAAGACGTGAGTCGATCGCTGGCGAAAAAACTGACCGAAGCCACTGCACAATATAAATCTAGCCACACGGCATTGCCCACCACCATCACGCTTTGCCCGGCCGGCTCGACTAAAATCTCATCTATCTGGATCGAAAAATTTAGCCAAGCGCTCGGTCTTCGCAGCACGTGCATCATATTAACCGAAGAACAACATTCAAAGTCTCTCACTAATGACAAAACATCTCTAACCCAGTGGTTAAATGAACAAGAGAGTCAGTATGATTTTGTTATTTATGTCATTTCTAATGCGGATGATGCCTGGTCTAGTTTAGCAATGAGGCAGTCTGACCTGGTGCTTTTGATTGCCGACAACGAACAATCCATTGCGTCCAGTTTACTTTGCAACCCTGCAGAGAATTTACGCGGAACCCTGACAAACCCACCCCCCTGCTGGATGATCTTCTCTCATCGAATGCGTGATGAGCGTATTCATGGATGCGGAGCGTGGCTTAACGGACGCAAGATAGAACAACTCCATCATGTTTTTCTCAAAGAGGAACACATCGAGCAAAATGGTTTTCAGACTCTTTCGAGATTCTTGTGTGGCCAGGCCACTGGACTGGTTGCTAGTGGCGGCGGCGCCTATACCGCTGCACATATTGGCTGCTTCAAGGCCTTCGAGGAAGCCGGATTCAAGTTCGATATTGTTGGCGGTGCAAGTGGTGGCTCAGCAATGCTTGCCGCCATGGTTGGCGGGTTGAATCATAATGAATTGATACAACGAACCGATCAAATGATGGTGAAAAGCGGCGCCTTAAAGAAACTGACCATCCCTATCTATAGCTTGATTGACCACACACATTTAGATCAATGCCTGCAAGACAACTACGGCGACCACCAAATCGAGGACAATCCTCAACGATATTTTGCAGTTTCCACCAGCCTTTCCACCGGCGAGGAGGTATTGCATGACAGAGGCCCATTCTGGAAAGCTGTTCGTGCGTCTTCATCGATTCCAGGGTTGCTCCCGCCTGTTGTCGGCGACAATGGAGAGCTATTGGTAGATGGCGGAATATTAGATAGCGTTCCGGTCAAGCGAATGAAATCAATAAAACGCGGCCCGAACATTATTCTTTGCTTTCAACCAAACCATCAGAGTAGAGCAGGTATCGAATATGGAAAATTACCAGGAAGGAAAGCACTTCTATTGAACTTCTTGCGCATTCGATCGTTCAAATCAAAGATTGATATGCCTGGAATCGGTTCTGTATTGACTCAGTCGATGTTGCTCAACAACAACTCATTAGAAGAAGCCGATGAATCTGATTTAGTATTAAACATGACGCTGCCATCAGATCTCAAACTCAATGACTGGCATCGCCATCACGAAATAACTGAAATCGGCTATCAAATCGCGAAAAATTGGCTGGTTCAGCATACGGATCATCCTGCATTCGACGCATTTAGACTTAATGATGAATAAGTTGACACCGGCCATATTTATCACTATTTTGCGACGACCATTCGCTCCAGACCCGAGAAGCACATGAGCCCTGAAATTCGCAAAATTGTAGAGTTTAAAGATGTCAGCCTGATTGAGGGCGGAAAGAAAGCCGCAAAACCGCTTGAGCTTTTCGCCACTGCAGCTGTAATCACGAACCCTTGGCACGGCCGTGGATTTGTTGAAGATCTCGCTCCTGAAATTCGTGCAGCAGGCCCGGTGCTCGGTGAGTTACTTACAAACAGAATGCTGGCGATGACCGGCGGCGGAGATAAGATCGAAGCTTACGGCAAAGCTGCCGTGGTTGGTTTGGACGGAGAAGTGGAGCATGCTTCAGCGCTGATCCACACCCTTCATTTTGGTAACTTTTATCGCAACGCGGTTGAAGCACAAAGCTACCTGTCTTTTACCAATACACGCGGCCCCGCGAATGCGCCGATTATGGTTCCATTGATGCATAAACACGATGCTGGAATGCGCTCTCACTATCTCACCATACAGTTTGCGATCCCCGACGCGCCCGCAGCCAATGAAATAGTGATCGTTCTTGGCGCCTCAATTGGCGGTCGCCCGCATCACCGCATCGGAGACCGATACAAAGATCTTGAAGAATTAGGTCATGACGCAACCAAACCTGCTGGCTAATGCTAAGGGGGGGGCTTTACTGGATTCCGCTATCGTTGACAGAGGCGAATGAGAACAGAGAACTTCATACAATCATTTAGCCCTTGGTATCTTCCTCCTTATCCAGTTCAATCAGTCGACCAGTTTCATTAGATAAATAGATTGCTTCCTGCAACTTTAAATTGGTCAGATAACGCTGGGCACTTGTTTCGGGTTCTTGCTGTGCCTCAAGACTTAGAAGCACGTGGCGCTGTAGCTGATAGACACAATCTCCACCAAACCCTTCCTTGTCAAATGGGCAGTCAATGACTTCCATTGAACTCATTCCATGATCACGTTTGAATATCTCTCCATCACCGCTAAGGTATAGCGTGCCATGCTCACATTCAACGACAAATTCGCCCATGGTCAACCTGCAGTTGTCAGCAGCATGATCAACCAGTCGATTCCCATCAAATACCGCTTTTACTCCGGATTCGAAATCCATCGCAAAAAACCCCGCATCTTCACCCTGGATCGCCGGGTTAAGCCTTCTCAGATCAGAATAAACTCTGGTTGCGGTGCCAAATAGATACCGAAATACATCGATAAAGTGAACCCCGGTTTCCCTGATTAAAAATCGGGCCATCTGCTGAAAATAGGGCTGTCGATCCAGGTAGGCGTTCGGTCCCTGACCATCGCCAGGTCTCAAGTCAAAGGAAGCGCTGTATACCTGGCCTAACTCACCAGAATCTAAAATCGACTTTATCTTGCGATACCAAGGCTGAAAACGAAAGTTTTCATGCACAACCAGTGAAATGTTTGCTTTTTCAGCCAACGCGAGAGCGCGTTCTGCCTCAACAAGATTTTGCGTAAAAGGCTTCTGGCAAATTACCGAAATACCGCGTTTCGCTGCCATGGCAATGCAAGCTAAATGCTGATCCGGTGGCAATACGATATCGACTAGATCCGGTTTCACTGAATCTAGCATTGTTTCGAAGTCATCAAAGGCCGAGACCACCCCGAAACGTTTTGCAGCCGCTTTTGCGAGAGGCAATTCACGATCGCAGATACCAACAAATTTAACGGGCAGGCGATACCAGGCTTGACAATGAAACTGGCTAAAGTATCCACATCCGATGGTTGCTAGTCTTAACAATGTATAAAGTCAGCTTTGGGTTTGAAGTTTCAGCACTATATGTACAAGGGTTTTCCTGCAACTCCAGATCAATAGTTTGTTATTGCCAGCAAATTATTGGTTCACAAGTTAACTCTAGACACCCTCATGTTAGATAGTAACATCTCAACTCGTTCCTGGCACAACGTGTTGATAATATGTATCAGCGCGGTGACTCCCGTCTACCCTTGATGCAAAAAGGAGGCTACAACGGATGGAACCAGTGAGCGGGTTGCCATCCTGCGATTGGAGAGCGGCAGGTCATCACCTCTTCTCCTAACAGGCAACCGAGATAAATGGTTTTCATATCGTCTCCACCGAAAGCGAGGCTTGAGATATTGCGCAATCGCTGACTAACCATCTGATCAAGATGCGGCCGCCCCATTGAGTGAGAGAGATAGGCTTGCTCCACCTGATCTAAATGATCTTGATCAACATCTTCAAGTAAAACCTGCTGCTCACCCGCGGGTGAGACGCGGATAACTCGGTTACTTACAATGCTGGTAACCCAGATTCCTCCCTGCTCATCAAATGTCAGTCCGTCAGGAAAGGTACCAGAACCAAATTCCGTCACTATTTCTTTGCTCTCAAGCTCACCTGACGTCCCGATTTTAAAACGTGAGAGGCGCCTAGCAAATGTCTCGTTCACGTAAATGTACTTACCATCGGGATGCACGCAACATTCGTTGGTATACCCCAAATTATCGGCAACAATACGCGCACCATTTTGATCAATGAGAACAATAAATCCGTCTGACACGTTCGCACGATAGGCATCCGCTCTTGGTTGATGTCGCGTACTCACTGTCAGCCAAATCCGGCCGAGGGAATCGATATGTGGATAGTTGGACGGTGGTAACGGCGATCCATCTAACTCAATTAGCAAAGGCTTACATTCGCCGTTGCGGTGCAGCTGATACAAACCGCCGTCTTCATCACCCAAATGTGCAATTAAAAAACTACCATCGTTCATTAGTGCGATGCCATTCGGTTTGATCGTAATATCAATATCACGGGCAATGACTAACTGCTGTTCACCATTTGGAGAGAGAATGCTAACACCACCTCTCCAGTCAGAAACACAAATGTTACCTTTGGCAGTAGCTAACACACACTCAGGTCTGCTTAATTTTTCTCCAAGTGGTTTTAGCGACTGCAGGTTCAGGTTTTCAATCAAAACGTAACAGGATTAACTCTTTTTTAAATGAAATGATTTTGGCTGGGTCAGATGATGATATCCAATTTCGGACAAGCCTCCACCTGAGCCAGTGTCTTTACAGCCTGTCCAACAAAGGGCCGGATCTAAATAATCACAACGGTTCATAAAGACGGTACCTGTTTCAATTTGATTTCCAATATCATGCGCCCTCTCGGAATCCGCAGTCCATACCGATGCAGTAAGACCATAGTGACTGTCGTTCATCAGCTTTATCGCCTCTTCATCATTACGCACAGACATTATGCCGACCACCGGACCAAATGATTCTTCGCGCATTACGTCCATCGTATGATCAACGTTGGTTAGAATCTGAGGCATTAAATACGCACCGCCATCATCATTAAAATCTTTTGCATTGATTAACGGTTTGGCGCCAGCAGAAACCGCAGCCGCTGTTTGTGATCGCACGTGATCCGCGAAACGTTCATGAGCCATCGGCCCAAGTGTCGTCTCAGCCTCTAAGGGGTTGCCCAACTTATAGTCACTAACAATTGCCACTGCGCGCTCTACAAAGTCATCAAACAACGACTCCACCACATAGATTCGTTCAATTCCACAGCAGCACTGCCCGGAATTAAACATCGCTCCATCAATCAGGGTGTCGACCGCGGCTTCGATATCCGCATCCTCGGTCACATACCCTGGGTCTTTTCCGCCAAGCTCGGTACTGACCGGAGTAAAGGTACCCGCAGCAGCTTGTTCCATCGCGACACCTCCAGCAACAGAGCCGGTGAAATTGATAAAATCAAATGACCTCGCGGCAATCAGTGAAGAAGTGCGGGCATGACTTACAAATACGTTTTGCAGCACATCGTCTGGAACACCAACTTCACGAAACGCTGCAACGATTCGCTCTCCTACCAACGGCGTTTGCGACGCGTGCTTGAGGATAACCGTATTGCCCGCTATCAATGCCGGAGCCACGGAATTAATTGCAGTCATATACGGATAATTCCATGGTGCCACAACCAAGACAACACCTCGCGGGTCTCGCTGAATAAAGCGGCGAAACTGGTCGCTATCTTCGATTTCAATTGGCGCGAGGGCACTCTCGGCGATGCTTGCCATATAGTCGGCCCGCTCTTTGAACCCGCCGTACTCTCCGCCATAGCGCACCGGTCTTCCCATCTGCCACGCAAGTTCCTCAACAATCGCTTCGTTCCATTCACCAACGCGCTTAACCCCAGCATTCACCAAAGAGATACGTTCGGCTATTGATCGGCTAGCCCAATCGCGCTGCGCACTGCGCGCCCGCGTAACGCTGGCAACAGCTTCACTCTCACTAAGCAGTGGTTTTTCCACATATACCGATCCATCTATCGGTGAAATACATTGCATTAATTCAGTCATGTTTACTACGCTCTTTCGAAACCTCGTTGAACCTCATAGTCAGTTACCTTTCTCGAGAAGTCTTCCAGCTCCCATTCTGCCGCACGAACATAGTGATCAATCACCTCTGACCCAAATGCATCGCGCAGCATTGACGAATCCTTCAATGCTTCCGCTGCCTGCAACAATGTAGACGGAATCTCTCGCCCGGACTCATGATGGTAAGCATCGCCAGTAAAAGCGTCTTCGAGCTTTAGCTTGTTTTCTATGCCAGCAATACCGGCTGCTAGCTGCGCGGCGATTGCCAGATAAGGATTTAAATCACTCCCCCCAACTCTGCACTCGACTCTGACATTCTTTGAGTCTGGTGCAACCACTCTATATCCAGCAGTTCGATTATCCACCGACCAAACAATTTTAGTTGGCGCAAAAGTGCCGGCAATAAATCGTTTGTAAGAGTTCACATACGGCGCGAGGAAAAAAGTGGTCTCTTCTGCATGGGCTAATAACCCGGCAAGATAACTTTGCATCATTGCCGACATGCCATTGGGTTGATCAGCATCGAAAAATACGGGTTCGCCTTCTTTGCTTACCAGCGACTGATGAATATGACTGGAAGAACCCGCAGCATCGTGACTCCATTTGGCTAAAAATGTTACCGCCCGATCGTTAAGAAAAGCGATCTCTTTTACCCCGTTTTTAACGATACTATGATTGTCAGCCATTTCTAATGCATCGCCATACTGGACGTTAACTTCCGCTTGACCCGCGCAGGCCTCCCCCTTGGTGTTCTCCATCTTGACGCCAGCTCCATGTAGCCCATTTCGAATCTGGCGCATCAGACTCTCTTCTTTGGTCGTCTGAAATATATGATAGTCCTCGTTATATGCACTGATTGGCGTCATATTCTGATAACCGTTTTCTTGCATCGACTGGAAGCTGTCTCGAAAAACAAAAAATTCAAGTTCAGTTGCCACCGCGGACTGCAGACCCATTGCTGCTAACCGGTCGATCTGTCTCTTTAGCACCGCGCGAGGAGAATGCGGCACAGGTTCATGGGTATGATGATCCAACAGATCACATATCACCATGGCGGTGCCTTCTAACCAAGGCACCTCTCTCAAGGTAGCCATATCGGGGCGCATCACATAGTCTCCATAGCCGCTTGCCCAACTGGTAGACGCATACCCTTCTACCGTCTCCATCTCAAGATCTGTAGCGACGAGATAATTACAACAGTGGGTTTCTTCCCAGGCACTTTCAACAAAAAACTCGGCGTGAAATCGTTTGCCCATAAGCCGGCCCTGCATATCAGGGATGACGGCTAAAACTGTATCGATTAATTCAAGCTCGACCTTATCCTTTAGAGAATCAAATGTAAGATTGCCTGGCATATTGCACCTGTAATGAACGCTTTTTTTACTACATAAAAAAGGGAGACGCATTAAATCGCCTCCCCTAATTTCACGAAAATGGCTGTCTCGTTATGAGACGAAGATTGATTGCGTCAACCAATCTGACGCGCTTTCCTTTCATTGAAAACATCTAGATGTTAAACAGGGGAATCTTCTTGTAACGACCATATACCCTAAACGATAAAGACGATAAGCGCTAGCGTTCTAGCCAAGAACACTCTCAATATTTGCGCGCATTTGGCAACAACCTTTTGGTTTAACCTGTTCTACTCTGCCCTACCTTGCATTCCTAACTCACCAAGAACATGGGCAACTGCTGCCACCGCGTCACGCATATGCGTCTGGTCTAAACGACCAATGCATCCCATGCGAAAACTATCGGCAACAGTTAATTTACCAGGGTAAATAACGTAGCCAAGCAGGCGTAATTTCTCGTAAAAAACTTCGAAATCAAACAAAGGGTTGGATGGCATGTGAAAGGTCACAATATTGGGTGCCTGCAATGAATCAGGCAGCAGTGTTTGAAACCCAAGAGCACGCATCCCGTCCACTAACGTTTTACAGTTTTCTTGATAGCGCTTTCCACGCCCGGCAACTCCTCCCTCTTCTTCAAACTCATTGAGCGCTTGGTCAAATGCCAACAACACATGAGTTGGAGGTGTGAACCGCCACTGTTTATTTCTTTCCATCGCTCGCCATTGATCGTAAAGATCCAGACTTAGCGAAGGCGAATTTCCTTCAGTCTTTTCTATTGCCTCCTGGCGCGCAATACAGAAACCCATTCCTGGCGCGCCTTCCAAACACTTGTTACTGGACGCACATAGCGCATCAAACCGAATCTCTTTTGCATCCACCGGCATCGCACCAAAAGCGCTCATCGAGTCAATTAATAATCCGCGCCCATGCTCTTCAACGATACTCGCAATTTCTACTAACGGGTTCTCAATACCAGAAGTGGTTTCAGTATGTACCACAGCAACGTGGGTGATTTCTTCGTCCGCAGCAAGCGTCTTCTCTAGTACCGCAGTATCAATCGGCTGGTCTTCAGCGGACTCCTGCACGTCATAGCTGCGACCATAGTAGTCACATATTTTGGCAATTCGCTTTCCATAGGCCCCATTCACACAAAGTAATACCTTTCCCTTAGGGGGCACAAAGCAGCCCATCATCGCCTCCACCACAAAGGTGCCACTCCCCTGTAATGGCACCGCAACATGACTGGCTTCTCCACCCACAATTGCCACTAGTCGCTTGAGGACTTTGGCATTCAGGTCGATAAAATAATTATCCCTTGAACCATAGTCATGCAACATAGCCTGCTTCACGCTTGCGGACGTCGTTAACGGGCCAGGAGTAAAAAGAAGCGGATCGCCTGTTTCCGAGGCGGCGGTATTGAATTTGCTCATGCTGCAGAATTAGTGATAGAGAATGACGGTAGATATATATACCTGCAGGCAATACTATCTGACAAATCGATATTAATAATGTTTCAAATTGATCATGCCAATACCGCATACCCAACTACGCGCATTTCACGCCGTTGCCAGCCATGGAAGCTTTACCAAAGCAGCTGAAGCGCTCCATGTGACCCAGCCTACTTTGTCTGGGCAGGTTAAGGAACTTGAAGAGCGATATGGCGTAAAGTTATTTTCGCGATATGGTCGTAAGGTCAATCTCACTGAATTCGGTTTAAGCGCTTTTGAGATAACACAACGAATCTATCGAGAACAGCAAGCGGTCGAACAGCTGTTCCTCTCCGCTCAGGGACTAACCACCGGGCAGCTTACCGTGGGAGCTGACGCTCCCTATATCATTACCCCTCTTTTGGCGACATTCCAGCGGCGCTACCCCGGCGTTCAAATATCTATTCGTTATGGCAACACCAGCCAGATACTTCGCTGGCTACAATCACAGCAGTGCGATATCGCCATACTGGCTGATGTACCCGCTGGCGGCCCAAAACTCCATGTACTCGAACTCAAACCAGATAGCCTGGTCGCTTTTGTCGATCGAGACCACGCCTGGGCGGATCGTCGATCTATTACCATGGAGGAACTCGTCGCACAGCGCTTAATTTATCGAGAAAAAGGCTCCCATACCCGCGCGATCTTTGAAAAAGCGGTGAATGCCGCTGGCCTAATCCCAAAAAACGTGATGGAGATCAGCAGTCGAGAAGGTGTGCGCGAAGCTGTGGGTGCGGGTCTAGGCGTTGGAATCGTCTCAAAAACAGAGCTTGGAACCGACACTCGATTGCGCCCCCTGCACATTCGAAACGTTGATCTGGCTTACAGCGAATCGATTATTTGCCTCGAATCACGCAACAGGGAGCGCACTATTCAAGCCTTTCTTAACCAGCTATCGATTTCTCTGATTAACGATATAAACGCCGAGTGATGACATTCTTTTCGCATTTGAAACGGCGCGCTAATATAGAATCCACAGATACGATCTATCCGGGATATCGATTTTACCTCTGCAACACTCGACTCCTATAATCCGCACAGCCCTTATTGAAAGTAATCCTTATGACTAATTCTCACACTATGGTCCAAGTCAATGACCGCTCATATCAATGGCCAAAGAATCCGGTGGTGATTGTTTGTATTGATGGTTCCGAGCCTACTTATATTGAACAAGCTGTGGCGGATGGCGTGATGCCATGGACCAAACAACTTATAGAGAAAACGGGTGCCGATCTACGTAGCGATTGTGTTGTACCCAGTTTTACCAATCCCAATAATTTATCGATCGTCACCGGAGTGGCACCGAAGGTGCATGGGATATGTGGCAACTTTTACTATGACCGAGATAATGATGTCGAAGTCATGATGAATGACCCCTCCTTACTACGAACGCCGACTATCTTTAAAGCCTTCCAGGATCAGGGGGCCAAGATTGCCATCGTAACTGCTAAGGACAAACTCAGACGTTTACTAGGAAACGAGTTGTCCATCGGCGGCGACAATAGCGCAATTTGTTTTTCGTCTGAAAAATCCGATGAAGTGACCGTCGCTGAAAACGGCATCGAGAATGTGGTGGATATGGTTGGCATGCCTGTACCTTCGGTCTACAGCGCTGAACTATCTGAATTTATTTTTGCCGCCGGCGTAAAGTTAATGGAAACCGTGCGGCCTGACATTATGTATTTGTCGACCACCGACTATATTCAGCACAAGTTTGCACCAGGCAGTGAAGGCGCCAATTCTTTCTATGCCATGATGGATAGCTACTGGTCTCAACTAGACGCACTGGGCGCAGTGATTGGTATGACTGCTGACCATGGCATGAATGCAAAACACAATGATGATGGCCAACCTAATGTGATCTATCTTCAGGATCACATAGATCAGCTGCTTGGTACTGGCAAAGGTCGCGTGATCTTGCCGATCACTGACCCCTACGTTGTGCACCACGGTGCTTTGGGCTCCTATGCAACAATTTATATTGATAGCAATGTTGACCAAGCAGCATTAATGACGCAACTCAAAGCAATAGAAGGCATCGAGTCAGTATATTCCAATCAGGACGGCTGCCGGGAATTTGAGCTCGCTAACGATCGCATGGGTGACATTATCATTGTATCTACCATCCATACTGTATTGGGCACTAGTGCCGAGCGACATGATCTATCCGGACTGGAAGTGCCCTTACGCTCCCATGGTGGTGTCTCGGAACAAACTGTACCACTTCTGTTCAACCGCCCGGTAAGCGGGGTTGAGAACCGCCCTCGCCTCAGAAACTTCGATGTTTTCGACATTGCCCTGAATCACACACAAGCTTAGATCAAGCCAGATAAAAATGACTGTAATACAAGAAAAAATGCGCATCGCCGGCAAACAGGTTGATGGAGAAACTGGCAAGACCGTTGAGGTTTTTAATCCGTATAACAATGAAGTTGTCGGCACCGTTCCGCAGGCCAGTCGAGCACAGGTTGCTGAAGCCTTTCAAATTGCTGCTGCCTATAAGCCGAAGCTGACGCGTTACGAACGACAGCAAATTTTAATGAAAACTGCGCAGATCCTGGTTGATCGCAAAGAGGAGTTTTCTAACCTCATTACGGCTGAAAGTGGCCTGTGTAAAAAAGACAGTGAATATGAAGTAGGCCGCGCATTCGATGTCTACAGTCTTGCAGGACAGCTTTGTATTCAAGATGACAATCGTATCTTTTCTTGTGATCTAACGCCCCATGGCAAGCAGCGAAAGATTTTCACCCAGCGTGAACCGCTGAACGCGATTTCGGCGATCACGCCGTTTAATCATCCGCTCAATATGATCTCTCACAAGATCGCCCCGGCAATTGCCACCAATAATTGCATGGTGGGAAAGCCAACAGAGTTAACACCCTTAACTGCGTTACTACTTGCAGATGTTTTGTACGAAGCCGGTCTGCCTCCGGAAATGCTGTCTATTGTGACGGGTTTACCGGAAGATATTGGTGATGAAATGATCACCAATGAAAATATTGATTTAATTAGTTTCACCGGTAGCGTCCCGGTCGGCAAATATATTGCTGAAAATGCCGGCTATCGACGCACGGTATTGGAGCTTGGTGGAAACTCCCCATTAATCATTATGGATGATGCTGATTTAGTCAAAGCGGCGGACATGGCGATTGCCGGCGCAACCAAGAACTCGGGGCAGCGTTGCACCGCGGTAAAGCGTATCCTATGTGTAGAATCTGTGGCAGACGAGTTTGCCGCATTGGTTGCAGAAAAAGCAGCGACACTTAAATACGGTGATCCAATGGATCCCGACACAGATGTCGGCACTGTGATTAACGAACAATCTGCGACGCTTTTTCAAAACCGCGTTAACGATGCGATAGAACAAGGCGCGCAGCTGCTTTATGGAAACGATCGCCAGGGCGCACTCTACTCCCCAACCGTGCTCGATCATGTTCCTGCTGACTGTGAATTAGTAGTCGAAGAGACTTTTGGCCCGCCGGTGCCTATTATTCGCGTTAAGGACATTGACGATGCCATCCGCGTTGCCAACTCCACCGCATTCGGCCTGTCTTCTGGCGTGTGTACCAACCGCATGGACGACATTACCCGCTTTATCAACGAGCTCGAAACGGGCACCGTCAATATCTGGGAAGTTCCGGGATACAGAATCGAAATGTCACCATTTGGCGGCATCAAAGATTCAGGTCTTGGCTATAAAGAAGGCGTCATTGAAGCAATGGCGAGCTACACCACCATTAAGACCTTCTCGTTACCCTGGGTTTAAATCACCTCTTCTTCAGGAATCGTCATCAGCAGATCAGTAACGCCGGGATCAACCCCGGCTTGACTGAGCAGAGTTGTGATCTGACCGCGGTGGTGTGTTTGGTGATTGAAAAAGTGCTGAATGAGAAACCCAAGTCGTTTTGTATGGGTCTTTCCATTGGTACTTTGGTAACGAAGAGGACTAGCAAGATCATGTTCTGAAAGTTCATTGATAAAATTTTCAATAACCGCGTCCATTTCTTCACGAGCAACCTTCAATTGACCAATCTCAGGGTACGGAATGGCATTCAATGAATCCGGCGTCTTCGTATCACGTATCGATTCTAGCGATAAAAAAGCAGCAGGATGCATGGCAAACCGCTGCAGCCAAATCGTATCACCAACCAGAATATGATTGAACGTAGCCAGTATTGACTTAAAAAATGCACCCCTGTCTGCACTCAATTCTTCATCACTTAACTGCGAGGCCGCATCGTAGAATTGTTGGTTAATATGGCGATTGTATTTCGCCATTAATTCAAAGTTTGAACTTGCTGACATATGCCATCTCCTCTTTTTCGCGCTGTATGGGTAACAAACTGGTTTTAAAAAAGAAGCAATTAATATCCAAGCGCGATATCGACTTCATTCAAAAGTGAGGCGTTTGTCTCTAAGGCTCGATAGTTTCTCGCGACCACTTCGGCGCTACCATCTAGGTGCCAGCCGGAAACGTGCGGCGTTATCGTGATCTTCGGATGCAACCAAAAAGGATGCCCTTCAGGCAATGGTTCCGCCTGGAAGACATCAAGATACGCGCCTCTGATCACGCCATTATCAACGGCATCAAGCAGATGATCTTCGTTAATTAAATCTCCTCGTCCTGCATTGATTATCACAGCATTTGACTGCATTAAGGACAAGGTTTCACTGTTTATGAGATTCCTTGTTTGCGGTGTGGAAGGTAATATCGCGACCACGTAGTCTGCCTCGGCAAGCACATCGTAAAGCGCATCGGCTCCCGCTTTGCACTGGATATTTTGTATATTTTTCAGCGTTCGGCTCCAACCTATCACATTAAACCCCAACGCGCGGAAGTAGGCTGCCGCCTTAGATCCAATGTGTCCAAGTCCTAACACCGCCACCGTCGATTCACTGCTTTTCAAAGGAGCAATTGGCATCCATTGACTATTCTTTTGTTGTTCTCTGAACTGTCGATGTTGACGTTGCTCACGAAGCACGTATGCAAGGCAATACTCGGCAATTTCATGGGCCGGAATATCTGGCTTAAGTCTGCATACCCTCACTGATTTATCCAGATCGGGATCTTTAACAATAGAGTCTACACCGGCACCCAACTTTTGGATCAACTCCAGGTTTGGCAAGCGTCTCAGCAACCCGGGTGACAAGCCGTCAATGGCCAGCATACGTATATCTTTCCCATGACCATCAGGATCGCCGCAGTGAATGGACACATCAGGAAGCAACGGCGCTAATTCGTCTCTGAACTGCTCCGCCGTCATCCAATCTTCAACCTGGGTATTTATAAGAATCGCCATAGCTTGTTATTTAACCGCCTAATAGTGGTTTTTTGGCTTAGTCTCCTCATTTTAAAGTGATGCTCACGGCAACACTATTCACAAAATAAAACATTCCGGAGCGACTATAATATTCGGAAACTTGAACTGATTCACTTAGCCATCTGATGAACAAATCTCCCGCCGAAGAAGTTTTTACCCAAATCTATAAGACCGGCGGCTGGAGAAGTCGAGAAAGCGCATCCGGACCAGGATCAACCATACAGGTTACTGCAACGGTAAGAAAACTTATTCCTGACCTAATAAAAAGATACAATATCAACACACTGCTGGATATACCCTGTGGTGATTTTAATTGGATGAAGGAAGTTGACCTCTCTGAGATACGTTATATCGGAGCAGATCTAGTTGCCGATCTTATCTCTGAGAATGAGAGAAATTACCCTGTTTCAAATATCTGTTTTACGCAACTTGATTTGATTCAGGACTCCCTGCCAACAGCCGACCTTATTTTGACCAGGGATTGTCTTGTTCATCTTTCCTTTGATGACGGCAAAGCTGCTCTGGAAAACATAAGGAATTCCAAATCAACATGGTTATTGACCACCACATTCCCAGCCATAGAAACCAATAAAGAAATCAAGACAGGAGATTTTCGAAAAATAAATCTGCGTAAAGAGCCATTCAATTTCCCACCGCCAAAAGAAATCTATAGCGAAAACCACGAAATCGCAACCAATCCAAACAAGTGTCTGGGCTTATGGCGGATTGAAGATCTATAGATTGCTCTAATTACTTCCCCATATATAAAGTAATTCAACGATCAACTTTTTATACATTCGATTTGATGAAGGATAAAGCCAGGCACCCTTCTAGAAGCAGAAATATGTCATAACGGAGGCTGCCTCACTGGCGTTGTCAGTGCCAGAAATCCGTTGCAGAGCTTGACTGCGATGTTCGACGACTCACAGGTTGACGATGGCGAATAGTGCGTTGTGGTTTGCTCTTTGGTGTTGGCGGCTGATAAGTGTTTGTGCGCGATCCAAGCAGATCGATTTCGGTGATCGACTCCACATCGTGGTTTATTTCAAGAAACTGCTTGATAGATTTAACGGTTACGACGGAAAACTTTCCGCTTAATCGGTCGTCCTGGCTATGATCATCCAGCTTCACATGCGGGTGAAACATCGCCGCCAAATGTCGTTTAAAAAACCCCACCTTGACGGTCTCAGGTTGAAATCCGTATTCCATCGCAAGCTTGATTGCGTGTCTGCGCTGATCCGCTGGCAGGTAAATTGATTTGGCCACTGCAAGCATTTCAAGCACCCACTGATTGGAATTCTGGTATAGGAGCTTGTCCGGATTGGCAATGACGCTGTAGCGGCCTTCGTGCAGGTTTCTGGCGGTGCCTTCGAGCAGCAGTTTCTCCAGTTCAATCTGCAGCGCAGGGTTAGGGACAATCAGGATTGCCTGATATTTATGCGGATTATCGGAAAAGAAGGTAATAGCACCCTCATCATACAGTTTGGATACGGTCTCCCCACATCGAACCAGCAGGTGCGTAAAAACCCATTTACCCTTCGGATGATTACGAAAAACCAGCCCCGCATGGCTATACTTAAGGCCATATTTAGATAAATCGGTACCCGCCCGACCAACCAGCGCAACACGGGGATTCAGGCGTTCCAGTTGTTCAATAAGTTTGACACCAAGATTACTTGCCTTATTGAAAGCGTCCTGCGAAATCGTTTCCTGTTTACAGGCAGCCAGCGACAATGCTGGCTGCCAGGCTGCAAGCCATAGGATTACCAAAACAAACAGTCGGTTCATTGTATTTGCCTAGTGCGTTGACTGATGTAACAACGACTGACCCAGTGTATTGGGAATGACAGCAAGTATTTCTCCGGAGTACACCAGCATGCTACCCGCGGCGCCGGCTACAACTTTGATTGTTTCGCCTACGGTCAAGGCACTGGCTCCAACAGCTTTTCCACTGAACTTGACCGTTGCGATGGACCCATCGGTGGCGGATTTCAACGAGACCAAGACGCTCTTACCAACTGGTTTGATCGCGGTAATGACGGCAGCGCCACTTGCGTGAACCAGCAACACACTACCTGATACCAGGATTGCGGGACTTACTAGCGAGATTGCAGAGCTGGTCATACTATCCATCTCACCAATCGCTGGCGTACTGATTGGAATAAGCGTTATGGCTATCAGTGTTACAAGCTTTTTAAATTTCATATACATTGTCGAGCTCCTTTTCAGGTTGTTGTGTAAATCTGTTGCCGCTCACTTCGATTGAGTCTGGCGAAGTTTTTAATTTCTTCACAGCGTAAGCAGTGAAGGCGTATTGGAATTTGTTCTTCACTACCCACCAGCAAATTCCCGCGATCAAACCTGTCAGATGCGCCTCGGGCAGGCTGGGCCAGGTCGTATCTGTAAATATCGCATTACCTGTTTGCCATTCGTAAACCAGTTTCGCCAATACGCCAAGGGCAGTGACGACAACCATAGGGCGCATCGCGTTATCCTGGTATTCGTAAATTAATAACGACGCGAGCCAGGTGTTAAGCAAACCAGAAAACCCGCAGTAGTAGGCAATAGTTGGTTGCCAGAGCAACAACAAAGCAATGGCGATTGCGCCAACAAGAGTCATTGCTGCAATTGACGTGTTTGTAGTGCGTTCCAGCAGGCACCCCAGAACCAGGGTGCCCGCGAGATTCCAGCTGAGGTGACTCAGATCAGAGTGCACCAGATGGCCAGTCAACAGTCTCCACAATTCCCCATCGAGGACAGCAGCGCGGTCGTACACCCAGGCCTCCGGAACAGGACCGGCTACGATGTATAACGAGGTCATCGCCATGGTGATCATCGCAGTAACCCAGGGAATACGTGGAGATTGCATGGTTTACGCCCTATCTCTGACAGGAAGCAATCGTTTGCGCAGTAACGCAACCGCCATTGGCGTCAAGAGCAATAACCAGTATGAATCGAAGGCACCGCTGCTGCCACCACTACTATAGGTCGCACGCTTTTTCTCAAACATGGGTTTACTCGCACTCTGACTATTGTCTACCCGTCGTTGAGTAACCGGTTGCGACTTTCTTTGTTGCTGAGCGGAATTTTCCAGTTCAACCCGCTTTTTATTTCGCCGTTCTATATTGCGCGCGACAAATTGCTCCTCACGGATCACAAGCATTGATGTCTTTTCTGTCACGATGCCATGATCGAGTGCAATATCTGTCATTGCTGACTGGCGATCCGCATCCGCACCCAGCAGGTCTTCCATTTTTTTTAGCCCCTGGATTTTGGCGAATGCCCATAGTCTTTCCAACTCAGGGTTCTCCTCATTCATGTCTGGGAGGTTGAAGCGCGTTGAGTACTCCACTGGTTGACCAGAAATCTCAGCCTTCAGATCCACAATAACTTCGCCGGCGTGTGCGTACTTTCCCATTACAACAAGCTGCTCACCGCGATACACGGTACCAAACAGCTCGGGGGTGATATCAGAAGTTCTCACGCCACTGATATCTACACGTACGTTGTGCATTGCCTGGTGATTGATTTTTTGTGTCGCTTCCAACAGCTTACCCACAATATCGTCGTTGTTTGAAATATTGATCGCAAAACCATTGGTGTAATCTGTAAGCGACTCAAGCAAAGGGCGATTCGCTTCATTGCCCATAATAAAGGTGAATAGCCTGACGTCCTGTTTCGCCAGTAACTTGAGAAAATGCTTGTTGCCAACGTGTCCTACATTGGCTACACCATCGGTAACCAGAACGATACCCGTAGTACGGTCTGCGTCGAGACCCGAAGCCCCTTGAGCGATACCTTCAAAAAGATTGGTGCCGCCATTAGGCTGAGTATTCCTAACTTTATTAATATATCGCTGGACGTTCTCGTTGGTCGCCGGGGTCCAGCCTTGTGTAAGCTCTCTGGCGTTTTTGTTAAACAGGACGATTCGAAAACGATCTTCGTCGTGCATTTTGGTCAACGCGCGGTTTACGCCCTCTACCAGAGTATGGTACTTACCTTGCATAGAGCCTGAGATATCCAGGACAAACATCCAGTCCCGCCCCTGATTAATGACCGGAAGGTCGTCTCCAGGTGTCATCACCATCATAAACGTACCGTTGGCAGCGCCTGGTGCTTTATAGGCTGTCAAGTCGAGAGACGCAGGCGCATTTTCTGACAGGCGCCAGTAGAGAACAATATCGTTGTCTAAACCGCTGGCAAACTGTTGACCAAAGTTTTGTTCGACAACACCGGTTTGCTCTTCCTTATAGCCTGACTGGGCTAACGTAGACACGTCTTGTTGATCAGTATCGTCGTCGACAGCCGGACTGGAAGTAGTAGCTGTGCCACCATTTCGGAGGATTTCAATACGCCACTCTCCCTCACTTTCTTTTGTCACCAGTGCGTCTGGGTGATTTGGCAATCGCACTGCATCGACAGGATAGGCGGACCGCAGATGAAGATTGAAACTGAATCGTTCCTTGACGATTTCATTGGATGTCCAGAATGCCAGCTTTTCATCATCTGTACCGCCTTCTTCCAAGGGATACACATAGCGTCCGATGCCCGTATCAATATCAGCGACCTGCATATATTGCAGTTTGATTCTGGTGTCACTCATCGCGCGAACAGGACTGACGCTGATCTCGAAGCGCTTGAAGCTATTTTGTTCGGTCAAACCTGCTTCGCGCCCCGCATTTTTTTCTTCCTCGTAAACCTGTCGCGCCTTGTCCTTCTCTAGAACCTCACCGACAACTGGATTGCCATCGATCCATACCGTGAACGCGGTAACCAGCGCGTTCTCTGGAATAGGAAACGCATACAGCGCTTGCAGATCCTGACTGTGCGGATTACTGAACACCTGCTCAACTTCGGTAATGACATATCCATCCTGAACAACAACGTCAACATCGTGACTACGAATATCCAGTGGTGTCGATGCACCGGGTGCAGAAGAATCTGACGGGGTGAGAAGTCCAGCGGCCTGTACTCCAGCTGGTAGTGTGGCAGCAGCAATGGCTGCAGCCGCAAAAACGCCTCGCATTGTATTTTTTATCGTTAGAAACATGATCCAGTTTGATAACCGTCTTGGTTGTTAAGGAAGACTGGATAGTAGTTGAAGGTCTGCTTATTACAACTAATTCAGAATTAGTAGGAAAATATAGTTTATTTAGTACAGATATTAAGTACTATACGTTCTCTCCATATGGGGACCTTTATTGGTCAGTGCCAGAAATCCGTTGCAGAACCTGGTTAACGGGGACGCCCTTAATTCATCTCAAGAAACCGTAGGAAATCAGTTTTCACTTGCATCCCACATCTCCAGTATCTCAGCGGTTAGTTTCTTATACCGTTCTATTTGTTCCGGAATGCGTGGGCCTGCGTGATAGATCAGCATATCCGGCCGCATTCTGTAACGCAGAACCTGGATCTTTAACTGCGAGTGATAAAGAAGATAGTTAATATACGATTGTTCAGTTATCGACCACTTAAAACTTTTGTCCCGCTGGATCATTGCAGGATTCTTACAGTTGCTGAACAGCTCAACAATCTCATCATCAATCGCTTCTTTAAGCCATTCTTTGGTACTTCGCGTAAAGCCACAAAGGCCTGCAAGAATATAGTTCTCTCTCCATTTTTCGTAATCCAGTCCGAAGTTCTCCCAGGTGCGCTCATGGGTTTCATACCAGTCGTCACGCCAGGCCGATCTGCCATAACCTGGAATCCCAACCAAGTCATAATGCGTCTTACTCAGGTCGGGAAACTTTGGTCCGATAAGGAAATCCGCGTCAAACTTAATATGGAAGTCGTACTTGTCGTATCGACTATCCTGCATAAACGTAAAGTAATCCACTCCTGGAAAATTCTTTGTATCATCAAATAACGTAGGCGTTGTTTCGACAATATGATCGGCTCCAATCTTTTCAGCATATCGCGCAACCGTCTGTATTGAGCAAGCAGCGATCTCTTCGAACCCCTGATCGTAAGGTCGATTGCTTTTTACATTGTATTGCCAAACAAGTATTTTCAATTCAGAATCTCATTACGGTTGAAGTCTGCGCAGAAATTATACTCTGAGAGCGAAGCGCTTTCGTTTATAAAGTTCATAATTCAAATATCGATTGCTCTTTAAACATACCTAACCCCGACAATCTAAAACTATTTCGAATGACCTATAAACTTTACTACGCGAAGAAAACCGCTTCTATGGGGATTAGAGTAATACTGGAGGAACTTCAGGCTCCCTATCAACTTATAGATTCGACAGTCGACCGATCACTTCCTCGCCCGGCAAAGCAAGTAGCAGTTAACCCTAATGGCTGGCTGCCCGTGATCGAATGGGATTCTGGTGCAATGTATGAAGCAGCAGCAATTACCATTTTTCTGTGCGACCGCCATTCAGAAGCTGGACTTGCTCCTAAGTTCGACACGCCTGAAAGGGGTATCTATCTGCAAACGCTGGTGTACTTTTCAAACTCGGTGCAAAACGCATTTCAATTGACTTACTACCCCGATAGATTTGCAGACACTAAAGAACACGAAGCTAGCGCACAAAGCAGAGGCATTCGACGTCTGCGAGAAACATGGCAAGTAATTGATGATCAGATCGGTTCCAACCATTGGACTCTTGGAGAACAATTCAGCGCAGTCGACATTTATCTATTTATGCTGACAACATGGCTCAGACAATATCTCGGGCATCCTGACGTAAACGAATTTCCAAACGTCAAACGAATTGCGGACAAAGTACTATTGAGACCAAGTGTTCAGGCGGTCTACCAAAGCTGGATAGCAAACCCAGAGTACTAAGTTAACTGCCTGTCTTGGATGGCTTTCAAGAACTTAAGCGCAATCTAGTCTAAACCCAAAGCCTGTTTGCGCTGGCTTGCCCAAGTGCGAATAACTTGATCAATTGCCAGTCCAATAAAAGCCACGCACAGTCCAAGCACCAATCCATTGCCTACGCCATTTTTCTCAGATAAGGCCCCTAGTATGAGTTGACCAAGGTCATCGGTACCAATCATTGCACCAATAATGACCATCGACAGTGCGAACACCACCGTTTGATTAACACCAAGCGCCATGTGTGGAAACGAAATCGGAAGCTCGATAAATAACCAACGCTGAAGACGATTCACACCAGACATCGAACCAGCCTCGTGTAAAGACTCAGGTACTGCATGCAATCCTTCAACGGTATACCTTAGTGCCGGAATCGTCGAGTAAACAACAATTGCAATCAACACCGAAGTGTCTGTTACCCCGAACAACATCATCACCGGGATCAGATAAATGAACGACGGGAATGTCTGAAACGTATCGCAATAAGTCAAAATAAATCGACTCGATGCCGGGTGTTGCGCGCACAATGTGCCAACGACAATACCAATTGTCATTGAAATCATCACGCTTACTGTCACAAGGTATGCCGTAATCAACGCTCGATCCCACCATTCCGTTAACGCGATAAATAGGAGCAGTCCGCCAATAATTAATGCCGAACGGATACCACCAACTATAAACCCAATCCCCATAGTCAGCGCAAATGTCGCCACAACAGGCATCGAAAGATAGGCATTTTTAACGGGCAACAACACCTCTACGATCAGCCATTCATTAAAACTCTTTAACGAGTAGAAAAAGGTATCCCAGATCCAGTCTACCCCGGCCTGCCAGAAGTTTTCTGTAGTGATCCCTTTGTTATGCGGAATCAAGTATAGATAGTTGAATCCTTCCTTAAAGATTAAGGAACCAAGTCCGGCCAGTGCCACGCCAGCAAAAAAGACTGCACCAAATATTAACGAATGCTTGTGTCTTTCTTTAAAAGATAAATCTGCAAAATAGTCAGTTTGTTTATTTGCCCAAGCTAACGACAAACGATCGAGCACAATTGCTATCAGGACAATACAGACTCCGATTTCCAGTGCTAGGCCAATACGCAATCGATTCAAAGCAATCAGTAAATCATTGCCAAGGCCCTTTGCGCCAATGAGCGAGGCAATCACAACCATTGCCAGGCATTGCATAATGACCTGATTTACCCCAATCAGAATATCTCTTCGCGCTGAGGGGATGAGTACTTTTGTTAGCAACTGCCAGTTATTACAGCCGCTCATCAGCCCGGCTTCGCCGACTTCTGGAGGCACCTTCTTGAGGCCCAACAATACTAGCCGCACCATCGGTGGTGTGGCAAAAATGATGGTCGCAATCGCGCCCGCATGATCTCCAATACCAAAGAAAACCATCACCGGTATGAGATACGAAAAGTGCGGCACAATTTGTGCCATATTCAGTAGCGGATTCAGTACTGTTTCAACCTTACTGCTGCGAAACGCACATACCCCCAGGAAAAGCCCAAGCATCACCGAGACAGGTGCAGCAATCAATACAAAGGACAGCGTCTGCATCGATGGTTCCCACTGCCCAAACACCGCAATATAGGTAAACGCTAAACCAGCAAATAATGCTAATCGCCAACCGCTTAAGGCATACCCCAGAACAGCAACACCGCCCGCGACAATAGTCCAAGGTAGTGCAGGCCATCTCGCCCATTCGTTTTCTGTCGCCCAGTCCCAACCCATAAAGGTCACGATGGTCTTAACGCCACCCAGTAAAATCTCTCTGATCAACTCGATCATAAATAAAATGAATCCGGAAGAAACCCGAGTCATTTCCTTTAACAGTGGCTTTTTTTCGTACTCTTCGATATCCGGGTCGTAGACATCAATCGGCATCCACTCAAACATCGCAAAATCTACCGAGTCATTGATAATAAACGGCAGTTGTTTGATCAGCGGCGGAAGTCTCCACAGGTAGTTTGAATCAGATGGCGCAATGATCAAACACAGAATAGCAAACACCAACAGCAGTAAAATAAACTGCAGATACTTCCTTTGTTTTAGCGCTTCGATCACGCGCTTTGCTCAGTAACTTCTGGAGAACGACCGCCAAAAAGAATGCCGATAATCTTGGAAGAATGTAATACCCCAACGGTCTCTCCATCAGAGTTGATCACACCAACCGGTTTTCCTGCCGTTAGCACTGCTTCAGCCACAGTTTCAATGATCGCGTCATGCGGAACCGTGAAGTCGCTAAGCGTTTCCGTTGAATCATATGGATCCATCACCGATTCAATCTTCAAGACTTTTTCTCGAGGCACTTCTTCGGTGAACTTGCGGACGTATTCGGTAGCAGGGTTCAGCACTATATTTGCGGGCGTATCTAACTGCTCAATTACTCCGTCTTTCATAATAGCAATGCGATCAGCCAGTCGCAGCGCCTCATCAAAATCATGAGTGACGAATAAGATAGTCTTGCTTAGCACACCCTGAAGGCGCAAAAACTCATCTTGCATTTCTTTTCTAATCAGCGGGTCTAGCGCTGAGAACGGTTCGTCCAAAAACCAAATATCTGGCTCAATGGCTAATGATCGAGCGATACCTACGCGCTGCTGCTGGCCGCCTGAAAGCTGTCGCGGAAAGTAATTCTCCCGACCCGACAGACTCACCAGGTCGATCATCTCTTGGGCACGAGCAATACTCTCTTTGGTACTGATCCCTTTGACCTGAAGTGGAAAGGCAATATTCTCGACAACTGTTTTATGCGGCAAGAGAGCAAAGCTTTGAAACACCATGCCCATCTTGCTACGTCGCAATTCAATTAGCTGCTTATTGTTCATCTTGAGAATATCTTCACCTTCAATATAGATATTCCCGGCAGTGGCGTCAGTGAGACGAGAGATACAACGCAGTAGCGTCGACTTGCCTGAGCCAGACAGCCCCATGACGATTAGTAACTCACCCTGGTGCACTTCAAAGTTGGCATTGTTTACACCAACGATACAACCTGCTTGTTCAAACTTTGCGGCGTCTACCACACCACCCGAGCTTTGAAGCAAACTCTTGGCTTGATCACCAAAAATCTTGAATACCGACTCACAGCGAATCAATGCGTCGCTTGAATTCGCATTTCCTTCAGACATTGTTGTTATTTTCTAAAATCAAAATTTATAAATGGAGCTAGATAGCACCGCATATTATACTGCAGTGAATAAAAACCATAGTAAATTAAAAAACCCCCTGGGGTGCCGTGACGCCAGGGGGTTCTATCAAACAAATTGCAAACGATTTTTGTCCGATTAGTCTGGACTACTCGCCTGTGCTATTGCCTTACTTAGTCCAAGGCATCCAAACAGATTCATTATCAGCCAGCCATTTAGCAGCCGCATCTTTGTGATCCATCTTATCTGTATCAACTAAAGCTGCCATTTCACCAATCTGCTGAGTGGAAAATGAAACTTTTGAGAAAGCGGTGTAGGCCGCAGGATGGGTTTTAGGGAACTTATAGTTCGCTGCCTTTTTCAACCAGCCTTTAGGCGAACCACATTTACCATCACCACCATCAGCTATTCTGCAGCCTTCTTCATAAGGTGGAAACTCAATAAAAGTAAAACCGTCGGCATCTGTGAAATTCGGCGTCCAGTTAAAGACGATGGTACCGCGACCTTCCTTTTTTGCAGATGCAAGCTCGGTCCATAGTGCATCAGCGCCACCGGCAAACTTAACAGTCCACTTGTCAGCCAAGCCCAGTGCTTCGAGACGCTCAGGCATCAGATCACCATGCCAGCTTTGTGGACCTTCTAACCAACGACCTTTGCCATCAGAATCTGGGGTAGTGAAGTTTGCATGGCAATCCTTCAGCGCTTCCCAGTTTGGAAGACCCGGGCACAAGTTTTGCTCAATAACCCAGTTCGGAACACCCATTTCCTCGAGCGTCGTTGCAGAGTGTGTTCCCGCGTCGATTACACCGCCTTTTTCCATTGCGTTGTAGAAAGACTTACCAAAAGTCGACTGCCATACCTCATGGGAAATCGTGACATCACCATTTCTGATTGACTCATAAACAGCCTGAGAATCTGCGGGTACGTATTCAACGTTGCTACCCATTTTTTCGAACATGCCACCGAGCACATAAGCCATAACAATTTGGCTCGACCAGTTGTGGATCGGTATAACGATAGGTTGTGTGCTGTCCGCTGCTTTTGCAACGCCGGTTGCCGTGAGCAAAGAAACACATCCGGCAATCATCATTGCACGGACAGATTTATTTTTTGATAGCTTCATAAGTATTCTCCAAGTGGTGTGCTGGTTTTAGTTTCTGCGACTTCTGCCGCATTTAATGTGTACAGCTTAACCGAGATACTATAGAAATTTACAGGTCAGTGAAAGCACACGCTTTATACCAATCACAGACCATCGCAAGCGAATCCATTGAATTATCGATGATTCGCTTCCCGCATATCCCGGTCAGCTATACTACCTTTTTCAGGCAACAGTCTCGCCGTCGCGCAAACGACTATCGGTACCACGCACCCGAACATGCACCCCTGTATTGGACCAATATTGTACCGATCTAATTCCACTGTACCAAACACAAAGTGATTGAAGGAATGAAAAGTTATGAGATACGTTCAACCCAACCCCGAGTACCGATCATAATGAACCAAGGAATGCTGTTCTTTTCGGTCAGCCCACTTTAGTATTTCTAGCTCTGGCTTGGTGCCGAACTCATCAACATACCCAACACATAAATAGGCCACAAGTTGATTCGCTTTTGGCACCGCTAACTCAGCCTTAACGCGTTCGGGATCTAGGATACTTACCCAGCCGACTCCCACATTTAACGCGCGTGCCATTAGCCACATGTTTTGCACTGCACAGACCACACTATACTCACCCATACTGGACATTGATGTTTGTCCGAGCACCGGTAATGTGTCGGGTTTATAAAAAACCGCAATATTGACAGGCGCCTCACAAATGCCCTCCAGCTTCAGCTGCCCGTAGATCGATTCTTTTTGATCGAACTGGTGCTTTGCTTTTTCGTTTTCAATCGCAAAAATATCTGCGATATTTGATTTGATTTGTCGGTCTCGTATCACCACAAACTCCCACGGTTGAGAATATCCCACCGATGGTGCTGAAACTGCGGCAGACAGAATTTGCTCAATGACTTTTTCGCTGACAGACTGATCGGTAAAATGATTGCCCCGTATATCGCGCCGAAGCTGTATCACCTGTTCAATGACGGACTGCTCTTCTTGGGAGAACTGTTTGTTTTTCATTTAGCTTTTTAATACAACGAGCAACATTTGGGTTTACTTACTGGCCCAGATTCACTTGTTGGGATAGATTCAGTATCACCTGGCAAATTGATATAACTATAAACCGCTGTTCGATAAGACCTTAGTCCTTCGGTTTTCTGGTGAACGCGGTCATAGGGTAAAAGGTTTGCCCGATATAAGTTGTCGGCAACTTCTTTGTCGTGCCGTACTGCACAGGCCAGTGTTTTCCTGGTAAGTGCATCGTGTTAAACAACCAATCAAACAAAACCAAATGTGCGGAATAATTGGTATCAATCGCAGGGTTCTCTGAGCTGTGATGCCAATGATGAAATTGGGGTGTCACAAAAATATAGCGCAAGGGACCAAACGAAAAACGTACATTACAGTGAATCAAAATCGCCTGAAGTGCAGCAAAGGTGACGTAAATATTTAACGTCGTCGAGTCCACACCAAGAAGATAAAGCGGCACCATCACCATCGCCCTCTCTGTGAAAACCTGAAAGAAGTGGCCGCGGGAGCCAGCCAGCCAATCGAGGTTTTCGACCGAATGGTGAACAGCGTGCACTGGCCAAAGCGCCTTTACCTCATGGTAAAGACGATGCTCCCAATAAAGAACAAAATCAGCACAGATAATCGTCAGAGCCACTTTGACAAACAATGGCATTGCATTAAAGCTGGCCTGTAGAGATGGGTTCAAGGCCCATTCAAAATGACTGATGTGGTAGTTGGCATAGATGAGTATTGCCGAAATTGCCAGGTGATTTAAGCAGAAATACCAGAGATCTAAACCCCACCCGGGCCGCAGAATTACTTGATTTCTATATTTTGGAAACAGTTTTTCAAGGGTCATAAAAATAAACACCGACCCAAGAAAAGCCAAAATCATCCAGTCTACGCCTAACGACAGTGCCCTCGGCTCAACCGGGCCTACAGGCACTTTATACCCGCCCAAACCAAATGCAATTAAAGTTAAAACAATGCCGGCAGAACCTAGTCGGCGATATTTACCAAAACAAAAAGTGAGCGCGCCAAAGAACAATGCAAAATACATTGCATACTTCAAGACCTTTTGAAGATCTTCACCATCGTATACCTGACGTAGCTCTGCGGTCGTCAAATACGAAGGATAGAGAAACGCGAGTACCGCGAGCAAACTCATGGCGCCGAGAAATAGAGCACTATAGCCACTGATTTTTCCCTCACCAATCCGGAATTCACGGTCCGAATCCAATGGAACTACGCGTTCCTCATATTTATGTGGTTCTTTCATACTAATCGATAAAAAAGTGGGCGATCAATCAAATGTATAACTTGCGTGAGAAGTTCGCTAACGCCGCTATCTGACAGGTAAATACAATTATCTTGATTCCTGACGATGCAACGATTATAAGTATTTTGTAGCTATCGCAAAAAGCTAGAGGCGTTAGAAAATATATCACAATCTGGCATACGACTTTTACCCAAACTCTGCACATTGAGGAAAAATAGATGCGCTCCAGCGACGGCAATACCAGAGATCTTTTGACAAGTATGTCAGGAGCGGGATGGGACTATGGACTTAATCGACATCCTTACCATGAAATTGAAAGACCCAAAGGTCCACATTATTGCGTCTATAACCGACGCCATATGGCGTGTTGTTTTGATGATCATACGACCGAAGAAGGTTATTGGCGTTTGCGTCAACAGGCTGCGGTACTGAATACAGGAGAATATCCCCTACAATTCGAAGGGCCTGACGCCGAAAAGCTCCTGGACAAGCTCTTCACTAAGGATATGACCAAGGTGAAAGTTGGACGTTGCGCATACGGTCTAGCCTGTTATGAGGACGGTGGGCTGCTTGTCGACGGAATTGTGTTACGCCTCGAAGCCGACAAGTTTTGGTACGCCCAGGCTGACGGTGATTTCTACAGTTGGGCGCGGGCGCACAGCAGCGGAATGGACATCGCTATCACCGATCCCGATGTATTCGTTTCCCAAGTCCAGGGCCCCAATGCGTTGAAAATCCTCGAAGCTGCCAGCGATTCCGGCAAGCTACCGGAACCGTTTGGTTATTTTGCTATCGCCAAAGTTTCTCTCGGTGGACAAGAAGTCGTGATTACTCGAACCGGCTATACCAATGAGCTGGGTTGGGAGTTCTATACTGAACCCCATCATGATCCGGATAAACTGTGGGCACATCTGGAGGCAGCAGGAAAACCATTTGGCATGGAAATTTTTGGATTGGATGCGATGAACATTCGCCGAATTGAAGCGGGTATTTTAAATGCCGGTTCTGATTTCGATCGCACCACCTCACCTTACGAAGTTAATCTGGGACGCTTTGTTGATAAAGATAAAGGTTACTTTATTGGCAAGGCTGCGCTTGAAAAAGCGAACGACAAGACACGACTTCACGGCATAAAGTGTGCTGGAGGAGAACCGCTTATTTCTGCAGACATCTCTATTAACGGCAAGCCCATTGGGAAAGTTACTGCAGGGGCAACATCGCCATTCCTTGGCATTGGCATTGGTTATGCATTACTCGACGCTATAGATCACCTGCCCGGTACTGAAATCGAGGTCGGCTGTCGCGACGGTTCGGTGCAGCAGGCCGAGCTTGTAGAACTCCCTTTTTACGATAAGCTTGCAGAAATACCGCGAGGCAAGCTTGTCGATATTCCTGAAAGACCTTAGACCAAGCTAGATCAAGTCAGATAGATACAACGTCTCGAGAACAAGAGTCTGGAACGAATTGTTAATGTCGCAGAAAGCTGAATTCGACACCATCGTTGTCGGCGCCGGTTTCGCTGGTATGTACATGTTGTATCGACTACGCATGCTGGGACATCGTGTTCTGGTAATAGAAAAAGGCGGCGGGGTCGGCGGCACCTGGTATTGGAACCGATACCCGGGCGCACGCTGTGATGTTCCGAGCATGGAATACTCCTACCAGTTCGACCATCAGCTTCAGCAAGAATGGAACTGGTCGGAACGATATTCTCCACAACCAGAAATCTTGCGGTATGCCAACCACGTCGCTGATCGTTTTCAGCTGCGGTCAGATATCTTGTTTAATACGACCGTCATCAGCGCTGACTACGAAGATGAAAATAACTTGTGGAAGATTGCGACTAACGATCAAACGATAAAAACAGCGACCTATCTGATTGCTGCAACCGGCTGTTTATCTAGTCCGAATGAACCCACGATTTCAAATCCTGGCGAGTTTTCCGGGGAGATATACCATACCGGACGATGGCCAAACGAGCAGATCGACTTCAGCAATAAAAACGTCGCTGTTATCGGCACAGGTTCATCGGCGATCCAAGCAATACCTGTCATTGCAAAACAGGCAAAGCACCTTACGGTTTTCCAGCGCACCGCAAATTACGCCGTGCCTGCGCGCAATGCCAAGACAGACCCTGTCGAACGAGATCATTTTAAGAAAAACTATAAGAAGTTTCGCAAACTTGCCGCAACCACACGAAATGGCCAGCTTGCACAACCTTATGATAAATCTGCGATCGCCGTAAACCAACGTGATCGTAAGAAGCAATACGAAGCCAGATGGCAACAAGGTGGCCTACCTTTTATTGGCTCTTTCAACGACCTTATCATTAACCAGAAATCCAATCAGACCGCTGCTGAATTCGTCAAACAAAAAATAAGGGAAACCGTAAAAGACCCTAAGACAGCAGCCATTTTGAGCCCCACATCACCAATCGGATGCAAACGGCTTTGTGTCGATAGCGGATATTATGAAACGTTTAATCAGCCTAACGTCACGCTGATCGATATCAACCAAACACCGATTGATTCGATCACATCCAACGGAATCACAACAAGTACTAAGAAAATAGAGCTAGATTCGATAGTGATGGCAACGGGTTTTGATGCAATGACCGGCTCTCTGGAGAAGATGAATATTTCAGGTCGTAACGGCGTTAAGCTAAAAGAACGTTGGAATGCAGGACCAAAAACTTACCTTGGCATTGCGTGCAATGATTACCCTAACTTTTTTATGATCACAGGTCCCGGCAGCCCTTCTGTTCTGACCAACATGCTTCCCACAATCGAACAGCATGTAAACCTTGTTAACGATATTCTAAGTCATGCAAAAAAACATGGCCGACAGAATATTGAGGCAACAGCAGAAGCACAAGATACCTGGCACGATCACGTAAATGAGATTGCTTCTAAAACAATTTACCCCAGTTGCAACTCCTGGTATCTCGGCGCAAATGTTGCAGGCAAACCAAGAGTATTTATGCCCTATGTTGGATTTCCTGACTATGTGGCGCGATGTGAGAAAATCGCACAAGATGGGTTTACTGGCTTTTGTTTCAGCTAATCTAAACAATATAGCGCATATACTCAAGGAACCTCTGCATAAGCTTTGTTCCTTACAAATACTGTTGACATCGCAACTGTACAGTATGACAAAATTTCATCCGAATTCAGGGTAGACTAAAAACTACGATGCGATCGCTAAGGTATGACCTTGAGCTAACTGTAATTGAACACCCGATCTAAAATGAAACTTTACGACTTCAAGCACTCTGGAAACTGCCACAAAATTAGAATGATGCTGGCTTTTCTCAATATCGAGTATGAGCGGGTTGATATCGATCTGCTAAAGAAAGATCAATTACATCCTGACTTTGTAAAATTAAATCCGCTGCACAAAGTACCGGTGCTCGACGACGGTGGCGTTGTATTGCGCGACAGCGCCGCTATTTTGATTTACCTGGCAAGGAAATACGGTAAAGAAGAATGGTATCCGGACGATCCGCTGGCGATGGCGGAAATCCAGCAGTGGCTCTCGTTTTCTGTGAATGAAGTATTTAACGGTCTGGCGATTTCCCGCGCTATTATTATTTTCAAGCGTGATATGGATCTCGATGAACCAAGAAGAATTGCTAAAGATGCGCTAGACAGCATGGAACACAGACTCAAAGATCACGACTGGCTGGCGCTTGACCGTTTCACTTTAGCCGATCTTGCCTGCTATCCGTATACTGCGTTAATTCACGAAGGCGAATTATCGCTTGAAGCGTATCCTGCAATTCGTGCCTGGTTTAAGCGCATAGAGGCAATGCCGAACCGCGCACCTATGAGAGGCTTACCCTTTCCGAACTAAATAGCCAATGATCAGTCTTTGAACAACGACCAATTCTTTTATTTCAAATCATTTTATCTATGAACAACCCATCACATGACAAACGCAAGCTGGTCTGCGCAAAATGCGCAACCATTAATCAATTCGATGCTTCACAGCCAATCACCGAAGCCAAATGTGGAAAGTGCAAGAATGCGCTAATCGTCAGCACTCCTATTGCCGCTAGTCTGTCTGCGCTGGAGAAACACATAAAACACTCTGCGCTGCCAGTTTTGGTTGATTTCTGGGCACCCTGGTGTGGACCATGCAAATCATTTGCCCCGACTTATGAGGCGTATGCGGAAAATCACGCCACCGCAATTCGATGTATAAAAGTCGATACAGAAACGGAGCAACAGGCTGGCATGAAGTTTAATATCCGATCCATTCCCACTCTAGCGTTGTTTAATGCCGGTGTTGAAACTGATCGAATTTCTGGGGCAATGAATATGCAGCAGTTATCGGAATGGGTGCAGCAGGCGGTTTCTAAAAGCTAGCAAGAAAAAGTTGGTCACGAAGACAATCACTATATTAGTGGAGCAACTTCAAGTGTTGCGGCAACACGTTCGCAAGCAACTTCTAGCTCATAGTCTCCGTTCTTTAGAAAATCATCGTCAATCCCATCAGAGTTTTTCACATAACCATAAGCAATATTCTTTTCAACTGTATATCCCCATCCTGCCGAGGTTACATAACCCACTGCAATACCATTCCGATAAAGGGTTTCTCTGCCGTGGAGAACGATATCCGCGCCTTCAACACTAAAACAACATAGCTTTTTCGTTAGCTTCGAGTCTTTAATTCGTTCACAAGCCTCTCTCCCTAGAAAGGGTGTGTCAGTATTAAGTTTTACCGCCCAACCGAGCCCCGCTTCGAACGGGCTATCATTGGGAGTGATATCAGAACTCCATGCGAGATACCCTTTTTCCAATCGCAAACTTTCAATTGCCCGATAGCCAGCGTTGGCAATATCAAACTCAGTACCCGCCTCCATCAACGAATCATAAACATTGCCTGCTTCCTCTTTGGGCATATGCAGCTCCCAACCGAGTTCGCCCATATAAGTAATGCGAACCGCTCTGATTTTCGTTCCCGCCACATGAAGTTCTTGCAGAGTCGCGAAAGGAAATGCTTCAGTCTGCAGATTCAAGTCCGTCACCTTGCTCAATACTTCTCTCGAACAAGGCCCCATTAGAGAAAGCGTCGCCCATTCTTCTGTAACATCACGAAGATGAGCATCGCTGCCGGAAGGCAGATTTTTTTCAATCCAAGCGTAATCGTGGGTGCGATACCCGGTTCCTGTGACGATATAAAAATGATCTTCAGCAATGCGGGATACTGTTAGATCGCACTCAATTCCACCACGAGAGTTGAGTAATTGGGTATACACCACCTTACCAACTTTTCGATCAACACGATTGGCGCAGACCCACTCCAACGCCGCCGCTGCATCTTTTCCTGAAAGCTCAAACTTGGCAAACGAGCTTTGGTCAAACACTGCAACCTTTTTTCGACATGCTTCGTGTTCATTGCCAACATATTCAAACCAGTTCGCGCGCTCGAATGAAAAGGTATCCTTTGGTTCGACACCCATTGGTGCAAACCAGTTCGGCCTTTCCCAGCCAAGCTTTGACCCGAAGCAGGCGTTGTGTGCTTTCAAACGAGGGTATAAAGGAGAAGTATAAACAGGCCGCGCACTTTCATACTCTTCATTGGGCCAGGCCATTGCATAGTGTCTGGAACATGCTTCAACAGTCCGTGTACGTACCCAGTCATGATCGCGATGTAATGCCGAAAAGCGCCGTATGTCCGCTGCCCACAAATCCATCGGTTGTTCCCCGTTTTTAACCCAGTCTGCCAGGGCATAGCCAGCACCGCCGGCCGAGGCAATACCAAAGGCATTAAAGCCGGCGCCAACAAAATAGTCTGCAATTTCTGCTGCCTCACCAAGAATAAAATTACCGTCGCTGGTGAAAGACTCAGGCCCATTAATTAATGTCTTAACCCCTGCCGTCTCCATTGCGGGAACACGAATAATTGCCTGTGTCATTAACTGCTCAAAGTGCTCCCAATCTTCATCAAGTAACGAGAATTGAAAGCCATCAGGTATCGGGGCAACGTCCCATGGTTTGGGATTGGGTTCGTAACCGCCCATCACCAAACCGCCAACTTCTTCTTTAAAGTAAACCAGCCTGTCGGGGTCACGCAATGTAGGTAGATCTTGAGGTACATCGGCAATTTTTTCGGTCAAAATATACTGATGCTGCATTGACTGCAGCGGAATATTGACGCCACTCTTCAATCCTAATGCCTTACTCCATTGCCCGGCACAGTTCACCACCTTGTCACAATGAATTGTTCCCTGATCGGTGTTAACACCAACAACACGTCCGTTCTCCACTATCACATCTTTAACACTAATGTTTTCAATGATGCTGGCGCCATGCATGCGCGCGC
Organism: uncultured Gammaproteobacteria bacterium; assembly: GCA_937992195.1. Classification (GTDB taxonomy): domain Bacteria; phylum Pseudomonadota; class Gammaproteobacteria; order Arenicellales; family Poriferihabitantaceae; genus VYFG01. The sequence goes on along the minus strand of CALKKV010000003.1, from coordinate 37,151 downwards.
CTTTCGCCAGCGACCGGGTAATATCGCTGGGATTGGCCTGTCCGTCTGAAGGAATTAACGCCGCACCAACAAGATCACGCTCATCCATTAACGGCCAAACGTCTAACGCTTCCTTGGGAGTAAGCAAGTGCATTTCCAGTCCGAATGACCTTGCGGTTGTCGCCTGGCGTCGAATTTCGGTCCATCGCTCTTGATTATTTGCTAATCGCAAACCACCGTTTTGTTTCCAACCAGTGGCAAGGCCAGTCTCTTGTTCAAGAGTGTTATAAAGCTCAACGCTATACTTCAGCAGCCGGGTAATCGAAGCGCTGGAGCGAAGTTGGCCAACCAGACCCGCGGCATGAAATGTTGTTCCACAGGTCAGCGAACCACGTTCAAGCAATAACACCTCCATCTTATGGTCACGCGCAAGATGGTAAGCGGTGGAGCAACCGATAATGCCGCCACCGATCACAATAACTTCAGCCTTACTTGGTAGTTCAGTGGTCATCGTTAGGGTTTGTCAATTTAGCCCGAGTCGAGCACGGGATTTCGCCACACCGGCATGAATAAGACGATCAGTAGTGATCGCCAGAAATGCAACACAAAGCCCGGCAACAATACCCCTACCCGTGTCCGCTTTGGTCAGCGCAATATAAACTTCCTGGCCAAGTTCTCGCGTACCTACTAGCGCTGTAATGACCAGCATGGATAGTGCAAGCATCACTGTTTGATTGATACCAAGCATAATTTCAGGCATTGCCAATTTAAGTTTGATCTTGGTCAGAAGTTGCCAACGGGTGCAGCCAGAAGCTACGCCAGCTTCTACCAGCTGAGGATCAACCTGACGGATACCGTGCAGGGTGTAGCGCACCGCAGGTGCAACAGAATAAGCCACAACAGCAATCATGGCCGCAAAGTCACCAACCCGAAATAGCATCACCACCGGCATCAAATAGACAAATGAAGGGAGTGTTTGTAGCGTATCAATAACGGTTTCGAGAAACCGACCAAAGACTTTGTTTTCAGCGCCGAGGATGCCCATGGGAATACCAATCAAACCGGCGAACACAACGGATATGCCACACAAGTACACCGTGACCATGGTTTTGTCCCATAACCCTACCAATGCACAAAACAACATCAAACAAAAAGTGAGTGCCGACAGCTTCAAGCCGCCTAATTGATATCCCAGTAGCGCGACACCAAGCACCACCATCGGCCAGGGGAGCATTAAAAGAAATCGTTTAACTGGCCCAAGAACATTGAGCAAGATAAAAACTTTAACCGCCTCGATCTGATCAAAATAATTGACGTTAATGTACTTAACCAGATCGCTCCAAAAATCACCGGTCGTAATTGTCATACTGTCCGGATATGTCTGGAGCCATCCAATTACTGAAGCTCCCAGACTGATGACAATCAACATAACAACTGATGCAGTGGTATATGGATGACTTTGCACAAAACTCTTTTTTCCAACATCCGAGGTTATATGTTCTGATCGCTCCGCTAGCGCCTGACTGAGTCGATCCAAAGCGATTGCCAAAACAACAATGGCAACACCAGATTCAATACCGCCGCCAATATCTAACCGTCTTAATGCGGAAAGAACGTCATATCCCAAACCGCCTGCGCCAATCATCGATGCGATAATCACCATATTTAGCGACAACATAATGACTTGATTCACACCGATCATTAACGAAGGCAAGGCTGAAGGAATCAATACCTTGCGAAGCTGTTGCAAAGAAGTACAACCGGACATCGCTCCTGCCTCAGACAGCTCTACAGGCACCTGCTTGAGAGACAATATACTGATTCGTACCATCGGCGGCATCGCATAAATAATGGTCGCGATCATGGCCGCAACAGGACCAAAGCCGAATAAAAATAAAATCGGAACAAGATAAGCAAACACCGGCACCGTCTGCATCAAATCCAGCACCGGGGTAATCACTTTTTCAAACCACCGCCACTTATAGGCGAATATACCCAGCAACGCACCCACCACAACACCAATCGGCGCTGCAATAAGTATCGAAGAAAGCGTCAGCATTGCACTCTCCCACTGTCCAAAGACAGCGAGATAGGTAAAACAAACGCCTACCAGAATCGACAGCCGCCAACCTTGTGCGTAATGACCGATAGCCATCACCAAAAGAATTACAGCAAGCCAGGAAACGGGCTGCGTTAGTTGTACTGCAGCAGAACCTTCCCCCTGCAGAATGCCGGTGGCAAAGATGCCTGTCGCGAGATTTAACGGTAATTCCAGGATCCAGGAAATTCCGCGCGTGAGTTCATAGAAAGTAAGAACACCCAGATCTGCGGTGTTAATCAGCCAATCCATGAATGTTGAAATTTCTTTTTTTAAAGGTAAACGCCAATCTCTTGGCACCTTAAACGCCCACTTCAGTTCGGACTTGCCAATAATAATGATCAGCGTTGTCAGCGCGACCAAAGCGGTCCACCCTAAACGTAACCCCGTTTTTCTAGAAATCATTCCTATTACGATGACACCAGGAACTCTCTGAGCATATGAAGCTGCTACGACGGCCTACCCAGCCGCAGTAGCATTTGGCTCCCCCACTGAATCACTCAATCCAGGCTTTCCATCTCGATTCGTTTGACTTCAACCAGTCAGCGACGACGTTATCAAGCTCTGCTCCGTCGAGGTCGATCGCCGTGATCATCTGCCCCATCTCATCATTGTTCAGCTCGAATTTTTCAATCGCACTGTAAGCGCCCGGCCATTTATCTTTGACCCCAGACCATGCGACCTTCCAGATCGGTCCACTTGGTTTTCCACAGTCATAGGCCATGTCCGGATTGATACCAGCGGAGGGGTCGTTGTAGCACTCGGCGGAGTACTTGGGAAACTGTACCCACTCTCCTTCATATTTAGATGGTGCCCAATGTGGAGCGTACACCCAAAGTAATATCGGGGCCTTTCTTTGATAAGCAGATTCCAACTCCGCAAAAAGCGCGGCATCGGTGCCTGCGTGAATCACTTCATAATCAAGCTCAAGCGCTTCAACACGCTCATCGTCAAACCCGCCCCAGGTTACCGGTGCGCCAACATATCGCCCCTTGGGAGCAGTTTCCGGTGTTGCAAACTCTTCGGCACAATCATTTAACGCTTCCCAGTTTGGCAGCCCAGGACAACGTTCTTTCATATAAGACGGATACCACCATTCTTCGATACCTTGCATACCTGTTTCGCCAATGTTCTCCACTTTTCCTGTTGCGGTGGCTTCATCCATTGCATCGCGACCAGTGGTTTCCCACATCTCCATCGCAACATGTAAATCGCCGGTTTTTAGCCCGGCGAACTGCGCGATGTAGTCCGCTTGTACAAGTTCAATGTTGTATCCCGCGCTTTTTAAAACTTCAGCCATGATATTGGTGGTCACGAGCTGGCCGGTCCAGTCGTGCAGCGTTAGCTTGATCGGGTCGGAAGACTCTGCACTGAAGCCGATATTGGAAAACCCAAGCGCGCCCGCGCAGATGCCAGTCATGAGAAGGTGTTTAAGTGTTCGATGTGATGTCATAGTTACAACCTCGAATTGTTATTGGAATTATCTCAAAGGCGGTTTTTATTCCCGCCTGTGATCGCTATTAAACCGTTGGCAATTCTTTAATGTCAACGAAATCAACAGTAATATGGAGTTTTGCGTTTATATATGTTGATTTAACGTGTATTTATTGTGGATTTGTGGATTAATACCGACTCATTCTCACAGCCTTCCCACAGCATCTTGAGTAGCTCACAACGACAGCACGAAATTTTCCGCTTGGTGCAAAAGCGTGGCAGCTGCAGTATCAGCGACCTGGCAAGAGAACTGCAGGTTTCCGGCGAAACGATTCGGCGTAACGTCCGACTACTTTCTGAAGAAGGCTTAGTATTAAAAACGCACGGTGGAGTTTCACTTCCTATGGAAAGCGAAGAGCCTCCAATCATGAATCGAATGCTCAGGACGGTCGAAGAGAAAAAGCGAATTGCTGATGCGGTTGCGGCGCAAATTGAGGACGGGGACAGTCTTATTATAGACACCGGTTCCACTACCGCGTTTTGTGCTCAAGCTTTACGTAATCATTCCAACCTAACTATCGTCACTAACTCCTCCTATATTTCCAACTTATTAGCAACACGCAATGGCAATCGCGTCTTTATGACTGGTGGGGAATTACGACCGCACGATGCCGCTGCATTCGGACCTTCTGTGATTTCGTTTCTGGGCGCTTTTCACACCCATAAATCAATCCTCTCTATTGGCGCGGTGCACCTAACCAAAGGCTGTATGAATTTCGAGCTATGCGAAGCTGAGTTTTCTAAAGCGGTGATTGCACATTCCGACTATGTCATCCTAGCAACGGATGCGAGTAAATTTAGCAAGAGCGGTATTGCTAAAGTCTGCGATCTCGAAGAGATCGATATGTTAGTAACGGATCAAAAGCCTAATCCAAAGATGTGTAAGCAACTGATCGCGAAAAATGTAAAACTGACTGTTGCGTCCGGCTAAGTCAGAGGCAGAAAACGCTTACGCTACCGAAAGAGTTTTGTACTGGAAAACAGGTGTCTTGTTCTGACGCAGGAATGTCACTCGGAATGGGATTTGTCGCGTTGAGAAACTCCTCAAGATTGGTGTAACCATCGTTATCTTCGTCTCTATTTCGATCTGCAGGATTCGTTGGATCTAATCTATGTATCGTCTCCCAATCATCAGACATTCCGTCTGCATCATCATCTGCATAAGGTGTGCCGCCTAACGCATTAATCCATCCACCAACATCGCTGGGGTCATCGATTATCCTACCGCCACCAGCATTCAAATCACTGATAATACGTCGGTCTATTGAGTCCTGTCTCGGTAGATTAGCGCCGACATCTTCTGTAACCCGGTTCAGTATCGAAGTAACTGGAAATGGTGAAATTGGAAAAGACGACATGGGAAAAGGTGTCAATGATCTGAATGACTCAGGGGCTGGCGCGACAAAATTAATGTCAGAGCCAACAATATTGAACTCCGGTTCACCAGCGCTCCGCCTGGGCCCAATATTATCGCGAACATATATCAGCACAGAGCTGTCAGGTTGCACACCAATTTCGTATCGCTCTGGTCGAGAGCGTTCTCCTGCTACATACAAGTTGCCAATATGGTTCACCAAAAGTGGATCTGACCCTTGGCCGCTAAAAACACTGCCAAAATCTCCCCAGTTGTAAATAACATTATTCACACTTTCATATGACCCACCAATAACAGAATTGATTAGCGGGTTTCTTTGGTTATTATGAGCGAACAAATTATGGTAGAGAGACAGTCGATCAGTTCTGTCACCAAACAAGGCACCCATACTATGTGGCTGAAAAACGCCTTGCTCTGAGTGTGATGCATTTAGTAGTGCCTCAGAAATTATGCTGTGCTGGATCGTAATATTCCTGGCGGTTCCCCAGGCATTGATGTTCTCATCCGTGCCCCAACTGGCTGATACGTGATCCACTACTACACGATCAGCGCCATCAAAAAATGTCATAGCGTCTCGACAGCATTCTGGAACAGATGCAGGGCCCACTCGAATTCTTAGATGCCGAATGATCACATCTTCCGCTAATACCAAAATGGCAGGCCCTGTTTCCGCTTCATCCAGACGCAAAGTAATTCCATCTCCAGGTGCCGTTTGGCCAGCAATGGTTAGTTGCGGATTTTCAATTAGGAGAGAACTCTCGAGCAAAATCGTACCGCCAACTCGAAAAATAATCGTTCGGGAACCCAAAGCGTCTATTGCAGCGCGCAAACTTCCGGGACCATTATCGTTCAGATTCGTAACGTAAATGACTTCACCGCCACGACCACCTATAGCACCTGCTCCAAATCCTTTTGCGCTAGGGAATGCCGGGATCTGCGCAACTGCAATGGAACTACATAACGTGAAGCACAAAAGAACAACTATTTTTATCATGGACCAATTATACATCCATGAATGTTAAACAACGTTAAAACATTACAATTTGCCTGGCATCTTTTCCATTCTTTGCGTCGTCGTTTGTTGACAGATATACAGTATGGATTTCAGGACAGAAAATACGTTTGCAAACTCTATCGATGCAATCAATACAAAAACGATAAACCAAATAATGAACATTCATATTGATCTGCTGTTTTCCGTCGACACAGTAAATTCGAATATACACATTTTGCTAAGGCGCCAACCCAAATCTTCCCACTAAAGAAATTTAAAGTTGGCACCTTTCCACAGACTATCAAAAGTTAAAAGAGATGCCCAAAGTCGCCACGTCTACATCTAGGTCATCCACTTCGTATCTTTCAACTTCACCACGAAGCGAAATGACCTGATTGATACTGTAGTCCAAACCGACCCCATAGAAGACGTCATTCCCGCTGTTGCTGGATACCTGGCCTGCAACACCTCCAGCGGTATCGGCATCCCATTCATGTCCGCCAACCTTTCCAAATATTGAGAAGTTGGTCGACACCGGCACTTTGCCAATGACAGCAAGACTTACTCCGTCAATTGCGGCACTGCTGCCACTATCACTGATATCACCAAGATCAAAATAGGAACCTTCTATACCGAAGTAGTCGTTAAAATTGTAACCACCAAAAATCTTGCCACCTGTGTCGTCTTCATCGAAACCATCTTCATCGACAAAGGCTTGAGAGACTCCCGCGCCGATATAGAAACCTTCTGCAAAAGTTGGTGCAGCAACAGTGATTGCAGAAACTGCCACAAGACCTAATGCAAGTTTTTTAAGTTTAAGTATGTTCATGATTTTTCTCCTAAGTTAAAAATTAGCACAACAATTTGTGTTATTTCTTCGATGCCGGAGAATCATTTTTGGTTACATATTTTTTAAATTTTTTTAGGCAATTATCCCCTTGGCATACGGTGGGAATTCGTGATATTATCGGCGTAAGATTATAAAAAAGAGGGAGTCTGGTGAGGTTTTTTATCAATACGCTGGCTTTTCTTGGATTCGTCGCTATTTTAATAGGGGTGGTTTTGATATTCACAGACTACTCAGTAAAGCTGAATTTGTCTCAAGTATGTGAGAACGGAAACTGTAACGGTGAAGACACTATTAGTATTGCGGCAAAGCTGGGACGGCTAGATTTAATTTCTTTCTCATTGACATTTTTAGGGTTAGCTATTGGCATAATGGTTGTTTACAGCGTCATAAGTGTAAAGGCTGAAGCAATCAGCGCTGCTAGAGAAGAAACAAAAATAATTGTTGACACGAAAATTAAAGAAGAATTCGGCTTTCTGATGCCGCAATTAGTGAATACTGAGATCAAAAAGTATTTTTCTCAGAAAAAAGCTCCGATCAGTCTTAACGATGTGGATTTGGACGATATACTTGAAGAGTTAGATGGAGATAGTGGAAATGAGCAAAATATCTGAAAAAATCGAAATCATAAAGCAGCACCATAAAGACTATCCGGTAAAGGTTATTCCTATTGCGAATTCGCTCGGAATAAAAGTATACCGTGCCAAAAATTGGCCTGATGATCTTTCCGGTGTTATTAAGAAAGTTCCTGTTGAAAACGATGATAAAGAATCAGGCTATGCAATATATGTGAACGATGACCACCATGAGAATCGTAGAAGATTTACGATTGCACATGAAATCGCTCATTATGTATTGCACAGGGATAAGATTGGTGATGGAATTACTGATGACGCTATGTATAGGTCAGGGCTAAGTGATGCGATAGAGCAGCAAGCGAACAGTTTGGCCGCGCAGATATTGATGCCTAAAAAACTGATAGATAAAGCAAAAAAGGATGGCCTGTCATCACCAAATGATTTAGCTGAAAAATTTAATGTTTCTCTTTCTTCTATGAACATACGTTTGAATTCAATTTAGAGAACATAAAACAATGTCATCTGGCATGAGCGAAGCAAGAATCCAAATACATTTGGATGTACACAATCCTATTGAGCTAATGGATTTGACGCTATCTTTCCAGGCGCTGGCTTTCCAGTATCGCAAGCATCTGGTGGATCATGTCCGAAGCTCTGGTGCAAAACCAAGTGATGAAGATGTAAAACTGTATATAACGAATATTGAAAGTAATTGTATTCTTGCGGAGCTTGGTAGCGCAGTAAATATTTTAGGCTCTCTGTTTAGTGTAATGGATTACGTTAATATTTTTGTGGATTTTGTAAAAAATCTGGATAAGTCCATTTCTTACTTTCGAGCCATCGGTGAAAGTGGAGAAGTAGACCCTAAGAATGTAGGGTATTCCAAAGCGGAATGTGGAAGAGTTGCTGATCTTCTTGATATTGCGGCTAAGAATACAGATGGAAATCTCAATATTTCCGTTCTCGAATATGACGAGAAGCATACAAAAGCAACTAGTAAGGTTACTCTAAAGGTCTCATACTCATCTGATGAGGCTTACCAAGCAAAAAAGGGGGCTTTGCTAGCGCAAAAGGCGTTGGAGTACAAAGGAGAGGCTGATTATAAAAGCGTTCTTATGTATTTTTACCAAACGAACATAGATGATCCTAAATCTGGGGGGCAGACTGGTGATAAGGCAGTTATAAAAACGATTAGTGATAATCCTTTGTCGGTATATTTTGTATCTGAGCTTGATCAACAAAAGATAGCTTACACGCTATCCGATCCAGAAAATAATCCCTTCAAGTTGTCATATATTGTGGATGTAAATGTCGAAACGGATAGAAACGATAAGCCGAGAGCATATCGAATTCTGAATGTCTCTGATACGATTGAAGATGATGACGAATCTTAAAGAAGCACAAAGAGACCCCGAGAAGATGAAGCAATTCATCAAGGAGCATAAAAAGGACGCTCCCGGCGATGAAGAAAAGCTAGAAGCTACCCTTCGTTCTGCTGTTCAGGGTAGGAAGAAATCAGCTCAGGAAACATCTTCTCAGGATTCTTCCTAGAGTTGTAGCGGTACTCGAATTCCTTCGTGTATTTCTCAAGGTGTTTGCCGGATACATGAATATGCGTTCCGTGGATTGATTCCTTGAGGCGTGACCAATAACCTTCTAAGCTGTTTACGTGGATATTGCCGCGAGCATATTCACCAGCGCCATGTTGAACAGTTTCGTGGTTGTAGCCTTTATTTGAAAGCCCTTTGTAAGCGTGCCATTCGTCGGTGTGAACGGTGCTTCCGGCTTCAACGTTTTCTAGAATCTCGGGTTCGATGGTTTTTGTCTTGGCGTCTGGTACGACTTTAGTCATTACATCGCCGTTGCGTTCCATCATTCCGAATACAACGGTTTTACCGCCGGCACCGCGACCACGCTTGCCTTTTTTCTTGCCGCCAACATAGGTTTCGTCGGCTTCAACGTCGCCGGACAAAGGAGGCTCACCGTCAACTAAATCCATATGCTTGCGGATTTCGTGACCCATACGCCATGCTGTCTTGTAGGTAACGCCTAACTGTCGCTCAAGCTCTTTGGCTGGTACACCGTGACGCGAAGTAGTGAACAGATAGATAGCGTAGAACCAAAGCTGAAGGCTCGTGCGAGACTTCTCGAATAGAGTACCAACAGTAGGGTGTAAATGGTGTCCGCACCACTGGCAAGAATAAGCGCGTTCTGCTTTGATCTTGTACCATTTAGCAGCACGCTCACATTTAGGACAGGTATGATCTTGACCAAATCGAACATTAAACAGGTGATCCAGACAGGCTTGATCGCTAGGGAATTGCTGAAAAAACTGCGTGATGGTAATTGCTTTCATGCATGTATTTTACCAAAACACTACCGTATGTCAAGGGGATAATCGCCTTTTTTTATTTCGTTTTTTATAAGCTCGAAGACCGTTAGTACGCTTAGCTTTAATCATATTTAAAAAATAGAAAACTGATTTGTTACTTAAATTTTGAACGAGTCTAACTTTTTCGATCACTAGATCCAGATAAATATCCATACAACTCGCACATAACTTCTGTTAGAACACAGATAAGTCTAGTAAATCGCGATTCGTAAAGTTATGTAGAAAACGATAACAGTGCTATTAGATAAGCAGAAAGATACAGACAAAAAGTAAAACGAATAATCTTTTTGATCATTGACTTCTTGAATAGAAGACAGGGTAGAAATATTTTGACTTTCGATTGCGGCACACTCTAACGCCGAGAAAATTCAGAATTAAATTAATAGCTAATTTAAAAAGAAAATTTCAAAAGTGTTATTTAGTTTTGCTCGCCCGCAAAATTGCCTCAACAAGATTGTCTGGCATTGTTGCACAAGTCGCCTCTTCTTCGTCTGCATAAGCAGCCTTTCCCAGATGAACGGCACTGCGATAGTTAGCTAAAAAGCTATAACAGCCTGGGCAGTAATCAATATGCGCTTCAAACACCTCCCGCTTGGCGCTAGGAAGTTTGTTGTCCAGATAATCATCAATAAATGTCTCTAGCTTCAAACAACTTAACTCTGTCGGATCGATAGTAGGGGATTTATTCGTCATTGCTGATCTCTCTGTATTTGTTTCTTCAGTGATTTACGTGCTCGGTGTAAACCTGTTTTGACCGAAGCTACAGAAATACTCAGCAACTCTGCAGTTTCTTCAGTACTGTAACCTTCGATGTCGCGGAGTAGCAATAGGTTACGTGAAAGTTCAGGCAATTGTTCAATATGTTCGCGAACAGCTGTCAGGGTCTCGTTATTTATTGCCTCATCTTCCGCGGAATGACCAATCTCTGGTTCAGTCTCTATGCGTTTACCTTTGTCATCAAATAAACTAACGCTGTCGTCCTCCAGCTCTTCCATTCGACGACCCTGCGCTCGAATTTTCATCAAAGCCGAGTTAACGGCAATTCTGTGCAACCAGCTTTTAACGGAAGATCGACCCTCAAATTTACCAACCGAGCGAAAAGCCTGAAGAAACGTATCCTGAACGCTATCCTGGACATCCGCTTCACTTTTTAGATAGCGACGCGTAATGGTCATTAAATAGCTGCCATGTTCTCTAATTAGTCGCTCAAAACTAGCGCTATCCCCCTGACGAAGCTTCTCCAGCAATGCCCTTTCGGCATTGTTCTGGACCAGATCAGCGGGTTTAGGTTGTGTGATTTCAGTAGAAGGGAAAGACACTGTTACTTGGAAATAGTTGGATTTGAAGGAGGTTATATAAGGTCACAATATCAGTTTACGACCTCCCATTCATTATAAAGTGCCTTGAGAACTGCCATTCGAAAAAGTAACTCTGATTCGATCGAAGTATCTGATTGAGTATAAAAAGGAAATATTTTCATTTTTTATAGCAAAGGTAACCTTTTTATCGCCACCGGCATCCAACCACTAAGCGGTCGGAAATTACCGGCTTTTTATTACCTAGATTGATTATTTATTAGAGGTTCACACATGCCATATTCATTCATTCGCAAAATTTCATTCGGTTTCCTGCTTCTCGCAACTTTATTTATTGCTCCGATACAGAGCTTTGCTGGAGAACAGCTTCAAGGGTCTTTTACCGGAGCAAGCGACCATATAACAACTGGCACGGTCACCGTCACCAAAGAAGGCAATGATTATGTGGTTGTTTTAGGGTCTGACTTCTCTTTCGATGGCGCACCCGATCCAAAAGTTGGTTTTGGTACTTCAGGAGAATACGATATCAAATCTCAACTAGGACATTTGGATTCCAACACCGGAGAGCAAAAATACAAGATCCCGGCTGATTTGAATATTGAATCCTATAACGAAATTTATATCTGGTGCGAAAGATTCAGCGTTCCGCTTGGCGTTGCTAAAATCAGATAGCAAACGAGTATATCCGCAGCGTACCTTGATTGAGCACCAAGGTACGCGCCCTTTCAAAATTGCCTCAATGCCGCCGCATAAGTTTTGGATTTTTCATTCTACGTCCACGTTCAATCACGACCCATTATAATTGTTTAGATTCTCAAAACTGATACAAAATCAATGGCGTAATCCTGGAATATGAAGCCCATGGTGATAGATCAAATCCGGTGTTTTTCACTCTCCTCGGCATTGACGATAATTTTACTGACTGGACAGCTGGCCCCTACGAACCGATTGTCGAGCAAGGGTTTTGCGCAGTTGTTAACGCATGCAGCACCTAAAACGTATTAGGGTTAATCTGCTTACAAGGCAGCAACTACAATCCTGAACTAAGCCCGCGGACTAAAACCGTTGAACAGGCAATGCTTGCCCTGCTTTAATTTTTTATGGTGATGAAGATCCTATTTTCCCGTTGGATCATGGAGAAGATTTAGCCAAACGTATTCCCAATGCGCACCTATCTGTACTAAAAAGTGCCGGGCACAACCATTCTTTTTCGCTGTTGCCCTAATCGCGAATCGAATCCTGGAATTTATTCCAACAAAACCAAAGTTAGACCCCAAGAAATATCTCTTCCTTGATTCATTAACCTCTTTAAAAGTGACTGTAATGACCCCATATACGCGATAAGATACGGGTCCATACGTAAAAATCGGGCTCGGGGGAGGCTAAAAATCAAAAAAATTATTCTACTCTCGGCAATTATCTCATTGCCTCTGCTAGTGTTATTCCATTGGTGGTTTCAAGGTAGTTGGGTGCTCAGCGGAATCTATTTGGGACTGTCAATATTGGCAATCTTATCGGTGCCGGTGGCCTACCGTCTGCTTGGTTATTCGATTGAGGATGATGCAAGGTGGTTGCGAGATCGGGAGGCCAGTGAATACGCAGAGATGCATGAGTTGCTTGAAAGCACTCGCACAGATCTTGTCGCGCTGAAAATTGACGAAGGCGTGCGCCAAGCAGACTTGCTGAACGAGATTATTGATGACTATCACTCGGTTGTAGAAACGCGTTTTCTTGGAAAGAAACATAGCCCGTTGGAATACTTATCAGCCGCTAGAACAGTACAAAAACACGCACTACAGAATCTCGTGGACGTGGTTGCTGTGGGGCATAGTATTTCAAGCATAGAGTTGAGTCGACCCAACGAACAAGGTCGTGGATCCGAAGAAGATATGGGACGCCATGAGAAACACCAAAGTTTACATAGCGATCAAACTGCCAGACTGAATACAAACCTGGCAGAAAATCGCAAACTATTTGATGCATTAACAGAGACAGCTGTGGAGGTCGCGAATATGCGATCGTTTAGCAAGTTTGAACGCACTGATACCTTGGCAAGACTGGTTGGTCTTGCGGAATTAGCGAGTCGTTCGGGCAATTAGGCTTCGCACAGCTGTCGCGGTTTACATGAGGAGTTTTATGAAATTAACCTATAAGAAATTGACCATTCCAGCGATGATTTTTGCCAGCCTTGCTTTAGTTGGCTGCGAGAGCAAGATAGATTCACCGGAGAAGGCTAACGAGAAAATCGCTTCATTGGTCAGTGAGACGATCCAACCTAGGTATAACGAGAATACTTATCGGGCCAATATTCAACTGACCCAGACCAATCTATTGTCGCTGCTACCCGATCTAAATGACTATCCAATCGTCTCTCCAATAGCCGACAGTGCAAATGTTGAAGCGGTGGAGATTTTTACTTCTTCTGAAAAAGCGGGTAAAGGTCGAGATGGTTACTTTAACCAAATTGCGGCTGCGTTTAATCAACAGCGAATAGCGATTGGAAACGGCAAGACCGCAGCGATAAATATTCGCAAGATCGCTTCTGGTCTTGGTACGCAATTTATGCTGGCGCGCAAATATACGCCTGATGCGTTTTCTCCCAGTAATTTCCTATGGGGTAACATGCTAGAGGCAAATGGTATTTCTGTCGATATGATTGCTGAGGCTACTGCGCCCAATACTGCAGGTATCATTGTCAAAAAGTCGAAGGTTGATGAAATTACTACAGGGGGTAATCTTGACGTCGCAAAACTACTCACCAGCGTAACCAGCGGCAGTTTCGCTATGGGTTATACCAATCCATACCAATCAAGCACCGGCCTCAACTTTCTTATGATGGTGTTGAATTCATTTGCCGAAGGGGATGAATCTCAAATGTTATCGCCAGATGTATCGAGCGCATTCGAAGCATTTCAGGCGGGCGTCCCTTTTGTCGCACAAACCACAATACAAATGCGCGATGCCGCGCAGGGAAGTGGCGTACTCGATGCAATGGTGATGGAGTATCAGTCCTGGGTCAACGTGACTGGGATGGACGACTATACTTTTGTACCTTTTGGAGTTCGTCACGATAGCCCTCTTTATGCCACGCCGGAAGCAGATGAAAATGAAAGAGAGGTACTGTCCCTGTTTGCTGATTTTCTTAGCAAGCAACAGGCTGATTTACAGGACTTTGGATTTAACAGAAATCCCGAATACAAAAATAGTTATGCTTTACAAGATAGCTCAATTATTGGTCAAGCCCAAAAGTTATGGAAACAAAAGAAGTCCGGTGGCCGCCCGATCGCAGCAGTTTTCGTTGCCGATATTTCGGGCTCGATGGAAGGCAGCCGAATTGAAAATATGCAGAGAGCACTTATCGAGTCTTCCGATCTGATCAGCTCTACCAATTCTATTGGTTTGGTAACTTACCATGACCGTGTCAACGTTGATTTGTACGTCAGGCCGTTTGATGTTCAGCAGAAATCCCTATTCATTGGTGCTGTAGAACGTCTAACGCCCGGCGGCAAGACAGCAACCAATGACGCAGTAGTGGTTGCGGCTAATATGATGAATGAATTCGCCCAAACAAACCCGGAACACAGGCTAGTTATTTTTGTTTTGTCCGATGGCGAAACCAATCGAGGCATTGAGTTCGAGGAAGTACGTGATGCCCTAGAATGGTCAGGTATTCCGATCCACTCTATAGCTTATGAACTATCGTCAGATCACCTGAAGGAACTGGCTAGTCTCGCCGAGGGCGCCTATATCGAATCAAGCGCCCGTTCGGCATCTTATCGTATCGGAAATTTATTGAACTCCGAGATGTAAGAAAGACTGTCATTGGACAACTTATTACCGAAGGAATAAGGCATTGACTAAGAAATGGTTATCTGTGTTTGCTGCGTTTGCGATGATTCATATTGCAGGATGGGTCGGTGCGGATCGATATTTAACGGCGTCGCCATCGCAGGTTCTTGTTGTGGTAGATACTTCATATTCGATGAAACCGCATTTTCCAAAGATGGAGAAATGGCTAAAAAATCATGTGTCCAGCGCGCGCTACGAAAAGCTGATTGTCGGCACTGACAAAGCAACACTCGGGGAGTTTCGCAAACTTAAATCCTCCTCCGTGATTTTTAGAACTGCCTTTGGAAGAATGAACGCGGATACCCTAAGAAAATACGAACAGACACCAGCACAGAAAAAAATCTTACTGTCTGATGGCTCGATAGAGCCCGATGGCTGGGAAGTAATCGAGTTCAAGTGACGATCGTCATTGCTATAGATGTCTTAACAAATCTATAGGTAGAAACCAGAGCCAATAACGAGAGCCTCTGACTCACCCAATAAACTGGCATTGGATAAGTGCTGGAGGATTAAAAGTAGAAATTATATTCAAGGAGATAAGCACAAATGTGGATTCTGGATAGCATCGCCCGAAAAACCATAGTTTGGTACAAAAAAACTATTTCGCCGAACAAAGGGTTTAGTTGCGCATATCGTGTTTTATATCGAACAGACTCTTGTTCTAGTGCTGTACTGGAAATAATTCAGACCAAAGGCCTGATCGCCGGGTCTCCCGACATAGTCAATAGGTTTATCGCATGTCATCAATCCGCAAATGTTCTGCGCTCCCAGCAACGACTGGAGTTTGATTGTGGAATCTCCGGATGCTTCGATGTTGGTGGTGCTGAGGGTTGCTTCAGTGGATTGACCGATCTAGGTGGTGGAGCTGCCGAAACCGGCGCAACATCTGGATGCGGCTGCAACCCACTGTTTGATTTTTTCGCGTTGTTTACAGGCAGACGACGCAAAAGGAATGCAGGTGTTTTTGTAGTGCTGATATCGCTGGCAATCGTGTTTGGTTACTTTACGTACGGAAACAAAATTACTGACATGGAATTAAAGCTGGTGCAGACTGCCACAGAAGATAGTGATAGAAATTGGGGGTTGGTAAAAAACAGCGAACTACCCGATTATCAAGTCTTACTTACTGTTGAAGGCATCGGTGAAATTAGCTCAGTCACGGAACACAACAGCTCCGCGGTCAACTGGTTACAACTTGAATTCTCTGAGGCATTTAACTATCAAGACATAAAGTCAATGTCGATTACGAATCGCCAACTCTTTTCGAACAAAGAGCTAGAGGTTTTTTCAGAAGTACATATGCGCGGAGAGGGAGAGCATTTTCAATACCGACTGATCAGAAGATGGTCTGTGTTTTGATTTCGAAAAGGACCAGTTCAAAAAATCCACGGAGAAGCCAAAAATTTAATTTATCTTCATTCTTCGAAATTCTCTGGCCATAATCGATCATGAATCTCCAGCTGACGCAGAGTATTTACAAGATACCCGACAAACTCAAGCTCTTTTTCACGGTCATTGGTTGCTGTATTCAACACAATACCTTCCGAATTAATCAGATAGTGCTCCTGATCCGCCGAAGCTATAGCGTCACCGCCCAGATTGTTAGCCTCAAAAATTGATCTCCCTGTAAATGCATTGGGCCCATTTTTAAGGCCTAACAAATGAGCAATCGAAGGTGCGAGATTTAGCGACGTCGCGTGTTGAGCATCATAGTCTTGGGGTAACTCCATATTTTGGTCGTAAATCACCAATGGGATCTTGTCAACAAAATAAGGGAGATAGTCTGACTGTTCTTGCATCAAGTCAACGTAGTCTCGATCTGAATAACGTGCATGGTCTGCGGTAAAAATAACTACCGTGTTACTCGCATAACCGGATTCCTGAAAATAGCGCCAGAACTTACCGAATGCATCGTCATAGTTATGAATCGTATCGAGGATATAGTTCGAATTAGCTGAATATGCTTTTCCATCACTGGCAATTTTTTGAAAGACATGGGTTTCAAGGTTATACATCGACAGGAAAAATGGTGTTGCTGTTTTCTCCTGTTCTCTAGCTTTCAATATCCTAATTAATCCTTCAAACAACTGCTGATCAGACATGGAGTCAGAACGAAGCGGTTCAGACAAACCATGCTCAGTCACTAAATTTTCTGCGGTATAAACCTGATCAAAACCCAGGCCCAACATCATCTCGTCAATATATGCTGCGTCTTTTCTATGGGTGTCTAAAAAGCCAGTTTCATAACCAGACTGTTTGAATAAATCGTTGAGACAATAGTATCCTGTTTTCTTAATATCCGAGTAATGTGTATGCCAACCACCGAGACCTCCGCGTGCTGGAAATATCGAACACAGCTGACCTAAAAGTCCGCGATAGGTAGCGTAGGTGTGATTATAATAGTTCGTCACTACCATTGCGTTTTCAGCAAAGTCAGCAAGATTTGGGGTCAAGTTTTCCCAAGCTCCACCATAAAAATCGACAGTGCGGGCAGAAAGTCCTTCCGCAAAAACCAGAATAACATTTGGATGCTCTAAAGCTGCATCCTTTTTATTGAACGGAGGGTCTCCTTGATAGATTTCAGGCTTTACCAAGGGATTACGGCGATTCAGATCCAGAGTTATTCCAAACTGTGACGCTCGATCGGCATCATTCTGACTGAAAGCCCTTAACTCCCCCTCCCTGGGCTTGAACACTGCATTGTAAAAAGCCTCCATTGGCGACTTATGCTGCACGCGAACAGCGCGATTTTCATAAAACTCACGCATATGAGCGACGGCGGTATCAGGGGCCCATACCGACGAAAAATGTATGACAGCCGCTAATACCAAAAGACACAAAGAAGTTTGAACTAATTTAGACCCAGAAAGACGCTCGCTAAATTTCTTCTCCAAAATATAAACAACCAGCCCCCAAACAAACACGATTGAACTCAAGGCCATAACGTTGGGTAAATTCACAAGCAGAGAAATGTGGTTGAAGTTATCTACCGCAAGAAAAGACAGAAACCCGCCGCTTATATAAACAACCAGAAGCTGAAAGATGTAACAACAAACCAGTAAGAAACTCCACCCATAGGAAAAAATCCGACTTACTACCCCACCATTGATCAACACCGCTCCGATCAGCAGAAATAATATGAAATCAAGAATAATACGATCAAAGATTAGAGCTCCTGCAATTATTCTATGCCCGCTCTCAATTTCGGCGATTTCAGGCAGCAGAATTGAAAAACCACACAACACCATCGCCAAAAATACTATAGCGAATAAACTCAAGCCAAAAACACGAGTGCGTATGGGTATCACGTTGTTCTTTTTTTCTTCGAATTTACGTTGAGGAAGGTGCTCGAAAAAGATAACTGCTGCTATACCCTGACTGATAAGCAACAGTGCTTTCAGGATCGCCATTTCACTTTTTAGCACACAGTCAATTTAATCTCGTATATGCTGTACATGACAAATTGGATTAAAGAATATTCCGAGTCAACAAATACACGCTTACATGTCGCAAATTCGCGACACAAAGATTAAGTTTGACCCCGACCTCTCCGAAACCAATAGTAACGCATTCAAGATACGGTTACTGCAGTAACTTCCTAGCCCGGTCTGCAGTCACATTGCCTTCCTTTACCAGCTGCTCGGCAACTTCTTGAATCTGATCACCAATCGCGCCAGCATTGATCGCGATATTTCTCGCGTGTAATGCCATATGACCGCGCTGAATTCCCTCTGTAGATAGCGCACGTAACGCAGCCATATTTTGTGCCAGACCTACGGTAACCGCCACCTCGGCAAGTTCTGTTGCTGACTCGATACGCATCATCTCCAGGGCGGCCGCAGCAGCGGGATGAGTTTTTGTTGCACCACCAACAATACCAAGCGCCATAGGCATTTCAATCTTCCCGCATAGCCAACCTTCGTTATCAATACGCCAGTCAGTTAACGAAGTGTATCGACCGTTCTGAGATGCATAGGCGTGCGCGCCTGCTTCAATCGCTCGCCAGTCGTTACCCGTCACCAGGACCACTGGATCGACCCCATTCATAATACCCTTGTTGTGGGTGGCTGCGCGGTAAGGGTCGACCGCTGCAAATGCGCCTGCTTCAACAATACCCTGGGCAACGCGATCACCCGAAAAAGTATCGGTTTTAAGTGTTGTCGACGAAACCCTTAGCGAAGCGCTGGCCAGTCGCCTATCTGCAAGATTAGAGAGAATGCGCAGTCTCACTTCGCCGCCAGTAATTTTTTCAACATCCGCAGCAATATACTCTGCCATAGAGTTAACCGCGTTCGCGCCCATGGCATCACGCACATCTACCAACAAATGTAATACCGCCATTGGACCGATTGCAGTGTCCGCAAAAAGATGCACTTCTAAATCCTGACATCCTCCGCCGATACTGCACAACACTTTATCCTGTTCATTGGCTTTGGCGATCAGACTATCTTTGTGTTCAAGAAGATTTAATTGCGCTTCCTCCAAATCTTCTAGTCCAAGTATTTGTAGCTGGCCACGCATAATCGGTGCTGTAGTTGATGCAGTAAAGCCCCCATCTTTACGAACCAGTTTAGCCATATACGAAGCAGCCGCAACAACAGAGGGTTCTTCTACCGCCATGGGTATCAGGTAGTCCTTGTTGTTTATCAGAAAGTTCGTCGCAACCCCGAGTGGTAATTCGAAAGTACCAATCACGTTTTCGATCATGGCATCTGCAGTTTCAATAGCTAACGCTGGATGCGCTGACAGATTCTGTGCATGACATGCTTCTATACCTGTCACTTCGCATGCTTTCTTATGCCTTTCAGCGGGAGATAGTGATCTTAATGCGCTAATTTGAGAAGTTTTCATTTAGGAATTCTTGGCGCTGCGTCGGCATTGACCAGCCTGTTTTTTGAACGTGAAACAAGAATGCCACGATAAGGTTTTTTAAGCGAGCTTGCTTAACTGGATTACCCTCTTTCCAGTTTGTTTTCTTGCCTCAGTTAAATTCAGATGAGACCAGCAAGCTTCGCAAATGGATCCCAATTTGAATCCCTATGCCAGTCATACTCTATTCCTTCTGCAATTTCGTTGGCAGCTTCATCGCCGAACAATCGACCCATCACTGCAAGACTCATATCAATACCGGCTGACACTCCAGAGGAAGTAAAAAACTTGCCATCTTCCACCCACCTCGCCTGAGGAACCCATTGAACATTTGGACCAAACGGAACTGTTGCGGTGTAATCTCTTTTATTTGTTGTCGCGCGTCGACCGTCCAGAAGCCCGGTTGTTGCAAGTAATACGGTCCCGGTGCAAACCGCCATCACGTATTCGGCCCGTACGGATGCTTTGACAATCCAGGAATTGATTGCAGCATTCCGATGCGCTACGGGTGCCGCATCACCACCCGGAATTAAGATTAAATCGTAGTCCGAGCTTTCTGCGATCGTACGATCAACGTTAAGACGTAATCCGTGAACACTTGGAACTGGCTCAAGTGTCTCTGCCACAATTTTTATATCGATTTCCCCTGGATGATGATCTCCGAGCACCTCCAGCGGTCCGAATAAATCCAGAGTTTGAAATCCTGGGAACACTAAAGCAGCAAGGACTTTCATAATATATCTTTAATACTGTTGTAACGAGAGCAGCTCTTTGAAAAAGAAAGCTAAGAAATGAGATTTTAGCCCACTATCTTTTTTGGTAGGGGTAAATCTACCTTACAAAAAATCAGCGCTTGTGATAGTCAGACTTTTGTTGCAAATCACCACCTCTCCAAATGTACAATAACAGAAGCGGCTCGCCACTAGTACGTACAGCGTGTTTAACGTTGCTTTCATGGGCGATGCAATCCCCAGGTGATTTAGGCCGCCACCCATAGTTTTCATGATACCAGTCACCGCTGCCACTAATAGGAAAATAAAGCTCTTCCGCTTCATGCCAGTGTTCTGGATACAATACATTATCACCCAACAGAACTAATCCGCTAGACAGAGAATCGCTATGCCAATAAGCATCTGGACCTAGAAATTTAATCCAGCCGTACCGTTTTAAAAAATCAGCACCAAAATCATCTTCACCATAGGTCTGGTTAAAGTGAAGCTTTGTTCTGTGTTTTATCAACTCTTTTATCAGCGGTTGATTATACGACGGGGCCAGCTCGACCATCTCTGGAAGATAGGACAAAACCGGTAGCGAATTAGCAGGTAACAAGCGGTCTGTGCGAGCAAGATTCACTGAAGGTAGCAGTGCTTTCCAATCCGGCGGGCATTGAGTTTGCAATATATCCATCCACTCACAACCCAAGTGAGACATATCTACTGACGGATTTATTTTTTGCATAGTTCTTTTACTCCCGAATCCAAACGCATTATGACTAAAACTAATCGCAGTATTCTGTTTTATTTGAATTTCTCCCAGGTATTGATCAGAATAATCCATATTATTGTAATCGATACTAAACGAATCAATTATGGAAGCAACTATGAGCCAGCATTTTTATGATCACGTGTCAGCCTGGAAAAACGGTGATATTAAATCGAAATCTGAGATTACTTTTCAGCTCGAGAAAGAAGTACTAGACACACTTGATCAAGCCCTTCGGCATGTGCAAAAGCGGAATATTCAGGTCGAAGAGATCACCCAGGATGATTTTCCAATTTCTACCATTGAAAAAGAAATAGATAAATGGGTGAGTGAAGTGCAGGAAGGCAAAGGCCTCTTACTACTCAAAGGAATAGATACTGAAAAGTACAGCAAAGAAGAATGTGCAATTATTTACTGGGGCATCTCTACTTACTTTGGTGAAGCACAATCGCAAAGCCCGATGGGCGACAAACTTGGACACGTAGTGAACGTGGGCGGAAAAGATCAACGAGAACGTGCTTATCGAAACAGTTTAGAACTCGCTCTGCATACCGATGCCAGTGATATTGTTGGCATGATGTGTCTTGTGCCTGCAGAAAAAGGCGGACTAAGTGGATACGCGAGCGGCCCAGCTGTTTTTAACCATATCGCAAAGCATCGACCTGAATTGATTCCTGTATTGGAAGAAGGCTTTCTCTATCACCGGTTCGGTGAGCATCTCCCTGGTGAATCTCCAGTTAGCGAGGAAAAAGTGCCGGTATTTTCTGAGAAAGATGGCTACCTCAGTATTTGTTATTTGCGCAGCTATATTGAAATGGCTTTTGAGGAACTTGGTTTAGAAAAACAAAAATTGGAAAATGAAGCGTTGGATTACCTCGATGAGGTTGCGCACAGTGAAGAGTTTCGTTTGAACTTTATGATGGAGCCGGGAGAAATTGCATTTTTCAATAACTATGTCGTACTGCACACCCGCACCGAATTTTTCGATAGCCCGGATCCGGAAAAACAAAGACATTTGTTAAGATTGTGGTTACGCGCTCACAACGCAAGGCCGATAAACCCGGTGATAGATGAAAAAGCACAAAGAAACGGAATAGAAAGTCAGGAAGGCAAAGGCACTTACTATCAGGGTAACACCAAGTACACAGAAACCCTTCCTCCTGCATAGCTGGCTTTCCACTCACAGCTCCTACTGAAGACATTATTCGGCTAGCCTCACTAAACTAGAACGCGTAATAATTCGCTGTGCCAATGCAGTGCTGTATTCGTATGATACAAACGGTATGGCTTTCGACCGGATGTATAGCATTTTTCATCGATGCCAAAAATAAAGGCTGATTTACATGTGATTTCTTGGATAAAACACTGATATGTTGCGCTTTTTCATTTCTGCATAACCGCTACGAATAACGCCATAGAGATCAAGTATTATACAAAACTACATTCGCGCTCTAGTCCGCGACTATTACGTTTTCGGCAAGCTGCGTCTTCGCGCTGGTACTTTTCAGGTTTGCGAGCGATTCGGTTTGGAAGTGGTGGAGGAATCACAACTAACGAAGCGAGGTATTGAGATGGCAAGAGATTGAAAGAATGCGGACTACGATGCAAAGACAAAAAGCATCATCCGCGAGCTTATCGATCTAGAGAATGAAGCGCTCACAAGCAAGCAACAACAAAGCGTTTCCGAAGAAGAACCATGCGAATGTAAGCAAGGTATATTTCCCAAACAGGGATTGGCGGCTGATAATGATGTGTCATCCAGTCGACGTCAATTTCTGACAGCCGCAGCCGCGAGTGCTGCTGTCACCGCCGGAGCTACCGCGCACGCTGCGGCACCACCAGGTGCAATAGATTTCCCTATTCAGGGGATCTCACCAAAGAACAAGGGCGTCTTACCCATGACGATGGTGGTTATGGTTTTAGATCACAATTCGAAAGTGAAGTTCGTTGGCGCTATCCAACCAAAACCAAAGAGTCATCATGGACCATGACACCGCTGGAGAGTAGTAACGGAATCGTTACACCGTCCGCGCTGCACTTTGAAAGACACCATGGCGGCATACCAAATATTGATCCCGCTACCCATACCATGGTTGTTCATGGCTTGGTCAATAGCCCGAAAAAATATACGATGGAAGACCTGAAACGTTTTCCATCTGTATCAAAATTCCATTTTATCGAATGCTCGGGTAACGGCCTCACTGAATAGCGAGAACCGGCGCTTAAGTCTGTACAAGGCACCCATGGATTAACCAGCACATCTGAATGGACCGGGGTTCCGCTTTCTACCTTATTAAGAGAAGTAGGCGTAGAAAAAGGCGCGGCAATTGATATCGATGTGATGCCAGACGGACGCGGTGCCCCTCCAGGCAGTGGCACTTATGAACAAGGTAAAGAAGTCTATACCGCCAACTGTCTTGCTTGTCACGGCGCCAACCTCGAAGGCAACAGTGACCTGGGTGCTGCACCATTAATTGGCGGACGCGACTCTTTGGCATCGGGCAAGCCGAAGAAAACCGTTGAAAGTTATTGGCCCTATGCATCGACGGTGTATGACTATGTTAAACGCGCAATGCCGTTTAATGCACCTGGCTCCTTGTCAGACGATGATGTTTATGCAGTTGTTGCATATGTTCTCGGCGAAGCAAATATTTTCGACAAGAATGCGACGTTGGATGGAGAAAGTCTGGCGGCCGTTGAAATGCCGAATAAGGACGGATTTATTGCTGATCCACGACCCGATATTTTCAACTACGAATAAGCGTATTTGAACTCTGGCACCTGTATCGAACTTTTGTTCGTCGCAGGATGTCAGAGTAATTTGAATTGGAGTGTTTACTCGATAAATGAAAATAGGTTTACTTCAACTGACTTTTGCCGGCTTGGGATTACTGTTAGCGACGACACCGGTGTTGAGTGAGTCAACAAATATTCGCGTCGCATCGGCGACCACCATAGAAAACTCCGGTCTGTATGACGCCATTCTCCCTGCTTTTGAAAAGCAGTCGGGCATCCGGGTACGTATTCAATCTGTAGGCACGGGGCAAGCGATTCGCATGGCGCGAAGTGGCGATGCTGATATCCTGCTGGGTCATCACAAGCCCTCTGAACGACAGTTCGTAAAGGATGGTTTTGGGGTAGAACGTTTTGACCTGATGTATAACGATTTCATATTAGTGGGTCCACACAATGATCCTGCAGGCATTCGACACATTGACGATATCCATGAAGCGTTTAAGCGGATTGCAAACAGTCGTAGTAAGTTCGTTTCTCGCGCTGATGACAGCGGCACCCACCTTAAAGAACAGTCAATTTGGCAGGACTTGTCGATAAATGTCGCTAAAGAAAGTGGCAGTTGGTATTTGGAAACAGGCGCAAATATGAGTGCAGCGCTCAATATTGCCGATGGTTTGAGCGCGTATACTTTGAGCGATCGCGGCACATGGTTGAAACACGCCAAGCGTATAAATTTGGAAATGCTGCTGACCGGAGATCCCTACCTGTTTAACCAATATGGTGTTGTTATGGTCAGCGCCGATGTGCATCCGCATACCAATACCCGGGCGGCAACAGAATTTGTGCAATGGCTATTATCAGATAGCGGTCAATCCGCAATTAACAGCTACCTGATAGGCGGAGAACAGGCGTTTTTTGCCAATGCAGAATTTGCAGAACCTCAAGGAGATCTATGGGACACACGGCTCGGTCAAAACCACGTTCCGCGCTCTAATCTCTCGAATCTGCTGGATTAAAGTTATCACGATTCTATAACTTAAAAAAATCAAAGCGATATAGACTTCAAAGTTTGTATCGCTTTGTTTAGAATGCGCGCCCTAAGGAATTTTAAATAGCAAAGTTTATGCCCTGGGAAAAGACATTCGATATCGATGACGCGGTAGATAAAGCGCTCAATGTATTTTGGTCTAAGGGCTATCAAGCAACTTCACTTGCTGACTTACTGTCAGCAACTGGTATTGCGAAAGGCAGTTTCTACAATGCCTTTGGCAGCAAAAAAGAGCTGTTTACAAAAAGTTTACTGAAATACGACTTCTACAATCGTAAATCAATGCTGGACCAGCTAGCCGCGCTGGAAAATCCTGTTAAAGCGATCAATACATTATTTGATGGATTAATTATGCAAAGCCTTCAAGACAAGGAGAAAAAGGGCTGTATGATTGTCAATATAGCAGTGGACCTCCAACACCATGATCCCGACACCGTTAAAACCGTCAAAAAAGGGATGAAAGAATTTGAAGATTTTTTTGTAGATCAGATAAAGTTGGGACAGGAAAATGGAAGTATTCGCCCGCAAATTAAGACAAAAGAAGCTGCCAAAGGTCTTATGACACTCGTTGTTGGTTTACGGGTGCTCGCACGGGGTGTCTATACAAAGTCGGATCTTCAAGCAATCAAATCTCAAGCGTTAGTCTTAATTCAGTAACGCATTCCACCTTCCCGTAAAAATTGGTTGACCATAGGTTGGCAATGAATTACCCTTAGTTTTTACCGCTTGGTACAAACTAAGAACAAACTATTATTTTCCCAAAAGCATGACTAACTACACGACATACAAAATCGATAGTGCGCCTGAAGGTTCAAAACCTTTTCTAACCGGTGCCAAAAAAACCTTTGGTTTTGAAGTCAATTTACTTGGCAATATGGCCGAATCTCCAGCAATTCTGGAAGGCTATCTCACCCTGGCCGGTATTTTTAATAAGACAGATTTGTCTGAGACAGAGCGTCAGATCATTACAATGACGAATAACCGCTTGAACGGCTGCACCTATTGTATGGCCGCACAAACAACCATTTCTCAAATCGAAGACGTCGATGCGGACGTGATTGACGCATTGCGGAATGGTACTCAGATCGCGGATCCGAAGCTGGAAGCGCTCCGCAAATTTACGGTAATAATTCACGATACAAAAGGATGGCCTGAGTCATCAGATGTCGAACGCTTTCTTGCTGCCGGCTACACCAAAAAAACTGTACTAGAGGTGATTTTAGGTACAAGCCTGAAAGTGATGTCAAACTACACAAACCACATTACCCAGACTCCGATTGACGAAGCCTTTGCACTAAATAAATGGCCTGCCTAAAAAACCATGGTTCACTAAGTGTTTCTTCGGCATAGAAGACAACCTTTATGAAATTTCGGCCAGCCTGCATGACGATGACAGGCTGGTTGATCCGCAAATCATTTACCTTAAAGGTTTTTTAAAATAACAGTTAAGTCGGGCTATTTTCGGAAAATCACAAGATGATCCAGTTCCAGCTTCACTCCTATCTTCTCACCAATCTTGTGATTGTGGTGACTTGGCGCTAAACAAAGAACGCGCGCTCCTCCTGGAAAAATCAAAGTGTATAAGTGATCGGCACCGCGGAAAGAACTTGATTCAATCACCGCTTTATTGGGACTGAAATCATCATGCACCACATCGTCCGGACGAACTAAAAGCTCGACCTCGCTACCTGGCTCAAGCGTATGCGTGAGCTCACCAGTCATAATACCAAGCTCGGTTTCGATTCGGTTCTCTTTTAAAACACGAGCAGGCACAAAAACACCTTGTCCAACAAAGTTCGCGACAAAGCGGTCGCTAGGCTCATGATATAGATCAAATGGGTCGCTCCATTGAAGCAGTCGTCCCTGGTTAACAACGCCGGTTATATCTGAAAACGCAAACGCCTCATGTTGATCGTGGGTAACCAACAAAGCCGTAGCTCCATCCTGACGTAGAATCCTGCTCACTTCAGTAGCGAGCTGCGCACGCCTTTCCGTGTCCTGCCCGCTAAACGGCTCATCAAGTAATAGTAATTTAGGGCGCGGAGCCATTGCCCTTACCAGCGCAATACGTTGCTGTTGCCCCCCCGATAGCTCGTGCGGAAATCTGGCACTATAGCTTTCTAATCCAACGAGTTCGAGCAACTCTTTTACTCGCGTAGCACGTTCTTTTGGTGAAAAATGACGTATACCAAAACCAACGTTATCTCCTATCGTAAGATGCGGAAACAAGGCTAAATCTTGGAACACCATTCCCACCTGTCGTTTTTCTGGCGCCATGGAATAGCCGCTATCAGCAATTAATTCTGATCCAACATGTATACTACCTTTCGCGGGCTTCTCAAAACCAGCAATAGTGCGCAAGAAAGTGGTTTTGCCGCAGCCACTAGGGCCCAGCAAACAACCGATCTGGCCCGCCATCAGTTTAAGGCTCACGTGATCTACGATACGGCTACCGCCAAGATCAATACATAAATCTTCTGTTATTAAAGTTTCGCTCATTTGGATTATTTTCCGGCACGTGACCGGGCAATCGCAGCACTCAGAATGATCACAGGTAAAATCCCCACTGCAACAATAGCTAGTGCAGCCGTAGAAGAATCTGCGAGTCGCTCATCAGATGCCAGCTCATAGGCTCTTACCGCAAGTGTATTAAAATTAAAGGGCCGTAGCACCAGAGTTGCTGGCAGCTCTTTTAGCACATCCACAAATACAATCACCATCGCAGTAAACAAACTACCTTTCATTATCGGCAAATGAACACGTTTCAATACCTGACCTTGACTAAGTCCCATTGATCGCGCCGAATCATCCATCGAAGGTTTCACTTTGCCTAAACCCGCTTCAACAGTTTGTAGTGACACTGCTAAAAATCGAACCGTATAAGCAAATAATAAGATAAATATTGTGCCACTAAACAACAAACCGGTGCTGACATTAAAATTGGTTTTCATCCAGCTATTTACGGAGTTATCTAGGGCACCGAATGGAATCAATATACCGATCGCAATCACCGTTCCCGGAATAGCGTACCCCATCGATGCCAACCGTGTACATACTTGCATCAAGCGAGAAGGATAGGCACGATTTCCATACCCCAGTAATAACGCAGGTATCAAAGCAACTACTGCGGCAGCACCTGCCAGCAAAAAACTGTTCTTCGCAAGCACGATAAATCGTGCGTCCACCATTTCATCAAACGTTTCTATGGCCCATAACACCAGCTGTATCAATGGCACTAGAAACCCAAACAGCAGTGGCAACAGGCAAACACAAGTTGCTGCCCAAGCGTGCGAAGGTTTAAGCTGAACTTCTGGCAGCCGTTGATACGTATTGGTTGTGTGATGAAAACGTGCGCGACTGCGAGACCAGCGTTCCAGCATAATCAGACCGAAAACAAAAATCATCAGCAAGGCAGACAGCTGAGAAGCAGCAACCGGATCGTACATACCAAACCAGGTGCGGAAGATTCCAGTGGTAAACGTGCTCACGCCAAAATACTGGACGGTTCCGTAGTCCGCCAATGTTTCCATTAGTGCCAATGACAACCCCGCAACAATTGCCGGTCTTGCCAACGGCAATGCAACCTGGAAAAAGCTGCTCCACGAAGAACACCCTAACGAGCGACTTGCCTCAAGCACGCAGACAGACTGGTTGATAAAAGCAGCACGCGCCAACAGATACACATAGGGATACAGGACCAGTGAGAACATGGTAACCGCGCCACCCAGAGAGCGAATCTCGGGAAACCAGTATTCGTTGTATTGCAGATCAAAAGTGGACCTGATCCACTCCTGTAAAGGGCCGCTCGAATCCAACATCCCAGTATAGGTGTAGGCAATAATATACGCAGGCATTGCCAGCGGCAGAAGTAACGCCCAAATAAATATTCTCCGCCCGGGGAAGCGATACATACTGGTTAACCAGGCGGTCGCGGTGCCAATGGTCCCAGCCCCGATGGTGACGCCGATCATCAACCAAATAGAGTTCCAGACGTAACTCGGCAGCACCGTCTCGACCAGATGCCCCCAATTCTCACTAGTTGGCGCAAATAAATAGGCACAAATAGTGATGATGGGTAGTAGAAGAACCGCGGTAACCAGGATACTGGAAACAAGCCAGCCACTGGGATACTGTCTCACAGTTTTAGCACCATGATTCAATGTTACTGCGGGGTTCATCCTTGTAGAGACGCCGCGCCATGTGAACAACCTGGAATCAGGTTGTCAGGTTCGATCCGGAATCTTGCTGCTCCAGGTAGTTCATCAAGTTGCCAAAACATCATCGCAATCACGCTCAAGGTTGGCACGCATTATGCCCATGCCTCAATGCATTTGCACTACTGCCAGCCTGCGCGATCCATCAGCTGTAAGGCCGCCCTATTCTTTTCTCCAAGCAAGGTCAAATCCAGGTCATCCGCTTTGAAATCACCAAACGTACGTAAAGTTTCAGGGATAGCGGCATCGGCAACAACCGGATATTCATTGTTAACCTCGGCATACCAACTTTGTGATTCCGGCTTAACCAGAAACTCAAGCAATTTCTTTGCAGCGTCAGGGTGTTTCGCATGTTTGGTCACACCAGCCCCACTTACGTTGACATGGGCACCTCTACCATCTTGATTAGGCCAGAAAATTCCGATCTTCTCTGCGGTCGCCACCTCTTTTGGATCGTCGCTATTAATCAGACGCCCAAAGTAATAGCTGTTCACCACGGTAATATCGCATTCTCCAGCACCGATCGCTTGCAGTTGGTTGGTATCTCCACCACCGGGCTTTCGTGCGAAATTTGCAACCAGCCCTCTTGCCCATTCTTCTGTTTTCTCAGCGCCAATATGCTCGATCATTGAAGCGACCAGGGACTGGTTATACACATTGCTTGATGATCGAATACATAACCTGCCACGCCAGTTTTTATCAGCCAACCCTTCATAGGTAGAGAGTTCTGCAGGCGTTACCCGGTCCTTGGCATAAAAAATGACCCGGGCTCGACGTGACAGTCCAAACCACAGATTATCTTTATCCCGCAGGTGCGAAGGTATTGTGTTATTCAGCACATCACTCTCTACAGGCTGAAGAATATCTGCAGATTTCGCCCGCTGCAGTCTACCTGCATCGACGGTTATAAAAATATCCGCCGGCGTTGCTTCACCTTCAATCTCTATTCGCTTTAACAGACCGTCCGCCTTTCCAGTAACAAGTTGAAAGTCGATCCCTGTTTCTTTCTGAAATCGTTCGAGCAACGGTAGTATCAAAGCCTCTTTACGCGCAGAGTATATATTCACCACCGAATCTTCTGCGAAGGCCACGAAGCTGTTACAGGAGAAAATTAATGCGATTAAAAAACAAAGATAAGGTCGATTTTTTTTCATTGGTAGGTTTCTATTTAGCACTATTTTTATAGCAATTCTGTAGTTCCGATCTAAATGGAAGTTTGACGAGTTTTTCGTCGAAGTAAGATACTGAACGCTTCCCGTAGTGGATCAATGTAAAGTGAAACAATCGAATGTTTGTTTTGAAATTGTGACGTTTGACTATATACACCATATTTCAATTTCTGATTACTCTCTGAGTGGCAATGAGACCAAAACAACACATCCCAAACTGCCAGGGTTACGCCAAAATTTTTATCGTAGTGACGCGGATCAATGGAATGGTGAATTTGATGTTGTGCAGGAGACAAAAATAGTTTTTCGAGCCAAGGCCAGTACTGAATTGGAATTTCACTATGGCGAAGGTTAGAACCTAGTGCATTAAAGCTAAACTTAAATACGTTGGCTCCCATAATCATAAGCAAGCTAACGCCACTGCCAAAAAAGAACACAAATGTCGCAATACAGAATCCTTGAACGATAGCTCCCCGTAAAACAAAAATCACGCCTTCCACCGGATGCGTTCGTAAGACGGTAAGCGGGTTTAGAGATGTTGCACTATGGTGAACCTTATGAAATGCCCATAGAAAGGGAATGTGATGCATCATCCGGTGGACAACGTATCGCATCAAGTCATCCAGCAAAAAGAAGGTGAAAGTAAAGCTGGCTGCAATCACCCAGCTTGGCATCTCATGGGCAATCATTGCACGACCGCCAAATGCATCATGCAATAATTCAAAAAGCAGGTAGGCGACTGCTGCACTACCGAGCAGCCGCGGCACAACAGCGCTCATTAATATTGAGTTTAGCGTAAAGATTAAATAGTCCGCACGCGCACTTTTAGAACACCAAACAGATTTCGAAAACAGTGCCTTTAATCCCGCGCGAGGATGCTGGCGCTGAATCACAACCAGCCATACTAACGCAATAACCAGCGCCGAAAGTAGATATCCCCAGAACAGTCTTTTATCCGGATCCAAAAAATTGACCGCCCACTGGTCGACAAACCACTGAACGGTCATTTCCCAAATCATGATCTAAACCCCTAAAATGACTTAATCGTTTTCAGCAGACGCGCTTTCACCTAGAGACTCAACCAACCCAGCAAGTTCAGCCGTTGCGTCATTTTTCAAAGCCTTGAGGTCATAAGCATCTGCTAACAATTTCTGGAGTTTAATCATATGAACCGAATAGTTACCCATATCCATATCACCGCCCACAACATAATTTCCATCACTATCGATTGATGTTACCTGACCGCCACCGAGCAATGCAGGACCAAAACCAATAAGACGATTAAGCTTTGCATCCGTTTCTCCGAGATTCTTTCCACCCGCTTCTAATGCCATGGCGAAACCTTTCATTTCCCCCCAGTGTTTCGCATAGTCGTTAAACGCTTCGTTAGCATCACCACCAGATTCAACGATTACGTTGAGCTTTTGAATATCTTTATAAACTGATCCAGCATACTTAAAAGTAGCCTCAGCAATCACTTTTTCCCAGTTGACTTTGATTGTAGACGCATGAGCCATTAATTCATTTCGCTGCGCATCACTTAACAACTCTCCATTCGCGCTACTGATCAGTTTTCTTCCGTCTATAAACGCCTTGGTAATGGTATGCAAATAGTCAGTTCCACTTTTGTCCGCATCCGCGGCATAATATGCGTGACCAAAAGTCATCTCTTTAACCAGATCAATTTTGCCGTCTTTATTGTAGTCAGCAACGGAAAGGTCTTTTTTCTTCGCAATGTTATAGGCCTGCTTAGCATCTAACGACATTGCATGAACCGGGGCGCCAAAGTAACCGAACGCTTCATCCCAGACATGCTCTTTACCGGTGTAGTGCGCGCCTTCTTTGTATGCCGCATTGTTTGGTTTGTTATCTGCCGTTAGCCCTTCATCAAGATAATTATCCACCGCCTGATTATAGAAAACAGCGCCCATGGCAAACTTGGAAATAAGCTGAGGATAGTTAAACCCTGTTAACGGATCGAAACCGGATTTTGAAGCAGCAGCTTTTTCAATCATAAAATCGATAACTTCTTGCCCTGTCATGTTACCCGGCCAGCCGCTGATAATTCCTTTATAAGTTTTTCCACGCAGATCCTTTCCTTTGGACAATTGGTCGACATCTGTTTGCTCAACGATAAAACTATCTTTCGTTTTTGGATCAACAATAGCGCGACCGGCATCTTTACCGGAGTAGTAAGCCATCATATCTGCCCTGACAGCATCAGCATTGCTACCATCTCCTTTTGCGGCAAGTTTCTTCAATGAGGTATGCAAAACTTGCCGGGCCACCTGGCCGGTATAGGATGTGGAATCTGTTTTATCGCCACTATATCCCTTGACAGTTATCGGGAAAGGCCCATAAACATTCTCAGCAGCAGACGCCCCAAAAGTTAGCGAGAGCGCGGTGATTGCAAGGATTAATTGTTGTCGTTTCATTTTAAAATTGGGTCGTTACGATTAATATAACTGTGATTGCTATTGTAAGTGGGAATGTAAATAATAATAATTCTTATTACAAGTTATTTTCACTATAATTCCTGCGTTTTCTGCCGGTTATGACAAATAATACTTACGCTACTAGTTTTTATGGGTTCTGATACCGCACAGAATAAGGAAGCGCTAGACAAAAAGCCTCTCTCTAATTCACTAAAAATTGCCGCCACTCATCAGAGAAATGTGACACGCCAACACAATATTGCTCACAATATATTGTTAATTCTGCGAAGTAACACCTGAATCCTGATAAAATATAGCGCAGGCCGAGACCGGCTTAATTGAATACCACTTACCTACTAACCATACTATGTTTGAAGAAAATCAAGAGCTCAGAAATGTCGGTCTTAAAGTCACACTACCACGGGTAAAAATCCTCCGTATTCTCGAAACAACTGACGACAGTTCTCAACATCTGAGTGCTGAAGATGTCTATAAAGCACTTCTGGAGTCGGGAGATGATGTCGGCCTGGCAACGGTTTATCGGGTCTTAACTCAATTCGAGACTGCCGGTTTAGTGACGCGCCATAACTTCGAAACAGGCCATTCAGTTTTTGAGCTTGCAAAAGGTGATCACCATGATCATATGGTTTGCATGGATTCAGGTGAAGTCATCGAATTCACAGATGATGTCATCGAAAAAAGACAAAATAAAATTGCCAAAGAACATGGCTACGAGCTGGTCGATCACTCGTTAGTGCTTTACGTAAAGAAATTAAAGAAGTCTTGAAATAATTTCTCTGAAATTACTGCAAGGATCCGCACAACTGTAAACCTCACTCACCTAAAGAAAGTTAGGGAAAGCGCTATTTACTCACGTTTTGAACTATAAAAGCGTCGAAAATAGTTCTTTTTTAGCCCTGCCATATAGATATATGCGCACCATACCTGGAAGGAATCGCGTGAGAGCAAAAGTTATTTTCACCAAGTAAACGGAAATAACTATCAATATTTGAGTTAAATTTTTGCACTTTGTTGGTAAACAATACCGCGCCAGGTGCCAGTTTCGGAATCACTGATTGCATCGATTCTTCAGTCAACTTTGTTGCACTGTCACATAGGACGAAGTTGATTCCCGACTGAGACTCCTTGAGGTTGTTCAGCGGCGACCCTTCCACAGTTTTTAATATTGAACCGAGACCGGCTGAACGCGCGATTTGATTCGCCTCATAAGTTTTTAGTGGTGCATCCATTGATGTAATTACTCTGCCGCCACCGTTGTCTTTTACTGCGGCTGCTAACCAAAGAGCGGAGACATTAAACGGACTGCCAAAATCAACCGCATATTTGGCAAATCGCGTTCGTGCCAGCATGTATACCAAAGCCCCGGTTTCCGCTTCCATCGGCAACATGTTGTTGACCTGCACATCTATCATTTGATTCCTAATGAATTCCGGCTCACTGCACAGGATTGATCTCTGTGCCCGAGTGAAGAGCCGACTCAACATACTTGGTGATTTATCTCGCGCTTTTTCATATTGAAAAGCTATCTGGTTGCGCGTTTGCGGGTCGCTAATTAGTTTCAGTGGGCTTGTCCCGTTCATATCAAATAACTATCGGTAAAAGATTAAAGAGATAGCTACTATATGCTAATTATTCTTATTTGTTAATAATTATTATTTAATTTACGCAATAATTCGCAAATCAAGAGTTAACGGGAATCAATCATGTTTTTAATTGACAATAATTCTCATTAGCATTAATATTTAGCCAGATTCACAAAAACTTCATTGAGAAATAACTCGAGCAACCATGTACGTCTGCATCTGCAATGCCATTACCGATACGGAGATCCAGGAAGCGATCAATCAGGGTGCGTGCAGCATGAAATGCCTTCGTAGCGAGCTCGGTGTTGGGAGCCAGTGTGGTAAGTGTGAAACTTATGCCACAAAAATGATCGCAGCATCCACGATTGCGGCTCCAGCCTCTTTTGTTCCAATCCCCCTAAACCACAAACCCTCTCAGTCCTAGTCGCTGAGACAGGATAGTTTTTTCCACTTTCTGGAGTGAAATAAACTTTACGTTAGCCTATGCAATAAAGATAACAATCAGTCTGATTTGCATTTCTTCATTGATTTTTTGTTTACGTTAAACTCCCGCCGAGTTTGAGTTCAACTCAGACAGTTAACCCATACGTAACGATTTAATCTTGGAGTAACAAATGAAAGGCGACAAAAAAGTGATCGCTGCCTTGAACAAAGTTCTTGGCAATGAACTTGTAGCAATCAATCAGTATTTTCTTCACGCTAGAATGCTGAAGGATTGGGGTCTAAAGGAATTAGCGGACCATGAATATGAAGAATCGATCGATGAAATGAAACATGCGGACATGCTGGTCGAACGCATTCTTTTTCTGGAAGGTTTACCGAATCTGCAAGACCTCGGGAAATTGCGTATTGGTCAAAATACAGAAGAAATATTTAAGAGCGATATGGCGGTTGAACTCGACGCGATCCCTGATTTACGTGATGGTATCGCGCTGTGTGAATCTGCTCGTGACTTTGTCAGCAGAGACTTACTTGGCGACATTCTCGAAAGTGAAGAAGAACACGTTGACTGGCTGGAAACCCAAATTGGTCTAATCGACAAAATGGGAGTCGAAAACTATCTCGCTGAAAAAATGCAGAAACCCTGCAGTTAAAAGGCATGTGCCCAAACCTGGTCTGATAGTTAAAATCCAGGTTTCGATTCAACCTGACTGTAGAAGACGCAGGCTCTGTGAAACCCCCGCAACATTTATAGTTGAATCAGTTAATCAACTGGATTGATTTATGACTCGATTTATTGAAGGAATACCCCGACGCTAATTGGAATCTCGAACTGATGTTGTTGCTCAATCGGTTTGCACCTGACGTCAAAACGATTGCTGAGGAAAATGGAATAGTATCAAAATCCATTGGATGTGCTGGAACTGAGGCTAGTACAATGTTATTTCAAGCAAAGGGGTTTTATGGGAGAAATGGATTTATATGCACGAGTAAATTCGAGAATTTCGCGGATGGGTATCACTACTCATTTTTCTAGGGAGATCGAAATGTGAGAAAACCCAAGTAAATACTGCTACTGTTTACTAACTGGACTTGCTGGGTAAATCGCGCCTAATGACAATCTGAAACTGCGGCAAAACAGTTTTTACGGTGATTCGGAGGCAAACAATGACGACCTTCGGCGATAGAAATGTAAGTAGAGTTGTTTGTTCGTTAAAAAACTGACCTTCACAAATTGGTACGCAATAATTATGTTTCAATACGATCTACTGCACTGGAATACATTCATACTAGCAACATTGCTTTTACACGCATCTCCTGGCCCAGATATGGCTTTTATAATTGGCCAGACGATCCGAGGCGGAAAATACTCAGGTTTTGCAGCAATGTTCGGCATATGGTTCGGTGCCGCTTGCCATGCTCTTTTTGCAGCATTCGGCTTATCGTTGGTTCTCGCTACATCTGCAATGGCGTTTTCTATTATTAAATGGGCGGGGGTTGCCTATTTAATCTATCTTGGCATTCAAGCAATCAGATCTACCGGATCGCCTTTAGGTGGTGACAATAGTTGTTCCAATGTACACCCTGACACCGCAATGAAGTCTTTTAAACAGGGTATCATTGTGTCTTTACTTAACCCTAAAGTAGCAATCTTCTTTCTTGCTTTTCTCCCACAATTTGTAGTGGAGGGAGCCGGGCCGGTATCACTTCAACTGTTGTTGCATGGCTTTTTGGTGGTGATACTGGCAGTAGTGGTTGAACCGCCAATAATTCTCCTTAGTGACAAAATTGCTTCAAGTGTCCGAAGTTCCAAGCGAATAGGACTATGGCTAGATAGATGTCTTGGAACGATTCTGATTAGCCTTGGGATAAAACTCGCATTTGTTGAGAGGTAGTGAAATGACTGTTATTTTTTTGATTCCATATAAACTTCAGTTAGACAGTCTTTCAATCTCAACGGGCAGTCAGACCAGATAGATAAACGCTAGCACTTTTAGTATTAATTATTGCAATAGCTTAAGCTGCAAGCTTGACGTAGTTACTATATTGTTCAGAAATTGGTCGCTTTACTTTTTCTAAACGGACGCTTTGCAAACTGACCGTCTGAAGAAGCGAAATAGAATCAATATGTTAGTGACGCAGCTCAGGAGTTAGTAGGCCATTAAATGGGCATCGGGAAGAATTAGGAGGCACGGTCGCTTTCCTCCCAATCATTAAGTTTAGAAGCTACA
>CALKKV010000002.1 GCA_937992195.1 uncultured Gammaproteobacteria bacterium | reverse complement strand
TATGGGGGGCAAAAGCCGGTGATCTTGGCGGGGGGGCTGACTGTTGAAAACGTCGTTGACTCTTTGAAGCTTGCAAACCCTTATGCTGTTGATGTCAGTAGTGGTGTAGAAACCCGTGGTGAGAAAGATCCGAAGAAAATGCGTAGCTTTTGTAGAAGCGTAATCTCTTACAATATACCCGAGTCAATTTCAGGCTAATTATAGATAACATAATTTCGAGATATAAGCGATAAATATATGAATTGGCTTGATAAAATTATACCGCCAAAGATCCAGACGCGTTCAATACTGTCAAAAAAGGGCGTACCCGAAGGCGTTTGGTGTAACTGCAATAGCTGTCAGGCAGTCCTGTATCGACAAGAACTTGATCTTAGTTTGAGTGTTTGCCCTAAATGCAACCATCACATGCGACTGGGTGGATTGGACCGTTTGGCGAGTTTTCTCGACGAAGGCACTGACTGCAGCGAATATCTGTTAGGAGAGCAAGTACAACCCGTTGATGCATTGAAATTTCGAGATCAGAAACGGTATCGAGATCGACTATCGGATGCGCGAAAAAATAATGAGTCCAGTGAGGCAATGGTTGCTGCACAGGGACATGTGATGGGCGTCGAAATCACGGCGGCAGCATTTGATTTCCGATTTTTAGGTGGATCGATGGGGTCGGTTGTCGGTGAAAGGTTTGTTGTTGCGGCTGACAATAGTTTTGAAAAACGCCAGCCTTTGATTTGTTTTTCTGCTTCGGGTGGAGCAAGAATGCAGGAAGCCTTGCACTCCTTGATGCAGATGGCAAAAACCTCGGCGGCGATTGCCCGTAACCGCAAGGCTGGGATTCCATTTATCTCTGTTTTGACAGACCCAACCATGGGCGGGGTATCAGCGAGCTTGGCCATGCTTGGAGACATCATTATTGCTGAACCTGACGCATTAGTAGGCTTCGCTGGTCCGAGGGTCATTGAGCAGACGGTGAGAGAAACCTTGCCTGATGGCTTTCAACGAGCGGAGTTTTTATTAGACCACGGCGCTATCGATATGATTGTTGATCGTCGACAAATGCGTGCTCAGGTAGCAATGTTGCTAGATAAACTCGGATTTAGTGGCGATCAGATAATCGCTGAAACTGACAATGACCGTTCGCCAGTTGACTTGACGATAGGAGAAAGTTCAGCGAAAAATGCAGATGCTTCTGATATCAGTGATACTGATGATCGGGGGGATAGACCTTCCCCTGAATCCACCTCCTGATCTGGTAATCATTTCTCAAAAGTGAAGCAATTCACCAACTTTGACCTAGCGCAGTGGCTTGAGCATATCCAGGCGCAGCATTGGCGCACCATCGAAATGAAGCTGGATCGGATAACGGCGGTGTGGCAGAAACTTGGACAACCGCAAGCTCCGTTCATAATCACGGTCGCGGGAACGAATGGCAAAGGCTCATGCGTCGCGATGCTAGAATCTGTATTAAGGGCTGCTGGTAAAACTACTGGCAGTTATACCTCGCCGCATTTAGTTCGCTATAACGAGCGTATTTGTATAGATGGTGTCGAAGCGAGTGACACGCAGATTATCGGGGCGTTTTGTGAAATTGAAGCGGCAAGGGGAGATGTCCCGCTTACCTATTTCGAATACAGCACGCTATGTGCTTTAGTTGTTTTTCATCATGCTGGAGTAGAGGTGTGTTTAATGGAAACTGGAATGGGGGGGCGGCTGGATGCTGTGAATATGCTGGACAATAATATTGCGTTGGTAACTTCCGTTGGTCTTGATCATGAGCAATGGCTTGGAGATACCCGAGAGAAAATTGCAGTCGAGAAAGCAGGGGTGTTTAAACAAGATGGGCTCGCGGTCTGTGCTGAGCCGATGCCGCCATCGGGCATTGCGGATGGTGCAAATCGAGTAAATGCAACGCTACTGCAAATTGGCAGTGATTTTGAAATGACCAGTGAAAAACAGTACGGCCTTTACCACTATGTTTCCGATCATGATTTGATGTCACCCGAATGGAGGAGCATTGCAGGGATATCGACGTCGTTGTCTGGTGCGCATCAAAGCAGGAATGTTGCGGGGGTGATAACCGTTCTTGGATTAACCGCGACGCAAACCGGGGTGACGCCCGACCATCTTGTTCAGGGCTTGACCCAGAGTAAACTCACGGCTCGATGTGAGGTGATTGCACGGCGCCCTCTAACGATTCTGGATGTCGCTCATAATGCTGACTCTGCAAAGGAACTGGGCGTCTTTTTGCGCGCCAATCAATCTGGTGGAGAGACTTACGCCGTGTTCGGTGTGCTGGAGGATAAAGTTCTGGAGCCCATAGTGCTTGAGGTTTCAGGGCAGATAGATCAGTGGTACCTAGCCTCCCTCGAGGGCGAGAGGGGACAAACCGCTAAGACATTACGATCTAAGCTGTTGAAATTTCTACCTGAAGCAAAGGTCAGTATATATTCTAGCCCCGCAGATGCATTCCAGGCTGCGAACGCTCACTGCCAACCTGAAGACAGGTTGCTCGCATTTGGCTCATTTTTCACAGTCGGTGATATACTCTCGTACCTTGAAAGGCCAGAACACTAGACGGGCGGCGGAGCGCCCGATTCGAAATTTTGCATAGCGTTGAATCGGCCTCTGTTTTCAACAGTTTCTTGGTTAGCAAAACTTAAGATTCGATATTATCAATCACATATAGATGGAACTGTTTTTACAGTGCATTAGTCAATAGCAATTATGAACGCGATAGCAGAACCCGAGTATCAACTTAAACATCGACTTGTCGGCGCTGCTGTTTTGGTTGTCCTGGCGGTGGTGATTATTCCTTTGTTTTTATCTGAACCCGCCTTGGAAGCAAATAGTGGGGTTGATGAAAACGGGGTTGCGCTGCAAACATTCCGTTCACGAATTACCCCGCTTAATTTAAACAATGTAAATGGTGCCGAGCAGTCTGAGCAAGATGAAGAATTGAGTTCGGTGGTGGTCGATTCACGAAAACCTGCGCTACTTGATCTGACCCTGGATAGTGAACAGAACGCTCCGACTGCCCCTGCTGAAGAACCGAAGGAAGAAAAAACGGCTTTGGTTATGACAAATAATGCTTCAATTGCTGAGGAGATCGAATCAAAGCCAGCAGTTGAATCACTGTCTGAGCCAGAGGTAAAAACTGCGCCTGAGACAGAGCAGAAAGCAGAACCTGAGACTAAAGTTGCGGCGGTGAAGAAAATTGAGGAGCCCAAAGCTTCTGATAGTGCGCCGATTAATCAAGAGGAAACGGCGGACAGCGGTTGGGTTGTTCGTGTTGGCACCTTTTCGAAAAAAGCCAATGTTGATTCGGTATCGACACTTCTGAATAACAGTGGCTTCAGTCCAAAGACCAAATTAGTGGATACTTCTCTAGGGAAGTCGACGAGAGTATGGCTGGGTCCCTATGCTAAACGTGAAACAGCGAACAAAATTAGCGAACGCTTGAAGTCTCTGATAGGTGAAAAAGGGTATGTCACCAGAACTAACTCCTAAGGTTCGTATTATTCCAACTGCTAAGCTGAGCTAAGTGATTGAAACCTGTCTAAACTTGATTTCAAGTACCCCACGTAAAACTGATACTTCGATGTGTTGGAATTGGGAAATGCTTGCTGACTGTTTTACCGCTAGGAGTTCTTAATGAGTCCGGTTGATATTGCAATTTTAGTCGTTATTCTGGTCTCAACCTTGATTGGAATATTTCGTGGATTTATTCGCGAAGTACTCTCGCTCGCTTCTTGGGTAGTCGCACTTTTTGTGGCCTACACTTTTGCTGGGCAAGGTGCGGTTTATCTGGAACCGTACATTGCGCAAACTGAGTTAAGGGGCATTGCCTCATTTGCCGCTATTTTTATATGCACGCTGATCCTTGTGTCTATTCTCAGCTATATCATCTACCGGATATTTGCACTCGCTGGTTTAACCGGCCTGGATCGATCATTGGGTGGTGTATTTGGAATAGTGCGGGGAGCGGTGGTTGTTGCGCTGTTGATTTTGGCAGCAACTTTTATGGACTTCACACCACACGAGTGGTTTCAGTCATCGAAGTTAGCCGTCTACTTTGCTCCGCTTACAGATTTCATTTTAACCTTGCTTCCCGCCGACGTCGCGGAATCTTTTCCTCTACGATATCCGGATGGTAGTGGCGGCATTGGTATAGAGACCGGTATTGAGACAGGTACCGAACCTGAAACTAGCGCAGAACCTCCTACAGGATAAACCTAACTATGTGTGGCATTGTTGGCATTCTCGATTCTTATCCAGTTAATCAACAAATCTACGATGGTTTGACGGTTATACAACATCGCGGCCAGGATGCTTCGGGCATAATGACCAGTGATGGTGATCGCGTTTATTTACGCAAAGACAACGGCCTTGTGCGAGATGTTTTTCACACTCGGCACATGCTTGAATTGAAAGGAAACATGGGTGTTGGACATACCCGATATCCGACAGCGGGAAGCGACTCCAGAGCCGAAGCACAACCGTTTTATGTGAACTCACCTTATGGTCTGGCGCTTGCACACAATGGTAATTTGACCAATGCTGAACCGTTAAGAGAGGAACTGTTCCGGCAGGACTTGCGCCAGTTAAACACATCTTCTGACTCTGAAATATTGTTAAATATCTTTGCCCATGAGTTGCGTGATGTCATCGGTAAGGCAAGTTTGCGAGTAACACCTGAAGATGTATTTGAGGGCGTTGCCGGAGTAATGCGTCGTTGTAAAGGAGCTTATGCCGCAATCACCATGATTGTTGGTGTGGGCATCGTCGCTTTTCGCGATCCGCACGGTATCCGCCCGCTGATTTATGGAAAGCGTTCAAATCATGATCAGGCAGGTGCTATGGATGCACATATGTTTGCCTCAGAAAGTGTCGCGCTAGATGTGATCGGATATGAGCGCGAGCGGGACCTGTTTCCGGGTGAAGCGATGTTTATTGATATGCAGGGCAATATGCATCATAAGGTCTGCGCAAACTTACCCCAGTGCAACCCATGTATTTTTGAGTACGTTTATCTTGCAAGACCTGACTCGATTATCGATGGCGTTTCGGTTTATCAATCTAGAATCGAAATGGGCAAGATGCTCGGTCGCAGATTGGTTAGAGATTGGTCTGATCATGATATCGATGTCATTATTCCGGTTCCCGATACCAGCAGAACTGCGGCATTGGAAATGGCGAAAGAACTGAAGGTTTCGTATCGAGAGGGATTTATCAAAAACCGGTATATCGGACGCACTTTTATCATGCCAGGTCAGGCTGAACGCCGAAAATCGGTACGTCAAAAACTGAATGCAATCGGTTCAGAATTCAAGGGCAAAAATGTTTTGTTGGTTGACGACTCGATTGTTCGCGGTACCACTTCCTCAAAGATCATCCAGCTAGCGCGAGAAGCAGGAGCGAACAAAGTGTATTTTGCTTCGGCCGCACCTCCTGTGAGATATCCCAATGTTTACGGGATTGACATGCCGTCTTCCTCAGAGCTTGTTGCTCATGACCGAACGGTGAAAGAAATTTCGGATGAGATTGGCGCAGATTTTCTCATCTATCAGGATCTGGAAGATATGATTGCTGCGGTGCGCAGGTGTAATCCCTCGTTAGATACTTTCGATACCTCCTGTTTTAGTGGGGAGTATGTAACCGGAGATGTCACCCCAGCGTATCTAGCGATTGTTGATGGTCAGCGGAATGATGATGCCAAGTCGTTGAGTGGATCTCAGCTAGATCTTTCGGAGATCACTGACGTACAAGCAGCGCACGGCTGATTTTCTGTTAGGCACTACTTGGCCCCCTATTTTCTTAAGGTGAGCTTGCCTTGATCGAGCAAAATTATCGATTTTTGCTCGTACCAGTCTCCAAGTACAAACCGTCTGGCAAGCTGGCCATCCAGGGTGAACTCATGGGCAGCAGGTTTATGGGTATGGCCGTGAATCATAATGTTGACCCCGTGATCTCGCATCATCTCTTCAACTGCAGATTGCGTCACATCCATGATCTCCATTGGTTTTGTTTTTTTCGCAAGCTCACTTCCTTTCCGCATCCTGTCCGCGGTTTCAAATCTTTGACGTAATGGTGTTTCCAGGAAAGCCACTTTCCATTTAGAAGAAAGCATATTTTTGCGCGCTTCCTGGTGTTCAATATCTTCGACGCATAGAGAGTCGCCATGGGTAAGCAAAATTCTTAGTCCATCTTCTTCAATCACTACCGGATCAGGTAAAAGTGTGCAGCCCGTTCTTTTGGAAAATTCATCACCTACCAGGAAATCCCTGTTGCCATGGAGAAAGAAAACTTTAACGCCCGAATCAGCAATTGACTTGATAGTAGATTCGGTTTCACCATGCCCCAGCTCGGTTACCCCGTCATCACCGATCCAGTACTCGAACAGGTCGCCTAAAATATAGAGACTTGATAGCAGTTGAGGAGCGCTTTTCCCAAAAGCCTGAAACATTTCAGAGGAGTGCGGGCGATCTGGGGTTAGGTGGAGGTCGGAAATAAATGCGACGGTCATCGACAGAATGAGGAGAAAAATGGATGGATATGATTACTTCTTGATCTGAATGCAACGTTTAAGTCTTTATTGTACCATCGGCTGCCAGCTTAACCGGTCGATTTTGAATTGCATGAAGATCAAACTGTATGACACATATTCCCGTGAATTGCGGGACTTTCAAAGTAATGAACCTGGGAAAGTAGGGCTATACGCATGTGG
Organism: uncultured Gammaproteobacteria bacterium; assembly: GCA_937992195.1. Taxonomy (GTDB): domain Bacteria; phylum Pseudomonadota; class Gammaproteobacteria; order Arenicellales; family Poriferihabitantaceae; genus VYFG01. Next base: position 9,281 of record CALKKV010000002.1, on the reverse strand, counting down.
CCCAACGGTCTACGACTACGCGCATATTGGAAATTTACGGACCTACCTTTTCGAAGATTTACTGAGGAGAACGCTTGAGATGGCGGGATATGAGGTGAATCACGTCGTAAATATCACAGACGTTGGCCACCTTACTTCCGATGCAGATACTGGCGAAGATAAAATGGAAAAAGGTGCTGCCCGCACTGGCAAGACTGCCTGGGAAATCGCTGAGCTCTATACAATTGCCTTCAAAAATGATCTGAAGCAATTGAATGTGATTGAGCCATCGCTTTGGTGCCGTGCTACCGATCACATTGCCGAGCAAATTGTTGAGATTGAAAAAATTGCGGAAGAAGGCTACACCTATATCACTTCTGATGGCGTTTATTTCGATACCTCAAAACTCGATGACTACGGATATTTAGCACGTCTTGATGTGGAAGGACTTGAAGCAGGGTCGCGGGTGGATTTAGGCGAGAAGCGCAATGCAACTGATTTTGCGTTGTGGAAATTTAGTCCGGAAAACGAATCCCGACAGATGGAATGGCAGAGTCCTTGGGGGAAAGGCTTTCCCGGTTGGCATATTGAATGTTCGGCGATGTCGACCAAATATCTGGGTCCACAATTCGATATTCACTGTGGTGGTAAAGATCATATTCCCGTCCATCACTCAAATGAAATCGCACAATCCAAGGTTTGTTATGGAACCAACTTGGCGAACTATTGGATGCACGGATACTTTCTGGAAACAGATAAAGAAAAAATGTCCAAATCGTCAGGTGAGTTCCTGAGACTGCAGACGCTGATCGATAAAGGATATGACCCGCTGGAATATCGGTACCTATGCTTGACCGCAAATTATCGCAGCGATCTCAAGTTTACCTGGGAGAGTCTGGATAGTGCGGTGACAGCGCTCGGTCGGTTGCGTAAGGCGTCCCATAGTTGGGGAGCCCCGACTGAAGTAGATGAAGAAGTGCTATCGGCATTTCATCGGGAAATTGCCAATGATTTAAATACACCAAATGCCTTGGCGGTTGCCTGGGGAATGGTGAAGTCTTCTTTGTCGGACGGCAGCAAGAAGGCAACGTTGTTGGCTATGGATGCGGTTTTTGGTCTAGATTTGGCTAATTGGGAGCCGAAAACAATGGAAATACCACCTGAGGTGGAGGAAATGTTACGCCACAGAAATCAGGCGCGGTCCGAGAAAAACTGGGGTGAGGCAGATCGTTTGCGAGACGAGATTTTGGCCAAAGGCTTTGAGATTAAGGATGGACCAGAAGGTGCGGTGCTGGAATCTATTGAATAGCGTCAGATAACCATTGTAAACACATGTTTGTTTAAGCTAAAATCCGCGCCCTGATGCGGGGTGGAGCAGTCTGGCAGCTCGTCGGGCTCATAACCCGAAGGTCGTAGGTTCAAATCCTGCCCCCGCTACCAATTACCATTTGGTAAAGATACGACCCCGCTGTTCGCGGGGTTTTGTATTTTAGGCAGAGGCAACCAGGTGGATTTTGGGTGCGGGCTAGGGTAGCCGCATTACAGGTTGGTTTGATCGGGAACGGTCAAACGCGGTGGAGTTGCTGTTAACGGCTCCAAGTGACGGGCGTAGTAGCCCGTTTTTTTCGCACGGATTGTTTGTGTCGGATTTGAGATATGCAAAGCTTGACGAAAATTAGAGCGTTACTTGAACCATCGGTTGATTCCCTTGGATATGAGTTGGTGCATATTGAATTTGCTGGTTCGGGTGGAAATATTCTGCGGTTATATATAGATGCTCCCGGCGGCATTGAAGTGGATGATTGTGCATCGGTGAGTCGACAAGTTAGTCTGATTTTAGATGTTGAAGATCCTGTGAAGAATGCCTACACCCTTGAGGTGTCATCGCCTGGGTTGGATCGGCCATTGGTTAAGCCAGCACACTTTCAGCAGTTTGCTGGGGAGAAGGCCAAGATCGTAATGCTTACCCATGTTTTGGGTAGAAGACGATTCACCGGCAAGTTGATTGAGGCGGATGACGAGCAGGTTGTGTTAGAAGCAGATGGTGAGAGCTACGATCTGCCTTATGAATTAATGGAGTCAGCTCGACTAGAGCCAGATTTTGGTTCTAAACCGAGTTAACTATGCGGTTAGGAAGTGAAATAAAGACGTATTGCAGCGAATATTTTTTGCTTGCAACACATATGTATCAGAACAGTTACGGTTGAGTGTCAAACTATTATGGCGATTACAAATAACGAAATCCTATTGATGGCTGAAGTCGTTTCGCGCGAGAAAGATCTCGACAAGGAGATTATTTTCTCAGCGATTGAAGCAGCGCTTGCGACGGCAACGCGAAAGTGGCATGACGGCGAGATTGATGCGCGCGTCAGCATTCATCGTGATACAGGCGATTACGATACATTTCGTGTTTGGGAAATTGTTGATGACGAGATGGAGATCGAGTTTCCTGGCAGTCAAATTGCGCTGACCGAAGCAAAAGAAAGCGACGAAGAAATTGAAGTTGGCGATTTAATTGAAGAGCCAATGGAGAAAGTTGAATTCGGTCGTATCGCGGCGCAGGCAGCAAAACAAGTGATTATGCAGAAAGTGCGTGAGGCCGAAAGAAATCAGGTGGCTGATCGATATGCTGAAAAAGTTGATACTTTGGTCTCCGGTACGGTGAAACGGATGGAACGAGGCAACTGTGTGGTTGACCTTGGCGATGCCGAAGCACTGTTACCGAAGGCTGGCATGATCCCCCGAGAAGGCTTGCGACCTGGCGATCGCATTCGTGCATTGCTAGAGAAAATAGATCTTGAGGCGCGGGGCCCGCAGCTGATTTTAAGCAGGTTGTCTCCGCAATATCTTATTGAATTATTCAAACTGGAAGTGCCTGAAGTTTCTGAAGGAATTATCGAAATTCTTGGTGCTGCTCGTGACCCAGGCTCTAGAGCAAAAATCTCGGTACGTTCGAGAGATAATAATGTTGACCCCGTTGGTGCCTGCGTTGGTATACGTGGATCGCGCGTGCAAAGCGTTTCAAATGAGATTGCCGGGGAGCGTGTAGATATTATTGTTTGGTCCGATAATGTTGCTGAATTTGTAATTCAAGCCTTGGCACCGGCTGAGGTCGAATCGATTTTGGTCGATGAAGAAACCCAGCAGATGGATGTAGTCGTTACCGAAGAAAACCTGTCTCGTGCGATTGGTCGAGGTGGGCAGAATGTACGATTGGCTTCTGAGCTTACCGGTTGGGAATTGAATCTACTGACTGACAAAGATGCAGCTGAGAAGCAGGAATCTGAACAGAAAGAACTGGTCGAACGATTTAAAACCCAGCTGGATATTGACGAAAATGTCGCCTTGATTCTTGCTCAGGAAGGATTCAATTCCCTGGAAGAGATTGCTTACGTGCCGAAACAGGAATTACTCGATATCGAAGAGTTTGATGAAACCATCGTTGACGAGTTACGTAATCGAGCACAAGACACCCTCCTTACCAGTGCAATCGCGTCACAAGAGCAAAAAGAGCCAAGCGAAGATCTATTGACCATGGATGGTATGGATGACGATACCGCCAGAGCATTAGCAACTGGTGGCGTACGTACTATGGAAGAGCTGGCAGAGTGTGCAGTAGATGAGGTGCTGGATATCGTAGAGATGTCAACTGAGCGAGCCAGCGAATTAATTATGACAGCGCGAGCACCTTGGTTTGAATAATCCAGGTTTGTTTAACAAGTAGCGCAAGATTAAAAATAAAATGCGGGATTTGTCCCGATACCAGAGAAATTGAGACTAAATAGGTTTAGCTATGTCACAAGTCACCATTAGCAGTTTTGCCAAGCAAATCGGTATTTCCATCGATAAATTGCTTGAGCAGCTCGATCACGCTGGTATCAAAGGTAAAGGCGAAAACGACCTTCTTGAAGACAGCGAAAAGATCACACTTTTACAATTCCTGAAAGGCGAAGCTTCCAGAGAGACGACCCCGGGCAGGCAGCGCATTACGCTGAAGCGTAAAACCACAGATGAAATTCGCCAAACCTCTAAAACTGGTGCAGCGCGTACGGTTCATGTTGAAACGCGAAAGAAACGAACTTTTGTAAAACGCAGTGTATTGGAGGCTGAGCAAGCTGAAGAACAGCGTAAAGTTGATGAGGAAGAGCGTCAACGGCAGCAAGAAGTTGAGGCCGAGCGTGAGCGAGAGCAACAGGAAATCCTGGCAAAGGAAGCGGCAGAACAAGCCGAGCGTGATGCTGAAGAGCGTGCGCGCCAAGAGGTCGAACAGCTGGAAAAAGAGGAACAAGAGCGCCAAGAGCGTGAACGCGTTGCTGCTGAAGAAGCGGAAAAACAAGTTGCTACTGCACCTGAAGATCCGGCTGCTAAAGCTGAACCAGTGGCAGAGACGTTAAACAAACCGGCTCCCCAGCCGAAGCCTGCAGAGAAACCTGCGTCAGTACCAAAGACCGACGACCGCAAAGGCAAGAAAGGACGCAAGGGAGGAAAGTCGGACAGTCCTCGCGCCGAATTACATGCTTCGAAACGGAGAAAGGAACGCCCTCGCAGAGCAATGGGTCGTAAAGCAGGCAATATATCTTCGTCAGTTGCGGATCAGCATGCATTTGCGAAACCAACGGCGCCGGTTGTACATGAAGTTCATGTGCCCGATACGATTACCGTAGGCGAGCTCGCGCAGGCGATGTCGATTAAGGCAGGTGAAGTAATCAAAACCATGATGTCTATGGGGTCGATGGTTACGATTAACCAGATTCTCGATCAAGATACCGCATTGCTGCTGGTTGAAGAGATGGGGCATAAAGGCGTCGCTGCTGCTGATCAAGATCCTGAGGCATTACTTGTTGATGTTGATACCGCAGGTATCGAATCAACGTCACGCGCTCCTGTGGTTACCGTAATGGGGCACGTTGACCATGGAAAGACTTCTCTTCTCGACTATTTGAGAAAAGCTAAGGTTGCGTCAGGTGAGGCTGGAGGCATTACACAGCATATCGGCGCTTACAAGGTGCGGCTAGGTGACAATGATATTTGCTTCCTTGATACCCCAGGGCACGAGGCGTTTTCTGCGATGCGAGCGCGTGGTGCAAGCGCGACAGACCTGGTTATTTTGGTGGTTGCCGCCGATGATGGCGTCAAGCCGCAGACGATTGAGGCGATTCGCCATGCTCGTTCTGCAGGCGTGCCGATGATTGTTGCGATTAACAAGATGGACAGAGAGCAGGCTGATCCGGATAAAGTGAAGCAAGAGTTGGCAAACCACGAGGTCATTCCTGAAGAATGGGGTGGTGAGACCTTGATGAACGAAGTGTCGGCAATGACCGGACAAGGTATTGATGAGCTACTTGAATCAGTCTTGCTGCAGGCGGAAGTTGCTGATTTGAAGGCGCGGAATACAGGACCTGCTTCTGGCTTGGTTGTCGAGGCTAGACTAGACAAAGGCAGAGGTCCGGTTGCTACTGTGTTGGTGCAAGAGGGTGTGCTGAAAAAAGGCGATATCGTACTTGCAGGCCGTGAATCCGGTCGTGTGCGTGTGCTGCTTGATGATACTGGTAAGCCGGTGAATGAGGCTGGACCTTCTACCCCGGTCGAAATTCAAGGTTTGGCAGGTGTACCCGTTGCCGGTGATGAGATTGTCGCGGTGACCGATGAGCGTAAGGCACGCGAAATCGCAATGCATCGTCAGAGCAAATTCAAGGAAGTGAAGATGGCTCAGCAGCAAAAGGCAAAGCTTGAGAGCATGTTCAACCGCATGGAAGAGGGAGAAGTACAGGCGCTGAATCTACTGGTGAAAGCCGACGTTCAAGGATCTGTAGAAGCTTTATCAGATTCATTGGAAAAATTAACCACTGACGAAGTTACGGTAAAAGTTGTGCATGGCATGGTTGGTGGTATTAATGAATCTGACGTTAACCTGGCGCTAGCGTCTGGAGCAATTATCGTGGGATTTAACGTCCGAGCGGATGCAACTGCCAGAAAGCTGATCGAAGCAGAAGACGTCGACGTGCGTTACCACAACGTTATTTATGATGTGGTGGATCTTGTGAAAGCTGCGATGACGGGTATGTTGTCCCCAATTATTCAGGAGCAGCATGTCGGTCTGGTTGAAGTACGCGATGTGTTTAAGGCGCCAAAGATTGGTTCTATTGCCGGTTGTTTTGTGCAGGAAGGCTTTGTAAAACGCAGTTTGCCTGTCCGTATACTGCGAGACAATATCGTCATATTCGAAGGCGCTATAGATTCACTTCGTCGATTTAAAGATGATGTCCAAGAAGTTAAAAATGGTTTTGAATGTGGAATTGGCATTAAAAACTATAATGACATCAAAGTTGGAGACCAGATCGAAGTCTTCCAAATGGTTGAAACGGCGCAAACACTCTAGAGTGCGTTTGTAGGATAAGACAGTAACTTCATGTTGCTGTCTGTTTTACATTATCTGTAACAGGATCTATGCAAGAAATTGATCGCACAAGACGTGTTTCCGAGCTGCTTCGCAGGGAGCTTTCTACGTTAGTTCGTAGAGAATTAAATGATGGCCGTATCAGTAACGTCTCTATTAATGCCGTGCAGGTCTCCCGGGATTTGAAATATGCCACTGTTTACGTGTCAGCAATTGATGGCAATGAGATCCCGGTAAAAGAAGCGCAGGCTGAACAACCAAAAGAGCAGCTGAAAAAAAAGAAACATGGAAACAAGAAAAAGAATACGGCGCAGCCCCAAACTGTGGAAGAGCTGTTAAACAATGCTTCTGGTTTTCTACGGCATTTGCTGAGTCAGAATGTTGAGCTCCGTGTGACCCCATCACTTAGGTTTCGTTATGACAGTAGTATTCAACGGGGCGTGGAAATGTCGTCGTTAATTGAATCCTTAAAATCTAAATCTTAGTTCTACTTTATGAGTCAAGGTAAGAAGCGCAAGGGCGTTCCGGTGAACGGCATGTTACTGCTAGACAAACCGATCGGTTGCTCTTCCAATCAAGCGCTGCAAAAAGCCAAGTTTCTGCTTAACGCGCAAAAAGCCGGTCATACAGGGAGTCTCGATCCGCTCGCGACTGGATTATTGCCATTGTGTTTTGGAGAAACTACCAAAATATCTGGTATGTTTTTGCATGCGGATAAAACCTATACGGTTTCTATTCGCCTTGGTATTGCTACCGAAACAGGTGATAGCGAAGGAGCCGTGCTTAATCGACAGAGTGTCGATATAACAGAAGAGACATTATTAAACACCTTAGAGAAGTATCGTGGTGACTTTTTACAAACGCCGCCAATGTACTCTGCGTTAAAACAGAACGGACAGCCGCTGTATAAACTAGCTCGGCAAGGAGTTACGGTAGAACGAGAGGCGCGACCTGTAACGGTTTATAACCTAGACATGATCAACTGGAAGCACGACTTGCTTGAATTACAGGTCAGCTGTTCTAGAGGGTTTTATATTCGGACGTTAGCGGAAGATATTGGCAATGACCTTGGTTGTGGCGCCCATGTTGAAGTGTTGCGACGAACGCAGGTAGGTAGTTTTAGTATAGAACAGGCGATTACCATGGATCAGCTTGAAGCAATCCTCTCTCCTGGGGACAGAACTAAAGTCTTACTGCCAACTGATGAAGGGTTAGCACATTTACCAGAAGTCTTGTTACCTGAAAATCTAGCACGCTATGTCAAGTTAGGACAGAGCATCCGAGCAAGTAGCACGGCGGTTCCAGGCCTGGTTCGGGTTTATGCTGAGACGACAGGGTTTATTGGTCTGGGAGAGGTCAGCAGTGATTTCAAACTGTCGCCAAAAAGATTGTTCAGCGTATAAGTAGACCAAGATTAAATTGGTTTCTATTTCTTACAAGCGTTTACTAAGTAGCGTGATATTTGCAGCATACATCGATTTAAGGTGGCTGTAGCTACCCAAAATCTGAGTGTGAGTAATACATCACAATTAAATATCAGACAATGATAGATGTATGCGTTTGGAGTTCTTCAAGGGTTTATTCTTAATTTAGACAATTTTATTTCGAACCAAAGTTTTGGCTTTGCTACACATATCTAAAAAATATGATTTGTTTTTAATGCCTTATGGAATCTGAATTAAGGCAGAAAGTGTCTGCGCTGGCCGATATTGAAGATATCGAGGGGATGACCCGGCTGTTATGCGAATGGCCGGATAAAACCCTGGAATGGTTGATTTATGTGGATGTGCGTATTAGTGCCCCAAGCACTACTAAAGAACAAAAATTATTATTGAAACAAGTCAAAGCTGAGGCTTTGGCATTGCAACCAGAATTAGCCGAGCAAGGGTTGGAGGAGCTGATTGAAACCGCACCAAACAAGCAATCGACTAGCCAGGAAGCACATCAGGATTTTGTATTTACGGATGAAGACCGAGAAAATTTTGAAGTTGTTGATACTCTGGAAGACTTTGAGCCTTGGGATGCCGATGAAATCACCGACTATATTACTTCATTGAAATACGGCAAGTTGAATGAAACATTACAATACCTAGTCAATCAATATGCGTATGGGCTGATGGCCAATGGGCATAAAAATAAAACCCTCAAGCGGGTAACTGAGCAGAATTCGTATCAAGAATGGTTTAAATCCTACGCCCCTGAACGTGTACTAACGAACTATGAGTTTGACGTTAAAGACTTGATGAGATTAGCCACACTGGACAATCAGGTAGAGTTGATATCCAAAAAGGATTATTACGCTTACCTCTTGGAAAGGGGGGATGAAGACCTTGGGAGCTTTGATGACTTTTTACAGGAGGTAGGAGGGTTAAATAATTTTACTGCAGTAGCTAGCACAGATCAGTTAGAACAGTTCGAGCGAAAATTTGGAGTTAAGCTTCCTGAAGAGTTAAAAGATTTTTATCATCGCGCCGGCAGTTTAAGCGGTACCGCCTCAAAGCCATGCGGAATATTCAGTGTCTCTGAGCTGGAATACCATTTAGATCCCTCAAGAAAGCGCTATGAACACTTAAAAAGCATGGGATTAATTAGTATGCTTGAATTTGTCTGGGGTAATAGTAAAGACGATTTTAGCCCTGCGCGCGGCAGCCTAACGCAGGACCAAGTAAACTATCTTAATCAGCATTACTCCGCTATTGGTTACATACCGTTTGATGATAACGTCAATGTGGTGATTTACTTTGATCGCGAGCAACGTTTTGGTGCTGTTTGGTATAACCAAGATGACGGCGTTGTATATGATGATTATCTGTATTCACTGCTGAAAAAATCTCAAGCTCAGTTTGGGCTTTGCCAGTTATTGGCCGTCATACCGTTTGTTGCAACGAACCCTCTTTTTGAAGAT
>CALKKV010000001.1 GCA_937992195.1 uncultured Gammaproteobacteria bacterium | reverse complement strand
TATGCGAGACTAAAGCTACGATCCCATACCGAACTTGTTGCGATTTAACTTTAGCAAACCGCTGCGCTTCGGATTCTATGGATGGAGCTTCTCCACCCAACGTGCCCAGCTATCGATATTTCCTTTTTTATCCCGCATCTTGCCTGGCTTTATTTCCACTTCTTCTGCCTGCAGTACATTGGCAAAAAGAAAGACAGAGCCCAACAATACCTGGTTTGTTGGAATACCCAGCTTTTCAAAAATGGAATCTGATCTCAATGGGCCGCCACTCGACCAGTAGCTGGCAATTCCGCGCTCTGTCGCAACTAACAATAAATTTTGTACTGCTGCCGCGGTTGCCGCAATGTGCTCCATATTATTTCTCGAAGGACAATACTCCCAGCGTTCGGTTAAGGTAAAGCCAGGATCAACTGGATCCGGACACCAGGTAACCTGTATCAAGGTATCTGTCGCCGCTAGCATGTTGGGCACTTTGCTATGGTCTTCCTGATCAATTAGATATTGTCTTAATGCCAAACAAACCGCTTTGTCAACAATGTGAAAACGCCAGGGTGAATAAGAATCCTGATCGCCTTCTCGATGCTCGGTTGCAGCGGCAATATGAAACGGCGCGGTGCCTGCAGTTTCAATCATTTCCTTCAGCAGGTCTCTATCCAACCCACCTTCTAATGGGGTCGATGACAGCACCTTACTAGTTTTTCGGTTGCGAATAATCTGATCTATTTCTGACAAGGATTGCATGACTAGCTGTTATGTATTGGATTTAATTTTTGTCTGCTGTTTGGGAAACAACGCTATATCTGTAAGAAGATTCTACTAGATTTCATCTTTTTGAAAACGACGGACGACTACGCAGAGAAATAATCACGCCACCGATAAAGATCAGCATCATACCAGCGGCGCTCCACGTAGATACGATCTGATTAAACAGTAGGTAATCATAAACCGCCGAAAACACGGGAGTCGCATACCAAAATGGCATCAGGAATGACGCTTCTTCTTGTTGCAAGGCAAGAATATTAAGGAATTGCGCAAGCAACATAATGACGCCAATCGCAACTAAACCTGCTAGCTGCATCAATGAAGGCGTTTTCCATACAATAAACAGTGCAACAATTGAAAGCGCGGCCCCAATCATATTATTACAAAACAGTATTTGTATTGGGTCGTCTCTGTTGCTTAGCTTTTTCAAAAAGATCGCTTCAATTCCAATAAACAGTGCCGCTAAAAAAGCAATAATCGCAGCGATGTCGAAAGCGGAAGTGCCTGGCCGAGCGATCAAAAGTGCCCCGAGCAAGGCAATCCCAGCCGCTGACCACCTTCGAACTCCGACCTTTTCTCCCAACCAGAACACCGAAAGCGCCATGGCGACAATCACACTCAAAAAACTGATTGCATTGGCATCTGCTAGTGGGATTTGGGTTGCCGCACCAAACAGACAGGTCACTCCCAACCAGCCAAACACGGATCTGCCGATATGCAAACCCCATTGAATGTTTCTAACCGAGGCGTTTCTCCAATACAAAACCAAAGCGATAGTTAGAAAAGCTATAACAAATCTAAATCCGGATATTTGGAAAGGATTGAGTGGGTTAGAAGCGTGCTCACCACCGAGCATTTTCGCTAGTAACGAGGTAACCGAAAATAACGCCACCGAGCACAATACAAAAACAATACTTCGCATCCGGTCGGAACCAGACCATATCGAAGACAGGCGATTCTTCGCAGAACTATTGAGAGACAACAACAGGTTGTTCCTGCTTTACTTCGTGTAAAGCAGCGTTAAAAGCAGCAAGGCTTGGGCTCTTGATCCAGATCATTTTTTTCTCTTTCCGCGTACAAATCTTTTTTATCTTATGGGTCGCACTATGGCTGACACAGCTAACCGGACAGATTACCGCATCGGCTCTTCCCAACATCGTGGTCAGCCTTTGTCTAGAATCTTCGCGGCCACCATCATGATAGAGAAATGTACCATTTCTTGTTTCCACAATCTCACGAAAATTCGACTGATTGCCAGATTGCCCACCGACGTATAAAACACAGTGACCACAAAGATCATTATCCGCTTCCGTACACCTCTCCATTGTTGTTGTATCAGGTATCGGCGGCTGAGAGGTCTCATCAATTGACAAAGGCTGCGAATCAACAACGAATCTCTCCTTCTTGCAAACGCCTTCACTCTCGTTGTCGTCTTGATTTCTATAATTGTGCAACTCCTTTTCAAGCCTCTTAATCTGCTTGTTTGCTTTGGTTAAGACACTGTTAGAAGACAGCGTTTGAAGCTGCTCGCTATAGTCGCCATTTTTTTGTTGTTCATTGCGTAGCTGAAGCCGTAATTCAGACTGCATAACTTCTTTCACGCTTAACTTTTTTTGCAATTCCAGAATGTCAGACTCTTTCCTTGCTAATATAGTTTTTAGTTCAAGTACCTCCTTTCTTGAGGTTTTACTTCTAGCCGTTTCCGCCTGCAGTTTCCGACCCGCCAAGTGCGAAAACATATGCACCGCACCAAACACCTTATTACCGAGCGCGCTTGTGACGCTCTGGTGGGTCATTACTGACCAGTATCCTGCTGCAATCTCCCCATTTTTTACACAATCATCCCAGAAACCTTCTAACTCTCCCTCGCTTTTGAGATTTTTTGACCTAGCCACTGCACCGGCATAGGTTTTTTCCAAATACTTATGCAACATTTTAATGCCAACCTGCGCGCGCTCTGCTGAAGAAACAAAAAGGTTATGCAATTGATAATCTGAAAGATGATCACTGCCAGAACCGCTAACTTTTTCATATATTTTTCTGAGCTTTGTTAGCGGAACACAGGTTCCAATAATGGAGCAATGCAGATCCAACTCAAGCTCCCATAATTTAGGTCTACGTTTTCTATACGCCTCATTCTCTGTGACAGAGTCAGGTATATCAAAGCGTGTGAAAATCTCTGCTTCCGGGTTCGCCTGCTGGTTTGTTAACGCGTTCTTCGAAAGGCAATTCTCACACATATGAAAAACGCCTTAATGTATGTCGCAATTGGATTTAACCGACTTGGTTAATCCGGCTCCGTAGCGCCTTAAAAGAATTTGTATCGCCAATAAATCTGTTCGATCAGCGCAAAGTGCAAACGGCGTTTTGCCTGCTAGGTTTTCTTGATTTACGTCAGCCCCACTTTGCAAAAGATACAAAACACAAAATCGACAGCCGCTTAAAGTTGCATAATGTATCGGCGCCATACCCTTTTGATCTGATTTGTTTATATCTGCGCCCTTTAGTAGAAGATACTGCATCAAGCAGCGATCCCTTTGCAGAACGGCATAACACAAAGCGGTTGGTCGATTGGCTGTTGTCTCGTCAGGATGCAATCCAAGCTCCTCGATGTAAAAACGCACCGCGCGGAATCGATTAAGTGCTATCGCGACTAAAAACTCCGTGACCGTTTGAGGGTTTGTGACCGTTTGTGGCCAATATTTGAGCGCAGCGCCTGTTCGACTTTTCATCTTTACTATCCAGATCGTTCGTGTCTTGCAGAACAGCGGTAAAAGGCTGCTTCTACAGAATTAATCTAAATAATAATGATTCGTATTTACGAATGCAAGCTTTGGTTACTAAAAATCTTAAAATATGTTGTAGCCGATCGCGTCCGAATTTCGTTATCAGAATGAGATTAGCTCTGCCGAATGTCAAAAAATACGCTTCGCCTCCGCTAATAGTTTTTGCAATATATCCTGACTCTTCATCACACCGGCATCGAGATCAAAATTGTCGTAGAAGTCCGGAACTGAAAGGCTGCCCTTAACTTCCGCGCCAAAAAAAGGCGCGGACTGAAGTGCAAGATCCAGCACACTTTGCGCTCCGCCCTTTCCTGGCGAGGTTGCAAGAAAAACCGCCGGCTTTCCTTGATAAACCGCCTTCTCGATTCTCGAACACCAGTCAAACAGATTTTTATAAGCAGCTGCATATGATCCATTATGCGCGGCAAATGAAATAACCAGACCATCAGCCTGCTGAATCTTCCGTAAAAAGCGCTTAGCGGGTTCCGGTTGCCCAATCTCTATTTCCTTATCCGCGCTAAACATTGGTAGTTCAAAATCATTGAGATCCAATACTTCTATCTCCGCGGATTCGATCAGCGAAGCTGCATACGCAGCCAGGGCTTTGTTGATTGACTTACTGCTTGTACTTGCGCCAAAGGCGATTACTTTTTTCATGGGTATTTATCTAATTTAAGAACATTTATGGCAGATATTTTAGGAGCATGTTCCGTTTCGCATTCTTCTGTTGCTCTTCAGAATCATAAAAATAATTTTGCTGCAGTATTGAACAAGCAAGTTAACCAGGAAGGATTTTCAAATCGGGGGAAGCGAGGAAATTAAGACGAACGTTCCTAACGTGTAGCGGAAGAGGATTATTCCACAATAATAACTTTTCCGGATCCAATACCCTCGACGCTCTTCGAATAGGCTAACCCAACACGTCCAGACGCCACTCTCTCATGGCCTGGGAAAAACTGGCCATACCGCTCTTCAGAAGTGTCAAGTAAGCCAGGGCTGACAACATTGATCCGGATCCCCCGCGGCATTTCGGCAGCAGCTCCCAATACAAATCCGTCAACAGCTCCATTCGCGGTAGCCGCCCCCGCGCCCATTAAAATTGGGTCTCGATTCAACACACCGGTAGTAAGCGTGAAAGAACCCTGTTCATTCACGTATTTAATTCCCTCAAGAACAAGATTGATTTGTCCCATCACCTTGTCCTTTAGACCAAGCATAAACTGTTCTTCAGTGAACTCGGTCAATCGACCGAAATGTACGTTTCCCGCAGTTGTCACAACTGCGTCCAAATCTCCCACCTGTTCATACATAGCGACGATAGAGCTTTTACTACACAGATCTGCACGAATGTCGCCACTGTTTCTACCCACAGTTATAATTTCATGACGCTTAGAAAGCTCAGAATACGCAGCTTTCCCAATATCCCCGCTAGCGCCGATCAATAAAATTTTCATTTTTAAGTCCTGTTTATCAAATACAGCCTACGTTTTTTGTATGCGAATTTTTTATTCTAGTGTCATCGTAACTGCCAATCCAGAGGATAATAGCCTGGTTTTACCTGCCCTCCTAAACAACTTCTTTATTCAAAAAACACGCGGTCGTATTTAATACGAGCGTCTACATTGACTTCAGCATCCAATTCACGTGCATAACGATGACCAGAAAAAACCGCACCTGCGATAATTGAAGGCGCTTCGCAGTCCCCAATTCGCATAATCGATTTAGGCGCAAAGCCCTGAGAATCTGCCTCTTTCATTCTAAGCGCATGAAACAGTGTATCTTCGCTCGACCTTGAAGTTACGGTAACCAAAGAAGCAACATCTAGTACGCGCAAGTTTCCGCTGTACACACATTCAATTGTTGTTTGCTCGCCGTCAAATGCGGATAGTGTATGACCAGTGATAATCGTAACGCCCAGTTCCAGCAATCTTTTTTGCACACGCCCCTGCTCCGCCGTCATTGCACCCCATGCGCTTACTTTAGATTCTGGCGTAACGAAAACTACGGGCACCTGCAACTCGGATAATTTTTCAGCAATCACATTTGCCATATAGTAGTGATCATCGTCATAAACAACGGTTGCTCCAGTAGGCAACTTACCCTCCATAATGTCATCCGGAGAAAAAAGGCTTGGTCCCGGCTGCAATTTTTCTATGGGCCGCCCGACAGACAAGCCAACTCCATCTCGACGCCATAGCGCACCGGTGGCAATGACAACATGATCTGCATTCGTCTCAATAACGTCATCAACACCCATTTTGCTTTCCAGAAACACCTGAACATTTTCCATCGACTGTATTTGTTGCTGCCTGTAGTCTCTCACTCTGGCCCATTCGCTCAACCCTGGCAACCTTGATTCGCGCGAAACCCTGCCCCCCAGAGTTCGACTTGCTTCTGCGAGCAGCACCTCGTAGCCGCGAAGACCCAACGCCCTGCTTGCCTCCAATCCTGCCGGGCCGGCACCCACCACAAGTACCCTCGCATCCGAGCCTTTGGCTGCAATCTTTTCCGGATGCCAGTCACGTCTCCACTCTTCGCTAATGGTTGGATTTTGTGTACACCGAATCGGTGTACCTTTACTGTCTCCGGAATAACAGATATTGCATCCGATACATTCACGGATATCTTCTAATCGCCCTTGTTCAATTTTCATTGGCAAGAATGGATCAGCAATAGAGGGCCTCGCTGCGCCAATCAGATCCACCACACCACGTTTTATTTGAGAAACCATGGTGTCTGGCGAAGTAAATCGCCCAACCGTTACCACTGGCTTACTTGTTAACGACTTGATCCAAGACATATGTGCCTCTAGTGAGGCTTCTTTCACAAAGCGAGAAACCCCCATCTCCTGTGAATAATCGTCAATATTGATGTCCCAAAGATCGGGAAGCTCGGCCAGCATGGAAAACATTTCCTGACGTTCCCCGATAACTGGCTCACCGATAGAACCACCCGGCATATCAGCAGAAAACCGAACTGCAACCGCACACGTATCTCCAACCGCTTCTTGGGTTTCCTCTATCAGCTCTTTTACCAAACGCACTCTGTTTTCCAGAGACCCGCCATATTCATCAATTCGATTATTGTTGTTTGGTGAAAGAAAATGGGACAACAGATAGTGATGGGTGGCGTATACATAAACAATATCAAAACCGGCTTCTTTAGCGCGAAGCGCCGCATTGCGATGCCAACGTCTTAACTCTCGAATGTCTTCCTTATCCATCGCACGGGTTTGATTTGGTACACCAGCGGCATTGGGCCGGCTATCAACATCTAGCGGTGTTTCATAGGTAAATAAATTTGCGGCTCGCGCACCACCTGCCCATAACTCAACGCCCGCCAATGCGTCGTGGGCATGCACTTTCTCAGTCATCAATCCATGGGCTTTTATATCTCCTTGATCCCATAACGACGCGTAAGGATGCGGCAAATCATCTGAAGTCGGATGAATAGAACAGTACTCTGTGCAGACTACGCCCCAACCGCCCTCGGCCTTAATCCCTCGAAGCTCCGCGACCATTCGTGGTCGCAACCAGCCAAGGCCGGTGCAATGAGGCACCTGGTAAAAACGGTTCTTTGCGGTAACAGGACCAATTTTCAGTGGCTCAAACAGAATATCGTATCGCGGATCACGCATTTTAATTAAAAGGGAAAATAGGATGACGGGTATTTTAAGATCGGAACGAAAAGAATAATGCGATCAGATGAATCTATCGGTTAACAAACTATCAATTCAGCATAAAACAATTTATAAATTCTCGATAAGCTCTGCTTAGAATTGTTTGACAAATCTATGCCGGTGGAACTGTCATCTTACCGTATAATGATTTGCTTGTTTCAGACTTCGATCAGTCTTCTCACTATGACATCTCCCGAATTCCCACTTCACGGCATCATTGGCATTATTGCTAATGGCGTTGAGGAAGTTCAGCTGGCAAAACAACGTAATCTTTCTTGCGTTGAGATGCGACCTGATTTGTTGCTTGACAAGGGGCATAGTCAGTCGGATGTCATGCAGATAGTAAGGGAGGTGAAAAACGCCGGGCTGCGCTGCCTGTTCACGCTACGTCGGCACGATCATGGCGGTAAGTTTAATGGTTCTGATCACGAACAAATGGAGATTTGTTTACAGGCAATTTCTGCTGGAGCAGATATTGTCGACATAGAATGGGACAGCCAATGTGCGCAAGAAATAATTTCAAAAGGCGTTCCCACTATTCTCAGTAATCATGATTTTGACGGCATGTTGTCAGATTCCTCGTTGCAAAACATAACGAGCACGATTGCTGCATTAAATCCCGCAGCGATAAAAGTTGTCCCGACCGCAACAGAATTTTCTGATGCCGTTCGAATGTTACAGTGGGTGGCAAATTCCAGAAATGGAATTAAACGAATTGGTTTCGCAATGGGTCAGGCTGGAGAATTCAGTCGGATTTTGACCTGCTCTTTTGGAGGATCAATTACCTATGCAACCTTTGATGCACCCGTCGCTCCCGGACAAATACCTATTGACACACTACAAAAACGCTACCGCATCAGTGAAATAGATTCATCAACAAAAGTCATTGGGATTGCAAGTCAAAGTAGTGAGCTGGATCAATCCCTTGAAGTATTGAACCAAAATTACTCATCCAACGGACACAACATGATTGCGGTGCCGGTTATGTTAGACAATTACGCTTGTTTAGAAGCAAATGCTGCATTTTTACGTATGGAAAAGCTGATTGTGTCGGAGAAGCTACTACCCTCTCTCTCCCAGTCAATCCGTGCATCTCATTCCAGCACTATCGTGATCGATCTTAATGATGGAAGCGCTGCTCCTTTCGAAAATAATTTCGAAAGTCTGAACCTCTAGGATTGTCTGACAAAAATCGTTTCTAGAAAAACGCATGCGCAATCACGTTACAACTTATTTTTAATTATCGTCAGTCCATAACTGGTATTCGATACTGGCACATGCATAAAACGATATTCTTCGTCGACTTGTTTGTCCATCGCGCCGCGCATAGCAAGCCACATTACCAGCTCGATGCCTTCTGAACCCGCTTCTCTTAGATATTCAGTATGCGGCCTTGCTGCAACAGATTCAGGGTCATCAACCAGTGCATCCAGGAACGCGCGATCAAAGGGTTGATTAATTACCCCGGCACGTTCGCCTTGCAGCTGATGAGACATTCCCCCAGTGCCGAATATCACGACGTTCAAATCTTGCTCGAAGCTTTCCACAGCGCGACGAATTGCTTGACCCAACGCATAACAGCGACTACCACTAGGTGGTGGATACTGAATCACATTCACGCATATCGGAACAACTTTGCAGGGCCAATTCTCAGGCTCACCAAACAATATAGAAAGCGGTACCGTACAGCCATGATCGACTTCAAGTCGATTGGCAATCGTCATATCAAAGTCATCCTGTATCAACGACTCCGCCACATGCCAGGCAAGTTCGGGATGCCCATTAACAACAGGCACCTCGCGGGGGCCATAGCCTTCATCGGCAGGCGCAAACTGATCGGCCACACCAATTGCGAAGGTCGGAATAAGCTCCAGTGAAAACGAAGATGCGTGGTCATTAAAAATCACGATACAAACATCCGGTTGGTGTTGAGCCATCCATTCTCGGGCTGGGGCAATGCCATCGGCAAAAGGCTGCCAGTAAGGCTGTTCGAGTTTTTTGTGATCGATGGCAGCGCCAATCGCCGGGACGTGGGAGGTACCGATCCCTGCGGTAATTTTAGCCATTCTGATTTCCCAACTTGCTCTCACTCTTAGAACGATTGCCATCAATTGGCCTTCCGCCTTCGAGCATCATTTGTCTGAAATCTTCAACTGTCATATTGCTGCCCGACATCTCTGCTCCCACATGCTGCATTGTTAAACCATCAAATGCAGCAATCTTAAACGTGTAATAGATATTTCCACCAAGTTGCAACATCCTCAACCAATCTCGATTGAGCACTGCTTCGCGCTGTTCCTCTGTCATCGGGAAGGATTGCAAGTAATCTGCTTCACTCGCTGCAAAGCGGTCTCGATTTTCTTGTTTGTTTAGAGACATGCAAAACATGTTCAGGTGGTAGCCTTTGCGATTATGCGCCCCATCCATAATATAGGTTCCGGGAATATCGTCGTAATCTCTGATGTCTCTCATTCTGTCAAAAGTAGTTGGTAAACGAAGAATAGCTGCGCATGCATTGCCGATGACATCGTAGCCGTCTGCAGTGATTTGAGCAAGAATCTCTTCAGTAAGACGCTCGATTATCTATTCTGTTGTAGAGTTGCTGCTCAGTCAAAACATCTTGCAATAGAACAGAATGAAGTACGAGAAATCAGAAGGTTGGCTTGATTGGCATGCCAATCCCAGCACACCAAAATTCCGTTTGCCCGAGGGCAGCGTTGATGCACATTGTCATGTATTCGGACCCGGTTCTGAATTTCCATTCGCAAAAGAAAGAAAATATACCCCTTGTGATGCTTCTAAGGATCAGCTGTTTGCACTGCGCGATCAACTCGGGTTTTCGCGCAATGTGATTGTGCAAGCCACCTGCCACGGTACTGACAACCGCGCTATGATCGACGCTTGCATTGCATCAAACGGCAAAGCACGCGGCGTCGCTTCTGTAAAAACCGATATTTCCGATCATGAGCTGCAGGATTTACACCAAGCGGGTATCCGCGGCGTACGTTTTAACTTTGTTAAACGACTGGTCGACGTTATTCCGCAAAATGAACTACTTACCATTGCCCAGCGCATCGCTCCACTTGGCTGGCATATCGTGGTCTATTTTGAAGCAGCAGATCTTGGCGACCTCGAAACCTTTTTTTCTGCGCTGCCGACCATTGTCGTGGTCGATCATATGGGCAGACCTGACGTCAAAAAGCCGGTCAATGGCCCTGAATTCTCCCAATTTGTCTCATTGATGGAACAAAACCCGCATATTTGGAGCAAGGTCACCTGCCCCGAGCGATTATCCTTTAAAGGCCCACAGGCACTGGATGGCGAGCGGGCCCCATATCAGGATGTCGCACCTTTTGCGCGCCATATCGTAGAGCAGTTTCCGGACAGGGTGCTCTGGGGAACCGATTGGCCGCATCCGAATCTGCGATCCCATATGCCTGACGACGGTCTCCTAGTCGACTTTATCCCGCATATTGCCCCATCGGCGAAATTGCAGACGAAATTGCTGATAAATAACCCAATGCGGCTATATTGGCCTGAAAAAGATTCTTGAAAATACAAAATTTCACATAAAATCAATGATTAACTTGATTTACTTAAACTATTTCGTTAAGCTGAGGTTCAGTTGCACAGTGTTAAATTCTCCGCTAGTTTCCAAAAATGACGAAGGAATTTCAGGTGAAGACAACAAAGACGAAGAAAACAACACGTAAACCGACCCCCGAGAAGGTCAAAAAGACACATGCCGATGAGCAAGAGGTGATTTTGAAGCCGTCGGTGTTTGCTAACGGCCAGTATTGCGCGGCTATTCGTGTTGAGCGCAAGGTTGCTTAAACAGCCTTTCTGGCTCGCACCGCAATCCCGATCATTGATGATCTGGAACCCCAATACCCAATTAAGTTAGTTTTTAGACGGACATAACTTTTCACGTCCTGGCTTACCAGCTCTCTAAAGACGTTCTTATATCTAGTTCAAACGTCCACGCCTGCTTTTCTTGCTGGTAAAGATACCAATATGCATCGGTAAGACCATCCAACGAAATAAGTTGATCCTGATGATCGAGCAGTTTCGGGTTTCTGTTAAACGCTTTCTCTCCTGCAATACCGCCATCAATAATAACGTGTCCAACGTGCAACCCCGCGGCGGCGTGTTCTTTGGCAAGGGCTTGGGCGAACGTTCTCAATCCAGACTTTGCCGAATTAAATGCGCCAAAATTTGCCTTTCCTCTCAGCGATGCACTTGCACCGGTAAACAAGACCGTCCCTCCTTCGGGTAGCAATGATCTAGCCGCTTCCCTGCCAAACAAAAATCCACTAAAACAAACCACTCTCCAGGCTTGTTCAAAATAATCCGCTTCCATTTCGTTGATCAATCCTGGCATATTGTTTCCAACATTAAATACCGCCAGATCAATCGGTCCTGACCCAGTATCCTCCGCAGTTTTAAATAACGCAATTACATCCGCTTCAACGGTTCCGTCGCAAACAACTGGAGTCGCCTCTCCGCCGTCGGATCTAATCGTCTTACAAACTAATTCAAGTTTGCTAGCGGTTCTTCCAGCCACGAAAACATGATGTCCTTCTTTCGCAAAGCGGCGACATAGTGCTGCTCCCAAACCTTTTTCTGCCCCTACACCTAACACCACCGATTTCTTGTTCACGTCTTGATTCATCTTTGACTCCTCTGGCAGACCAGATTTTAAAATTCTTTATAACTGAAAATTATAGATTGCAGAAAGCCAGGTCACTCCACTTGTCATAGATTCGGACCAATCATGCAGCCTGTTTAGGTTGAGATACGCAATCAAATTTACCCCGCGGTATACTATTCATCCGGACCTCGCTTTGAAAGATGACAAATATGACTATTAGCCGCCGACAACTTCTACAATATTCTAGCGGAATCGCGTTACAAAGCCTCGCTTTACCACTATTCGCATCTGAAACACCTGCCCTCAAAACAATCCCTTCCACTGGCGAAAAGATACCTTCGATGGGAATGGGCACCTGGATTACCTTTAACGTTGGTGACAATACTGAATTGCGAGATCCACGTTGCCAGGTGCTCTCTCGTTTTTTTGAACTGGGTGGTCGAATGGTGGATTCATCTCCGATGTATGGATCCGCCGAAGACGTGCTGGGTTATTGTGAAGAAAAAAAATCAGCTCCCGACAACTACTTTCGAACAACCAAGGTCTGGACATCTTCTGATAGTGAAGGGCGCACCCAGATCGACAACTCTTATCAGCTCTGGAAAACCAACCAGTTTGGTTTATACCAGGTACATAATTTAGTGAACTGGAAAAACCATCTTCCATACCTACAGGAGTTAAAAGCGCAGGGAAAAATACGCTATGTTGGTATCAGCACCTCGCACGGGCGCAGGCATGGTGACCTGGCAAATATCATGGAGACCCAAGAAATAGACTTTGTTCAATTGACCTATAACCTCGAAGATAGAGAGGTGGAAGAAAAACTGCTGCCTTTGGCAGCCGATCGCGGTATCGGCGTGGTGGTAAACAGACCCTTTCGCCGTGGCGGCTTATTCGACCGGCTGGAGGGAACACCGCTTCCGGATTGGGCACAGTCAATCGGTTGCAAAAATATGGCACAAATTATGCTCAAGTTTATTATTTCTCATCCTGCGGTAACCTGCGCTATCCCTGCGACCAGTCAATTAGCACATTTGGAAGAGAATATGGCGGCACAACACGGGCCAATGCCAGATCCACAATTGCGAACTGAAATGATTAACTGGTTCAATCAAACCTGAAAAAGTTAGCCAACAGCGCAGCAGGAGCAATATACAATCTTGTTAGCCGAACTGAAGTACTGGCTTTCGGACTTTCTACCTTATTCAATAGAAAGTTGGGCTGGATTACTTGGTTACTATAACCTGAAGCTGTGGCCATTCTCGCTGCTCTTGATCCCTTTATGCGTCGCAGTTTTTTGGTCAAGTAGCCAGCAGCCTCTTAATAAAAAGCGAATAGCGCTATGGTTGCTGGCTATATGTTGGCTATGGGCCGGAGTCATTTTTATTCGATTGAATTTTGTAACGCTAAACTGGGCGGCGAGTTATGTATTTTTTCTATTTATATTACAGGCGTTATTTCTTTTCTGCTATCCGTTAACCACTCGATTTAAACGCTCTTTAAACTATCAAAAGAACTCGGTCATCCAATATGGCGCGATGGTCCTTGCCTTGATTGCATTTCCCTGCATCCAATTTTTTAGTGGATATCAAATTCACCAGCTAGGATGGTTTGCATTAACCCCCGACTCGACCGCACTGGTCACACTTGCAGTATTAGGCAGGATGCGTCTGTTAACACTATCGCTAATTTTGATACCACTGCTTTGGGGAATACTGGTTCTTGCTCACGCCTGGCCACTCGGCGATCTAGCCGGCATGTTCTTATTGCCGCTGTCGGTTTTGTTTTTATTGCTTCATAAATTGAACTTCCGATAACGTAGCGTTTTGAATATTCGCTGTCGAGATTTGAGATATCTGTTTGCCTGATCTAAATTACTCACTTAGACTGTTGACTTAGCCAAAACAAAACTCATAGCTGATGTTACCTCGACGCTCTTTTCATCCTGAAGGCCATTTGTCTATTGGCATCCCTTTAACCCACAGCCATGGATTGGTATGTGGCAATATGATCTTTATCGGCGGCCAAGCCGACATTAATGCGGATGCACAGGTGACGGTTCCAAATGATCTTGAGCAACAGACACGTATTGCGATGCAGGACCTGATCACCGTTCTCGAAGGTGTCGGCGCTGAACCATCTGACCTGGTTAAGCTCACGGCATTTTATATTCTCGGAAAAAATCCGAATGAAAAGCTGATCTTGGATACCATGGCAGAATGCCTGGGAGACCTCATTGCTCCAGGTCCGGCGATTACTTTGGTGCCCATTGAGACCAACTGTTTTGATGGACTTTCAATCGAAATAGAAGGTATTGCAATGCGCGGCCAGAATGGGGAAAGACTCGCGCGCAGTGCATCGTGGATTCCGGATGGTGGTTACCTGCCTTGTGTATTTAGCCAGGGAATTCGTTGTGGAGAAATGATCTTTACCAGCGGTCAGACGAGTGAAAATGCAGATGGTATTGTTTCAGAACCTGGCAATATCCTTCGACAAGGAAAAATCGTGCTGAATAAACTCGATCGATTGCTACGAGGACTGGGTGCGGATTTAGCAGATGCCGTTAAAACCAATGTCTTTAACGTTGAAGTGGGAGAAATGGAAGGCTGGAAGGAAGCTGCATTGAGTCGCGCCAGCTTTTTCCCCGAGCCGGGTCCTGCAGCGACGGGACTTTCCCTAACTCGACTGGCTAATCCTGAACTGATGGTGCGAAACGATGTGATCGCAATGCGAAATATTGACGGCTCGCGTATGGAGAGACAGGCAGTCTGGCCAACCGATCATTGGGACTGGCCAGTTCATCTTCCCTATCGTCATGGGTTACGCGTTGGAGACCTGGTGTTTTTAGGCGGCCAGGTTGCATTGTCTGCCTCGAGTGAAATTCTTCACCCCAAAGATATCGAAGCGCAAACCCATATCGCGATGCTCAATATTCAGAAAGTTCTCGCTGAGCTCAATCTTGATTTTGAACATATTGTCAAAATTAATACCTTTTACACCGGTGTGAATGGCCAGGTCGATCTGTTGAAAAATGCGACCATCCGCGGCGAATACTATCGCCCTCCTGGTCCTGCATCTACAGGCATCCCATTTTCTTATCTGGCTTATGAAGATATGATGATAGAAATAGACTGTATTGCGATGGTCTAGATGGATAACGCTGACATCTATCTTTCTGGCTGAATTCCACAATAACGATAACGTCCTGTGCCCTCTATCCTTAATTCCCTTTTGGTTGCTCCGCCTGCAGTCTCTAAAGATGAAGTTGTAACCATCGCGGATAAGTTCTTCAATATTCGGGGTGAAACAAAAGCGCTTGGCGGTGAGCGAGACCGGAACTATTTAGTTAACGCTGAGTCTGGTCAATTCTTATTAAAGATTGCCAACAAAAGCGAAGACGATAGCATTCTCTCGATGCAATGTAATGCGCTTGAACATATTGCGCGGTGCGCACCAGATCTCCGCGTTCCAAGACTCCATAAAACCCACCAACAGGAAAGCTGGGCAATATTTGAAACGCATAATGGGGAAACACTGAGAGCCCGTTTGTTTGATTACCTACCAGGTCAATCAATCGGGCAGAACGCCGAAAACCCGGAAATGCTGTTCAACCTGGGCGGGGCTATTGCTAAACTGAATACCGCGCTGAGAGGTTTTAATCATCCCGCATCCCAGCATGCGTTAGCCTGGAATATTCAATGTGTTGATCTGCTGGCGGATTTACTCCCTCACCTGAAAACGTCGGAAGAATCAGATTTAGTCAGCCATGTTCTGGAAATCTTTCTGGAACGAGTCAAACCACAGCTTCCTTACTGCAAACACCAGGTTATTCATAATGATGTTAGTTTTCATAACGCTTTAGTTCAACTCGACAATCCCGCTGAAATTGCAGGAATATTCGATTTTGGCGATATGGTTTACGGTCCATTAGTGCAAGATCTTGCAAATCCCGCCGCCGAAATTCCAGCTGGCAGTGCCGAACCCTTGCATCACAGCGCCGCTTTAATCAGCGGGTATCATGCAATCTCACCGCTGGAAAAACTGGAGATTGCTTTACTTCCCGATATGATCTCGGCAAGGCTGGCCCTTTGCCTGCTGCTGGAAGCATGGGCAGATTCAACTACCGACTGGCAGGATGATAGAGAACATATAGACGGCTGGCATCACAAATGTGTCGACATGTTAAGGAAGATAAAGCATTCGCCAAAAGGTAGCTTCGAACGCCAGATCCGATCAAGTTGCGCGATTCACGAAACAAATACTGATCCAAAACGCACATTAAACGGCCACGCCGACAAAGAAACGGCATGGAATAAAAGACTGCAGTTTATCGGCAATGCACACTACTACGCCTATGAAAAACCGTTACATTTGGTTCGCGGCGATGGAGTTTGGCTCTACGACACGAACGGCGACCGGTATTTGGACGCCTATAACAATGTCCCCCATGCCGGGCACTGTCACCCCGCACTGAATTTTGCTATTGCCGAGCAAACATCAAAATTAAATACCAATACACGCTATCTCTATGACGTTGCCGCTGACTACGCCGAAAAAATTTGCAGTACTTTGCCAACTGGTTTAGATACCTGTTACTTCGTTTCTTCAGGTAGCGAAGCAAATGATTTAGCGTGGCGGCTGGCGACTCACTGGTCAGGAAATTCTGGAGCTCTAGTGTTAGAAAACGCTTATCATGGCATTACCGACGCGACATACGCACTTTCGCCGGCAGAATACAAATCATGCACAAAGTCATTTTCCCATGTCGGTCAATTCGCGGCTCCTGATGATTATCGTGGCCCGTGGAAACGTAGCGATCCGGATCGAGGCGCTCACTATGCTGAATATGTCTCAGACGCTATCCAGCAACTTAAAACAAAAGGACATCAGCCGGCTGCTTTATATCTCGATATGATAATGAGCTCTGACGGTGTCTTTACCCCTCCACCTGGTTATCTGGAATCTGTGTTCCCACAGGTACATCGATCTGGAGGTCTGTGTATCGCAGATGAAGTGCAATCGGGTTTTGGCAGAACAGGAAAACATATGTGGGGATTCGAGTTTGGAACCGCCACCCCGGATATTGTCACTCTGGGAAAACCCATCGCTGGCGGATACCCCATGGGTCTGGTGATTACACGCAAAGAAATTGCCGAAACATTTAGTCATCAGACAGATTTCTTCAGCACAACAGGAGGTAATCCAGTCGCATGTGCTGCCGCACTAACAATGTTGCAAATAGTGGAACAAGAGAATCTGATGCAGAACGCAGATAAAGTTGGAGAGGCTTTAGCGGACGGCTTACGGTCACTTTCTAAAAAGTTTTCAATTATCGGCGATGTGCGCGGCAGCGGTTTGTTTATTGGTGTAGAAATAATTTGCGGTGATGACGATATAACGCCCTCTGCATCGCTCACCAAAAATATTGTGAACGGCTTGAGGAATCGAAGAATTCTGGTAGGCAGCGATGGAAAGCACCACAATGTCTTGAAGATAAGGCCGCCGATGGTATTCGATAACGCAAATACCGAGTTCTTTCTACAAATGTTTGATAACGTACTGACCGACCTAACCTTGCCTTGAGCTAATTTAACTGCAAGTCAGACCAGCTTCTTTTTCAATCCACCCGTCTCACATAGACTATCAGAGAACCACACCTTGCTTAATATTATCCAATGGAAGTTAGCTTTTGAATGTGCCCATTTAAAGCGTGCTTTTAACCCTAACATTGAAGACAAGGTTTACTATTTTGCATTCGGTGCCAACCTCTCTCCTGCAGTGCTCGAAAAACGCCGCGTACAGATTTTTGATTCTTTTGACTATGTATTACAGGAAGCCCAGCTAAGGTTTACGCAAGTAGGGTTTTATCGTAACCACGGATACGCTTCCGCCGACCCCGCCATAGACGAAGTGGTTTTCGGAAAGATGTATTTAATGCTGAAGAGTGACGCCCATCGCATGGACCACTTCGAAGGGGTTCCTTATTTAAAGGTTCATGAAAAAATTACCCGCAATTTCGAAAAGGGAGAGTTTTTCTATTACCGGTCTGTAAATCCACAAAAAGGCTTAAAACCAACGCAAGAATATCTGGACTACATCACCAATGCTTACTCTAGTATGAACATAGTGCCTGAAGATTATCTTGAATCCTTGGGTAGAACTCCTGTTCTTACTGAATTTTTAATGCAGAATAAAACGGGCAAGCATGTGAAAAACATAGATCGCTGGCCTCGATTTCTGCACCCTCTTCTGGTCTGCTACGAAGGCCTTTGTCTGCGCCTGGTTGAAGTTTTTTGGAATCGTTCTCTGGTTCAATGGATGATAAAGCATTGACTGTCACAGCTGCCAAGTTGGCAGGCAAACTTCTTTCATGAGTCTTGCTCACACACTCCTTGCAGTTTTTATCAATCTTGTTTGGGGGTCAATGTACATTGCAGCAAGTATTGGACTTCGGGAATTTCCCCCAATATTTTTTACCGGCATTCGGTTTCTTTTTCTCTTTTTGTTCTTATCTTTTTTTATCAAAGTGCCCAAGTCAAAGATCAAACCATTACTGGCAATTGGTCTTTATATGGGTGCCGGCATGTATGCGACACTCTATCTCGCGCTAGCATTGGCCGACAATACCGCATCTATCGCGATTTTCAGCAAACTCGAAGTACCATTTGCGATAATTCTTGGCGTTGTTTTACTCAAAGAGCGAATCGGAATTCGGCGAATCTCGGGCGTACTAGTTGCAATGATAGGGGCTGCATTTATTAGCTTTGATCCAGCTGCTATTGATGACCTTCCCGCTCTGGTATGGACTACAGCTTCCTGCGCATTCGCTGCATACGGCATGATCAAAATCCGAGAGCTTGGAAGCATTCATCCGCTGACCATTGCCGCTTGGGTTTCTCTGGTAAGTGCACCAGCGCTGTTATTCATATCCTGCGTAATCGAAGACGATCATGTGTTGACTTTGCAACATGCAACCTGGGTTGGCTGGACAGCAATGCTCTATACAGCAGTCATGAGTTCGATCATTGCCAACTCTGGCTTATATTATCTTTTACAGCGATATCCCGTTAGTCAGGTAGCAGTCTACTCTTTGTTATCCCCTGTTTTTGCTGTGATTGGTGGAGTGCTCTTACTGGAAGATCAACTCACCTTTGGATTAATTACCGGTGGCATACTAATCCTTATTGGCGTTGGCTGGATCCACTATCGTGCAATGTCGCTATCAAATGAAACCCTAAAACCGCTGGGATAGATTTTTGGAATGTCGAGCATTGCCAACCATTCTAGAAAGATCGCAATTATTGGCAGCGGAATAGCCGGTCTCTCTACTGCCGCTTTTCTTCATCAAGATGGAAACGATGTTACGGTTTTTGAAGGGTTTGAAACGCCTTCACCGATTGGTGCAGGGTTGCTGCTGCAACCAACCGGCCTGGCGGTACTGGCAATGCTAGGTTTAGATGAAGAAATCATCTCGCTCGGTAGTCGCATTGATCAACTTTATGGTAGAGCAATTCACAGTTCCAGAACGGTTCTCGATGTTGAATACGGGGATTTCAAGGAGGGTTTATTTGGAGTTGGCACACATCGTGGAACGTTGTTTTCAGCGCTCTATCAGTTAGCACTGAATTCAGGTATCGCGATACGAACAGGCATACAGATCCAGAGCATTGATTCAGACCACGTGGTTTCTGAGCAGGGAGATCAAATTGGGCCTTACGATTTAATTATCGATGCCAGCGGCTCTAATTCTACTCTGCGTGATCAATATGCTGATGTCGCAATCAATCGGCAGTATCCCTTTGGTGCGCTATGGTCAACGGTTGTTCTACCAGACACACAATTCAAAAGTAATCTGCTAGACCAGAGATATCGAAACGCTTACAACATGGTGGGCATACTACCTGTTGGTACGCTGGATCATCAGAATCGTGCTGCCTTCTTTTGGAGTATCGAAAATTGCAAGTATGAGAACTGGCGGAGTCAAGAATTGGAACTATGGAAAAAGGATGTACTGGAAGTATGGCCTGAAACAGAAGATATTGTCTCGCAATTTAACAAACACAAAGACCTGACCTTTGCGACTTACAGAGATGTCAGACTAAGAAAAGTTTATGCTGGACACACCGTATTTATTGGCGACGCAGCACATTGCACAAGTCCACAATTAGGTCAGGGAGCAAATCTTGCTTTGGTAGACGCAATGATCTTATCAAAGTACTTACGAGGGTTTGACAATCTTGAAGAGGGCTTGAAGCAATATGCGCAAGCAAGGAAAAGCCACGTTAGGTTCTACCAGATAGCCAGCCAATGGCTAACCCCGTTTTTTCAATCCCATAGTTGGTTCTTTAGTAAAGCCCGGTTCTTTACCTGCGACTTGATGTGTCATATCAAACCGGCTCGTTTTATTGCTGCCCAGGTGCTATCTGGAACTAAGACAGGTGTTTTTGGTACTCTCAATCCGGGTGATTGGAGCAAAAAGTACGACTGCCGATAGAAACCGAATCGATGCAACTTTACTCCTACTATTGCTGTCAAATTTCCACGAAGAAGTTGATGCTTGTACACCCTGCCGATATACGCCGGGAAACCACATGGAGAAAAAAATGATCTCAAAAGCAAAACCCTTACTTTCTTTTCGCATTCTAGTCCTTGCACTGTGTTTCACACTGGTGCCCGCCCTAGCTTCGGCCCAAGGTGCAAACCGTTCTATCACTAACATAGCTGGAGACGTCTATCGTTTTCAAAATAATTTTCACTATTCGATATTCACTATTACGGGGGATGGCGTCGTCGTAGCCGATCCGATTAACCGAGATGCGGCAATTTGGCTAAAAGGCGAAATTGAAAAACTCACTGATCAGAAGATCACGCACCTTGTGTATAGTCATAGTCATGGGGATCATGCTTCCGGCGGCAGAGTATTTGGTGAGGCAAGTGAAGTTATCGTTCAGGAAAATGCACCAGACAGCATTGACGGCGTCACTCCTACAAAACGCTTCTCTGACACGTTAACTTTTTCACAGGGCAACAAAACTTTTGAGCTAACCTATCTTGGCCCGGGGCATGGTATTGATCTCGCCGTTATGATTGTTCGCCCGGAGAACGTTGCATTTGTTGTCGATGTAGTTGCTTCAAAACGATTGTTCTATCGAGACTTTCCCAACTCTGATGTCGGCAAGTGGGCTGACCAGATAAAGAAAATTGAGTCGCTGGATTTTGAAATCCTAGCGGGAGGCCATGGACCAGTCGGTGTAAAAAGCGACGTGACCGACGCACGCATCTATCTCGAAGAATTGCGAGAAGAAGTGCTGGCGGGCTTGAAAGCAGGACAATCCGTTGATGAGCTAAAGAGCTCAATCAAAATGGAAAAGTATAAAGACTGGGCCTCTTATGATGATTGGCTGGCTTTGAACATTCAAGGAATGGCGCGACACTTAACCCAATCTGGCGCTGTGAATTAATTCACATTTATTCCAACCTCACCAGGAATAAACTCAGCACTTAACTTGTAATGCGGGTAGTCATACCCGCATTACTGCTGCGGTTTGATTTCTCATACATAAATCAGTGTCTTGCTTAACCGCTAACCGTGGTAGGGTAGAGGATTCCTTATTCAAGGAGGAAACGTTAAATTTCAGACTATAGCAATGTCAGGGAAAGACTGCTCTTTAGAGAGATTTAGGTCGTATCTAAATCCATCACACTTTTGATATGGATCACCAAACACAAGGACAGTCTCTCAATCAAACCCCGCAAATGAATCAGCCTTTTCAAGGCATCCTATTCATGTTGTTGGGGATTGGCGCGCTTACCTCTATGGATGCATTGGCCAAATCATTGGTTCAACAAGGCATCAATCCGTTTCAGATATTGGGTCTGAGATTGTTCGTCATCATTCCATCCATTTTAGCGATCTACACTTTTGCCGGCCGCCAGAGGGAGTTGATCCCGACACGACCAAAGTTTCAAATTATTCGGGGATGTATCGGATTTTTAGCGCCTTTTTGCTTTTTCCTGTCGCTCAACTATCTTCCACTGTCGGATGCAATCATTACTTCCTACAGCTCAATAATGATAATCACCGCTTTGTCGCATTTTGTACTCAAGGAAAAAGTTGGCATACATCGCTGGGGAGCTGTTGCCATCGGGTTTATTGGCGTCTATATCGCGATCTCGCCCACAGGTGAAGGAAGAGTATTCGGATATATTTTAGTTTTTATCGCAGCGCTTGCATATGCTGTGCTCATGATTACCGGGCGTATTTTGTCGCGAACCGAATCAGTGGGTTCTCTGGTGATCATATTCAATCTTTGTGTTGGTCTGGTCGCGCTTTGTTTTGCACCTTTTGTATGGCAACCGCTGACGCTTGTTTCCTTTTTGATGATTATTGCGCTGGGATTTTTTGCTCTGGCAGGTCATTTCTGTGTGACCACCGCATTCTCAAAAAGTCAAACCAGCGTCATTGCGCCCTTTGAATACACGTCTATCATTTGGGCGGTAATGATTGAATGGACTATTTGGCGATATCTACCGGCGCAAACCACAGTTATCGGCGGCCTTATCATTATTGCCGCTGGAATCTATGTGATTTATAGAGAGAATATTCAAAAAAACAGAGAAAAGAGCCAACGCCTAGAAACCTAGTTACGTGTTGCAATATAAACACCCCCAGCTGCAATCATAATTCCTGGCCAGGCTGCTAGCGGAATGATTTCTCCCAGGAGCATCCAGGCAATAACCGCGGCGAGCGGCGGCACCAAGAAAAACAAAGCAGAAACACGACTCACTTCTCCTGCTCGTATCATCGCCAACAATAAAGTCACAGCGATAACTGAATTCCCTATTACTAGATAGGCAACAGCAGCTATAAACTGCCAACTCCACTCCACCTCTACAAAAATATTCCAGCTGCCTTCAGCGGATTCCAGTAAAAAGGCAAATGGTAGAACACCGATTAAGCCAGCTGTATAACCAATTAAATTAGCGGGAACCGGATGGTGCGATAGACCAAAGCGTTTTTCCCAAAGTGAGGCAATGGTAATTCCAGATAGTCCTAAAATTGCGGCAACAAAGCCAATAAGTGTCGGTGGTTCGATGGATGATCGAGCGGCAATGACGATTCCAGTGCCTGCAAGACCCAAGATCAGGCCCAACCAGCGTTGCCAGGCGATATGCTCGCCAGCCCACCGCGGCGCGGTGATCCCAACCAGTATTGGTTGAAGAGACATGATCAAGGCTAATGTACCCGCACCGACGCCAACGGAAAAAGCCACGTAACACAGGCCGAAATACACCGACTGCATAAAGAAACCAACAATCGCCAGATGCATCCAATCGCTTTTTCTTTTTGGTAATGGCGGACGAAACAGAACGAGCGCGGTTAGCATAATCAATACAACCAGCCCAAACCGGATCACTAACAGCGCCATCGGTCCTGCATATTGCAAACCTACTTTGGCAGTTGCATAACCACCTGACCAAAGGAAAAGAAAGATCAGTGGCGCAACTGCCAACCACAGAGGCTGAGATCGTAGGGTATTCATTTCAAACTATCAGCTATGGATCACCAAACAACTCACCGAAGAAAAAGCTATGCAAACAGCGCCTCTCCTTCCAGTGTAATTCTATGCATTAGCCGTCTTTGTCCATGATAGTCATTAATAGCCTGGTGCCAGGTAGCGCGGTTGTCCCAAAAAGCGACCGAACCAGGCTGCCAACTAAATTGATGTCTAAATGCCAGATTTAGGCAATGATCGTAAAGTGTGCTTAACAATACTTCGCTTTCTTCTTCTGAAACATCATTGATCCGGACGGTAAAATCCGGATTAACGTAAATACCCTTCTTGCCACTAATAGGATGGCGTATCACCACCGGATGCACCGCATCCTGGGTTGCCGCAGCTGCATTTTTGAAACGCGGTGCTTCACCCTCCTGATTTGCCTCTTTCTGCGCGTCCGCACCGAAGACATGACGGCTTGAGTGAACAGCGGTCAAGTTTGCAATACGCTTCTTTATTTTATCTTCAAGCGCATCGTAAGCCGCAAACATACTTACAAAAATGGTATCGCCGCCGGATTGCGGCAATTCCCTTGCAACTAGTATAGAGCCCAGCGCGGGCACTTGGTCATAGCTATGATCGGTATGCCATTGCTCTCCGATATTTTTTTTCTGATCGGGCTCTTTCAATACTTGCGCAATTTGCGGGTAGCCTTCTACAGCGGTAAAAAATCGGTTGATATTTATTGAGCCAAATTTTTCAGCCAGTTCGATATGTGACTCTGGAGATAGAGACTGTTGCCGAAAAAAAAGAACACCATATTGACCTAATGCATCGAGCAGTTGTTTCGCTTCCTGACTCGAAAGAATAGAAAGGTCTATTCCACCAATATATGCTCCAGCACCCTCAGCGGGTTTGATCGTCAGACTCATTGACATAACTCGATTGCATTGTGACGAGTTATTCTATCAGCCAAAGAAGAACATACAACTAAGGTGGATATCTATCCGCATAAATATTAATTTTGATTAGCTATTTCAGAGTGTTCTTTTTTCCTTTTATACTCGACAGCATCTAATCACAGGAATATAAATATGTTTAGTCACATCATGTTAGGCACAAACGATATAGAGGCATCAAAAGCATTTTATGATGCAACGCTAGCCACACTGGGTTATGAGCCTGGCGTCATTGATCAAAAGGGACGCTGTTTTTATGTGAATAAATCTGGTGTTTTTGCACTCACCAAACCAATCGACGGCGAGGCAGTTTTACCGGGAAACGGCAGCACTATTGGCTTCGCTGCCAGCGATAGTCAGTCCGCGGATGCATGGCATGCCGCCGGCCTCGCTAATGGAGGCACGGCCTGCGAAGATCCGCCTGGCATCAGAGAAGGGTCTAGTGGATCACTTTATCTCGCTTATTTACGCGATCCATCCGGAAACAAGATCTGCGCACTGCATCGCATGTAATAGCGGTTACCGAATAGAGTGATATATCGATTTTCGTGACGGCCGGGACAATACTATTTGCCATAGCTGCATATGCCTTGCTCTAAATGCACCGGCAAAACAGAGTAAATAGTACTCCCACATACGATAAAAATTTTCGTCGTATTGGTCGCTAAATTTCGACCAATTCGCCGCAAAATTCTCGTGCCAGGCAACCAATGTATCGGCATAGTAAGGCCCAAAGTTATGCCAGTCATCCATAATCATAATTCCGTTGATTGCTTTACCGACGTGACCAATATACGGAATCTTTCCATTTGGAAAAATGTACTTATTGACCCAAGGATCTGCGCTCCAGGTACGATAGCGATGACCAATAGTGTGCAACAGAAACAAACCATCATCCTCTAATAGTTCGGCAACTTTACGAATATAGGTGCGGTAGTTTCTCACTCCCACATGTTCGAACATGCCAACAGAGACAACCTTGTCAAATCGCTCGGTAACGTCTCGATAATCCTGCAGTCTTATTTCAACGTCGTAATCTTTACAATATTCTTTTGCTAGCGCGGCCTGTTCTTTGGAGATAGTGACACCAGTCACCCTTACCCCGTATTTTTCCGCTGCAAATCGTGCAAGCCCCCCCCAACCGCAACCAATGTCAAGCAAAGTCTGACCTTCTGATAATTCCAGCTTACGACAGATTAGATCTAGTTTGTCTTCCTGCGCCTGGTCGAGATTCGTTGCTGTCTTCCAATATCCGCAGCTATAGATCATTCTTTGATCCAGCATGCTTTTATAAAAATCATTACTCAAGTCATAGTGCACCTCGGCAACTTGAGACGCTCTGGCCATAGATTGCATATTGGTAAAAATATGACCAACCGCCAACATCGCCACAGAGAAATTGAAGTGAACTCTCTTCTCTGTTCGGGCGCGAAGTATTTTTTCGAACAAGATATCCAGACGATCGCAATCCCATTCTTTCTCCATGTAAGACTCTCCAAGGCCCAATGTGCCTTGATAGAAAACCCTTTTGAAAAGATCTTCATTGTGCAGCTGTATGTCATGGGGCTGATCGCCATTGATCGTAATCCCAGCTTTATCGATTACATCTTTTATAAATCGGTCATATCGAATCATTACCGTCGATCTATGTTTCTCATTTTTTCGTCTCATTAAGAACCTAATTTAAGCATTAAGTTTCTTCTCATTCCGTATTTATCCTCGTTCTGCCTCTCCGCAAATAGGAGTATGTTTAAGCTCAATTTGCCACGCCTATTATTCAGTGGATTCTATGCCAAATATCGGTTGAAATATGGCCTAAAATGGTGCCGCGCATAGCAATTTGCGCTGTTTGTGGCCCAATCAGGACCACGACCTGCAGGAGTCGTCGGAAGCCTAATGACCGGCCCCTGGAGCAATCTCTTGGCGCTGTAAATAACCTTATTCAACTCTGCATAGAAGGCACACAATGTCAGTACTTAATCAGTTTTCATTAGCAGGAAAGACCGCATTGGTCACAGGCTGTAGTCGTGGCATAGGGAAAGCAATGGCGATCGCCCTGGCCAATGCAGGAGCAGATATCTTGGGCGTAAGCGACAGCCCAAGCCCAAAAGAGAGCGAAATATCAAGGGAAATAGAGAATCTCGGTCTGCGGTTTCAGGGATATACCTGTGATTTCTCGGACAGGCCAGCGTTGCTAGAATTTATCGAAATCGTCAACACCAATCATCCAAAAATCGATATTCTGGTGAACAATGCGGGTACCATCATGCGTGCCCCGGCTTTAGCGCATTCCGACGAATACTGGGATAAAGTCATTGACGTAAATCTCAATGCACAATTTATCTTGTCACGAGAAATTGGCAAACACATGGTAAAACGAGGCCAAGGAAAGATAATTTTTACCGCATCGTTACTAACCTTTCAGGGCGGTATAGCGGTACCCGGATATGCCGCAAGTAAAGGTGCGATCGGTCAACTGACAAAAGCACTTGCAAATGAATGGGCGAGCTCAGGCGTCAATGTCAACGCCATTGCACCGGGATATATCCGTACCGACAATACCCAGGCGCTGCAGGATGATCCTGTACGCAGCGAGTCAATTCTTGAACGGATCCCGGCAGGGCGTTGGGGAAACCCTGAAGACTTTGCTGGACCTATTGTGTTTCTCGCCTCAAATGCTTCCGATTACTTACATGGGTCAATAGTTACCGTAGACGGCGGCTGGATGGGTCGTTAATGATTACGCCAAGATACATCTTTCCAAACTTCATGCAGTCAAACCTGATTTAGCAGTCGGGTTGACGCCGCAGGGCTGTCTGTCTGCAAAAATGGCTGTAAAATTAGACAAAGTTCTGTTGTTCAAGTCATAATGCAGACTTATAACTTAATTGGCTTTTAGACCAGTAAAAAAGAATTCAGGCTTAACCGCCAGAAGATAAATGTTAATCACCTAACGAGGAGAAAAATGAACCCTACTTTTAAACCTGCTATGAAACTAGTCACCTCGGGAGTGGCTGCTTTAGCGTTAACAATCGCTGCGGGAAACGTCAGTGCCGCCGATACTAAACTGCGTATCCAAACGCACTTCTCAACCGAAACCTTGTCAGGCCAAATGGCCCAGGAATTCATTGATGATATCTCTGCGATGTCAAATGGCGAAATTCAGGTGGAGATGTTTTTCTCTTCCTCGGTAGTTAAGTCCGCTGAAACCTTTGATGCCGCTGCAACCGGAATTCTCGACTGTGATATGACCGGTGGCGCATACCAGACTGGTAAGAACCCAGCATTTCAATTTGCTGGAGACCTAATGGGTGGCTATCAAAACCCCTACCAGCAAATGGCGTGGTTAATTCATGGCGGGGGCTATGAGAAAGTCAACGATCTCTACAATTCACATAACATGGAATTCGTTGGCTGGTGGATACCTGGACCAGAATCTCTGTCTTCTACTAAACCAATTCGCAATGTTGAAGACTTTAAAAACTGGAAGTTCCGTTCTCCACCAGGAATGGCTACGTTGGTATTTAAAAATTTGGGCGCCTCACCAATTGTGATGGACTTTAATGAAATCTTTACCGCGTTGGAATCCGGAATTATTGATGGCGCTGACGCTGCTAACCTGACCAATAATGTTGGCCTTGGTTTATACGATATTGCTGAGCATACGAACTTTCCTGGCTTCCACTCTATGCCAGCTGATCACCTTGCCTGTCGAAAAGACATCTGGGACGAGATGCCAGCGAGTCATCAGGCTATTATGAAAGTTGCAATGCAAGCCCTTGCACTACGTAATGCAACCGCGAATGAAGTGAAGAATGCGCAAACTGCAAAAGACCTTCGTGCAAAAGGAGTAAACCTCTACGAATGGTCTCCTGAAGAGCTAGCCAAGTATCGTGATGCGGTTCAAAAAGGCTGGACAGAATTCGCAACTACGCCAGAATCGAAAGCACTGCTCGAAAGTCATATTGCCTTCCTAAAAGATTTAGGTGCAATGAAGTAGAAAAGCGCACTTTCTACTGAGCGGCAGGACTTAGGTCCTGCCGCTTTGCTTACTCAATTTGGGCAAACTAAAAAAATAAGACTTTGTAAAAGTCAGAAAGACGCGTTCCGCAAGCCATCAATGCGGTTTAGTTAAAGGTCGTTTTTCAAACACGTCGATAAGACAAACTCAAACACTTCGAGAGGATCATAGACATGCAGAATGATTCCGGCAGCCTGCTAGAATGGCTGATCCCATTCACCTTTGTCTTTTGTGCAGGATGGGCCGTGTGGCATGCCCCTGCCTATATTCTCGATTTTATTCCGCCAGCAAACCAAAGTCTGCTTGATCAAATTACCGAGCTACAGCAAAGAAAGGATGTGACTCCGAGTCTTCCTGGGCTGTTTGGCGGGTTTGCCGATGCCATCGATTGGGCAGCATTATTATTGATTCCCGTCATATTTTTTTTCGGTGTGCGCACCATTCGCTGCGCAGAGATGGAGTACGAGCACTGGAGAGCAATTGATCGGATCGCTATATTTTTCGGACGCATTACGATGATACTGATCATCTCAATGACATCAGTAATGCTATATGAAGTTTTTCTGAGATACGTATTCGAAGCGCCAACCTTGTGGGCAAATGAATTGACTCTTTGGATTGCTGGTTACGTTTTTTTGTTTTCCGGCCTGTATGCAATGCAGCAGCGCTGCCATATCCGAATTTTTTTACTCTATGATGCCGTTCCGAGATGGTTGCAACATACCTTCGATATCATATCGGTCGGACTTCTTTGGATATTCGCATTCTTTCTGGTTTTTGGAAGCTACAAGCAGGTTTTTGTTACCAAATTTTACAAATGGGAAATGTTCGGCACTGCATTTGATCCACCGATACCTGCAACTGTGCAGCCGATGATATTGATCATTGTTGTTTTGATTGCGATTCAAGCTGCGATTAATCTTATTTCAGACTGGCATTTAGCGCCTAGCAAAAGCACCGGCATCGATGAACTCGATGAAGACGAGTTAGAAGCAATCAAACGCAGTGTCGGGGGCTAACATATGGACGTCGGAACAATTTCTTTAGTACTCGTAATCGGCCTGATACTGCTTCTGGCGATTGGTATGCCGCTAGGACTGGCTTCCGCAGCGTTAGCGCTGTTAGTCATGGTGATGAAGTTTGAACCCACATTGCTGACAGATCCCATGAGTTTCGGGGAAGGTTTGCTAACAAGCAGACCAGGGACGGGACCGCTCTATATACTGACGCAGAAAATATTTGATCTGTTAACCGAATATGTTCTGATTTCGGTGCCACTGTTTATTTTTATGGCGGCGCTCCTCGAACGGTCTGGCGTCGCAAGAACGATGTATGACTCCCTCGATTTTTGGCTCAGTCGATTACGGGGTGGCATCGCAGTAGTTACATCGCTGATGGCGGTTCTACTGGCAGCGATGTCGGGGATTATTGGCGGAGAAATCGTGCTGCTTGGCTTAATTGCCCTGCCGCAAATGTTGCGCCTCGGATACGACCAGAATCTTGCGATCGGCACCATTTGCGCATCGGGCTCTCTGGGAACGATGATCCCGCCTTCTATTGTTTTGATCATTTACGGACTGATCACTGAGACGTCTATCCGCGCGTTGTTTACCGGCGCATTTTTACCAGGGTTTATGCTGGCGGCATTTATCATCATTTATATTTTGGTGCGAACGCGAATGAACCCTTCTCTTGCACCACTTCCTGAACCTGACCCTGATGACCCAACGGGAAGAGATAAAGCGGTGATGTTCGGCGGCTTTCTCTCAATAGTTGTTACCGCTATTGCATCTTTACTTGTAGTTCGCGCTGGGCTATACACGCTTTTTGGAATTAATGCTGATCTAACGGAAGATCAAGGTTCTATTTTTCTTGGTATGTCCTATCACTTGCCCTGGCTGATAGCGACAGCCGCCTTAGGAGCTGCGCTGGTCTTGTTTGTATTTGGAAAAGCACAGTCCTTTGACGGCTGGAAATATGGAAAAGGATTATTGCCACCAGTCATAATCATTAGCATTGTATTAGGCTCGATCTATGGCGGCATTACCGGCATCACTGAAGCTGCAGGCATGGGCGCGCTAGCGGTATTTGTTATCGCACTACTTCGCGGAGAAGCATCGGTCGCACTAGTATGGGATAGTTTAATGCGAACCTTACGGTCTACTGGAACTATAATTTGGGTCACCGTTGGCGCTGCTGCGCTCTCCGGCGCCTATACCTTAGCCGGCGGCCCTTCCTATATTGCACAACTTATCGTCGGTGCTGAGATGCCCACTTTTCTCGTACTCCTGACAATGATGTTGATATTATTGTTTATGGGTGCGTTTATGGACTGGGTAGGAATCGTATTACTCATCATCCCAGTCTTTCTGCCCATTGTAAAAGCACTACCGATTGAAGAAATCGGTTTTATTGGGCAACTCGAGCCGCGTTATGTTGGCGTATGGTTTGGTGTCCTCTTTTGTATGAACATGCAAGTCAGCTTTTTGTCTCCTCCGTTTGGCGGTGCTGCCTTCTACTTGAAGTCCGTCGCCCCACCACATATTTCATTGACCGACATATTCCGAGGGTTTTTGCCCTTCATTGGATTGCAATTGTTGGCGTTAAGCGTGCTTCTAATCTGGCCTTCAATCGTTACATTGTTTTTATAGCAGTTTAGAATTGCATACAGACTGCTTTCGGTCTAATGTTCGATTAAAGATAAAATTATTAGAAAATTGCGAGATAACCCAATTAGCGCCACCGTCGATTTTGAAGCAGACGGCATTCAACACGGTTATTTAAAAGTACCCTATTCCGGAGACGACTCGGCCTGGGGCGCGGTGATGATACCGATCACCGTGGCAAAGCACGGCAAGGGACCAACCGCGTTACTTACCGGCGCCAATCATGGCGATGAATATGAAGGTCCCATTGCATTATGGTCTCTTGCAAATTCATTGAATCCAGATGATATTCAGGGTCGCGTCATCATCATACCTGCAATGAACTACCCCGCGTTTCGCGCAGGTAAACGCACGTCTTGGATTGACGGCGGCAATATGAATCGCGTTTTCCCCGGCAATCCCAATGGAAATATCACTGAAATTATTGCTGATTACTTTAGTCGAACACTACTACCGCTGGCCGACTATGTCGTAGATATTCATTCGGGCGGTAAAACCCTCCAGTTTGTTCCCTTTGCCGCAGCGCATATTCTGGAAGATAAAGCCCAACAAGCGCGATGCGTTGCCGCTATGGAAGCATTTAACGCCCCTTATTCTGTCATGCTCTTAGAACTTGATGCGGTGCATATGTATGATACCGCTGCTGAAAATCAAGGTAAGATATTTGTTAGTACAGAAATAGGTGGCGGCGGTTCAGCAGACGCCACCAGCGCTGCAATTGCGAAACGCGGTGTTGATAATATTCTGAAGCATGCACAAATTCTTTCAGGTGAGGCTGCCAAGACAGAGTCTATTCAAATCGATATGCCGGACGGGCGTTGTTTCACCACATGCAAACATTCAGGATTACTCGAAATGCAATTTAATCTTGGAGACACCATAAAAAAGGGAGATGTGATTGCGTTGATTTATGATGTCGAGCGAACCGGAAAAAAACCAGTTGAATATCATGCTGAAATAGATGGCATTCTGGTAGGACGCCATTACCCTTGTCTTACCAAGCCAGGCGATAACCTTGCTGTGATCGGCAAACTCAATTAGAAGAAAGATCGCGAATTGCTATCTGACTTATTGTACCTCTCTCTCGAAAACACGGTGGCATGGTATATACATAGTTCGAATACCCAAGCCTTATAAATAGAATGTAGAATAGACCGATACATGCAAGCATACTCGCTACGATAGAAATCCATTCTTAGTATGAAGGGTGCGCTTTTATCATATTTATTAATGTCTGATAAAAAAAATAGCTCTGATAACTACGGCCCTCGCATCACAACAAATCATGCGTCCAGCGGCCGCTCACCAATCAATTTATTGGTTGTCGTCATCATCCTGTTTATTGCGCTTGCCTTCTATAACTTCTTTATTAATTAAAGATATCGCCAGCATTCATCCAATTATTTTTTAGTCATCTAAAAGGAAGTTTGATATTGGCGTTATTTTTACTCCCAAACTATCTTTACTGTCTAAATTCACCATCTCTTTCGCCTTAACTTGCAGACGTGTAGCACGACACATAAATCCGTCGATGGCAGGTTTTACCGTCACACTCGTATTCTCGAAGGACAAACTCACGTGCCCATTAAACCCGTTAATGCATGTCATCATTCCTTTCTCTTCATATCGTTTTGTTGCCCATGTTTTGAATTGCTCTCCTCTGGGATGATTCCATAACACTTTGGGCGCGGGCACCATCGCTAACGCAGGGTCGACCATATCTGAGAATGCGTCAGGGGCGATACCGGTCACACCGTGATGGGGCACTTTATAAAAGTCTGCCTTATAAAGTGGATCCCCGACCAACTGCCTACCAAGCGGCCAATTCAAATCTCCCGTAAACAAAGATGTGTATCCGCCAGCTTGCCAACGCATAATGATCGAATAATCATTCACACCTCCGCGCTGCTTCTCCTTTTTCGCCTCTAGCACCATCATTGTTGTGGTCGGAAACTCAAACCTGTCCCCTCGTTGGATGTTTCTCACCTCGGCACCTAAGGCAGCAGCCTTAGCCAGCAGCGCTTCGAAGTGCTCGGGAATATAGGCAAAGTCAGAGACCCCTACAGGAGGTCGATTAAAATAAATATGATCTATTTTGATATTCGCATCGATCAATGCCTGAAGACCTTCGTAGTGATCGGTGTGAGGGTGACTGATAAAAAAGTGATCGATAGACTTTATACTTTTCTTTGCAAGGAACGGTAACAAATACTCTTTGGCAGTTATCTCAGTTCCTGCATCCACAAGAATAATTGTTTCTTGGTCTTTCAACACGTGGCAATCCGCCTGCTGACCCCCGGCATTGCAATTCACCATATGCCATACCGGAAAACCCGCTTTCTTCCGGATCAAATAAAAAGATGCGGCGACAGCTGATATCGCTGCTATTCCAACTAGAGCAATAATAAATTGCTTGAATCTATCGCTCGCCATATAAAACTATAATTATTTTTAGGAAACCCCAAAGTCACGGTCGGCTTCAATGGGTTTAGTTTTAGTTTCTCTAACGATAGCTATCATTGCATTTCCATAATAGTTATGCGCGATAATCTTAAATAACTTCCGCATCAAGCCGGTGAGCTTACTACAAGATTACGAACACAGGTAAGACTAATCCCGATCATAGAAAACGCTAATTTGCTCCAATAAATAGTCCACCTCTGATGGCTCAGTATTCCACGCGGTAACAAACCTCGGTGGTGCTGTACCATCCAGCTCTTCTTCATTAATATGAAATCCAACTTTGGTTAAATGCTTAATCAGTGGCCGCTGTAAGTGAACGAATATCTCATTTGCCTGTGTAGGATAAGCAAGCTCCACCTCAGGAAGCGCTGCTAAACCCTGACTAAGTCTATTTGCTGATGTATTTGCCGCCCGGGCATTCCGCAACCACACATCATTCGATATATAGGCTTCTAACTGTGCAGATAGAAAGCGCATTTTAGAAAGTAGCTGCCCTGATCGCTTATGCAAATAAGGGAAAGACTGTACTAACTCGGGTTTAAAAAACACTACTGCCTCAGCAGCTAAACAACCATTTTTCGTTCCGCCGAATGACAAAACGTCGACACCTGACTTCCAGGTCATCTCTGCGGGGCTGACATCTAACGCCACCAGTGCATTTGCAAACCGTGCACCATCCATATGCACATGCATGCCATGGGCATTCGCTACATCAGAAATAGCCGCGATCTCTTCTAGCTGGTATACCATTCCCACTTCACAAGATTGCGTAAAGCTCACAGTCGAAGGCTGCGCCGCATGAACATTTCCTCGACCCCTTATCATAGACGAAAGATAATCAGCCTGAATTTTGCCATTTTCTCCTGCAACTGGAATCAGCTTAGCCCCGCCGGTGAAGAACTCCGGCGCAGC
The DNA here is from genome assembly GCA_937992195.1 of uncultured Gammaproteobacteria bacterium. Lineage (GTDB taxonomy): Bacteria > Pseudomonadota > Gammaproteobacteria > Arenicellales > Poriferihabitantaceae > VYFG01. Next base: position 6,427 of record CALKKV010000001.1, on the reverse strand, counting down.
ACATTCATCAGTGTTGATATGAGACATTTCATGACAGTAAATCTTGCCAAACGACGGCGTTAAAGCTGACAACGCTAGCGCATTCGCAGCTGTGCCGGTTACCACTGGAAAAACACGTACCTCGGTTTCAAAAACAGCAGACAGTTTTTTATCCAGACGCGTTGAAAAGTCATCTTCCCCATAGGAATCAGCAATCCCGTTATTTGCTGCAATAACTGCATCCATCACCTCCGAACAGGCTGTCGATACATTGTCAGAAGCAAAACTATTGATTTTTGGTTTGTTTAACATTCTCAATCTGGTCGTGGTATAGAAATAGGGAAGCGGGAAGTTTTATTCTCTTTCAAATGCGTGAAACGCTTCAAACTGCCAGTTACGAATAGTTAAAATCATCGTGGTTCCCTTTCGAATCGACACCGGTTGTTTGCGTTCATCTCGCAAGATATCATCAAACAGCTTGCCCACTGCCATCATACGTTCGACTAATTGCTTTTGTGCGTGGGGGGTAATATCGCCATTTTTTATCAAACGCAGCGCACCGTCCATTTTGAAGTTGCCTTTAAAAAACTCTTGCTGTACCTGTGTCTGAAAGTAACGCTCGATTGGTCCATTCTCTTGCCACTTAAAATTATTTGATATTAATAAGCGTACGCGATTTTCCGGTAGTAACTCTATAAGTTTCATACGATCAAGACGAGCCAGGATTCGGATCACTTCTTTTTCATCAAGCGCATATCGCTCCAGAATATCTTCTACCTTCCAATAGTTCACTAGGCAATACGCCACTAGCAACAGCTTGATATCGCTAACCAGCTCTTTTTCAAGTTTGACATCAAGCTGTTCTATTCCTGACTCGCGACTGGCCACCAGATCCATCAGCTCAGCAAGATCGAGACGGAGTACATCACATATTTGATCGAGCCGGCGTAGTGAAAAATTTCCAGCCGCAAACATCTGTTTAACAGCAGATTCAGACACCTCAAGCCTGTCAGCCAGCTCTCGATAGGTCACGCCTTCTTGCTTAAGCTGCTTCTTTAGTGTCTCGATTAGATTGAACGACCGAATCATAATTGTCTCCCTATAAAGTTCAATATTTTTGTACTTTGTGTCTAATATATCGCAACTATTATCATTTTAGTTGTTGATATAGCACTTATTAGCCATTCTTCAGCTTCAACCATAAACAACGAGGACAATTGAATGAGCTTAATTAAACGAATTTCTACAACTTTGACTGCTTCTGTGGACAATCTTGTTGACCAAGTAGAAAACCATGATGCGGTCATTGAGGCATCGATAAAAAAGGCACGGCAGGCTGCTGCTGATACGCGAGTGCGCTTGGGCCGTCTGCAGAAAGATGGGAAACAGCTTGAGGCTCGCATCGAGAAACTCAGAATGGATAGTGAAAAATGGCATGAACGCGCTGTAGGTGCAGCGAAGGAAGACCAGGATAAAGCGCTCCAGTGCTTGCAACGCAAAAAGCAAAATCAGGGAGAACTGGATCTACTCCAAAAAAATCTTGTCGCCCATAGAAGCACTGAGCGGCATGTAGCAGACAATCTCAAAAAGGTCGAGTCTCGTGTTTCAGAACTCAGTCTACAACGAAACAGTTTTCGTTCAAGGGAATCCGCCGCTCGTGCGAACCATATTATCCAACGCCTTGAGGGCGACCATAGTAGCGGTATTGAAGAGACTTTTGATCGATGGGAGTCACGTCTACTCGCACAAGAAACTGAATACCCGTTAATGGAAGTGGAAGATCTGCTCGATAATGAATATATCGAAGCGGAACAACGGCTTGAACTTGAACTTGAGCTAGAAGAGCTGGTTGGCAGTCATAAGGGCATGAACAATGACTAATACAATAGCGATTGATAGTCAGCTTTCGAAAGAAGCAGAAACATCAAACAGAGAAGAACTCGAGGAAGACAAACAGAAGCCTGGTAAATTATCCCGCGCCATCCTCAGTATAAAACAATTTGCAACGATCTCTGAAATTATGCGTGTGTGTGGGGCAATCATCATGGTTGCCTCCATGTCCATGTTTCTGATTCAAGGCTGGACTGAACAAAATGATGTACAACGATATCTTAAGTTATTAGCCCAGTCAGGTTTGCTCGCTGGCGCTGGTTTGTTACTTAGTTTGTTATTAAAGGAATATCGTGGCGCAAGGATGTTTTTTGGTTTGTCTTTAGTTTCTGTACCAGCCAACTTTACAGTTATCGGCGCGCTCATTTTTTCCTTGTTTAACGTTGAGAATATCACGCAAGGATTACCCTCATTTGCTAAATGGACCATTGTTGATGGTTCTAGTATTACACTGGTCGCCATTGGCGCTTTCGCATTGCTGTTACCGGTTGTTTGGTTTGCTTTTCGCATTATGGCCAGGCGATCTGCCGGAAAGTTAACTGCCATATTTATGTTGTTAAACATGGCACTGCTCATCCCAGTGCGCTCAGGATTGATGCTCACCGCGGTATTTTTCGTTTTAGCGATTACTGCCTTTTTCTATCAGCGCAAGCTCATTCAACAAGACGAAACACTCACAACACCTGGCGGTATTTTTTCACGCTGCATGTTATTTGTACCGGCTTTACTAGTATTTGTTCGCAGCACGGGTTTCTATACTTTCGAGCCTGTTTTGACAATCGTTGGCGCACTATGTGTTTATTTTATTTCTCGTCAACTGGCGAAAGAAGCTGGTGACAATCAGTTTGCTTCTATTAGCTTAAGGTTAGTTCAGGCCGCTGCGGGATTTGTTACCACCTTTTTCTCCATTGGAATATTTGGTTTATCAACGCCCGAAGTTGCACTCAACCTGGCTTTTACGAGCGCACTTTTAGCAGCATTTATGCTTGACTATCGCATGATCAGTCACAGCAAGTTAAAAAACTCGATTGTTACTTTGATCGCTCTTAAAATGGCCGCCCTGAATATCTTGTGCGCATTGTTTGAACCAGCCAATATGTTGATCACAACTTGTGCTATTACCGCCGGTTTATTTTTTGTTTTTTATGGTATCAATTTCAAATCAAAACTGATGTCAATTGCTGGCGGTCTCATCATCCTGGTGACTTCTTACACCCTAATAACAAATATCACACAACTGCTAATGCAATCGGGATGGATTGGCCTTGGAATCACTGGTGGAGTTGTTATTGTTGGTGCATCTTTGCTAGATCGCTATGGCGCAACAGTAAAGCTCTATTTGGCTAAAAAGTCTGAAGCCGAGTAGTGCCCTAAAATTTCAACAAAAAATTGGGGTGCTAAATGCACCCCAATCTTACTAATCGTCACTACAATACTTATGAAAAATTGTAGCTAGATGGCTGAGAACAATAGTCTCTGCCATCAAGTTATTTGCTAGTGTGAAAACTTCTTTATCTCACCTGAATTGAGACGTGCGACATAAGAGTGAAGCTCTTTTTTCACAACTTTCATCAGGAAGTACAGTGCAAGAATATTGACCACTGCCATTGCAAATATCGCGGCATCGGAGAAGTCAATTACAGGACCAAGACTTGCAGCAGCACCAATGATAATAAAAATACAGAAGATCACTTTAAAGACCAGTTCTGAAACTTTTCCTTCGCCAAATAAATAAGTCCAGCTTTTCAACCCATAGTACGACCAGGAAATCATTGTCGAAAACGCAAACAACACTACCGCTATGGCCAGAACATATGGGAACCAGCTGATTGCTGAACCAAATGCTGCAGAAGTTAGCGATACGCCAGTGTTTCCATCAACCGTCGCGATATGCGAGCCGTCAAGAAGGTATAGACCCGTATTTGGATCAGAGATTAACTGACCGGAAATAGTAATCACCAACGCGGTCATCGTACAGATAACGACAGTATCGATTAATGGTTCAAGCAAAGACACAAAACCTTCAGTGATAGGCTCTTTGGTTTGTACCGCAGAGTGTGCGATTGCCGCTGAACCAACTCCAGCTTCGTTTGAGAATGCTGCACGTTTGAAACCTTGTATTAATGCACCAACAAAGCCACCCGCGATACCAAGACCGGTAAAAGCGCCTTCGAAAATCTGGCCAAAGGCCCATCCAATCTTGTCGTAGTTAATCAGAAGAATAACCAGAGCAGCGCCAACGTAGAGAATACCCATAAAAGGAACCACCTTCTCAGTGACGCGAGCAATTGATTTCACTCCACCAACGATTACGATAAATACAACCGTGGCAAAAATTACGCCAGTGATCCAACCTGGATAATCGCCAACAATACCGGAGATCTGCGCATGGGCCTGGTTCGCCTGGAACATATTGCCGCCGCCTAAAGCGCCGAGAATACAAAACACCGCGAACAGCACCGCTAAAATTTTACCGCCTGGCAAGCCAAGTTCTTTAAACCCTTTAGAGATGTAGTACATCGGGCCACCAGAAACCGTACCGTCGGGGTATTCATTTCGATACTTCACACCCAAAGTACATTCCGTAAACTTCGATGCCATGCCGAGCAGACCCGCCAAAATCATCCAAAACGTTGCGCCTGGGCCACCGATTCCTACGGCAACCGCTACGCCCGCAATATTTCCCAGCCCCACGGTCCCGGATAGCGCTGTTGCCAACGCCTGAAAGTGACTTACTTCACCGGCATCGTTTGGATCGGAGTAGTCGCCTTTCACTAGCGAAATCGCATGCCTGAAATAACGAAACTGGACGAATCCAAAATAGATCGTGAATACCGACGCGGCAATAACCAGCCACATCACGATCCAGGGAAAGGTTGTGCCGGGAAACGGCGCAAAAATCAGATTAACAAACCATCCGGTCGAGCTGGAAAACATCTGATTCACTTTTTCATCTAACGTCAATGCCTCCTGCGCAAACACCGGTGTAGACAAGCAGACGAAAGCACAAACAGCCGCAAATAATGTTTTTATATTTTTCATTTCTATCTCCCTAATTAACGACTGTCACAGGTACATCGGCACTCATGACCAGATTGGTCGTAGAGCTACCGAATATACGCTTAGTAAAACCACCCTCGGATGATTTCGCGACGATGATCTGGCTCGCTTTGTTCTCTCCGGCAATCGCGTTCAATGTATCCGCGACATCGCCGTGGCGAACGACACCATTTGCTTTTATCCCTTTTCCCTCTAGTTGTTCTAAGGCGGGGTTAATCACACGTTCAAGCGCTGTAGAAATCTCTTCCTCACGCCGCGAATGACGTTCGGCATTTTCTTCCGCTGTTTGAAATGAATACGGAGACCATTCGATTACGTACGCTACCACTAGCTCACAATCGCCGAGTTTATTGACCAAGTTGGCCCCAAAATCCAATGCACGTGCACCGGAATCATGGCCATCCATCCCTACCACTATCTTTTCTGTCATTTTCCTATCCTATTCTTGTTGAGGTTTATTGAGCGATCCAGCTTTTCAAGGACAGCTTATTCTGCCGAATCTAGGTTTTTATTTCTGCCCTTAGTGAAGTATTTTTAGGCATATTGACTAGTCTTTGGTACTTTTATGCGACTTTATAATTACTTTTTTCCTATAAAGTGGTAAATAATAGGTATAATTCCTATATGAAGAGGAAATTAGATATGATTGATCGCAGAATACTCGACGAACTGCAGTCAAACGGTCGACTCTCCATCGTCGAGCTCGCTAATCGTGTCCACCTGACGAAAACCCCTTGCTCGGAGCGCGTTCGTAGACTTGAGAAACAAGGAATTATCAGTGGCTACAGCGCTAACGTAGATACCGCATTAGTTGGCCTGGGTCATGTCACGATTGTCCACGTTAGCCTCGCGCAAACCGGTGATAACGCATTAGATGAATTCAACAAGGCAGTCAACCTTATCCCTGAAATAGAAACTTGCCTGATGATCGCCGGGCAGTTTGATTACATGTTAAAAGTTCGCACCAAAGATATCGCGCATTTTCGCGAACTGGTCGGAGAAAAAATTGGCAAGTTACCAAACTTGCTACAGACACATTCCTTTGCAGTAATGGAAACAGTTAAAGATAAGAGAGATATCCATATGGTTGAACTGGAAGATGGCTTAGGCAGTGGCGGATGATTCGTGCGAAGGAGTTAACTGCAGAAACTTAGACTCGATCCTACAAATAAGTCGATCTAGTTTGGGCATGACTTTACGATAACTGACCGCTTTTTGTTACGAATTCAACCGATTGACGTAACACATGCATTAAACCGTTCAGCTGGGATTTCATATTCTAACGTCTTCCACGGCCTCTCGTTAAGCGCCCATGCTACTTGTTCAATTGAGCTTCTAAATGTATAGATAAGTCGGTTCCTGAGATATCCCCACAAAATATCTTTTGAAAATAAGTGTTTAGCGATTAAACTTTAGCTAAAACAGCGCGTGCATCGAATATTTTCCCCTGGAATCACTAAATTTCAGAGGATCCGATGCACGCAACAAAATTATTGCA